>CAVGNR010000001.1:0-180442 GCA_963630675.1 Escherichia coli
CACATTATTTAAAGTTCGAACAAACTAGTCGATTCTGGATATTTTTTACGCTTATATAGTAATGATGCATTTTTTACCACAGAATTCAGAGTAAAAAAATAAACCCCGATGGAATCGAGGTTATATTCTTCGTGGTGGCCCAAGCCGGGATCGAACCGGCGACACAAGGATTTTCAGTCCTTTGCTACTACCATCTGAGCTACCGGGCCACGCGTACTTGGCGGACCATACGAGATTCGAACTCGTGATCTTCTCCGTGACAGGGAGACATGTTGGACCGCTACACCAATGGTCCAAGCCGCATGGAATATTATCCATATTCATGACATCTTTTGCAAGAGTTATTCGTAAAAATGTGCGCAATGCTCTATTTTAGGGATGTTCACTTCATAAAAAGTGATTCCAAAAGGTTCTTAAAAGAAAAACGTTAAACCGTAAAAAATTGATGAAGATTACAACTTTTTACTATTTGGTTTAAAGATTATTTCTAAAATTGCTTCATGTTCTTGAAGAAACGAACCAAGTTTTCATTGATGATACCATCCCTGTTTTGTAAGAAATGATCAAGAGTTAGGATGTATTTTGGATAATTGTCACGAATAGACAAAAGAGAGCGATATTCTCTTTCTTCGGTTTTAGGAAGCTCTTTTTCATTAAAAATACCGTTATCTAAAGTTTTGCAAACCTGCACATAAGAATAATTATTCATCGGTTTGTTCAAAATAAAGTCCACTTCAAGTTTGCCGATTTTCCCAACATAGACTTTATAGCCCATGGCCTTGGCATAGTTGAAAACGAGGTTTTCTAGAACTGGTCCGTAGTTTATTCTGTTATCTACATTGGATGCAAAATAGAAACTTAAATCACTTAAATATAGTTTTTCTTCTCCGTTTAGAGACTTTTTGCTTTTCATGTCAAACCTTTGACACCTTGAAATGATTTTCGCCTTCTCCAAAATGCTTATATATGAGTATATGGTTTCTAAGCTATGTTTCTTGCCATCCGTTTTACTTAAATAGTTGGCTAAGCCATTCGCGGAAAATGTTGAACCGAAATTATTGATCACAAAACGTTGAACTTGATCAAAAAGTTTTTTGTTTTTTATGGTTTTATTGGCTTTAATGTCTTTTTCGTAAATCTCCGAAATAACGTTTTCAACATAGGTTTTTCTAGCCAAGGGATCATCGTATGTAAGGGTTTTAGGAAAACCACCATCGAGAACATATCTTTGAAACTCAAAATCCAAATCCTCGTCAATGCTCTTTCCTAAAAATTTTTTCATCTCCAGATATTCTGAAAAAAGTAAAGTGTTTACCGTAATTTCAATATATCTTCCCGTCAGTTTTGTCGCGAGATTTCCCGACAATAAATAGCCATTACTTCCCGTGATGAAAATAGAGAAATCACCTTCTTCTCGATAAGCGTTAACGATTTTTTCAAAATTTTTAACATTTTGAATTTCATCAATAAATAGATACTTAATTCCTTTAGAACATTTCTGAATTAAGGTGTCTATTTTTGCCATCAGTTTCACGTCAGAATCAATGAAGACGTTCTCTTTAGCGTCCAAATTGAGATTGATGATGTTTTCTTCCTCAATGCCATTTTTAATCAACTCTCTTCTAATGAGTTCCATGATAGAAGATTTTCCCGATCGTCTTACACCAGTGAAAACCTTTATGAGACCGCAATCGTTTAAAAAAGGTTTCACCCTATCAATATATATTTGACGAGGAAATAAAAGCTCATTTGAATTCATAAATGTCACCTATGGTATTAATAATATATCATAAACAGTAAAAAGTTGATGAAAATTACAACTTTTTACTATTTGCTTGTTAGAAAGAAAAAGGACCCCGAAGGATCCTAAGCATCCGTATTGATTAATAGTTAACGGCGCGGAGCTCGAAGAAAGATTGTGGGTGATTGCAAACTGGGCAAACTTTTGGTGCGTATTTACCAATCACGATATGTCCGCAATTACGGCATTTCCAAACGGAAAGATCATCTCCAACGAAGACCACTCCACCTTTGACTTTCTCTAAGAGAGCGTTATAACGGTCTTCGTGGGTTTTCTCGATTTGGCCAACCATTTTGAATTTGTTAGCGATTTCGATGAAACCTTCTTCTCTTGCTTCTTCTTCGAAACGTTTGTACATATCGGTGAATTCATAATCTTCACCGGCTGCAGCGGCTGCAAGATTCTCTTCGGTCGTACCAATGCCGTTCAAGTATTTGAACCAGAGTTTGGCATGTTCTTTTTCGTTGCCAGAGGTTTCTTCGAAGATGGCTGCGATTTGTTCGTATCCATCTTTTCTTGCTTGGCTAGCGAAATATTGATATTTGGTGTGGGCTTGGCTCTCACCAGCGAATGCGGCTTTTAAATTAGCTTCTGTTTTGCTTCCTTTTAATTCCATAAGTTTTTTTCTCCTTTGGTATGACTCTATTATAGGTAGGGAATGACGGTTAGAGAAATAAAACGCTCAGGATTTTTCCTAAGCGTATCTATATTAGGCAAAAAGAGAAACGAATTCTTTTAGATGTTCTCCATCTGTTTCGTAGCCTTTTCTATCAACGAAGACATTTTTTTCGTATACTTCGAAGGTGATATCTTCTTTCTCTTTTAAAGAAACAAGATAGACATCAGGAAGAGCACCTGGAACAAAGAAATGATCAATTTCTTTAAAGGTAGAGGAATTCACAAAGGCAAGATATGCGTTTTTCACTTCATCGGTAGAGAGCTTCTTTTTGCTTTCTGTGGTTTCCTCATTCACACCGGTGTATTCTTTCTTCGTTCTTTCGATATATTCGATATCTTCTCTTTTTGTTTCTAAATAAGAAACCGGTGCACTTTTATGCGTGCAAGAAAATAAAAAGCCGAGAGAGAATAGCCCTACAATTAGGTGTAATTTATTCTTTTCCATACTGTTTTTCCTCCGTTGTTATTTGGAAATAAGAATTTTCTTTACAATACATTTTTTTCTTAGAATGTAAATCTTTATTTTATCTAATAACAAAAAAGCAGGTCTAAATTGAAGCCCCTACTATGAATTTTTATGCTTTTTCATATTTTTTCATAGTAATTAATAAAATAAAAGTGGGCCATTAAATAAACAATCTTTGATATATGCCCAATAAGCTGGACAAGTTGGTTGGATCATATCATAAGCTTAGATGGATGTTTCCCCGGATTTTGAAAGGGGCATCCATTTTGTTTTGCCCTTGATCCTTCCGTTGTTGCAATGATCGATTTAAAAAGACTTTTTTGCTTCCTGCGACGGGAGCGAAATCTCGCCTCCCCTCTTTATATTTGAGAACGTAACCAAGTTTGAATTTCCAACCGTATTTCATGAAAAATACCCCTTTCCTGGTTTTGTTCAGGATTAGGGGTAGCTTTCAATCTTGCTTATCTTCTTTCTCTTTTGGCTTATATACGTAACGCCAATATTCCACATTATCTAAGGAGGAAGCAGTGTCTTCCATAAAGTTATAGACCGCTTCACGAAGTTCATGGGTTCTTTCTCCTAGGGGTTTACTCATATCGGGGTAAATGGGATTGGAGATATGAACAACTGCCCGAGGTTTTAAGAATTTTAGGATCTTATGCTCCTCATAGGTGACACACATCCCAAAAACAGGGGCGCCAAGTTGAGCTGGATAGGTGAAAGATTGGTCAGGGAAGGGACGAATCCTTGTGCAATAAGGCCAGATATGCGCTTCAGGGAAGATGATAATTGGCTCACCCCTACGATATCTTTTACGGATACATTCGTTAAAGGGTTCCACTTGCTCAGGGTAAGAAGGAAGAGGGATAGCGGCTAACATTCTTAGGAGAGGCAACAAGATACGGTGTTGCATGACGTTATCCGAGGTAATGATATAGGCATGTCGAGGAAGGCAAACCCCTACCGGTCCAAAGAAAGAGTCCGCTCTTGTCGTATGATTTCCATAGATGAAATAGCCTTTTCTTCCTAGATGGGCTTTTTTGATTTTCCTTTTTCCTTTGACTTTGAATCCCCATCCGATTTTGCCAATAATCCACATAATCGGGACGGCAATCACGTAATAAAGGAATTCTTGGAAAACCCAATAAATGGGACGCCAAACAAAGAATTTGTATTTCTTAGGAAGAGGGACGTTTTTGAATTTGCTTCCGGAGAAATCCTCATTTAAAGGATCGGAATAGACGATGGTTTTCTTAATTTTCATATCTTTTTCTTCTTAGCGGTTTCTTCTACAAGCTCCACCATTTTCTGCATGCAGGTGTCGAAATCGAATTGCTTGCAATAGCTTTGATATTTCTTCCTAAGCTCTTCTTTTTCTTCTGGGTGTTCAAACCAGTAATCGATTTTATGAGAAAGATCATTCACGTCATTGAGTTTGAATAAACAATTCTTGCTAAGAGCAAAGGTTTTTGTCGCAGAACGAGGAGAATTATTAATCAAAGGCACTAAACCACAAGAGATCGCCTCAAGGCAAGAAATGGCCTCAATCTCAATTTCGGAAGTATGGACATATAAGTCCGACATATTGAGATACTGGATAAGTTCTTCTCGTTTAAAGAAACGATAAATTGGTTGGATGCCGTGTTTCTCCGCACATCTTTTCATTTCGTTTTCTCTTGGTCCAGAGCCAGCAAAGACAATTTGAATGTCTTTTTTGTGTTTGGAACGAGCGACTGCTTTAATAAGCAAGGTCTGTTTCTTTTCTTTAGAATATCGTCCACTCATGAGAATGACGAACTTTCCTTTTAATTCGGGATCTCTTTCAATATCTAAATGATGGAATTCCTTGGATACGCCGTTGGATATCACATATCCTGGGGTCGTATGGTGAATGGCTTTCTCGAAGGTGTCACGAATAAATTGCGTAGGATAATGGATAGCGTCCACGTCCTTATAGAAATTCTTCCAGAAATCACGATAGACAAGCTTGTTGGCCAAATGAGAATTCATAAGGTTAAACAAATGGGCAGTCACGTTTTCTGCTTGAACATGGAATCCAGCCGAAACAGGAATTCCTTTTTCTTTGGCAATCTTTAAAGCCTTTCTTCCAACGGCAAAAGGCATCATGATATGCACCTCATCCGAACCGGATAAGGCTTCATCTAAGGTTTTGCGGTTAGGCTTTGCCAAAGATACGCCGTTTTTATCGACGATGCTTTGGAGGGGCCCAACCCAATATGTACCAACGATATAGAAATTATCTTTTCCTTTTTTATCCGTATCAGGGCAGACAACACGAACCTCATGCCCCGCTTCCTTAAGAGTGTCTATTAAATGAATCGCGGCAATTGTTGTGCCATTATTTGCTTCGCCGAAGACATCGGCCACAACTGTAACTAGCATACTTTATTTCCTCTTCTTCATTTTCTATATTACCGATATTACTGATATCAGCCGCTCTATTCTACTAAAGATAAAAAGTAGAGGCAATTCTACCAACGATTCTTCACTTTTTCTGCAAAGCCTTTTATGCCATCAATTAGGAGTTTTTTATCATCCACTAGGAAGTAACCATAGAAGCTTCCAAACACTTGGTTTTGATCGGATTGAATCAGTAAGGCGTTGGTATTGCTTTTCCGATTAAAGGAAGGGAGGAACTTTAAAGAAATGTCTCCACTTTCGCTTTTTATCTCCCAAGAGGAAAGAAAATCGTCTTTCTTTCCCTTTTTTGGGATAAAGAACTCAACATCTTGGAATTTATAAGCTTTATCTTCTACAAAGAGCATATTTTCTGAAGCAGCCGAGGTATCACCAAAACCATATCCAAGGTTCCAACCAATACGTTTTCCATTGGATATCCCATTGGCGTTAGACCAATACCAGGTGTTTTTATATGTCCAAACTCCTCTACCCCAGTCTAATGTTCCAAAAGCGTTCTCTTGAAACTCATAACGTTTCTCCCCTAACTTAAAGAAACCCTTTGCCTTTAAGAGATTGATCTTCTGGTTATAGTAAAAATGTCTTTTCTTAAAGAATGGCGTTGCGATAACCATAGAGTTAGGATTGCTTTCCTCTAAGAAGATATCGCAAAAGAAATCCTCTTTTCCTAAAGCGTGTTTCATTTCACAAAGAAGATGTCTTTTCCCCGATTGATTTAAGAAACGGAATGAATACCCCTTCCCTATTTTTATGCTATCCCCATCTTTTGAGGAGGAAGGTAGATTTGTCTTTCCGTTAGGGAACCAGAAGATTGGGGATTGTGTAAGTATCTCTTTTCCATTCCGGATATCCAAAACGGATAAAGATACCAAACCCATATAGGAATTATCATCAATGGTTAAAGCAATTCCGTAATTGTTATCCGCGATGTAATAATAATCCCATTCCTTAATCCGGGATTTCATTCCTTTGATGTCTTCCCTTCTATAATCTTTAATAAGAGAGTAAGCAAAGCCCCTTTGAGAAAGATTCCCGTCTTTATCTAAAAGAGGACCAAAAGATAGTTCTTGTTCCATTATGTTTTTCCTCAACCTTATTTTAAAGGATAACAGGAGAATACAAAACCCTATCTTAATGAAGGAATGCTCACTCTCACAAAAGAAAAGAAGGGACTTTGAAACCTATCTTAGTTTGAAAAAACGTGATAAAAGCTAGATGGTAAGGAGATTTATCAACTTTTTAGGATAAATACAATTTTCGGTTTAAGAAGAACCATATCCGAAAAAGGCAAAGCAATGGTTCTAACAATAAAGAAATTTCCTAGATATAGGAGCAATATTCCTTATACTTCCCAAAAGTTGCCTTATATTCTTTCTTTTCTATATTTTATATGTTAGAGTGGTCTTGTTCATTCAGGCATCAATTTTTGAAATTGAAGAAATTTATTTTTAAACACAAAAATGGAGGTGAGTTAATGAAGAAAATTAAGCCTGAAATAGGAATACTGACCTTATTCATCCTAGGTGAGTTAATTACGTTTGGTTTTATTCTTTTGTTACAGTTTGTAGACGCTAGAGAAAACCTTGTCGGATTTATATTCACCCTCCTTGCAATGCACGTTGGCATAGTCAGCTTTATTCTAAGCAAGCGTATATTCAAGACTAAGGTTAAGATTCGTAAGCATTATTACGTTGAATACATAATGCTAGCATGCTACTTGCCATTCCTTGCCCTAGCAATTGCTAAAGTAAATATCGATAGGACACTAAAGCTATCACTGATATTTGCTTTGACAGGTATTGTCGTCGTTGTTAGTGCAATTAATGACTACTTGCTTGCAAAAAAACTATTTAATAAAGAAGGAGACTACATGTCTAACGAACAATTCAAAAGTATTAGAATTTGCGACAATTTCTACCAAACATCAAGTTTCTTCCCAATGCCAACATTACTAGTTGGTACTCTAGCAGAAGATGGATCCACTACCTATGGAGCCTACTCTCTTTGCTTCCCATTCTACATTGCTGGTAAAGATTATCACGCAATGATATTAAATTGCAGAAACACCTCCAATACCTGCAAAAACCTCTTAAGAACGGGTAAATGCACTCTTAACTTTGTCCCAGATGATAAAGCAATATTAAGAGAAACTGTAAGACTTGGCTTCCCTGGGGATGGGGCTAAGGAGAAGATGAAAGACTTCAAGCTCACTATGATTGATGGAGAGATGCAAAAAGAACATCCAGAAGAAAAATTCCCAAAGATCATCGATGAATGCTTCCAGGTATTCGAATGTAGCTGGGTAAAAGAAATCGATGGGGCTCAAGATGACCGTGTTCAAGAATCCTATAAACCTCCCTATCACACCTGCAATGGTATCACTTCCGAATTTGGTGCTCACTTTATCTTAAGAATCGATAAGATTTTATTAAAACCAAAATACCATTCCTGCATCATTAATGGCGTCAAAGCTAGCGGATTCCCGCCACTCCCAGTTGATTATGGATATCGTGATAGCAAGAATTTCTGGATTGCCAGAAAGAAAAAACCATATGCTGAAACTGTACAAGCCAAGGCCGTTGATGTCCAATCAGTCATGTATGCCGCTAATAGAATTGATCCGAATGTCCAATTCACTAAAGAAGCCTGCGCTATGATGACCAAAGTCCCACGTATCTTCCTAAATAAGGCCTTAAAAGGATGCGTTGACTGGGCTATCAAGCATGATGTCAAATTAATTACTCCAGAACACATGAAGATAATTAATAACAAGCATTCTGACGAATAAAAATACTAAATAAAGCTAAATTGACCAGTGTGAAAACATTGGTCTATTTTACTTCTTCCATTTGGCCATTGCATAGCCACGAGGATATAGATTTGGACCCCAGAATTCTATTCTTCCATTATTATCGCTACTTCCTGAATATCCTTTACCCCTAAGCGATTCTAGATATTCCCTAGTGATTTCATGTTCACTTGACCATAGATAATAAGAAGAAATGTGTAAGACAAGATAATTTTGTAATCCCCTATGATCAACATTGTTATTTAACTTAAATAATCCTACATGTCCTTTCATCTTTCCTTCTACTTTATTTAAGAAGATCCAATCATCATAAGAATAGGAATAATGAAAAGAAAGGACATGTTCCCATTTATCCTGAATTTGAATATCTACTCCTTCAGAATACTGTGTTGCAGGTACTTTATAGCTATATTCATAAGTATAGTCATCATTCATTGTTAGTCTTAATTCATAATGTTCATTGATAGATTCGCTGAACTCGTGGTCTTCTAGCATTTGCTTAGCAGTCTTGCTAGATGAAGAACAACTAAAAAGAGTCAATGAAAGAAATGGAATTAAACTAAATAAATAATGGCTTTTCATAACTTTATTATTACAAATAAATGGATATTAAATCAAATATGAAATGCAATCTTATTTAAGGGAATGCACTGGTAACCTTAAAGTAGACACTCTATTCAAATTCTTAGACAGCTTAATCTAGAATTTACACAAGGAGGTCGAAAAAAGAGACATGACAAAGGAGAAATTAGACATAGGAAGGCGCGTTTACGAACGCAAGCAGACCGCCAAGGAGGCGGCCGAAGAGAACGGGGTCACGCTGCAGACCGTCTACCTCTATGCTAGGGAGTACATGAAATCGATCGGGGTCGACCCGCTTCCCAAGGGAATCAAAAGGCCCGAGCCGAGCGCCGACTACAGATCGATGACGAAGGAGGAGCTCATCAACGAGCTGATGCTCAAGGACATCGAGGTCGCCCGCGCAAAAAAAGGGTATGCGGTGAAAGGGGGTGGAAAGGCGAAGGAATTCATTTCTATAAAGGATGCGAGTTCCAGATAGCGATGGAGCTCTCGGCGAGATGGCCGATCAAATCCCTCTGCCGGGCCATGTCGATATCCAGGTCCGGGTTCTACAAATGGAAGGCCAGGCTGTCCAATCCCTCCGACAGGCTCAGGAAGAGGACGGCCGACGTCGCCCTGTTCCAGGAATACCACGCCAAATACCCTAGCCACGGCTACCGATGGCTTAACGCGAAGATAAGGCTGGATCTTGGCCTCGTGATGTCCGACCAATATGCCCACAGGTGCTGCAAATTCGCCGGCATAAAGTCGAAAAGCAGGCACTATGCCTACAAAAAGCCGGGCGAGCCGAAGAAGATCTACCCGAACTCCGTGATGGCCTCCCTGAATGTCGACGGGCCGCCACAATGCGTCGTCAGCGACATGACCGCCTTCTGGGCCGGAGGGAGATACTGGGAGCTCACGCTCTACATGGACCTTTGGAACAACGAGATCGTCGGCTACGGCCTATCGTGCCGAAAAGGGGATAGGAGCACATATTTCGAAGGCCTCGAAATGGTCATCGAGAAAAAGAAAAAGGTAGACGGCTTGGATCTGATTCTGCACACCGACCAAGGCTCCGTCTACGCTTCGAAGGGCTTCAATGAGCTCCTTCCCCAATATCATATCACGCATTCGATGTCCCGGGCCGGGACGCCCACGGACAACGGGGCGATGGAGGCCATAAACGGGTGGTCGAAGGTCGAGATGTTCGTCGACTTCGATATAGCCCATTGCGACGACGTGCCGTCGCTCGTCGAGAGGTACGTCAGATTCTTCAACGAGGAGAGGCCGTCGGCCGCATTGGGCTATCTCACGCCAAAGGCCTATAAAGAAAGGGCTGCGAAGGGGGAATCCGTCCCCAAAAAGCCGAGCAAGGTCAAATACGAGAAAAAGCAAAAGATAATCGAGGAGGCCAAAGCCAAAAAGAATTAAACCCAAGTGTCTACAAAACGTTGACTACTGCAGGAACTATTTCCTTTTCGGATTTAATGAATACGTCTTTAGGATAGACTCCTCTAGCCATCGTAAGAGGATAGACTTTGCTATTACTTCCTATTATTGTTCCTGGATTAAGGACAGAATTGCATCCCACATCGACATTTTCACCTATAAAAACCCCTATTTTCCTTAGGTTTGTCTTATAAGATATATCCCCGTGGATAATTATATCTTTCCCATCATATCTTAAATTAGAGCAAATAACTCCTGCACCTAAATGGGCATGATAACCTAAGATAGAATCCCCAACATAATTAAAATGAGGGACTTGTGATTTATTTAAGATGATGCAATTTTTAAATTCGCAGGAATTACCAATTACTACATCATCACCTATTATGACATTGCCCCTAATATAGGCTCCTGGCCTAATCTCGACGTTATTCCCGATTATAGCCGGGCCAATTAGCGTGGCAGTCTTGGCTATTATTACGTTTTTGCCAATCAAAAGGTTATTCTCTTCATCAAAAATATATCCTTCGATTCCTTTTTTGGTTAAGGAGATTATAGTTTGCTTAATCTTAGGCAATATTTCCCAAGGATATTCACTTTCTTTAAATAAAGAGACTAGATAATCAGGGACTATTTTAAATAATTCGGCTGTTTTAATTTCTAGATCACTCACAAAGATGCCCTCCCTTTTTAATAACATTATATAGGCGTTCGATATATTTATTGCATTCTTCTATCGATGGGCTTCTACCATTATCCTAATCAAAGGTTCGATCCCGGATTCACGAAGCAATATCCTTCCTTTTTCTTTCTAATTGCTTATTTATTTCTTCGAACTTAGTTTTTACATCATCATCTTCCATAACATCGGATTTAGATATGACACGTACGTTTTTAATACCTTCGGCCTCCCAAATCCAACTTGTTTGGCCGATTGGAATTATAACATGAATCTACAATCCCTTATTTGCTCCTATATCTAGCAATTTTGTTATAAATATTGGAATAATCATGATATTCGAAAATTAACATACCAATAGACTTAATCATATATTTTCCTCCTGTTATTACTAATATACAGTAGTTATTGGAGGAAATCAGATAAGTTCTTTGTAATAAAAACAACACCAAATTGTATTGGTGCTGTAATTTTCCATTTGCCTCAATGTAACGACGTTACTAGTAAACACGACCAATCGTAACGACATTAATAGTATTATCGTAACGACGTTACACTAATTTATTTCGTTTAATAATATATCATCAAAATACTTCAAGGTAGAGAACGCATATCTTTTAGCAACGTATTCATTTCCACCATGCTTTTTATAATTGATATAATCATTAACGTATTTTTTAAACTTTTTGATAATAAAGAACGTCTTTTGTTGAAGTTCTAGATATTCTTTATCGTTGATGTCTGTTACCTCACCTAAATAAGAGTCTTTAGAAATCACAACCGCTTTAGAATAATCTATTCCTGTTATTGAATCCGTTTCACGATCTGATGTTTTAAATTTATAGCAATAGGAATGGCGGATATTAGTTCTTAACGGAATTGCAAATTTTACATTATTAATTTTCACAAGTAAAACAACATAAGGCCTACCTAATTTAGTTTCCATCTCTGGAAATTCATTGTGAGGATAAGCCTTGTAAAATTCTTTTGATAGTTTCCTTAGTTCAACAAGTTTTGCCATAAAAATAAAAGCTTGGATGATCCAAGCAATTTCATTTGGGATTTCTTTTTAAGGTCTTACCCTCAGACCATATCTTCGTTTGGGATTTCTTTTTAAGGTCTTACCCTCAGACCATATCTATCAAGAGGTTTCCTTTTGACACTCCTATAGTACAAATAAAAACCCTATTTTTCAATAGGGAATTAAATCAATGGTTGCGAGGGATGGATTTGAACCACCGACCTCCAGGTTATGGGCCTGGCAAGCTACCCCTGCTCTACCTCGCGATATGGACTGTTCTTTCAAACAGCCTAACAATAATAGCCATATCGCATAAAGAATGCAAGGAAATTGAAAGGAAAAGGTTGTTTCTAGATAAATAAAGAATGAAAAAAAGAAGGCTTATTAGGCCTTCTAGAGAATAATTTTGATGCTTATTCTTTTGGATCAGTAACCACTTCTTTGATGGTGGTTGCTAAGCTTGCAATGTTGGTTAAATTGCTTGGCAGAACGATCTTTGTGGCTTTTCCATCGGCAACTTTCGCAAGGGCTTCAAGATATTTAAGAGTTAAGACGTTATTGTCGCATTCGGCTTTCTTAAGCATTTCTAAGCCATCTGCTTCGGCTTGACGAACCATCTTAATGGCATCGGCTTCAGCTGCTTTCATTTGGCGGGTCTTTTCCGCTTCACCTTCCGAACGGAGGATGGTTGCTTGCTTTTCGGCATCAGCATTTAAGATTTCAGATTCTTTCTTACCTTGAGCAATAAGAATGGCGGATTGCTTCTCACCTTCGGCAAGAAGGATCTTTTCTCTCTTTTCACGTTCCGCTCTCATTTGTCTTTCCATGGCTTCACGGATATCTCTTGGAGGGAGAATGTTCTTCACTTCAACACGGTTAACTTTAATGCCCCATGGGTCGGTTGCTTCATCAAGAATCTTTCTCATTTTCTCATTGATGATGTCACGGGAAGTAAGAGTTCCATCTAAATCAAGTTCACCGATGATGTTTCTTAAAGTTGTAGCAGAAAGATATTCGATAGCAGCAATTGGGTTATCAACACCATAGGCGTAAAGCTTTGGGTCGGTAACTTGAAAGAAGATAACAGTATCGATTTGCATCGTGACGTTATCTTTGGTGATAACAGACTGAGGTTCAAAATCCTTCACTTGCTCTTTCATAGAGATTTTATGAGCAACCTTATCCACGAAAGGAAGCAAGAAATGGATGCCAACACCCCATGTCGCATGATAGGCGCCCATTCTTTCAACGATGGCTTTTTCCGTTTGACGAATCACACGAATCGAAGACAGAATGACGACTAAAGTGATAAAAAGAACAATACAGATAACAATAATTGCAATGACAAATCCAGGCATAGTTAATTTTCTCCTTCCTTGGTAAATTTCTTAACAATTAATTTGTTGCCAGAGATGCCAACGACACTTACAACATCCCCAACATTTAACACATCTTTTTCATTTTGACCAATGGCTGTCCAAATCACGCCATTGATTTTCACTTCACCATGATGCAAAAGGTCATATTTTGCTGTCATGACGCCTTTAGAATTAATGATTTCATCAACATTGGTCTTTGTTATGCCTCTTCTCATCCATTTATGGGCAAGAGGGCGAAGAACTAATAACGTCGATGCAGAGACGGTGATAAAGACGATTAATTCCACCCACCATGGACAAGCGGTAAAGCTAATGATTAAGGAAACAAGAGCACCGAAAGCAAACCAAATGCTCACTAAATCTGTTCCAATGGCTTCAATAATCAAAGAAACAACAAAGATCGTAAGCCAAATAATCCACATCCACTGTTCCATATTTATTCTCCTTTCCCCGTTAAGATTACAAGATGGTCCTCATTTTCATTGTATTTGGTTGGATATTTAATGGCTTCCTTACCAAGATTCAATTTTAAGCACGAGGAGAGCAAACTCATTAATTCCTTTGAATTAATTCTAGCATAAGACTTCGTAATTTGAATTCCCAGAAAATCATTTTCATTCAAATCCATATGCGAAATGAAGTCTTTGCTTAGAGGTTCGATGATGATGTTGTTTTTCTCATCGATCCCTACTTTAACGCGATATGCACCTTCGAAGGGTGACATAGCTGTTTTATTCAGCGTGATGGAGTTTTGATTCAAACTAGCTTGTCCTTCTGCTAGTTTTAAGTTAAACCAGGTTATTTCCATTTCGTACCTCCTTGTACATATTATATTGTTTTGTATTTTTTATATTCAAGTATTTTTTTATGGAAAAAGAACCATATAAATATGCTAGAATAATGTGTTCAGGGAAACTGATACATATGCCAAACGAAGAGAAAAAAGAAGAATTGCATGAAATAAAGAAAAACTTGCAAGAAATTAATAGCAAGAAAGATAAGAAAACGAGGAATTCCGCGATTATGGGTGGAATCATGATTCTTGCTTTGACAGTCGCCGTCGTTTTATTGATCACCAATTTCACCGATTTAGAGGAAATCAAGCAGGTTTTCCTTTCCATTGGTCAGAATCATCACTGGGTATGGTTGTTTGTTGCTTTTCTCTTATTAATCATTTTCTTATTTTTATGGCCTCTTTCTTTGATTGCTTTTAGCAAATCGAACGGCATTGATAAGGTAGTCGGCAAAAGAAGATTATTCGAGATTGCCACGATTGAGCAATTCTATAACAACGTTACCCCATTCGCTTTCGGTGGACAGCCAATGGAAGTTTATTTGATGAAAGAATGCGGAGCCGATATGTCGAAAGCAACTGGTTCGATCCTTGCTACTTTTGTGGTTCATGTCGTTGTTTCCAATATTTATGCTATTATCGCTCTCTTTTTCTTCCCTTTTTATATTAAGGGCCTTTCACAAGGTGGCATCACTGGCTTAACTAGCTGGCTAAATCCAACCGTTTTCACGATTATTGTTGCCATTGGTTATTTCAATAACATTCTAACTTTGGTTATTATGCTGCTTTTGGGGTTATCCAAAAGAGTGCGTAACCTTTTGGTCTCTTTGCTTACGAAGATTTCCAAATGGAAGATGTTCCGTAAGTTTCTTCCTAGCAAGATTGAGGCTTTTGAGAATTATTGCGATAAGACACAAACCGCTTTTAAAGAAATCTTCACCCACAAGAAAGCCTTCTTGCTCTCTTTGCTTTATCGTATGTTAGCCGATTTGGCTTATTATTCGATTCCTTTCTTCTTACTTTTAGCGGTTGGTGTCGAATTAAGTAACGTGAATCCTTTCTTTGTCTATATCTTGGTTATGTTTGGGACCTCTTTTGCCATTACGGCTGTGGTTTGGGTTCCTACGCCTGGCACAACCGGAGGCATTGATTATGCCTTCGCGGTTGTTTTAGCTTCTTTGTCTGTCATTGGCTTAGGCGGAAATTTGTTTACAAGTGAAACTGTATGGGCCACTTCTCAAACCATCTCTCTTTTATGGAGAGGTTACACCTACTATTTCATTATTCTATTCGGTTTGTTTGTTTCCATTGCCTTAGAAATCGAATTAGCAAAGAAACAATCGCAAGAAATCAAGATTTTAGCCAAGCAAGCCGAAGAGATCTCTCACCAAGATAATCCTGAATTGTAAGCGTTTTATTGATATATTCGTTTTCTTTTGTTCTAAATTTTTAGTATGCAGAAATTAAATTTAGGTGATAAACGCACCTTCAAAAATATCTTATCTTTGGCTCTTCCAAGCATGTTAGCTCAATTTGTGAGCGTTCTTTATAGCATTGTTGACCGTATTTTTATTGGCAATATTCCTATAGAGGGCGAGATTGCTTTGATTGGAATTGGGGTTGTTGCCCCTATTACAACCTTTATTACTTCTTTTGCCTATTGGATTGGTTTTGGAGGAGCGCCTATTTTCTCCATGTCTTTAGGTGAAAAAAATGAAGAAAACGCGAAAAAGATTCTATCTAATTCTTTTATCCTTCTTTTGATTATGAGTCTTCTTATTGTCGTTGTTTTTTATCCATTAGGAAGGCCACTTCTTTATCTATTTGGGGCGTCAGAGGCTTCATTTCCATATGCTTATTCTTATTTCATGATTTATTTGGCTGGGACTTTCTTTTCCATCCTTACTTTAGGATTGAATCAATTTATCATTGCCCAAGGGAAATCTACTTTAGCGATGCTTGTTACAATGCTAGGATGCGTGGCAAATATCGGATTGGATCCTTTGTTTATCTATGTTTTTAAGATGGGCGTTTCCGGAGCGGCGTTAGCAACCCTTATCTCTCAATTCCTTTCTTTTGTTTTTGTTCTTATTCTTCTTTTAAAGGTGACGGACATCCGCCTTTCTTTTCAAAAACTCGAAAAGAAAATCGTCAAAAAGATTTTTAAACTAGGTTTTTCTCCCTTTATTATCATGGCGACGGATTCTGTTGTTTTTATTTGTTTGAACACTTGCCTTAAAAACTTTGGGGGAGGAGATGGGGATTTCTATATTGAGGTTGCGACCATCACGCAGGCTTTCTTCTCTTTGGTTACCGGTCCTTTATTAGGAATATCAAGCGGAACTCAGCCTTTACTTGCCTATTGTTATGGGGCAAGAAAAATGGATTTGATTAAGAAAGCGGAATGGCAACTTGTAGGATTCGCTCTTGCTTTTTGCACCCTTTGCGTTGGTTTATCTTTCTTCCTTGGCAAACCTTTTGCTAGGCTTTTCATCTCTCTTTCTTCCTCTACGCCTAATGAAAGAGCCATCACGATATCGAATCAAACCATTTCTATTTATATGTATGGGGTTATTCCTTTGGCTTTGCAATATGTGTTTGTTGATGGGCTTACCGGCATGGGGCAGGCGAAGTATTCGATTTGGCTTTCCTTGAACCGCAAATTCATTCTTCTTTTGCCTTTAACGATCCTACTTCCAATCCTTTCAAAGAACGCTTTCCTTGTCTTTTATGCCGAACCTATCGCCGATATCTTTGCTTCTTTGGTATCCACTATCGCTTATTTTCTTCTTCGACCGAGAGTATTCCGAAAAAGATTGGAACAGGTCGGAAACATCTTGGATTAAAAAAGCCCCGAAGGGCCTTTTATTTTTATTTTTCGTATGGACTTTCTTTTAGCATTTGATCGAGCAATTGATAATTACCAACAATCGCTTGAAGAACAATTGTTCCAGAATATTCACCCATATCATCACGGTCTAAGACGACACGAAGAACTGCTTCAGTGCTATGTTTGGAATTTACTTTATACACATAGAGATAGCCGTCTTTCTCTAAGGTCGTCTTCTCGTCAAGGAAGAAACCGTTATTCTTTTGGGCTTCAAAAAGACTATTGGCATAGGCGATTGCCTCTTCTTTAGAAGAAATATCCACTTCGGCGAGCCAATAATAGAGGATATCGTTAGCGTAGCCACTCGAAGCGAGTTTTTCTTTAATAGCCAACGTCATATCGTAAGAATGAACGCGGGTGACTTTATTCGATTCAGGAAGAGCGGCGTAATTTAACCCTAAGTCATACTCTTTGTTATATGTTCCGTTATTCCAAAGGGAAAGTTCTTCATTGGCTTGGTTGAAATTCTGATAATCCGTGCTTAATTCAATTAAGATCATGGTCGCGTTGGATGCGTACTTCATGGTCACTTTTGCGGCACAATATAAGAAAGACGTGTCTCCTTCTTCTGGGGTAAGTTCAAGAAGATATTCCGTATTTAAGCTCATTCTCTTTTTGAAGCCTTTTGCTAGAAGTTGCTTGCCATATCTACTTACAAGATTCACGCCATAATTCACGATAATAATGCCATCGCTTGTATAGCTTTCAGAATATTGAGCAGTCGTTCCTTCTGGGAAAGGAAGAAGATTTTCCACTGGTTTATTAGCATGGATATAGGCTTTGCTTTCATCTGTCCAAGTCGTAGGGGCTGGCACTACTTTTGGGGAAGAAAGATAAGAAGTAAGCACACTTGGAGGAAGAAGGCTTGTATCCCCTAAATGCGTAAGTCTGATTTGATAAGTCATCTGTTGGTCATTTATTTGGAAATGCATGATGGTGACGATATTTTCAAGATTCTCATCCAAAATAAGAGAGAAACCGTCCATATATTGCTCAAATGTTGAATTAATACCAGCAACAGCTGCCCAATATTTGGCTGCAGCTAAGCTTCCGTCTTTATTCTTTTTTGAAGTATAGGCAAAAGGAGAATCCGTTTCGTCATAAAGAGAGGCATCCGCTAATAATGCTGGGCCATAGGATTTTAAATCAATGAGATTTGTAGCATATCCCACAGGGCTTTCTAACATCACTTGGTTATTTTCAATACGGTAAGTGAATGCACCTTGCTCACCATTGATTAAAACTCCTCCATCAAGAACAGTCGTTCCATAGCTTTCTAAATAATAGTTCTTAAAATCGTCACTATATTGTTGAAGTTGAACCTTTTGACCATAGAAGGAATAAGTAGAGAGGGGGAAATCATATCCCGTGGCACGAACTTCAAAAACCCCGATATTGGTTTTTCCTTTCTCTATAAAGGAAGAAAAAACATCCTTTGTGGGTATTTCGCTAGAAATACTTGGTGTTTTCGAAGAAGCAGGTTCGCTTGATGAAACATTTGGCTTTTCTCCACAAGAAAATAAAAAAGGCAAGATAAGCAATGATAAATATTTTTTAAACTTAGGCATAATTATCCTCCAAAAGCGATAACTTCTTTATTCTAATGAATTATTTTTTTCTTTCAAGAAATTAAAAAAATGATAAATTTATGTAGTTATCCTGAGGTTAAAAAATGAAAAAAAGATATTTTATGCCGTTGTGCTTAAGCGTAGGAATGTTACTTTCTTGCGTAAGCACGAATGAAAGCAGTAACGATACGATTCCTTCGGAAGAAAGTGTTTCTTCCATTGCCCCTTCTTCTAGTAACGATTCTAGAAAAGATTCTTCTAGCGAAAGTTCTAGCAGCAATTCTCAAGAAGGAAGTTTCGAATCTTCTCAATACGTCCCTCCAATCGATACAAATTCTGGTGATAAAGCTTACATCTATAGCACGCTTATGGCTGCTGCCAATTCCGGAAACTATACCGTTGAATATGAGATGTATGACGCGGAAGGAAATGTAACTTCTACTTTAAAAGATACGATCACTCATAAATACATCACAAGAAATTATGCCAATACGGGTTATCTTCTTTTAAAGAGCTATAACCAAACGGAATTCCCTAATGACATTTATTACGAATACGATAAGGAAGGCTCCTCGATTAAGATTACAAATGCCCACCGTCTTGATGGGGCTTCTTATAGAACGCCTGCTAACGAAGGGGATTTCTTATACCGCATGAACCTCCTTGGCTCTTTAGCAAATCCAGAAAACCGCGTTACCAAAGAGTTCATCTCTTATGACGCGGAGCATGGTATTTATTCTGATAAGCAAGCCTTCATCGTTGCTTGTGGGACCTTGCTTGGGTATAAAAATGCTTCTATAACCGGAAGAATTGCCGAAGTTCGTTTTGGCGTGAGAGAAGATAAGTCCGTTATTATCCAACTTTATACTTGGGAAGATGCAAATGATGATGAGAATACGAGAATTGTCCCTCTTGCAAAAGGATTCCTCACGAAAGTTGGCGAAACAGTGAACCAAGAATTAGAAGATTACATTTCTTCTTTCTCTTTACCAACGGAGTCTTTGCCTGAAGAGGCTTCGAAATTGGCGCTTGATAATAAGATTAAAGCTCAAACGGAAATGAATAAGATTTCTAGCGAAGGCGTTTCCTCTTGGAAAGCAAGCGTTTCTTTGGAAGCAAACGAAAACGAGAAAAAGATTCATAACCGTTATGATAATGTCCGTGGGGCTATCGATGATTGCCAATATCTCCGTAAGAGTGCTTCAGGTTATGCTGAAGAAGTCTATATTAACGGGAATAATGAAATTGCTAGCAAACGTACTTCTTACCTTTGGGAAGATTTATCCTATCGTTTCTTAAAGGAGTATTTCGATCCTTTAGCCTGTAGAAAAACAGATGATGGTTCCTACCATTATTTTGGTCCAGGAGCCGATGGCATAATTGAATCCCTTTGCGACTATAACTATGTTACCTTCGGAAATATTCGTTCCTTAGATCTTACATATGAGAATAACGCCTTATCTTTCCACGGATTAGGCTATACCTATAACGATGGGCATCATTACGAATTCGTAACCAATCTCGAAACACCTACCGCTATTTCTTTAGAAAAATATGCCGTTAACTCCGAAGAAGAGGATTACCAAAAATTAAGCACTGCTTTCTCTTATTTCCAAAACGATAATAACGTTTGGCAAGCGCATGAAATCAATAATTCCAATAACGACACCATCACCAATCGTGATATCGGCGATTATTACCACACGGGGGATTATTCTTTCTATGTCCCAGAATTCTCTGGAAAAGAAAGCTACGGATATTTAAAGACGGAAGATGGCGTCCAGCCATTTAGCATCAGCTATAAGCTAATTTATAAAAATGCCGAAACGGAAGATCCTTCGGATCATTTTGAAGGTAGAGCCGTCCGTTCTGGTGACGTTCAAAAAGGCAAAACTCTCTCTGATTTCATGTCTTTTAGCACTCATCCTGAATTATTCACCAAAGTCTCTGAAAACAAATATGCTGTGAAACCATTTGTCAATGGCGTTGGCTTAACGATGTTCCCTAAAGATGACGATGATGCAAAAGATTACGATACCTACATCACCTTAGGGGAAGATGGTAAGGTTTCTACCTATGAATATTGGTCTCCGAATAATGGCGGATACCGTAAGCTTACCTTTAACTATCAAGCTATCAGCGTGGAGAATGATAAATTCTATTTCTCTGATAAAGATTTCATCGATTTCTCTCCATTGAAGGTGAATTCTTCTTGGTTAACTTGGGAAACAGGATATGCAAGTTTCTATAACTATCAATTGTTAAAGGTTTTCAAAGAAAAACTCGGAATGTCTGATACGGATGCAAAAACTGCAGCCGATTCCGTACCATATCTTGCTCTTGATTACACCGATTCTTCTTATCCATTTAGTTATGGTCCAATTGATGGCGTGACTTTAGAGATTAGTTTGGATAAGAGTTGCGGAACAAGCTCTGATCGTCAAATCTACGCCAACAAATATGCGGTCTATCTCTTAAAATGTGGTTATACCAAGGGATTAGACTCTTCAAACAAGGAATGTTATAAAGGAACTTATTGCGATATCTATTTCGGTACAAACACATATCAATCTACGCCTAAGTTCACCTTTGTTTGCCATAAGGCAGCTTAAGTATTTCTTTCGGTAGAAGCCCATAGGAAACTATGGGTTTTCTTTTAATTTCCATTCCTTCTTTTAAAGCCAAACTATTGTTATTATTGAATGTTTTTGCTATTTTAATAAAGAAGTGAGGGCTTAATATGTTACAAACTTTAGCGGCATTAGGCGCATTTTTAATTGGTTCTTTTTCAGTTCCCGCACCTACAAGTACAGTTTATTATGCTTACATGGAAGTGGTCATGGTTGAGGAATCAAAGGACAGGAACGGCGATGTGCATGGTTGGCCAGGCCATTCCTATATGATTTTTCAGAATGTTTATGACGACCAAACCAAATATGGATATATGACGTATTGTTTAGATGAGATATTTTCCATCGGAAAATGGGGTGGCGCTTCTTCTAGCGGGGGATGCGACCAAAGTGATTACGTTGGGATCCGTTACGATTACGATTTATATCATTACTCTCACATCGATACAATGACTTCATACACCGTTTTTGGCGATTACATTGGCATAGAAGAATATGACCAATTGGAAAAAATATTAGAGTATCGTAACTCAGGATATAACCTCTTTACCGACAATTGCGTTACCATTTGCCGGTTTATGCTTAATTCTTATCTAATTTATCATGGCCTTGACGTTATTCCATCAAATGTCATTCAGCCTGGTGATTTAGCAAAAGCTATAAAAGAACGTTGTCCAGAAAGTGTCAGCAATTTTTCCTCACTTTTTGAGTCAAAAGAAACGTATCAAGTTTTTCGTAGATAGGAGATTTTATGAAAAAACATTTACCTTATTTTTTAGCTTTAATCGTTCCTTTGCTTAGTATTAATCTTCTTTTTATAACGTATTACAATTCTCCAACAAGTGCACCGTTTGTTTTAGCGATTTTGGAGACGTTTATTTGTCTTTCTTCTGTTTTCTTCTTTGTTTTTGGAACGAAATATTTTTTGTCAGAGAAGAGCATTCTCCTTCATTTCTTGACTTTCTTGATTGTAGATATATTGATTTTCTCAAACTCCTATTCTGTTTATTTTTTGACCTGTTTCTTATTTAACTTCACAAACATTCCTGAATTAGACGTCGTTTATTGCATGATATACGCTTGGCTCCTTTTCTCTTTCCTTGCCTTTATCATGATGATTGTCATTCATAACCGTAATAAGACTTTCTTCGAAGGAAATAAATCGTTTTCTATTCTTCCTCTTTCGCTGATTCTCTTTGCTCTTTTTAGCATTCTTCTTCAAAACGTACATGGGTCTCTCCTTTTGGAGGAATTCACATCTTTTAGAGATAATAAATATGCAAGTATGGCTACAGCCCTTGTCTTTATTCTTGGCGCTTTAGTTCTTGTTTTTTCGTTCTTGCTTGCTTTTTTCTCTCTTCGAGCAAAAGAAAAGAAGACGAGAATTCTCTTCTCTTTAAGTTTGATGCCATCTCTATTTATTCCAATTTATTCTTTTACCAAAATCGAAGGTTTTGGAAGCTATGATAGGATTACGATCGTTTCCTATGTTCTTTTCGTTTATCTTTTGCCTTTTATCTGTTTCCTTTTCGGAATGGTTTCTTTTCTTCTAAATTCCGTTTCAAAAAAGAAAGACGTTCCAGAAACGATATAAATTCTCTAAAGAATTAAGAAAGAAGATATTCTAAGATATCCCCTATATCTTCATGAATGACTTCATCGAAGAAAGAATCTAAAGGGGTTCTTTCTTTGTTGATAAGAACCTTATGTTTTCCACCGAATTCATAGATAAGTGAAGCGGCAGGATAGACATTTAAAGAGGTTCCTCCAACGATTAATAAATCAGAATAACGTAACGCATTGACGGATTGATAAAGGATGACTTCGTTTAAGGGCTCTTCATAAAGAACAACATCCGGTTTCAAAATTCCTCCACACGAACAATGGGGAACACCTTTCTTTTGGAGAATTTGATCGAGGGTATACTCTTTATTACAATCTAAGCAGAAATAACGCTTGGTGGAACCGTGGAGTTCATAGACACGTTTAGACCCCGCTTCTTGATGAAGACCATCTATATTCTGGGTCAGTATTTCGATATGGCCCCCTCTTTTTTCATAGTTAGCTAAAGCGAGGTGGGCTTTATTGGGCTTAGCATTAGGAAAAACCATGAAATTCCAATAGAAATCATAGAAAGTATCTGTATGTTCAAAGAAATAAGTGTGGGATAACATCGTTTCGGCAGGAAGACCGTATTTGTTTTGAATCTTATAAAGCCCCGTAGGAGAACGGAAATCTGGAATTCCGCTTGAGGTAGAAACCCCTGCTCCTCCTAAAAAGACAATACGCGTATCCTTATGGATCCAACTCTTAATGGTTTCTAATTGATTCATATTTTTATTATAGTCCGTTATCGGAATGTCTATCAAAAAGCTATTGACCTGTAACAAACTTAAAATTATTTTGAATCTGTAACAGTTACGAAAGGAACAAGTCCACTTTTTCAAGCAGCCAATCTTCGATATTGATATGCGTTATTCCGTTTTGTGACATGTCAAACTCATCCAAGCTCATGACGTATTTCGGAGAGGGATCACGCACAGAATTATAAGGAGAAAAATCCCTTATGATGATTTCCTCATCAGAAAGAAGATAAGCAACTTGAATGAAACATTTTTTGCCTTCTTTCATCGCGACGAAATCAATTACACCTTTATATGTCTTTCCTATTTTTACTTCATATCCTCTATAAATAAGTTCGTTATAGACGACGTTTTCTAGTGCTCTAGAAGGGAAAATGCGATTTGAATTACTACACGCTAAAATAAGCCCCGTGTCCATGGCGAATTGTTTTTCAATCGATTTTAGAGTTCTTTTTGAAGCAATATCATAACGTTTCACTCGGTGGATAAGACAAGCGTGCTCCATCTTTTCTAAATAGCGATAAAGCGTGATACGTTGTATTTTATCGGAGTTGTTCATGTTGTAATAATCGACGATGCTATCAGGAGAAAAGTCCTTTGCAGAGTTGGAGATGATATATTTGGCAACATTCAAGAATGTTTCTTTGTCGATTCTCGATTTATTTGAACAAATATCTTTCTCCACGATGCCATTAAAAAGATCGGACAAATAAGCAACGATGTCTTTTTCTAAAAAATAGTCCAATCTTTGTGGCATTCCCCCATAGCGGATGTAATTATTGAGAGGCTTTGTAGGGAGAGGAAGCTGATTCTCTTGATAAAAATCCAAGAATTCTTTGTATGTGAATGGCTGAATTTTGAACTCCTTGCAACGTCCGACTAAAAGGGAAGCCAGTCTTCCAGAAAGAAGCTTTGAATTGCTGCCGGTAACAAAAATAGAAACGTTTTTCGTTGCCTTCAAGGAGGCAAGAACTTTTTCAAATTCTTTTACGTGTTGGATTTCATCGAGAAAAATATAGTATTTCCTCTCATCTTTCATGCGAGCGGAAATATAGTCATTTAGTTGATTGGCGTTTTCGATAGAAGAAAAAGAAATATCTTCGAAATTGATGCAAATAATATGCTCCTCATCCAAATTTCGATCTCTTTTTAATTCTTCACGTATTTGTTCAAGGAGAACACTCTTGCCCACACGTCTAATGCCTGTTAAAACCTTAATCAAATTGGAATCGTAATATTTTCTAATTTCTTCTAGATATTGTTTTCTTAGAATATACATAAGGCATCCTTTCTTCTTTTTCAACGCTTTTGGAAATATGAGGACAAGATTTTTGCTTCTTAAGAGACGATTTCATTTTATCGCGACCTGTTACAAACTTAAAATAATTTTGAATTTGTAACAGTTCAATAGGCATTAAAGATAGATACGTTTGTTGATTTCTAACATGATGGATACGACTTTTTTATAAATAACTTTCTTATTATAGATACAGTTTGGGACAAGACTTCCTTGATAGGGATGGTTTATTTGATAGGTGTACCCCCTCTTTTTGATTTCTTCAATGATACGATCCAATATTTCTTGATCAAAGAAGTCTTTTTCTATTCCGATACAAATGTCTGGAAAAGGAGGTTTAAAGAAATATGAGGCCATCTTATCAGAGAAAGAATGGCAATCTAGTATTAAGAGCTCATCGTCAAAAGAAAGGAGATTTTTGGTAATTTCATCTAGCTTTTGATGGTACGTATCGTAATAAGTTAGGACTTTCTTTCGATAGATTTCATCATGCTTATGAAAGAGAATGCCATCATACATCTTTGTATATAGAAGGCCCTCCCCGTATTGAGACATCTTTTCTTTCTTATCGTCACGGAAACGTTCTACATCACAAAATAAGCGGGAATAAGGAGGCTTTATCTTCGTTCCAGGAAGATCTTTTAGAAGATAATCTACGCCTAAATCCGTCATTTCTAGGTTATATTTCCGGAAAAGAGGTTTGGGAATGATTAATCCTTCGTAAAAATAGTCAGGTACGTCTAATGAGACGTGAGGAAGATGTAATAAGATTTTCATTTTTCTTTTCTCCTAACCATAAGAGAAAGAAAAACTCCCATCTTCACGATGAGAGATAATTGTTTATTTCCCATCGTTCAGGATTTAGCACCTTACGAATGCAGGTTGCTGAAGAGTCATAGGGCCTGTCCCTCGTCTTCTCTTTATGGCAAGAAGATTATATTACGAACGAGCGTTTTTTTCTTCATAATGTTTTTCTCTGAATTTTTGGGTTCTTTCAATGAAGTGATATTTATTGTTAATTTGATAAAGATAGGTTAGATAGTTTTGTGCTCGTTTGTAATTCTTTGGATTGAATTCATCCAAAGATAAGACTGTGAGGTTATCTTGCAAATCCATCATTTTACAAACGGCAGAGATGGGGTTTCCCATACATATTTCGATATAGGAAGGATAATCCATCGTTTTATCATGGGTGATTCTTTCTAAGGCATCCTTGATACGTTTTTGGAAATAGTTGGATAGTCCATCTTTTTGGAAGAGTTTTTCAATATCTTCCATATCCAAGGATGTATCTTCGATAACATCATGTAGAAGACAAAGCTCCGCTACACCAAAGAAAGGGATTCCTTCTTCCTCTAACTGGTAACATTTCGTTTCGGGTTCATCCAGATATCCAATGAAAGCCGCATAGTTATTAAAACATCTAATAGGGTGTAATTTATAAGGCTCTCCACTCACCCTTGTTTGGTTTTTATGAGCTTTTTCCATAATCTTTTTAGAAAGATTGAAGGCTCTATAATGTTCGATGATTTCTTGCATTTTCTTTTTTCCTCCCAATGCAAGAAAAGAATAAAGAAAAAGAGAGAATGGATGGTCAAACGGGATTTGACATTTCTTAATTTAGCAAAGAGTCTTCGTATCCTGCGTCTATAAGAAGTTTATTAACCTCATAGATATCATAAATACGGTTTTCTATTGCAAAACGGATGATTAAAGCAAATCTACTAGAGGAAGAAAGGGTATATCCAGCCTTTTTCAAAAGATATTTGCATTCGTGGTTGTCTAAATGCATTGCTAAAGCAAGTTTGATACAGGTATTTAATGATGGGCTAGATTTAGCGGAAATGATCGAAGAATATAGCTGACGAGAAAGAAAGGCTTTCTTATAAACATCAGATGGATTTTCTATCTGATGCTTTTCCATTAACTCATATAAATAGTCTACAAAAGATTCCGATTTTTCACGGTTCTTTTGGTGTTTGGTGATGTATTGCTCAAGTTCATTCATGCAGTTTATTTTCGTATCAGGTTACCTTTCTTTAAGTGCCTTAGGCGTATATTTTTCAGTCAGTTCAAGGATTTGGTCAAAAGGCGTTTTCTTTTTGCCATAACCCTCAGACAAATTCTCTATTACTTTTTTAGATCCGTCAGCATATTCGATGACAACCGAAGCAGGAATGGCATCACAAAGAGAGCTATTTTTTGTTTCAAGGAGATCAGTTAGCTTGCATAAGCGCTTAAAATCCTTCTCATAAGAGGATTTTTCCTCTTGAAGGATAAAAGGTTGTTCGTTTGGGTGATAAGAAAAGCGAATGTTTGGGTTGATAATGGTGGCTTTTTCGAGTGGTTTTCTAAAATATTCAACTTTGTTTTTAGAAAAAGTCATATAGTCGCGAGAAAGAAAATCAGCCATTCCAAAGCAACCATAGGTAAAATTAATCGTAATTTGTTTGATTTCTTTTTCCATACAAATTTTATTATACGAAGAAGTAACGACGTTTCAAGAACGTAAGGAAACTCATCAATTGAAAGGCCGATTGTAGCTAATCATCAAGAGAAGTTGCGTTTCGTATTTCAAATAGCAAGACTTACCAAATAATAAAGACATTTTAATCATTCAGAAGGAATTCCATCGGCAATCTTTGAAAATCATACGCATCCGTGGAAAAGCAATGGTCTTCTCCTTCGATGATATGGAGATGAACCTTCTCGTTTTTTATCTCTTTGATAAGAGGAGTATAAGAATAGGAAGGATCCTTGTTTCCAAAGACGATATTCATTCTTTCCCCTTGGAATTTTTCAATGCCTTCTTTGGTAATGTTCCAATAGACATCTAAAGGTGGGTTGATGAGTAACATCCGTTTGATTTTAGAATAGTTAACCCCATACCAAGCGCCTACAATCGCCCCGTTGGATAGACCCATATAGTAAATTTGATAATCCTTAAAATGACATTTCTCTACGACTTTATGAACTACTTTCATGGCGTTATCTAAAGGGTTTTCTCCATTAAAGGGATTGCTTGAAGCAATTACTGTATAGCCATATTTGTCATGGATATTATGTGCCATTTTTAGGTATTTGTTTTGGTAACCATAAAGAGAGCAATCTTGGCCTCCTTTTATAAAAACAATCGTATTGTTCCCATAAATAATGCCATAACGGATGATTGAGATATCTGGCAATAAATACCCACGGAATTTTTCATCGAAATCTTGCATATAAATCCCCCGATAAGATTGATGCTATATTCGCATTAAAGAAGAAAGAAATTGAATCTTATTGTAGTGTTCCTGTCAAACAAAGTGAGGTTGAGAGATGTTTTGGAATATTCTTCCTGATACTTTTTTCATTCAAGATTTGAAAGAAGGACGTTTTCATATCTTCGTCCGTACATTCAAAAGATGAGGAGAAACATCTTTTCTTTCCTGGAGGACCATATCAAACGAAACGTTCAACCTAAATGTTCTTTAATTCGTTGAAACGAGTTATAAAAGAGAAGTTAAGGTATCGCCGTGCGCGAGGATATGGTAATGTTCATCTTTCGTGACGTTATCTCGAGCCATGTAATAGCCTTTAATATGATAATGGGCGTCTTTTAAGACTTTGTCGCCATTTTCTTTGATTTCTACATAGCCAATGACGTGATAATGCGCATCCTTTAACGTGAGTTTTTGAATCATAAATCCCCCTTTATATTATCTTTGGTTTTCTTTGATATACGAATATATTTTCATAAAAGAAAACCTGTGTTTTTGTCTTCTCTATTATAATTCTCAGTTTTTTTGTTTGATAAATAGAACTCGTTTTTTCTAAGGATGATGGTTTTAGATAACGGACTTAATTGCTTTGAGGATAAAAAACATCGGGCATTATCGCTGAGGCGGAAGCAAATCGAAACATTTGATAAGAGGAAAAGTCTCTATAAACGACATGGCCGTTTTCAATTTCAATCTCGTATTCACCCTCACTAAAAAGAACGTAGGTTACTTTCCGATAATCTCCACCTTCTACCGGCTGATTTTCATCGTATTTAAGGAGGAATTGATTATTTAGGATGTCGAGATTGTATTCGATGTCTCTCTTATCTTCGCTATATTTGATAGTCGGTTTCGTGTCTTCTGAATTAACACCAAAATAACCAGTTTCAATACGTACCCCTTTTAAAGATTCTTTCGTGATGTTACTAAGGTAAGGAAACACCTCTACGAAAGAATATGCTTTATCTAGATAAAACCGATTCGAGGTAATTACTAAGGTCGAATCTAAAGCGGGCATTTTAAATTCATAGTAAGAATAGCCATCAAGAGTTGGATCTTCCTTAAAGGGCTTAAGTAATTCGTTATTTAAGTAGACATAAAGTGTAGCATCAAGAACATGCCCTACTTTGAAACTAAATGGATGATTCTCAGGATAATGGGCCGTTTTAGGTAAATCTGGCGAGATGGTTACATCACCACTTACTTTAAGACGATATTTCCCATCTTTATTTCTTCTATCCTTCATCATGGCTAGGTATTTGTCGGGTATTTGGCTAAAAGAACGATAGGCTTCCTCGGAGTTTTCCATCGTCGAACCATAATATAAAATAATGGTCTTTTTGACCGATATACATATCAAAGGAATAATGTTGAACAGGATACGTTTCTAAAAGAAGGTCGGTCATGAAATGTAAACATATCACCCCTCCACCATCAGATAAGGGCTTATCAAGTAGTTCGTTTTTAATGTTGAAATTAACTTTCACATATTTCGTATTTAAAAACGTATAGTCATCATATTGGTATTGCCAAGCAAAGGAAGCAGTTACATTTTCACTAATCTTAAATTCATTAATGTCTGAAATCGTAACGCCAGTAACATCTTTAAAAGAAGAGTAATTTCCGTTATCGGTAACACATCCATTAAGCAAAAATGTCGTAACCAATATGGCTGTTAAGAATCGTTTTTCCATATGAAATTCCTCTTTTTGATTCTAACATATGAAAGTATGACATCATAGCAAAGAGAACAGAGCATAATTGTCGTCTTGTGCTAGTTTTCAATTGATGTGAAACATTTAAGATCTTCTAGCATCAAACCTCGCCCGTATCTTGCGTCAGCCGGGCGACTAGAAGCTCATGCGTCTGTAGAATCGCTCACCAAGAGCGGAAGAAATCTTTTGCGGTGATAACGTTACGGATTTCATTGGAATATTGGTTTTCTTGAAGACCATTAGGAGAAATCAAAGTCAAACGAAGAGCGCATTTTGTTTTGCTTTCCTTAAGAAAAACTTGTTTTTTGTTTTCAAGATTGTACATGTATTCTTTATCAATGACATAAGGAAGAAGTGAATATTTCATCTCACAAAGATTGATGACTTGGTCTTTTCTTTCGATAACGAGGTCAATTTGCGCCCCTGGATTGCTCTCTTTGCTACGGAAAGAGTATTCTTTTGTTTCTACGCCCGAAATTCCTAAAGCATTTTTGATTTCCTTCACATGATTTAGGCAAAGTAACTCAAAAGCGTTCCCTTGCCAGGAGCAATAAGATGGTGTGTCGATGTAGGCTAACCAAGAAGATAATTTCTTTTTCTCAAAAAAAGTTAAAGCAAACCGGCAGAAAGAATCGATTACTTGGTAATAAGCACCGTTGTTTTTGTTTGGAAGATTAAATTTGCGGATGAAGCCGCATTCTTCTAACTCTTCAAGGGATTTTGTAAGACCTTTACCATCAGAAACACCTTTTTCGATGAGTTCTTTTCGGGTATATCCCGCAGCTTTTTTAAAAAGAACTTCAATGATTTCTCTGTGGTTTCCCTTCGAAGAAAAGAGCGAGCGGAAGAGATTTTGAAATTCGTAGTGCAAAACTCCGTTTTCTTGAAAACAAAGTCCATCAATCTCTTGGTCAAGACTTTTAGAAGGAGAAAGGAGGTTCCAATAATAAGGAACTCCACCAAAGACCATATAGGTTTTCAAAAGGGTCATCTCGTCATAATCTAACCCTTTTCTTTTTGCAAGTTCTTGGCATTCTTTCAAATGAAAAGGAAAGAGATGGATTTGATTTGTAAGGCGATTATAAAAACCGCCAGTGTCTTTCACAATATTGTTAATAATCCAAGAAGTTGCAGAACCGCAAACAATAAGAAGAAGATCATCTTGTGCTGAGCCAAAAACATTCCAAAAATAATCTAAAGCCGCTTTAAATTCGCTTCTTGGGGAATCCATCCAAGGGAGTTCATCGAGAAAAACTACTTTTTTGCCTGTGTCGGGATCTTTATAACACTCTTTGTCTTCTAGAAGAGCCTTTAAACGAGAAAAAGCGTCAAACCATGTTTTTGGAGTGTTCTTATCTTTATCGCCATAATTCTGTAAGGCTTCTTTAAAAACCTCTAATTTGCTTCTTTTTGTCTTAGAATTTACCCCTGTGGCATAAAAAGAAAACTTATCTTTGAAAAATTTCCTGACTAAAAAAGTCTTTCCAATTCTTCTTCTACCATATAAAGCGACAAACTCAGGGTTTTTTGAGTGGAGGCATCTTAAAAGTGTCTCCTTTTCTTCTTCACGCCCAATGATTGATTCTTCAAATTGATTCTTTTTTTCCATATAAACGCCCCAAAACTTTATTAGATTATATCATTTTGGGGAATTAGTGAAAGAAAAGATAATCAAGAGGAATAAGAATCTGTTAGTTCTCAATTGATGTGAAACATTTAAAAAGACCAGGGATCAAATCTAGCTCGTATCTTACATAAGCTACCGATCCTGTTTCGTATCTTTTGAAAGAGAACAGAGCATAATTGTCATCTTTAAAAATCAGGCCTCTAATAGGCGCTCAAACGAGTGGGTTTGATTTCTTTTTCCATGATATTGTCATCATGCAAAGAAGAAGTTTGTTTTCAAATAAAAAGCTGTTTCTTCTTATGGTTTTTAAATAAAAGAGGACGCCTTTTTAGCAACGATAGGCCTTCCCCATCTTAGAAAGTGGCGATGGGATAATTTCAATCGTTCTTTGGATCGTATTCAAAATAGACTCTTCCCGTTTCTTCTTTTGCACCAAGCTTTTTATAAAATTCGATTGATGGAAGGTTCCAATCAAGGCAACTCCATTCTAATTTTGCATATCCTTCGTTCTTTAACATTTCCGAAAGTTTATGAAAGAATTCTTTTCCGAATCCTTTGCCACGGTATTCTTCTTTGATGAATAAATCCTCTATATAGATGTTTGCTTTGGCTGCAAAGGAAGCAAACGTTGGATAATATATGGCATAACCAATTGGACCATCAGAGGTTTGAGCTATGATTGGGGTCGCTATTTTCTTTTCAAAAAGCCAGCTTTTTAACATTTCCTTTGAACCAGTCATATCTTCTGGGCGTTTTTCGTATTTGGCTAAGCCATTTATCATTTCAAAAAGAAAGTCCAAGTCTTTCGTGGTTGCCTTTCTTATCGTCAAATCATTTCGTTCCATATTTTTCTCCTAATAGACCATCCTCTATTTTTAACTTCTAAAACAGTTTATAGCAATTCTCTATTTCGTTCTTTTTAAATGTATCAAGGCTTGTGAGTTTTAAAAAGTTAGATTATTGGATACATATCTTTTAGTGAGCAATTAAAAAATCTAAGGGGTAAGCCTTAGATTCTTTTTAAGAAAATATAGGGGGATTCGTTCGTTATTTTTTAACCGCTCTTTTAGTGATTGTGGTAATGCAATCACCGGTAGTCGAATTCGTTTTGCCTTTTACTTTTACGATTACTTGACGCATTTCCGTACATTTATACGATTTACCGTCAATGAGAGATATTTCTATTCCTGAAATTGTATAAACCTTGAATTCAAAATTCGTGGTATCGCTTATTTCAAAATCATAAACGTTAACAAGGAGTGATCCGCTACCTTTCACCATTCTGAGTGCGTAATACTTAGATTCATTCGCATAGAAGGTATTGTTTGTGGAAGTAAATTTTGAATCAAGGAACGCAACTTCCGTTTGTTCATTCAAATTACATGAATCACATTTGCCGGTGTTTAAATATAAAGCATCATGCTCATGTAAATTCGTAATCACGCCTTTGCCAATCGTTTTACCACCTTCGTAGATATTGAATTTAGCATTCATTACGAGTGGTTTAGGCATATCTAATGTAATCAAAATATTCTCTTCAGTGGTTCCTGGCATAAACATCTCCAGACCCTCTGGGAAGGTAAATTTGCCACTAAATTGTGAGAAAGTATCAGTGAAGGTTAATGTTGGCTTATACCCGTCAGTCAGTGGGGTGTGTCTGCCACCTTCATCTTTTGTTAAAAGGGTGATGGTTGCTTTAAAAACGTTATAATTTTTAATTGAATTTAAAGCCGAAAGAACATAGCCCCTAGATAGTTCCGATCGTTCAGCACCAGAGATTTTCAAAGAGATTTCATCCCCAATTGTAGCCGAGTTCACACGAACATTGTTTTTTGAGATTTCCTGGACGGTGATTTCTTTATAAATATTATTAACGAAGAGTTTATCACCCGTCTTAATTGTTCCTTTAGCAACCTTCGTTCTGATAATCGTATTGCCTCCAACCGTGAATATATCTTGGATGCCGCAATAGAATGGAGATGTATCTAAAACAACCAATTCAAAGTTGTCCTTTCCTTCGATGGCAACTTGATAGTTGGCATTGTAATTGATAGATCCGGAAAAACGGATGAATATTTCACTTGTAGGGATACTCACTCTACCAGGAACGTTGTATTTTGCATTAACACAGAAGGATACGTTGTTCGTATCAATGGTGCCGGTCGCAATTTCTAAATAGCTGACCGTAAGATCCTTAACATACGTGATTGTATAAGGGCCATCCGATATAGAAATGGTATTCTTTTTGATCGTGTATTCGCCATGAGTCGATGCTTCCGACCATTCATCGGTGCTCTTTAATGTAGCAACATACTCATACGTTCCAGCATTGACTGGAACATTGTTGGTAAACAAATTATCGCCTTTTTTTCTATATTCAACGGTTAGACCGCCTGCATCATTGGTCATCGTGAGGTAAGGATTAACAGGTTGAGGTTCGCCATTATAAGTTAGTTCAGGGATATTCGCTTGAATTTCTCTGTTTTTAGGAGCCAGCTTTGTTCCTTCCACTTCTTTTTCTTCGTGGTATCCACAAACCTCGCAATCTCTTTGGATGACTTTGTTGACGCCGTAATTTGCTTCTACTTTTGTGCTCCATTCGCCACTATGATTTGCTTCATCGATTTTCAATACGCCATGAGCTGGAGCTAAATCATTGCAACTTGATTCATGCCAGTGGTGATTTTCGTCATATGCCCATCTTGAGGTGTCGTAACTATGAATGGCCGTTTCTTTAACGGTTCTAGTGGTTTCATAATTACAAACGGTGCAAACGCCTTTTTCTATTTTATCGACATGGACCCCGGCAGGAGTTTTCTCACTCCAATCAAACGTATGATTGGCAACATCCTTCTTTTCATTGCAGGATGAGTCCTTGCATGTGTGCCAATGTTGCGTTTCATCATGGTTCCACGCACTAGAATAATCGTGAACATGAGTAGAAGGTAATTCGCTTGAGCTATTATTTTGATTATTGCAGCTAAAAAGAGAGCCAGTTAATAATAAGGCAAGCATTGCAACCGTAACGGATGTTTTTTTCTTATGCATATTATTTTTGCACTATTTATATTTTGTTTCCCAATAGTACGTTGACCTCCTTAAAGAAAGGGAAAAATCATTATGGGTTCCAATCTCGTAAAAATATGCTGACGATGATTCTCACCATTCTTCTATTTTGCAAGGGAATTACGATTGTTTTACCCATAGGATATTAAAAGAACAAAATTCAAAAATAAGATATTTTTGTCCTTCTATACCGAAAACACTTTATCAACTGGATAACGATCTAAGAAGTGCCATTCGGCACCCCTATTATCATTTTTTACAAAGGGAATGACCCTTTATCTAAGGAGAACTACGCAGGTAATTGTTTCATTCTTCATATTTCAAATCAGAGACAAAAAGCCCTATGAATCCTTATCCAACCATTAAAGTTTTGAGTTTGAGTCATCGTAAAATGAATGTATCTTGCTGTATCAAACTAATGTATTCTGAATGGATTTGAGATGATCAAATAATACCAACTAGCCAGTTCAAGGATTAAGAAACAACGCCATTATGAGAGATGCTCATCATTGTCTAAAATGCAGTTAATTTCTTTTTTAGCATTCCTGCTAAGGCGATGACCCCATGTTCCGTATACACAAAAGGTAGTTTTTGTTTACCGCCTTGGCCTCTCTTTGAGGTCGCATTTTGTGACTTCAAAGTTTTAAATTCTCGAGAGTTTAGTGAAAACAAAAAATCTTGTTTTGTTCCTTTTCATTTGTTCATTTAATCTTTTTGTTTCAACTTCAAAAAGAAGCGCGTTGTCACAATCAAGCATTACTTGTTCGCCTCTAATGGTTAAATGCAGTCCTCAATGTTTTTGATACCTATATTTGATAACGACTTTGGCAAGTCATTATCCATAAACAGGTCCTCTTTTATCATTTCTATCCTACTTTTTTACGTTTTATTCTATCGAAAAAACTATCTGGAAATAAAAAGTTTGCACTTTTTACCGTATCAAACTAATGTTCTCGTCGGCACTGTGCTCTTAAAAGAACATAATTGTCTAGATAATATAAAGCGAAGCATTGGTTTGTTTGGTTTCCTAATGGCGCGCCAATATCGCTATCTTTATTAAAAGAATCAATGACCATTAAAAGAATTCATATATTTCCCTATCTTTGATAATTTTCGATGGTTTTTCGATTACACCCCTATTAACAGTGTATTTTTACTTTACCTTCAAATAGGTGATTTTATGTGCGCCTCGTGGCTTTTCCATCTTATAAACGCCAAATCCTTTTCGCTCGGCGCACTCCACTACTTTTCTCTCGTTTTCCGGAGAGACGTCGAAGCCAAGATAGACATTCTTTATTATTAAGCCTCTGGCCTTAAGGCCCGCGGTTCCGATAATCCTCCATTCGTCCTGATACTCCCAATCCTTATCCTTGCTGCATAACAGTTCCGTGAAACATCCCATGTTGGTTTTCATTTTGCCATCTGACACGAACCTAATGGTAGTCTCAATAGCGAATTTAACAGTAGCCTTCACGATGTTGTTATCGATTTCATCGGAATATATCACGGGGCAAAGGTTGTCGATGATTTCCTTCTTCATCGGAATTTCGTATTCTACGCAATAGCCTTTATACAAATCCGCATAAAGCGACCACATAGGTTTGTTATCTCTCTTTGTTGTGAGCGAACAAATACCGACTTTTTCCTTCGCGGACAAGAAAAGTTTATACAATCTTTTCAGTGATTCGTCGCTCGCCATGGCGGCCATGGCGTTCTGAAAATTGATCATCACTAAAAAGAAAAGATCTTTTTGCTCTAGAGTAAGCGTCCCAAAGTCATCGAGTTTCGTTTCAAGAATTTCCTTTTTGACTTTGCCTTCGACGGTGCAATCGTCAATTAATTTAAGCATCCCTTCCTTATCGATCTTTTTTGAATGGGAATGTGCAAACACTATGTCGACAAGATATCCCATCATCTCTTTTGTTAAGGTCTTGTGGTCAGGCTCGAAGATGCCGTCCAGGTTTGCGTCCGGAAGGCAATCATAAGGATCGTCAAGCATCCCGGCCGGAGTCATGTAAAAGTAATCGTTCTCCAACATATCCAAGGTGTATTCATCGAATTTGCGATACTTGAAAAGGACTTTTGGCGTAATCAAAATATAGTCGTTTCTCTTTTCTAGCTCAGAGATAAACGGAACGGATTGATATGCGATCTTTAAATTGAGATATTCTTTCTTTTCGTTGTTTGTCATTACGTCTTTAGCTTTCTGAGTCTAATTATTCTCTGAATCTCCTATGATTATTCACCTGGTATGGGCGACGATCTTGCTTTCGTTCCATATTTTTTGGAGTATTGGTCCCAAGACAAGTTCTCTCCAATGCTTTTTGAAATCTGAGTTTCGGATCTATATTCGATCAAAGAATTTAATGAGGGAGACCATATGGGTCTAACTATTTTTTATTGTTTTGGCATGAAGCCGGGAACGACGTCGCCGTTGGCATGCCTCATCAAACAAAACCCGCCTGATGGTTTGACGACGTGCACTTCTTTAACGAATATGGATGACTCGACAACGAAAGCCTTGCTGCCAGCTTTGAATTTGCCCACGCTGTTAACATTTCTCAACTAAAGCAAATTAGAAAATTTACAATTTGATTTGATGCTTAACCAAATTTTTTGGTATCTTTTCGGATCTCTATCCCATTGTTTTAAAATTTCTTCGTAATCAGGCAAGTTTCTTTTAATCCAAATCAATTCGTTTTCTGCTTCGTTATGTTCTTTTACGGTGATGTTCTCGTCAGCGATTGTCTTTTCCAAAACTGGAATTAACTTTTTAATTTTTAATACAACCTCTTCCAAGTTGTTATAATCGCTTCTTAATTTTGTTTCTTCGCGTTCTTTTTCTTCTGCCAAAGCTCTATCGGCTTCTGCTTTTGCGTGAGCCTTAGCAACAAATTCTTTTGCAAACAATTCTACATGTCCACATTCTTCGCAAATATAGGCATCGCAATTACCGACAATAGTCATATGGACATTTGCATCGCCCGTAACGGACATTTGATATCCAAATAGTTGTGCCGTCTCGTCGATTTTTTCAACATGATAAAAAACATCGGTTCCTCTATCGGTTTCCCGTTCATCTAGTGTTTTTGCCGCACATAAAAAATCTTTCTTCAAAAATTTTGTACTACCACATTGTGAACATTTCATAAAAAATCCTCCATTCACTCAAAGCAAAATTTAATTTTTTGATAAATATTTTCTATTTGTGTTTTTATGCTATCATACCAATGAAAAAAATTCACTTTATAATTAAAACCTCTCTTTTTATGACTGGAAGGTCTGAAGCCGCTACTGCTTCCGTAACCGAATGCGCGCTAACTTTTAACGGGTCTTAGACACTACGATAAACTCGGACTAATGGCTACTTATAGCCATTTCGGAGCATATGTATCTGATTGTTTTTTATAACCATTTTTGACGTTTTGTTAAAGGCCGTTTTTCTATAATTTTCGTTTTTTGCTCACAAGGATGATTGATATCCTATGAGGCGGAATCAATCCCAAATTCATATTCGACGGTTACGCCATCTGGTATTTCCGCTTCATTAACAGTTTCCCATTCTTCTTTGGTTCCTCCAAAATAAATCGTTTTCAAATCAACGCAGTTTGAGAAATTATATTTTGAAACCCTAACTCCGCTCGGGATATAGATTCGCTTCATCCCCTCCACGGCGTCTGAAAAAGCGCCTGCAAGAATACAATACACCCTTTTGCCGTCGAATTCTTTTGGCACGACTACATCATGATTTGAAGGTATGAAATTGTATCCGCTGACAAAACTAGAATTAATGCCATCAGGGAGATCGTATTTAAGAATCGACGATGAAACGCCATATATTTTCGTGTCGGCATATAAGGCAACGGATGACATTGGTTTTTTCATTTCTTCATCCGAATACCATTGATGACAGCCGTATAAGAAATCATCCTTGATCCAATCGTCTATAACCATTTCTTTTCCTTCTAATACCGATACAGCTCGAACGCTTTCTCCATCCACCAAACATTCGAGCGTGTATGATTTGCGAAGTTCGTCAGGCATTTCGTAAAGATGAAAATTAAAATCGGAGTCGGCGTCGTGATAGGAAAAGCAGTATTTATCATCCTTAATATCGGAGGGAATCACGAAATTGAATGTTGTTTGGCGTTCTATATCACATTCCAAATTGAATGTCGCTGGATAAAATGCGAAGCCTTTTGGAGAGTATTCGGCCCCATCGTTTTCTCTAATTAACGTCGGCAATGGAATAGTATAAGCAACCTGCTTTGGCGAAGAACTAAGCATCGTCAGCTTAAACGATAAATCATATGTGCCATCAGAAGATAAAAAGCCCTTCGAACACTTTATGTCCCTAATGGTGAACACTATCGTGCCTTTCGATGCCGAAGTTTTATCCAAATATAGATTAATCGATTCGCTATTTGAATTAGCAGGGCCTCCGCCAGATGCATTACAACCTGTTAAAAGCAATGCAAGGAGGCCAATACTTGCGATTAATTTAAAATGCGTTTTCATAGAAATATCTCCTTGAAATAAAAAAGCCTGAGCTACCAATTCACCCAGACCTAAGAAGATATAATAAATATTTTATTACCCCCTCCCACGAAAATTTGCGAACGAATATTTTTTGCGGGAAAGGCAAGGTAATTGCTCTTTTATTATTTCACGTTTTGCCATGCTTAAATTAAAGATTTTCTTGCGCACATATAAAAAAGGCTCTGTAACTTTTAATGGGGATGGCAAAAATCGCCATCCCCATCGATTGTTACAGTTTTGGCGAGTTATTTTATCGCCATTCCCATTTAAAAGCTATAGAGCCGTTCTATTCAGCGATTAGCTTGATGTCTTCAATCTCCTCGTACGATTTGATTAAAGGGTTGACGATTTCTTTTATCTCGCGTTCGTGTTCTTTATAGAATTCATATAAACCATAAATCGCACCCGCGAAAGTGATAACCGCCATCAGCACTTTCTTTGCGTTTTCCATAAAAGTCCTCCTTCTACAGAGGGCGCTGTATTTTTGCGAATCTACTTTTTTGAAATTTTGGGAACTGGATTATCAATTACACTGATATTATTAGCACTTGCAATCATACCCAGCCCAAACAATATTCCTTTAATGGCAATGGGAACAGCAGCTTTCGCAATTTGCACTGTAAACGCTCTTTTTTCTTTTCCAGCTTTTTCTTCAACGAGTTTTATTTCTTTGTTCTTGAGATACTCTTTTTTCTCTAGGCAAAGTCCATCGATTTCGCTATTGATTTTGAACCAAGTGTCGAGCAATTTTTCTTTTTGGGCTAATTCTGTCTCTTTCTTTATCAATTCTTCGATAAATTTTCTTCTCTCCCGTTTGTCTTTAATCCAATCCGAATAGGAGGCTCTAATGTCTTTGTCAACAGATTCAAATTTGTTGTCGTACAACTTATCGTTGGCTTTAAACTCTTTATCTAATTCATCGACGCTTTTAGTGAGGAATTTCGCAATTAATCTTTCATCAAACGGAGTGCTGCTATATGCTTGATTAACAACTTCTCCCAAACTTATCGTTTCATTTTTTACCATATTATTGATTTCTCCTTTAATACTCGGTATTAACTTCTTCTCTATAACACATAACAAGGGTTCTTTCTCATTGAATTATGCATTGATTTTGTAGGACTGTTTAATCAAGAACATGAGTTTGTCGATGATGTCTTCATTCTCCATGGTCACTTGATAATCTCTGTTACCATGATGCCCGATTTTTGAACCGTCGTCATATTTCATTACCTTGGCAATTTTGAATGGGTCCTCGATTCGTCCTATATTCTAATTTATTAAAACCTTTATTTCTTTTTTCACTTCCTTTGATTCCAGTCCAAGGTTCAGATCGTTGAAATCGGTTTTATCCTTGGGCTTATATTTAATCTTCCCTAAGCAAAAAGATCTTTTCCGTATTTTAAAAAATTATAAAGGCTGAAAGACGCGTTGTTAAATCTTTGCGATTTCAAGTTGATAGTTGTTGTAACTCGGCACAATGAAAATCACCCTGGTCGCTCCTCAATCGATGGCCTTTGGTTTAAGCGCAATCTCCTTTAGCTCTTCCAGTAGATAAGTGAATTCCGCTTTTTGATCGAGAAGCGTTTTGGGATGAGCAACGCCTTAGTCTACAAGGCTCTTTTTTCTCTCCGTTCTTGTATTCGAGAATATAGAAGACCTTATTCCTCTCATCAAAGGCAATGCTGTCAAACTTGAATTCTTCTAAATATTTATTGTTCTCCATGTTCGAACCTCCTTAGCACAGATTATTTAAAGTTCGAACAAGCTTGTCGATTCCGGATATTTTTTACGCTTATTTTGCCACGCTTAAATTAAAGATTTTCTTGCGCACAAATAAAAAAGTTTGACACATTTTATTGCATCAAACTAATGTTCTTGTTGGCAGGAGAAGAAGGAATCGAACCCTCATTAACGGTTTTGGAGACCGCTGTTCTACCATTGAACCATTCTCCTAGGGGCTTATTATTGCTAATAAGCTCTTGGGTTATGCCCTTAAAGGGCTTACGTATTATAAGCTTTTTAAAACCTTATTTACAAGGGACATATCGACTTTTCCACGATAATTCATGCTGAAATGCTTCATTACAAGTGGGATAGAGCGATCTGGCAAGGAAAGAATGATGGTTTTGATTTCCTCTTCCGATAGCTGAGCAGGAATAAATTCCTTTAAAGCGTCTTTTTGTTTTTGAATTTCTTGGACACTTTCTTCTCTGCCGGCTTTTTGATAGGAATCCAATTCTTCATCAAGTTCTTTCACGATTTTTTGAATCAAAGAAAGGACATCAGTATCCGAAATTTCCTTGCTGGGATCTTTGCTCTTTAAGAGTTGATAACGGGAAATCACGGAAGAGTAAGCACTTCTTTTTGCCTGATTCTTTTCTTTCATGGCCATCATATTGGCCTTTTTGATGTCATCAATTAACATATTTATTCCTCCAATGCGTGTTTTTTGTGTTTCATTTTCTGATGATGTTTGGCTAGTTCTTCAAATGGGGTGATAAAGAATCTCCTAAAACCATAGAAGGCTGGTAAGATTTCCAAACGTCCTAAGAGCATTGCCACATCAAGTAACCAAAGAAGGACGTTATAATGGACGATTCCATTATTTGCCTTATAGGAAGCAAAGTCAATAATGCTAATACCTGTGCCAGAAAGAGAAGTTCCCCATTCGTATGCGGCTTCTTCAAGATTCATGTTTTTAAGACATAATAAAGCAATTGTTCCTAATAAGATAAAACTGATATAAAGAATGGAATAATCGGTTGCTTCCTTAACGCTTTCTTCATCCACTTCTTTTGTTTGCCCTAAACGAGTAATCGGGTTGGTATGAAGGTAACGATCAGAGGAATTACGGTTCTTAAAGGAAGAAGAGAATTCTTTAAAAAGCAAGGCAAAACGGTACTGTTTCAAACCACCTGCCGTAGAACCCATGCCACCGCCAATGGACATGGCAATCAAAGCGATAAAGATAGAGAAATGTCCTAGATAAGCAAGGTTCGGGAAGTTGGTGAATCCGGTTGTCGTAATGGAAGAAACGATATTGTAGAAATTGTAACGAAGAGATAACCAGATAGAGATACTCTCCATTTCTTCATAATAATAAGTATGCTCGCTAAAGGTTAAGACGGCAGTCAAGATGGTAGAGAAAATAATCAAGGCCGTAGCTGTTTTAATTTCCACATCCTTTGAGAAACTTTTTAGCTTGCCTGTAAGAAGGAAGGTATGCAAGACGAAATTCGTCGCACCAGCAAGCATTAAAACAACGGTGATTCCTTCGATTGCTAAAGCGTTTCCTGTATAAAGAAGGTTTCCATTCGTAAAAGAAGAATATGTGGCTCCGGAATAGAACATAATGGAAGAATAACGTGTGGAGAAACCACCCGTAGCAAGAGCGGCAGTCGCATAGCAAAAAGAGTCGAATGGCGTCATTCCCGCCAACCAAAGAGCAAGGCTTCCAACTACAATCCAGCCAAAATAAATACCGAAAATAAGTTTAGCATTCTTGCCTAAATTCGGGAGAAGACGATCATTATGGCCTTCCGCAAAGAAAAGTTTGAAGTTATTTTTACTAGAAATAACCGAGGCTACAAGCAAAACAAGGCCAACCCCACCGACAAATTGCATAACCGCTCGATGGAATAAAAAGACATGGGCCCATTGATATTCCGAAGAATCCACGCCTGTTAAGAAGGCCTTTTGAGGGAAAACGGTTAATCCTGTCGCCGAATATCCAGAGGTGGATTCAAAGAAAGAATCCGTGAAGGACATCCCTAAATTAACGGCTGCATTGCCATTATTAAATTCCGGGAATGCCGTTAAATAGAAAGGTATAGCCCCAATAAGCAAGGCAGAAAGCCAAAGAAGAACGAGCAATAGAGAGTCTTCGTTCTTTTGAAGTTTTCCTTTTTTCCGGAAAGCGATCGTACATAAAAAGATAAAGAGGCCTAAAACCATATAGGATAGACCTGGAATAACAAAATCAAGGTAACATTCCCACTCTTTTGGATAGAAAGCTAAAATGAGCAAAGGAAAAATAGTGACTAGGCCTTCTACAATCATGAAAAGGCCAAAATAGCCAAGAATCAAACGAATTCCTTTTGCTTCTCTTATTTTATTCATATGGTTTTCTTCTTATTACTTGAAGATGTTTTCTTTTTTGTTGTTGTTTTCTTAGGAGCAGTTTTCTTCTTTTCACTCTTATTCGCTACAGGGGTCGCCTCTTTTTGCTCCTCGGAAGGAGGAAGAGGGGTTTCCTCTACTACATTAGAGGTTTCTTGACTTTCTTTTGGAAGAGGGGTTTCTTCTTTTGCTTCGGTGTTTTTGATTTTCACTAAAGATTTTTCAATTTGCGAAGCAATATTCTTTTGAAGATCTCTTGCCGAGGCCCTTTGAGTGAGATATTTCTTCAAGCTATCTTCATCCGCTTTATCGCACGCAATAACAAGAGTGTCACGTGGTTTTAATACGACGTTACCTTTTGGGATGATGAACTCATTATCACGCATGATATAAGCAATATTCGCATATGGAGGGAAATGAATATCCATAATGGCTTTATTGCAGATACGGTATTTGGATAAGAGGGTTGCTTCCACCATCACAATCTTGTTGGAATCTAAATTCATCGAACGAATGAGGTTTCCTTCTAAAGATTCTGTTTTAATGTTTTGTGTTAAAAGGTAGGTAGAAGAAATAACGGAATCAATTCCGAGTTTCTTATAGATTTCAACGTTATCTGGGTTTTTAACGACACAAATGCATTTACGAACGTTAAAGACTTTCTTAGCAAGAATACAAGATACGTAATTGTCTGTATCATTATCAGAAAGAGAGATGAATAAATCGGCGTCATAAATACCGGCTTCTTCTAGAGCATAGGTCCTCCAAGGATTTCCGACATAAACAGAAACATGTTGGTGTTTCATCAAATATTCCGCGACTTCTTTATCGGAGTTGATGACAATGATTTTATTGTGTTTGTCTTCTTTAAAAGAATCAATAACGTAGGCAGCTTCAAGGTTACCATTTGCAATAACGACAATCATTATTTGTTGCCCTCCGCTTCGATTTGGAAGAATTTATTGGCGCTTAAATCAGATGGATAAACGGCTTTTACATTAGGAACACCATTGATAAGAATATCTTTATCCGGATCATCAAAACGTACATACACCTTAGGTATTTTGAAAATAATCGCACATAAATGGGCTAAGAAAAGATTGGTATTATCATTTCCTGTGACGATGACTACTTCTTCAACGGAATCGATGTAGCAATCTTGTTTTAAAAGAGTGATATCGGTTGCGTCACCCGTGACTTTAAAACCGGTAAACGCTTCATCTAATTTGCGGAAGGACGAATCTCTTTCATCCAAAACAATGACGTTTTCCCCTCTTGAAGAAGCACGATCGGCGATGATAGAGCCAAGTCTTCCTGCTCCGATGATTAATATTTTGTTTCGAATTGCCATACCTTATTATTCTATATCACTTGTTTTGCTTAGCAAAGGTGGCAAAGAAGAGCTAGCCTTGCTTGTCTCGAAAAGTTCGACATCCGGATAAGAAGAAATAATTTCCTGATATTTCTTTTGGGTGTTTTTCTTTTTTAGTTCTTTCCAACCTGTTTGAGCGTACTTTTCTAAGCACCAAGTGATGTATTCTTTCGTAGCGTTCGTCATAAAATAACGGTTTTTATGAGCATTAAAATAACGAAGACCACTTTCGGGAGTAAATTCCTTTGGATTGTAGGTATAGGAAGCGCTTAATACATCGCATACGTATTCTGTAGCATATATCCATGGCATGGTTTTCATCAGGATTCTGCCGCAAAAGAAATCTGTCCAATATTCCCAATGGTGGGGATTTCTTCTCGTATGATGTTGGCAAATACGGGAAAAATAATCATTATGAATTCTCTCTTCGAATACGGGAGAATGATCTCCAACATAATATTTGGCAGAGGTATGGAACTCCGTATAAGAATATTTGCTTAAATCATGTTTCAAAGCATGCCAAAAAATGCCCATGTGCAAGGCATTTTTGATAACAAGATGGCGATGTGAGGTGATGAGTCTAAAATGTTTCCAAGGATGTGACATATTTTCTCCTCGGATATTATAGTTTCTTCTTAAGGAAAAGGAGACCTTTATTGAATATGCTCCTCACAAAATTTCTTTAAATCACTGATTTTTTGATATCCGCCATAAGAGCCGGACATTCTTTTTTCTTCGTTGTAGGTATCTTTTCCTACAAAGGTCTTTAAGATTTCGGAATATTTCTTCTCTAAATCAAAATCTTTGAAAAGTTCTGGATAGACGGCATAGGCGTCAAAATAGCCGTTCATAAGAGAGATTTCAAGATTTGTATAGTAAGCGTTATATGGCATTTGAAGATAGACTTCGCCTGAAGAAACCGCTTTGACGTTATCAAAAATATGCGAATCTGCGTGATAGGCTTGAATGGTTTGTTTCATTCCTGCCGCGTCTAAAATAAGTTTATCCATTTTAGGAGCAAGTTCCTCAAAAGTAGCTTTGGAGATATCTTGTTGCCCTTCCGCGCTTAGTTGGACTCCGGTTAGAACGTTTTTGATATTTGTTACTTCAAACATTGGGTAACTTTTATGCGTAGCAAGGTAATCTTTTTGTCCCCAGTTTCCAATTCCTCCAACGTAAGTAAGGGGTTTGTCTTCTTCCTTTACGTTCTTCGTAATTGTTTTTAATTCCGTAATGGAAGAAGAGATGTAATCCGTTAAGGTCTTTACTCTTTCATTTCGATCAAGAACTTTGCCTAAAGAAGTTAAGACAGAAACAACGGTTCCGTCATAAACGGCCTTCTTGCCATAACGGATGGTGAATACTTTGGCGCCTGTAGCATTTTCAATGGCTTTGGCTTGCTCAACTGTTTCAAAATCAGAAATGACTAAATCTGGAGCAAGACTTGTTAAAAGAGTGAGGTTAGGACCACTTTGATTAGCAACTGGCCCTCCTACGCCAAGGGAAGGAAGGTTTCTAAAAGCTTCTTTGTTAGCGTCATAATAAGGTCTTGCAACCCCTTCGAATGGATGGGTTTTCTCTTCTCTTTTGCTTGGATTATCAATATCTTCTACGCCAACGAGTTTATGGAGCTCACCAATATAGGAATATAAGCGAAGAGCGCCAGCACCGACGCAAGCGATACGGGAATAGGAACCTGGAAGGTAGCTATTTTCTCTTCCAATACCGTCACTAATAAGAATTTCTTCTTGGGAAGTTTCACTCGAATTTTCTTGTTCTCCTCCACAAGAAATGAGGCTGGAGGCTAACAAGAGCCAAAGGAATTGTTTTTTCATAATTGTTTTTCTCCTGAAAATAATGAGATGAAAGTTTCATCGTCTTTTTGAATTAAACGGGCTTTAACGCCATAGGTTTCAAAGATCCTCTCCTCTGTAATGGAAGAGGCGTCTCCTTGATAAAGAAGTCTTCCGTCCTTTAACCAAAATAAGGTATCCCCAAGGAAAGATGCTTCAGAAAGGTCATGCAAGGATAGCAAGATAGTTAGTTTTCTTTCCTTGGCAATTTTCTTAAGAAGTTTCAAGATTAAAACCTGATGTTTTAAATCGAGATTGGCTGTTGGTTCATCCAAGATAAGAAGTTTCGGATTAGAAACAAGAGCTCTTGCTATCGCGACCATTTGTTTCTCTCCACCAGAAAGAGAATCTGCTGGTCTATCTTTTAAAGGCAAGATATGAAGCTCGTCCATGACTTTGAAGGTTTCTTCTTTATCGTACTTGCAAGGGAAGGAATAGAAATAAGGGAGACGTCCTAGAAGAATAGAATCCATTACGCTTAAAGAAGAGAATTCAATATTTTGAGGAACGGAGGAGATAAGTTTGCTTCGTTCGGATAGTTTGATTTCTTTTAGGTTCTTCTCTCCCAAAATAATTTTACCTTCTTTTAGTTTCAAAAGTCCGCATATTAACTTAATAATCGTGCTCTTTCCAACACCGTTAGGACCTAACAAAACCCCTACTTTTCCTTCCTCTAGTTGAATAGAGACGTGTTTTAAGACGGGTTCTGAGTGTTTTGAATAAGCGAAGGAGACGTCATTTAGATAAAGCATATTTGTCTCCTTTCTTCGTAAAAAGAATCATTAAGAACAATGGCGTTCCAATCAAAGCGGTTATAGCACCCACCGGAAGAGAGGTTCCTTTTCCAATCAAGCGGGTAAAAATATCGCAGATTAGAAGAAGAGAAGAACCTGCTAAGAAAGAAGTCGGAAAAAGGAAACGATGATCTCTTCCAATTAGTCTTTTCATAATGTGAGGGGCAATGATTCCCACAAAACCAATCATTCCGCAGAAGGAAACGCATAAGGCACCTAAAAGGGAAGCAACGAATAAAGAGATAAAACGTAAAAGGGAGGTATGCACCCCTACACTTCTAGCAAAGCCATCTCCTGCATCAAGGGCGTTAAAGCGATATCCAAGCAAAGAGAAGGATAAAAGAGAGACAAATAAAACAATGCCCAATATTCCATTCTCTCCCATCGTGATTCTTTCTAAATTTCCAAAAGACCAGCCAACGATAGCAGAGAGAGCAACATCATCTGCAAAATATTGCAAAAGAGTTGTCAAAGCTTGGAAACAAGAGCCTAAAACAATTCCAACAAGAACAACAGTCGTAGGATGAAATTTATGAAATGAGGATAAAAAGAGAACCAAAAGAATGCAAAGGAAAGAGAATAGGAAAGCAATCATCGATGTTTGAAAAGGGGAATCACTTGCAGAGACGAAAGAATTGCTACTCGTTCCATACAAACAAAGAATAATCACATTGGCCCCAAATACAGCCGCGTTCGAAACGCCTAGTGTCGCAGGTGAAGCCATAGGATTCTTTAATGAGGTTTGCATTAAAAGCCCAGAAAGAGAAAGCCCTCCACCAATGAGAAATGCGGCAAGATTCCTTGGGAGAATAATTCTTTGCATAATCCGGTTTGCCGCTACATCGCTTCTTCCGAATAAGCCAAAGAAACAACGCTCAATGGACATATTCGTTGGAGTTATAAAGAAAGAGAGGCAAATAAGAAAGATGGTAATTCCAAGCAAAACAAAAAGGGTGATTATAGTTTTCTTTTTGCTTGTTTCAAATGGTGATGATATCTCTCTTTTTTCCATATCCATTGTGCTAGTCTATCAATGTTTTCATCTTTTTTGAACGAAAATGAACAATTTAGAATGTTTTGTTCGTTTCATTAGTTATAATTAGAACACAATATTCGATATTTATTCGTATTCTGATGATAAAAAGATGAACAAAAAAGAAGAAAAGACTAATGAATTGATCCTAGGTGCGTTAGAAAGATTATTAGAAAAGAAAAGCTATACGGATATTTCTGTCAGCGACATTATTTTAGAAAGCACGGTCTCTCGATCCACTTTCTATGCTCATTATAAAAAGAAAGACGATGTATTAAGAAATGTCTGCACGTCTATTTTTAACCACGCTTTTTCTTCCAATCACACCAAGGAAGGGAATATCACTCTCTACGATTATCGCGAAATGACCGCGCATATCTTCTATCATTTCAAAGAACAAGAGAAACTAATATCCGCCATCTTTGCTTCTGGCGCCTCCCATCTTTTCTATTCCACCTTAGGAAAGGAAGTTCATCACCTTATGAGAGTGGCAATGCCCTCTATAAAAATAAAACACCCATATATTCCTGATGATATATTAGAAAACTGCCTTTCTGGCGCTTTTGTGGATCTTTTAAAAGATTATGTGATTCATGAGCATAAAGAAAGCGCCATCGAAATGACCACTTATTTTTACTCGCTCTTCGAATAAGTCCTTTCAATTGATTGAAAAGCTTTGGCTATCTCTATATTTAGCTTGATCTAAAGGATCCTCACCCTTATTCTGTAAGAAGGATAAGAAAAATGTTTGAAGCCTTCTTTTATACCAATCAAAGCGAACCGAATTTTCTTAAGAGAATCATTGTTTGTTTAGACCGATGTGTTTCTTTTTCTTGGTCTGTATCCTTTATTAAGAAGGCAGGATTGATTCTTCTTTTGCCTCATTTAGAGAAGGCATTAGCTCGTGGTGTAAAAGGAAAAATTCTAACCTCAACCTATCAGAATTTCACCGATATTGCCTCTTTGGAAACCTTTTTAGAACTTCAAAGAAAGTATCCGAATTTTGAATGTCGCTTAGAGAATCATTCTTTTGATGACGATGGTTTCCATACGAAAGGTTATCTTTTTGAATATGAGGACTCTTCTTTCGAAAGTATCGTAGGTTCCTCTAATATCACGCGTTTTGCTTTGCTTAAAAACAAGGAATGGGATGTCGGGGTAACTTCCTCTAAGGAATACCAATTCGTTCGAAGAATCCTTGAGGAATTTAATTATCTTTGGAATAAAGTAAAACCTTTGACAAGAGAAAACGTCAAGGAATATGAGATGGCTCTATCTTATGCGATCGTTTCCTGGGATATGGATTATTCCTATGATAAGGAAAGCGAAACGTTCAAGCCGAATTTTATGCAAAGACAGGCTTTAAAAGAGCTTCAAAACACAAGGAATAGAAATATCAATAAAGCAATGGTCATTGCGGCCACGGGCTCAGGAAAGACTTACTTAGCGGCTTTTGATGCGAAATTTTTTGGGGCAAAACGTTTACTATTTATCGTTCATAAAGATACGATTCTTACACAGGCTTTAAACACTTTTAGCAAAGTGTTCGGACAAGAAAGAAGCTATGGCCTTTTTAATGGGGAATATTCGGAAATCGACAAGGATTTCATCTTTGCTTCAAACCAGATGTTATCGAGACATTTGGAATTATTCTCCCCCGAAGAATTCGATTACATCATTATCGATGAAGTTCATCACGCGGCTGCCTCAACGTATCAAAAAATCATCGAGTATTTTAAGCCTTCGTTTTTACTCGGTTTAACCGCAACTCCTGACCGTATGGACGGGGAAGATGTCTATCAAATGTTTGGCAATAACGTGCCTTTTGATTTGAGATTACGTGACGCGTTAGAGAATCATTTGATTGTTCCTTTTCATTATTACGGCATCAAAGATGACTTGATTAGCTATGCTAGCGATGGAAGCGTGGAAGGAAACCGCCTTCTTGTTCAATCTTTATCTTCCTCTCTTCATTGCTCCTTTATTTCCGATGAAATCGAAAAACATCGTCCAGAAGGAAAGTTACGTTGCATCGGTTTCTGTCGGAATATCGAGCATGCGAAAGAAATGGCCATGCAGATGATGAATCTTGGCTATTCCACTGCCTATTTAACTGGTTCTTCCTCTTTAGGTGAAAGAATCCGTATCTTCCAAAGACTAGAAGATAAGAATGATCCTTTGGAACTTGTTTTTGCTGTGGATATCTTGAATGAAGGAATTGATGTTCCATCCATTAATATGGTCCTTTTCTTACGACCTACAGAATCCTCCACCATCTTTATTCAACAATTAGGAAGAGGATTAAGAAAATATGAGAACAAGCAATACCTCATTGTTTTGGATTTTATTGCCAATTCTTATTTGAGGTCTGTGCAGATTGCTTTAGCTTTAGGAAGTCTTTCCAAAAGTGGAGTTTCTGACAAATTAGCTCTCTCGAATATGGTAAGGGATAATTTCTCTTCTTTAGCAATTCCTCATTTAGAGATTCATTTTGAGGAAAAAGCTCAGGAAGAAATCTTACAATCCATTGAGAAAACGAATTTCAATTCCATTGCTTTCTTAAAAGCGGATTATCAGAATTTAAAGAGCTATTTGAAATTAGGGCCAAATGAATACCCAAAACATGAAGTGTTCTTAGATCAAGAAACAGGCGTGGATATTTTGCATTTCACGAAGAAGCTCCCTTCTTATTACGATTTCTTAGAAAGAATGGGCGAAGATGTTCCATTCTTCTCTAAAGAAGAAAAAGAAGTTATCGAAACAATCTATGAATATCTTCCTCTCGTTCATCCAGAGGAATACCTCATTATCAAAGAACTATTAAACGGGGAGAAAACGGAAGAAGAGCTTTATTCTTCTTTAAAAGATGTGGATCATTTTAAGAGAGATACGTTCTTATATGCCTTAAAGGTATTGCAAGATGAGTTTTATTACACAAGACCTTCCTATCACCACACATTAGTGAAAAAAGAAGGAGATACTTACTCTTTGAATTTTGAGATGAGCAAGGATTCTTTCAAAGATTGGCTTATTTCATTACTGGATTATGGCTTAACTCGTTACCAAATTGAGTTCTATAACGTTGAAGGAAGATTAAAACGTTACCACCCTTATACGTCTTTATCCTCTCTTTTAGCCTTAAATAGTGAGAACCTTTTCCGGATGATGGGTGTTTTCAATGTCAATAAAGAACGAGTGATTTATATCGATTTGAAGAAAGATGAACAAGTCTTGTCTCATTTGAAATATAAGGACCGTTTCTTATCCCCATCTCTCTTACAATGGGAATCTCAGACAGGGACAAGAATGAATAATTCAAAGGGTATTTCCTTATTAAAGAACCCCTATTCCTATATCTTTGTGAGAAAAGCCAAAAGAGAGGATGGAGCTGAAATGCCTTTCTATTATTTAGGAAGAGGGTGTTTGAAGAATCCAAGAATGTCGGATAATCCTAAAGAAACATTGTTATTTGACATTGAATTAGAAGAAAAGGTCCCCCTTATGTATTATGATGATTTTGGAATAGAAAGAAATGAAGAAGAGAATCCGGGTCGTGTGTGCCTTAATCAAGAAGAATGATCGTATCTTTGTGGCACAAAGAGATTATGGAGAATTCAAAGGATTATATGAATTTCCGGGCGGAAAGATCGAAGAAGGTGAAACTCCTGAAGAAGCGATCATCCGTGAAATCAAAGAGGAACTTGAAACCACTATAAAAGTAGAGAAGTTTCTGCTCAATGAAGTCTATGAGTATCCAGGCTTTATTTTGGATATGGATGCCTTTTTAGTCACGCCCATCAAAGGGAACCTAACGATAGAAAAAGGAATCCATTCCGATGAGAAATGGATTAATAAAAAAGAAGGAAAATCCCTAGAATGGTGCCCAGCCGATAAAGAAATCTTCTTTAAGATTCAGGATTTGATGTAGTTATTTCTTATTTTCTACGCTAGAAATTAAGCGATCAAAATCGCTTTCATATAAACGGTCTTGAATAAGACGATATTGTTCAAATTCACTTTCGGCAAAGGCTTTGGCGATAGCCATCGTTACTTTTCCTTTGTCTTTTAAGACATCTTCTTCGTTAAATTGTAAGAACGCATCAAGTTTATTCGCCCAATCTTCCATGGTCATAGGAATATGTTTTCTTGCTTGTCTAGTCGCATAGTCAAGATACATAGTCACTATTTCATTTAGTTCTTGAAGTTCGTTCTTAGACAAATAGTTTTTAGCAATAGAAACGTCCGCTTTCACGATTTTGCCATAAGGGGGATTCTTCCAAGAAGTGAGGCCCATATGTTCTTTCGTATGATCCGCACGGGCCATAATCATTTCGGCAGCTGTGCTTTGATGAACGGCATAATGCATTTTGTTTTGGACGGTCGCAAAGAAATCTTTGGTAATCTTGCTATCCGGAGAATAATCCACAGCAGTCGCATAAATGTCAGTTATCTTTTGATAGAAACGACGTTCACTGGCACGGATTTCTTGGATTTCAGAAAGAAGATGGTCAAAATAATCTTCATCAAAGATTTGCCCATTAATTAATCTATCTTTATCTAAAACATAGCCTTGCTTGGTAAAGGTGTCGAGAACGTTTGTGGCCCATTGACGGAATTCCATTGCTCTTTGGGAATTGATACGATACCCAACGGCAATGATGGCAGCTAAAGAGTAGTATTTATATTGGTATTTTTTGCCATTGTTGGCAACTTGTTCCATTTTGGCACAAGTTGAACCTTCATTTAATTCTCCGCTCTCAAAGATATTTCTAAGATGCTTAACCACCGCGCTTCTTCCAACGTCAAAAAGCTGGGCTATAGCCTTTTGGGAAAGCCAAACATCGTTGTTATAAACTCTAACTTCAATTCCGTTTTGATGAGCGTCTTTTGTGAAAACTAAAAAATCAACTGTACTATTACGGATTTGCAGTTTGTTTTCTTTGCTGTTTTCCATACTCAATTATTATAACGAATTTTAAGGATATCTTTAGGCTTAAAAGCTTCTTTAATGGGGGTCTAGAGAGAAATAGTCGTCAAAAGATATGGAATTTAGATATTCCTCAACGTTAACATATTCGATATCTCCTTCTTTCGTTGTTTCTCCTCGATAAAGAACGGCCTTTCTTTGAATGGGAGGAAATCTCTTTTCAAAGAGAGAACGTTTCTCTGGGTCAATAAGATTCTTAGTTTGTTCTTTATTTCTCTCTTTGCTATGTTTAATTTCAAAGATTTCAGAATGGTCAGAATAAATGATAGCCATATCAAATTCACCTGAATGGAAGATGAATTTACCTACCTGAAGAGAAGGGTTTGCCAAAGAAGTTTCTAAAAGAATGATGTCTTCTAACATCCTTCCTTTGATTTCATTAAGGATTCTTTGAATCACATAGTCCTTAGTTTGAGGTTCTATCATTTGAAAGGTTTTATCTTTCCTTAAGTTAAGGATTAGTTCTTTGGCTTGAGAATAACGAAGGCCTGCAATGGTAACGATATTTCTTTCCCTAGAGGAATTCTCAGAGAAAACATCTATCTTACGAATGATTTCTAACTCTTGGAGATAGTCCTCAATCTCTTTGCGATGAATTTCTTGGATGGGAATGGTTCTTTCTTCTTTGTTAAGAATGCCTAAGGATAGTTTAAGAGCATCCTCTACTTTATTTCGATCGATCTTGTCTAATATGTGATATTTCTCTTTGCTTTCTTTTCGAAGATTATTACAAGAGATACCTAAATCATGATAGATAAAGTCTTGATTTAGCACCTCTAAGGCAAAACGATGGTTAGAATCCTCTACTACACGATTGATGATGTTTTTAAGTTCTTTTCTTTCATAAAGTTCATATAGGTCACGGAAATAAGAACCATCTTTATAGTAGGCTAAAGAATGTTGGATATTATCCGCGATAGCTGCGTCTACATAAGGGCTAGCTTTGCTTAAAGAATTCCTTTGAGAATAGATTTTCCCTGATAGGGACATACTTCCAGCATATTCGATATAGGCGTCTATATCGTTAATGCCTAACACATTTGAGAAATCTTGAAAAGGAATGAAAGAGGTATGCAAGAAATAGGAACGGTCATAAAGAGAATCTTCTTTGGAGAAGATAAAGCCTAGGGAGTCCGTTCCAGAAAGGACAACTCTCATATTCTCTGAGGCAAAAAGATTTGCAATAAAAGCAGATCCGTCTATGAAGTCTTTCATATCTGTGACCTCATCCAGGAAGATATAACGATAGCCTTTCTCTTTGAGATCTTTTAATAGTTCATATAAATCTCCCATCTCGGAGAACGAATTAAGTTCTATGAAAACGGATTTCTGGAAATCCCCCTCTTTCATATTTAATAGAGCTTGCATGATTAAGGTAGTTTTGCCTGTTCTTCTTAGGCCATAAAGAATTAATACTCTTTTCTTATCTAGAGTGTTTGTATCATAAAGAAAACGTTCCAATCCCTTGAAAGCGTAACGATGTTTGTAACCCCTATAATCTTCAATTAGTCCTTTTAGATTCTTACCAACAAAATAGGAAATTCCATGTTTCTTATTCGAAGAAACTCTTCTTTTTGAGGAATTCATTTCTAAAGCGTAAGTAGAAATAGAGGAAAGAATGTTCTCTAAGTTTTTTCGAATTTCTATTTCTTTTGAAACCAACGATATTTCTTCATTTGGCACATATTTGCTATATTTTTTGCCATTTTCATTCCATTGACGATAGATTCTATCTTTTCCATTTATTTTCTTTTTGGATAGATATCCCTTAGGAAGAGAATCTATTTGTTCTTGGATATGATCATATTGAATTTCTAAGTCTGTCTTACTCATCTTAAGATAAGTATAAATTAAGATAATTGAAAGAAAAAGGGGTTATAAAATTTACGATTTCAGTCTGTGCAAAAAATGCATAAACTCATTTCCGCGGTCTATCGGTTTATGTGTCCCAAACTTTTCCTAATTCTATTTAATCAAAAGAATCAAATTGAAATAACCCCTCATAGCATTTTTCGGAGGTTATGAAAATAAAAAGAAAAGCACGCCACAAGGACGTGCTAATCAGATGAATTTTAGAATTGGAGTTAAGCCAGATAAGTAATCACAATTTTAGTGATACGTACTTGGTTGGTATTCGCTTTCAGAGACACTTTTTGTTGTCCTTCGGCATTTTCCCAAATTCCGGTTTTATTAGAATATATGTAATGACTTGCTACATCTGTATCAACAAAACAACCAGGACCATATTTATCAGCACCACTGTTGGTAGAAGTGATTTCGACTTTTAAAATAGTCTTTCCTTCTTCGGCCGAAATCGTGAGTTTTTGACCTTTGAAGACGCTGATTTTTCCGCTATCGATAGTTCCGGTATCAATTTGGAAAGTGAAACCGCTGACAGTTTGAATTGTTTTTTTGCCAGAAACAGCACTAAAGTCTGTTGGTACAAACGTTGCAGTCTTTTGAGTTGGAGTTGAACTCTTCGCGACGAATGTAACCTTAACGGCATTCGCCAAGTCAGCATCGAATTTTTTGCTTGTGGTAATATCAGTAACTTTTCCAGTTTTGTTTGTATATTCAATCTTGCTTAGTTCATAACCAGAATTGGCAACAGGATTTACAGTAATGGTTTCACCAAAAGTGATTCCTTCGGTTTTGCTGAGGGTAGCACTTCCCATTGTTGAATCATTAACAGTGACGGTTGCAGTTAAATTAGAAATCTTTTCACCTTTTGGCAAAGCATAAGAATCAACAATTTCTTTTGTACCGTTGAAATTTTTGAATATGCCAAAGACGGTGACCATTTTTCCGACATTGTCCTCGGAAAGGGCGGTTCCGATCACTTTTGGAGTTTTATCAGTAGTTTTCTTAAGCGAGAAAACACCAGCATCGCTCATTAAAATGGTGGCTTCTGAATAGGATCCATAAAGCGTTATTGTTTCGCCAGTTGTTGGATCTTCAAGATATCCATTGCCGTAAGCGGCTTTCGTAATTTCTTTTAAAATGCCCGTAACAAGATATAAATTCTTATCATCATTCTCAGTTAACGCATTCATCTCAGCGATGGTTTTTGTGAGAACGTTTGGAGTTACAACGTTAACGCCTGTGCCATTATCCATAGAATCATAGGCATTAACAAAGGTTAAGGCATCAAAGGTGATGGTTGTGTTATGTGTTCCGTCGACTCTAGAAACGACTTTGTTTCCAGCTGGAGCAACAAATTTACAAGAGTTGGTGAAAGTGAAGTTGACGTCTTCGTTATAAGCGCCTGCAACATTATCGCCAATGACGGCTGCAGCAGATGGAACTTCGTTTCCTGTTTTCCAAACGCCAGTAAGATAAGAGTCATTCTTGGCTTTTGTAGCTTCGGTTAACCAAGCACCAGTGGTTTCGAAGGTTGTAGCATCGGCTTTCCAAGTGCCAGTACGAGCGATAAGAGCTTGTCTATCAGCTTTGAGAGTGGAGTTTTTGAAGGTGACGTTGATGCCTTCGACATTTCCTAAGAAAGCAGCATTGTCCTTATCATCGGTGGTGACGGTAAGATGGGAATTATCCATAAGGATCTTGGCATTCTTTCCTTCGAGGTTATTTGTGCCAATACCGAAGACGGCTTTAAGATCCAAAGTGGAATTCTTGATTTCTAAGTCCGTTGAAGAAGAGCAATAGATACCTGTGTAGGTTAAAGTCGTGTTGGTAAGTGTAACGCCATCTAAAGTGAAGGATAAAGCATCAGAAGCATCGATGATGTTTCCGTTTGCAACTGCTCCCGTGACATTGATGGTTCCGTTTTTAACGGTGATATTTTGAACGTGTGTGCCACCTTCTCCCGCTAAGGCATAGATAGCAACAGCCGAGGTGACCGTTAAGGTCTTTCCACCTAAATCGATGATAGTATCTTTCTTAGCAAGAGGTATGGTATCGATTGAGGAGTCGGCAGTTAAAGTAACCTTAGCAGTATCTAATCCTTTGATGGTTGTCTTTAAGGATTCAGAGATAGAGGCAACGCGGTAAGTGTCAGAGAAGGTTGCTTCGATAGAAAGGCCTGCTTCAGTCATATTGGTGACATAGCTATTGCCAGTGACTTCCACTTCAGCTCCGTTTACTTTGAAGGATTCGAGATGATAGCCTTCGGCTGGGGAGATAGTGAAAGTAACGCTTTCTCCAACAGCAGCTTTTTCTTTATTGGCAGTAACCGTACCGTTTGTGCATGGAGCAATGGTGACTGTTTTAGCAAGTTCTTTCCAAGTTGCCGTGATAGTAAGCCCACCTTCGACCATTTCCACAACAGCATATCCATCTTCAACAAGAACTTCTTCACCGTTGACAAGGAGTTTTCCTAATTCATATCCAGCATCTGGATAGACTTCAATTTCAACTTCGTCTCCAATAGGGGCACTGGTTGTTGGTGTTGTATAAATGGTTCCGCCTTTTGTGTCAGTAACCGTAATAGGTGCACTCTTTTTAGCAAAGATGCCAGAAACGATTAATCCAGTTTTAACCATCTTAACGACAACAGTTCCGCTTTCTCCGACAGAGACAGCATTGCCATTTACATATAAAGCGGATAAATGATAGTTCGTATCTGGAGTGACGGTTAAGGTGACGTCTTCTCCGGTGATCGCTTCTAATTTATCTGCGGTGACTGTTCCACCAGCATTTTTATTGATGGTAACGGCATGTTTGATTGCTTTGAAGGTCGCATCAACGGTTAAACCTTCTTTGACCATAGTGGCTTCGTAAGTGTTGTTTGTGACTTCTTTTGCTTCACCGTTGACTTTGAAAGTATCCAGTTCAAAGTCATCATTTGGCGTGATGGTGAAAGTAACTTTATCACCAACGATTGCCGTTGTTTTATCGGCAACGACAGTGCCATTTTCCGAAGAATGGATGGTAACGTCATGAGTGTTTGCTTCCACTGCAATTGTGACAGTTAAGCCGTTTTCCACCATTGTAGCGGTAGCTTTGTTGCCAGTGATAGTGACATCGTTTCCGTTCACTTTGAAGGAAGAAACGTGATAGTCTTCATCGGTTGTAACCGTGAAAGTAATGGTTTCACCCACTTCCGCTTGCGTTTTGTCAGCTTCAACGTGAGCGTGTTCCACTTACGTAATGGTTACGTTGTAGGTCTTTTTAATTTCTTCCGAAGAGACGCTGTTCTTAGAAGAAGTGTCTCCACCTTGTGTAGATGAGGCGACTTGGCTTGCTTCGCTTGACTTTTCAGAAGATGATGGTTCGTTTGGATTACATCCGCTGAGAGCGAGGAGAGCAGCTGGTAAGAGAACGAGTAGTTTCTTTTTGTTCATATTTATCTCCCATATATAAAAGATTAAGAAAAAAGTTTTCGTTTACCGATAAGCCTGTTTCTCTTTCTTTTGAACATGGCATAATTTTAATAAAGATATCTTTATAAATCTAGTCTAGAGGAATAGGAAAGCCTATAAATTCCAAAAAGAAACCTATTTTTTCAAGGCTTTTTCAAGAATGAAGTAAGAGTGAAGTATTACTTCATTGTTACTTCACACTTCACTTCATTTTGAGTGAAGTTATTTTGGGAAGACGGTATTGTGATTGGAATAATATTTGGCCGGATAAGTCGAATTGCTCATCAAAAGTAGGTTTTTCTCCATTAAAGGTTGGAGGATTTCTTTTCGGAAATAATTAGAAGGTTTTATGCCAAGCGTTTCAGCGATTTCTAAAGCGGTATGTGGAGCATTCCAACAATAAGAAAGTATTTCTAATTGTTTAGTTGTTTCTTCACCGTTTATCGTATAAACGGCTGGTTTTTCGTTGTTTGAGACGAGGCCCGAAGGATGAGTAAGGTCTGGAAGAGTTAAAGAGAAAAAGGAATCGTCAGAATCCGCAAAGGGTGCGAATTTCGGTCCGTATTCTTTGTATTCTTGCTCAATTTTGTCAAAGCCACTGCCTTTATGATCCATGATTTTGCAAAGAGAAAAGACTGCGCAAATAAGTTCATTTCTTCGAAGTGGAGGAATTTGAGCTAGATTGGTTTCTTTTTGCAACCATTTATGGGTAGGCAAAGAACCTGGCGAAATAATTTCCAAGCGGTCTTTAAAAACATTGATTTCAATTTGTCCACCTTGAATAAAATAGTTGCGATGTCCGATGGCATTAGCAATTCCTTCTGAGAGGGAACGTTTTGGAAAAGAGAAGATATCCTTTCTTCCGTTAGGCGTTTTTTCAAAACCGTTGATAGAACGAGATTCAATAAAGCCGATGGCTTCTTTATATTCTTCAATTAAGTTTCCTTGTATTTTTTTGCTTGCAAGGAAAAGATTGTCACCTTTGCTGATACCAGGGAAGGCAGAACATTCGATTAACGTTCTGGAATCATTGCAGTTATCGCGAAAAAGAAGGGACCCTCTTTTTAATTTTTTATCAAGTGTGAAAAAACCAATGTTCAATAAATCTTTTTCCGTCAATTCTTTCCCGTTATTCTGCTCCTTGTAGAAAGAGAACAGCGTTTGAAAATCTTCTTTATGGAAAAATTCATCTGTTTCCATAATGTCATAGGAGACAGAATCGCTAGATAGCACTAGGTTGCGTATTTCTTCACCTGTTGCAAAGCTTGTTTTTCCAAAGTGTCTTACATAAATAACACTCGTCCCATTAATGTGAAGAGAAACCGGTGGAAATTTGCTTTTTTCTACATGTATCCCTAGAACATAGCGAGTTGGCGAAACTTCTGGGACCGGTATTTTTTCGATTGTATAGCGAATAGGAGGCTCGATGTGTAAAGGGATTAATCTCTGAACCATTAAGGCGATTTTATCTGCGCATTCGTGGGATAAGGCAACGATTTTATGGGTTTTGTTTTCTACACCAACATATAAAACTCCGCCAAAAGTATTTGCAAAAGCAGCAATTTCTTTTAGCCACCCATTCTCTACTCTTTGTTTTGTTTCATTATCAAAGCCTTCATTGATAATTCCTTTAAATTCCACTTCATAGTCTTCTAGATTTGTATTGGGGACTAGTTCTTCAAAAAGCATTTTTCTCTACCTCCAACCAACATTATAACGAAAGAATGAAGTAAGAGTGAAGTGTTACTTCATTGTTACTTCACACTTCAGTTCATTTTGAGTGAAGGTAGTTATTTCACACGCATGATATTGTTACTAAAAGAGGAGACATCTACCTTTGGATAAGTTGCTCCGGTAATTACTTTCCCTGTCTTTTGATATTGAACGTTCGATGAATAAAGCGCTCTTTCAGAGTAAATTAAACTTTATATAAAAGAGACCTAGCAACGTTTCTCTAAGTCTCTTTTAGGTAACAATTAAATTCGTTGTTTACTAAATATCTACCTTTTGGAAGTTCTTTTGAGCAAGGGTGTTAGCTAAGAAGGTAAAGCCTAAGAAACTAAGTAAACCGCCTAATAGAATGGCAATCTGGGTTAAAAGGTTTGGTAAGGCATAAGAATTCACGTAGTTAGCAAATTCTGGGAAAAGAATAAAGATAGCCATGATGACACTGATAAGAAGAATAGTGACCAAGTCGGAAATAAGAAATGGCAAGGAGACTTTGGCTTCAGGTTTTTTGTAATACCAAGGGAAACAAATCAAATTAAAGACGCCAAAGACAAGGAAAACGAAGCCATATAAAGCAATGTTGAATCCAAGTTCCGGATAGATTTGTTCTTCTGGTAAGCCTTGTTGAAGAAAGAGTTTTAAGAAACCAAAAGGAAGAGAAATAAGCATCGTGATTATTTCTAAGAAGGAAATAAGAAGGACTTTTCCTTTGACCACATCCCCTTTTCTTAGAGGAAGGATGGACGTGTATAACAAATCACGATTGGCGTTAGAGAGGGTAAAAACCACGGTAATTCCCGCTAAAGGATAAAAGAAAGAGACCAAAGAAGGCCAGGAAGGAATCATAATGGTGATGGATAAGAAGATAAAAATCCAGGTTTGGAGAGGTACGCAGAGTTTGAGTTCTTTATAAAGGAGATTCTTCATTTTCATCGTTCCTTTCTTTCGCAATCATAATTTCTTCTAATGATGGAAGACGTTTCTCTTCAAGAGAGAAGATGGCTTCATCTTTCTTTTCGATGATTCCTTCGAAGAAGCCATCTTTTTTACGAAGATGCTCCATTTTAAGGATTTTCTCTTCGCTAAGATCCTCTTCTTTCCCTTTCACATAAAGATAGTCTTCCTTAAATGAGAAGACATTCTTAGAAGAAAGAATCTCACCTTTATGAATATACGTAATAGAATCCGCGCATTTTTCTAAGTCAGAAATGACATGAGTGCTAAAAAGAATGGCAATGTTTTTCTTTTTGGCGATATCTCTAAAACAATCTAGGAGTTCATCACGAGATACAGGATCAAGCCCACTGGTAGGTTCATCCAGTAGAAGAAATTTCGCTTGATGGGATAAGGCTAAAGAAAGTCCGTATTTTATTTTCATGCCGTTAGAGAGCTCTTTGATTTTCTTTTCTTCGTTAATTTCAAAGAATTTTAACCATTTTTCATAAAGACTTTGATTCCAAGAACGATAGAAACAAGAACTCACTTTCGTGAGGTCTTTGACCTTGACATTGGGATAGAAATCAATCCCACCAAAAAGGAGACCAATTTCGTTTTTCATTTCTTTTTCGTTTTCGGATATGGGTTTTCCTTGAAAAAGAATCTCTCCTTTATCAATATCAATTAAGCCAGATATAGCCTTGATGGTCGTGGTTTTTCCTGCCCCATTTCTCCCAATAAAACCCATGATTTCTCCTTCATGAAGAGAAAAAGAAACATCTTTTAAGGAGAAAGATGGGTAATGTTTTTCCACATGTTTTAGTTCTAGAATGCATTCACTCATCGGAAAGAACCCCTTTCTTTTCTAAGACGGAGGAAACAAAATCCCCTTTGACGATAGCAATACCCTTCTTTTGATCAGCCATTAGGATAAGAGTGTCCCCTTCTTCAATGCCAAACATATTACGAATCTCTGAAGGAATGACGATTTGTCCTTTCTTTCCTACGATGGCTGTGCCTATTGTTTTTGTTTTACTTTTCATACTTTTCTTACGTTTCTTGAGGATAGTTTAAGGCAACGAATATTGCTTAGCAATCAAAAACGGAGACAAGTCGACTAACAAAATAGGAGGTAAAAGTTTCCTCTTTTTTACTATCTTTCTTTAATTTCATATACAAAAATATCTTGTTGGTCTTAAATATAAAAGGTGTTTATTCACCTAGGAGGGAACCCAGTTTGGGTTTTAAAGGCTATGAAAAAGAAAATTCTCTTGCCATTACTATTATCTTCTTTATTCATGTTGGCATCTTGTGAAGATGAAACGATTATTGGATCAAATGAAACGCATGATTCCTCTGCTTGGTTTACAAACGAAGAATTAAAAGCCGTTGGCTTAGAAGGATTAGCCGCTCCAACCGGATTGACTGGCGATATGAGTAGCGATCTTCATTGGTTCAACAATGGCTATTCTTTCCACCAAACTTGTCCAAGTGAAGAAATCATGAAACAAAACGCCCAAACATATTTGGATTATTTCAAAACAAATTATGAAGGACAATTTGGAATCACCCATCTTCACGCTTTAAGCGAAGATACAACTTGGTATTACATTCTTCCCAAGACAGATTTAGAGGATTATCACGACACAAACCCTTCTTCTCTTTATAAATTCTATTACGTGAGAGATGCAGAATTAGAAAACGGATATTTAAAGAATGGAGCTGTATGGTCTTTGGATATGCGTTACGAATTAAATACGGATGCAACCTCTTATTTGTTGAAGATTTTTATTGAAGACGCTGGTATGTCTAGAAATGGCGTGTATACATTAAAGTACACGCTTAAGGTTTAATCTATCATTAAGGAAAAAGCGTTCCCCAGCGGAGGAACGCTTTTCATTTTAGGTAACAATTAGTTTAGAGTTAATGCCTTGTTTTTGTTTGCTTTATAAGCGCCAGCAAATAACAAGCATAAGGACAGAGCATAGCAAATAGTTTCGAAGAGTTTGCTAACGGAGAAACTCCCACCATTCACAAGATCCATAATGACGACAACGGTATAAGAGACAGCCACGAAGCAGGCGTATATAACACTAGAATAAGCAAAAGTAAGGCCTAATACTTTGTTATGAGCAAACAAAAAGGTGAAACCGCAGGCAATCATCAAGACATAGAACATTTTAGCAATGCCAGAGATAACAGAGGACGCTTCAGAACTTCCGAAATTCATAGAATAAGCTCCAACGACAATGAGAACCAATAAAGCGGGAGCAATAGATTTAATCGTACCTTCGCAACCTTTCCCACCGAATAAGAAATAGAAATAGAAACCAATCAAAAGAATAAGGATGAATAATTCTACGATGAATTTCATCAAAGAAACGATGTTATTGCCTAAAGAAGGCATCCCTTCACTTAAAAGATAATAGACAACAAGAAGAATCCCAGCGATTAAAAAGAAGATATGTGCCAAAGGAGTCTTGTTCGTTTTTGTGTTACTGCTCATAATTTTCCTCCAAAAAGCAAGGAAAATTATAGAAGAAACGAAAAGAAAAAGGAACGAGAAAACCAGACCATTTTGCACGTCTTTTATAGAATCTGGATCATCAAAAAAGGCTGCAATAGGATGTTTTGGCAAATAGCATCGCTCATTTTTTAAGCCACTTTGCTGCAATTAAACGATGTTAGGCTTCTTTACCTCGAGTTTATAAGTCTTTTCTCATCAAACGTTTAGAAAAACAAAGCAATTAGGCGATTTAAAGTGAATTATGAGAATTCTTCCTTTTGTAATGTATTTGCAAATGCATTTCATGGAAGAGTAGCAGCAAAAACACAAATAATGTTAAAGCAAAGGAATAAAAATTAAAAAATCACGGATTGAGTTTAACGAAAAAAACATATCGCCATATACGGTAAAATAAGTTGCAGAAGCGGCGACGATTGAAAAAGTTATGGAAAGAAGAATAAAAGTTAGAGGCACGAGATAAAAATTCCATACTTATCATTGCGAAATTAATAAGCAAATAATTCGTTTTCCCTAAGTCCACGAATATGTTGTCTGGGATTACGCTTAAGGCGATAGGAAAGTGTCTATCGTTTTTATGTGAGATTCTTACCGGTGGCCCGGCTTGAACTTTAGCGCGAATCCGAATTCTCTTATTCGCCCTTTTTGCCTATCAAAAAATGACATCCTCGTTAAATATAATAGTAAAAGGGGGCATTTGAATATGCCAAACAAAATGGAAAAATCACAAAATCTAAAGCCTATCGAATCGCAAAAGGATAAAGAGTGGAAGAAGAAACATGGGGCCGTGCCGCTCCTTTCAGAAGATAGAAAAACCATAACTTATGGATTGTATCCTCAAACGGTTGTTAGCGATGCAGCAACCATTGATGCGCTCGATAAACTAACAACCACTGAACCTAATGGTTGGTATTTATATAACGATGAATATTATGTCAAATTAAAAGCTGATATTTATATTTCGCCTAATTGTTTTGATAAACGAGAACCCAAATTTAAAAACGGAACGGTCATTATAAGTGGAAAAATATACTGGTTTAAATGCGAACCTATCGTTTGGAAGGTTTTAAGAAAAAGAAATGGCAGATATCTCGTTCTCTCTTCTTATGTATTAGATGCGCATTGTTATGATGATGATTCTAATAGCTACTATTTCAGTGATATCCGTAAATGGCTAAATAATGAATTTTATAATTCCGCCTTTGCTTTTTGCGATAAAGATAAATATATTCAAACGACAACCATTGATAATTCAGCCTACCCTACCGATAATTCATCCAATGAATATGCTTATGATGCCAAAGACAAAATGTTTTTGCTCAGTTTTGAAGATTATTTGAACACTAAGTACGGCTTCTCCTCTTATAATGGGCCGGATGAATCTAGAGAATGCAAACATACCGATTATGCAGGAGTGAAGAATGATGGTGTTGGTTATGGCACCTTTGGCTATTGGACTCGCTCCCCCAGGAGCAGTTTCTCTAAGCTTGCGTGGCTTGTCGGTTACGACGGCGGTTTGCATACTTATGGAATGGTCGATGGTGACGGCTACTACGACGATTCAAAAGGCAGGTTCATCTACTTTTGGCAACGAATTAATGTTGGCGGTGTGCGTCCCTCTCTTTGTATCAAAACCGCATACAGCATCGCCGAATTTAATAATAGTAACTAAGTTTATTGCATACGCTAAGGAACCGTATACGAAAAGAGCAAAAAAGCTTGCCCATTTTGTTTTTGCGAAGACAGGTTAGGGGTATTCCTTCTTTTGAAGAGGGGAACAGGTTTAGGGGTATTAAGAACGAAGCTTTCTCAAAGGCCGAGAACCCTCTTGAACAAAAAATAAGCGAATTGAATCAGTTGCAAGAACGCAAGGAAGAGGTCAAAAGAACAACCAAAATATTGGCGTTTGTATTTCTTTTCTTTGCTGTCTCTTCAATTCCAATTTATTTGTTTCTCTCAGCTAATTTCGTTTGGCTGCCACTCTTGATTCTATCAGCGATAGGTTTTATTTTGCTTTTTTCATAAGGTGACACATCATTACAGAACTGGAGTCACAAATTGCAACATCTGAGACCGATGTGGACAAAGCCAAGCAACGTCTAGATGATATGGCAAAGCTTAAATGAGCAAAATTATTCGATGATAAACAACGTGCCATTTTTTGCCCCATTATAACTTTTTCCATATTCCCTTACATAAATTGGCGCATAGAAGAACGATCAGTTGACTGATTTCGTCATACAAGAAAGTGAGTTTCCATGATTGTTCCAAAAAACGCAGACCCGAGGTCTTAAAACAACATTTAAATTCGTATCATTAAGTTAAATAAGCAAAAGCTTTTCGAACATGTTCGATCCAATCTTCTTTACACAATCAACATAGATGTCTTTTTAGATAAAATGCATTTGGCAAAAAATAGGCTTTATTACAAAACCATGATAAAAAATAGATATGAAAAGATTCTTGAATATTCCTACAATAAATTAATGAACAAGAAATTATGAAAACTTATATCTCTAAAGGAACAATTTGTATAAAAGGGCCATTTCAACTTATTTATGCAGTGTGCAAAATCACTTATCAGTTGAATGAAGATGATTCTTTTAAATATGTTTTTGAGCCTAATTATTCGGTAATCAGTTTATTGGATTCATCCATTTTTCAAGGTATTCCTGGATTAAACTTAGATTTAAAAAGAAAAGAATACATTAGAATCAAAACCCCTACTTTCATTGCCGAAAGAGTTCCTTCTAAGAAAAGAGAAGACTATCTTGATTTATTAGCAAAAGTCGATATGGATTATATGGATCCAATCGAATATCTAATCAGAAGTAAAGAACAATATTCAGGTGATCCTTTGTTTTTATTGCCTTTTGAAGAGAAAGAAACGGTTTCTTTCGATGATTATAAAAGCAATTGCACAAATTCAGCCTTAATCAAAAAAATATTATCTAGTCTTTGCTTAGGTGATGACGTCTCTATCAACGGACAAATCATCAATGACGATAATCGAAAAGCTTTTCATGATGTCCTTATCAGCCTTTATGCCCGCTCATATAAGCAAGATAAAGAAAAGCAAATGAAGGGAATCGATGTGGCCAAAAAAGAACACATCTATAAAGGAAGAAAGCCTATTCAAACTGATAAATTATTATTTCTCGAACTTTTAGCAAAGGTTGAAAACAAGGAAACGACTCCAAAAGAAGCTATCCAACGATTAGGAATTACAAAAGCTAAATATTATCGCTTAAAAAACGAGTTTCAAAAATAAAAACATGCCCTATTGAAACTTTTGTAGTTTTAAGATGCCTTTCAAGTAGATTTGATTATTTCAATATTAGATCTCCCTAAAACCACACAAAAAACCGCATTTTTCGGCTCAGTAAAATGGACATGGCGGAATCCTCCTGAACAAGAGGATTCTAAAATAAAACCCCAAAACCTAAAGATTCTGGGGTACACTTTCAACCCAACCACTTATTAACCGCATATTGGCCAGCGGGATACCTGCAAGAAATTCCTTGCACGAATAATATAACATTTTAAATAGAAAACTGAAAATGAAAACCGCGTATATTTCAACGCGGAATCAATCAATTGGTGACCTGTACGGGATTCGAACCCATGAATGTATCCTTGAAAGGGATATGAGTTAAGCCTCTTCTCCAACAGGCCATAAAATGGCGCTCACTATAGGGCTCGAACCTACAACAAATCGGTTAACAGCCGATTGCTCTGCCATTGAGCTAAGTGAGCGCATCATTACACGCGAGTTACCGCGCACGAAATATATTACTAATTACCCATATTCTTTGCAAGCAATATTTTCTTTTTTGTTCTTCTAAAGAAAAACTTAGATTTTTCCTAAAGAAATCTTCATTTGCATATGGCTTGAACAAGATTCCTACTTCCTATCCGAAATCATCATCTAAAAGTTGAATTATGTCGTCTTAACTACAGAAAAAGCGCTTCAAACGAAGCGCCTTTAAGAAACGAAACAATTATTTGCTTTCAAGTTTTTTATCGATAAGATCGAATAAATCACCGACAGTCTTGAATGAAGCAAGCTCTTCTGTGGTGAATTGGAAGCCGTATTTATCTTCCAAGTCTAAGCACATCTCGACAACATCAAGACTATCCAAACCAAGATCTTTCATTGGTTTGCTATCGTCGATGGAATCAAGGTGAAGTTTTTCACAGAATTGTTTTCTAATTTCGTCTAATTGGTTTGCGCTCATCGTTAATGACCTCTTAACTTTCATTATTATAAGGGCTTTTTATGATGAGGCAATCAAAGAAACGATTTCATTTCTTAGATTTCAAACATATTAGCTGAAGAGCCTTTAACATTGCTAATCGAGTTAGAATCGGTGATAGTGATTTCTCTATCCACTTCTTTCGCACTCTTTTGGAATGTTGGGATTAAGACTGCGGCAATTGTTCCAAATGCGGCTAAAGTAAGAATCATAGCCAATAATTGTCCTTTTAATTCACTCATTGTTTTTTCCTCCTTTCTTTTCAACCTTTATATCCGAGAACCACGGATCGATTGATACAAATTTGTTTTGTCTCGTTAGAGAAGGCGAGAGACTTATATTCTTTCCATATTTGGAAGAGAAAAGTGTCGCCTTCTCCTGGTATATAGCTCTCTTTATTTAGAGAGACGATATGGGCGTTATCATTCGAGACAAGTTTGATAACGTCTTCGTTTATGCTCCAATTCCTGCTAATTAATTTGCCAGCAGAAATGGCCAAACTATCTAATTGCGCATAAACCATTTGCATATGGCAGAGGTCTCCGGCATAAGCAAATATCGATAGAATGAAAGCCAAAGATAAAAGGAAACTGATATTAGATGACATTTGCGTATTCCTCCATCAAGATAACGACAGACACAGCAATGATCCCCATCGATAAAGCCGAGGCCAACAAGGGAAGAAAATTGAAGTTTCCGAAATGGGCTTTCTCACTCTCTAGGTTTTGTTGTCGTTTGGAAACGGAGAGAGAATGAAAGAGAGTATCAAATTGGGTAAGATATTCCTCTCCTCCGCCTTCGATGGACATTTTGTAAACGGAAACCAAAACCTGGCGAATTTCGAGATTGGTGAAATTTTCTGCAAATTTCATATAAGGGCTCACACTTTTGTCATGATCGATGTCACCTAATAAAGAACGGATCTTTTCAGATAGTTCTTTGCTAGCATACCGAAGACAATCTTCTAACGCGTTATATACAGGCCTTCCGTTTTTTACGAAGATTTCAAAATAGGCAAAAATATGCACAAATTCGTTTTCTAATTCTTTCTTTTTGTTATCCAGAATTCGTCTTGGTTTCCCTAAGAGGTAATAATCCATTCCTAAAAGAAGAACTACGATTGCTACTAAACCTACGATTTGTTTTGTTTTCCAATAAAGAAGAATACCCATAGCAAGGAGAAGCAAATCGAGAATCCCTAAAGTAATCAGCTCTATTTTTGGATTCAGTTTTGCCTCTAAATACAGTTCAATTAACTTGTTTTTTCTTTTTGAAGCCATGGATTTTCACCCCCTTAAATTGAATTTTTTCTTTGGTAATGCCTAAAGCAAAGAGAAAGAAAGATATATAAGCGATTAAGAAATATGCCAGAACAAGTAAGATAAAGCCGATATGGTTGATAAGTATCTGATAAAAGGACGAAAGACCGAAACGAAGAATTCCCATTACCAGTAAGCTCATTAGCCAAAGTGAGGAAAATTGAACAAGCGAGACGGTCACGTTTTTAGAATGCGAGATTCTATCTTCTTCTATCGCCGTACTTTCTTTTAGAAGAGGTGTAGCTATATCAAGAATCTCCCCTCCTTCTTCTTGATAAAGTCGAATGGTAGAGAGAAAGACACGATAGATGTCGGTTTGGAAATATTTCGAAAGATATTCCAGCCTTTCATCAAAAGATTTATCCGAAACACTATCAAGAACCTGTTTTTCTTCTCCAGAAAGGCCAAGAGTAGCGTTTTGAAAAGCAAGGTCCATAGATTTTGAAGCGCTTAAAGAAATAACGAAAGAATGGATGAAACGATATGCTTCCTGCCCTTTTCTCATCTTCATTTGGTAGCGGGAAATAAGAGGATCTATGAACAAGAAGAATAAAAGCATTCCAATGCCCAAAACCAAAAGGGCATAAAGAATTTGAGAGGTAAGCAAATAGCAGACCCCAGCAAACAATCCGCTTATAACTATATAAAAGGGAATTCTATTTTTCATACGCACTCCTTTCGTAAAGAGAGACGAGTTTCTTTTCTTTTTCATCCAAGTAAGAAATTGATTTTAAATAACGATGAATGTTTCCTTCTTTGGATGTTTCTTTGACAAGATAAACGTAATAATGGAGATGATGCGCGATATCATCCATTAATTCGTCTTCTCTTAAGTTTGGGTTGCCCATCATAGCCAAACGGGCAAGACGATCGGGCATGCCTTCGACATCTTTAGCGTGGATCGTCGTTAAAATAGGGTGACCTGACATAGCACTCGTTAAGGCATCAAGCATTTCTTCTCCCCTTGCTTCTGAAACAACGATATAGTCTGGATTGTTTCTTAAGGCGTTACGAATTAGGGAAGAAAACGAAGCAATCTTAGGCGATTGTTCATTTACTAACCACGTTGTTAAATCTAGTTCAGGGATTTCTAGCATGTCTAATTCTTCGATGTTATCAATCACAATTACACGAGTTCCTTTTTTCATGTGATAGAGACAGTATTTCTCAAATTCTGTTTTTCCAGAACTCGTTACTCCTCCAATAATGATGGATTCCTCTCTATCGAGGAGGTCTTGAATAAGAGTCCTGCTTTTTTCATCCAAAAAGGGTGAATTCTCATCAATTTGACAACCTTTCCTTTCGATACGAAGAGAGAAAGTATAGGCTTTTTCATTGGCTACCCTCGCTAAAGAATTATTCACGGCATTTAGACGGTAAGTCCCAAAGCTGACATCGAGAATAGGGTTTAAATAGGAGAATTGTCTTTCTGTCGTGTTGGCAATTTGTCGAAGAAAAGAACCCACTTCCTCGTTTGTTAAAGAGATATCGCTTTCTTCTCTGCCTTTAGAATTCGTAACGAAATACAGCTTTGAACCGTTATATGAAACGTCCGTGAGCCCTTCTTTTTCTAAAATGGGTTTAAGAAAGGAGTTTTCAAGGTATGTCACAGGATTCGTCGCCATTTTATTTCTTCTCCTTTATGATGAAGCTTTTGCTATTTTCGTAATGATAGATGCCTTGAAAGGTAGCCTCAAAATAGAGAGTAGCTCTCTTAAAATAGGTCGTTTCTTTACCATCTATGATGTAGGGATCAGACAGTTCTTGAATTAAGGTATAGCTTCCATTCCGTAAATAAGGATCTAGATTGGTTTTAAAATAGTTTACCGTCACTCTTTTCCAGGCCGTTTTATAGAAAAAGGGGCCGTAAGGTTTTTCGTTCTCCCCTCTCGCTAAAACCGCTTGTTGGGCAAGGGAGAAATCAAATCCTTCAAAGACACGTTTAATCTTCCCTAATGAGGAGGAATAAGAAAACATCTGGACACTAAAGCTAAAAACCAAGGCGATAAGAAGATAATTCATCATAATTCTTCCTCCACGTAATAACTAGAATTCTTGTGCGAACCAAAATAATTCTTTGATTTGGTATAAGAGAATTTCCCTGTAATATCCACTAAGCCTAGCGCTCCAACATTTAACAATTCCATTTGAAAAAGGAATTTATATTCGCTTTTATCGGGAATAGAAGGTATAGGAAAACCACTTCTAACCTATTGATATCCTCTGCCGCCATCCGGAACGGTATCCCGGTTATAGACTCTTCTTCCGTCTAACGATACCCAATAGATATCCTTAATATCTAACGTTACATATTCGCCATCGAAACGTTGGCGCAAAGGAATCTTGTAGCCTTTCTTACCTTCATATCCAATAGAAGTCTCACCTAGGTTATATCGTTCATATCCATCGTAGATAAAGAGATTCATATCTGCATCATTAATAAGAAGATTTCTTCTTTCCGACGTACCAAACTGACGAAGTTCCATTTTTAAAGGAATTGGGAAGGTGAAAGCGTTGATTTCTCCACGGCTTTCTTTTTGAAAATCCCTCCAATCTAGGAATTTTCCATCGGCAATAGCATCCATTTTCACTTGCCAATTTTTCCCGCCAAATGTCACTTTGCGGTGAGCTTCTTCTTGGTTATAGTCATAATTCATCAAACGATAGGAGGATGTTGCGTATTTAGATACATCCAGGTGATATCGTTTTCCTGTGTTATAGGTACTAGGCAAATGAACATAGGCAAACTCTCCTTTATTACTACCCGAATGTTCATCAACATAGACGCCCAAAGCAAAACTCGCCTGGAAAATCTTGTAACGATAATCCGTTTTTAATCCATGGTTCTCTAAAGCGGACTTTAGAGGAATAACGCATTGTAAATAGGAACCGATTTTCCCAGATACATAAGCAGAACGATACACCTCATAATAAGAACAACCGGAATCACTTGCTAAATGGTGCCAATTGGCTGTTGGGCCATATAAATAGTAAAGACGGATTTGAATTTTCTTAGTTGTAGAACGAACAAAACGGGTAGTAAGAGACCAACTATTCTCTTTTCCTTTGGTCATAGTTGGCATTTCTCCTTCAAGGAAATAGCCGAATTTTTCAGTAATATTTGCCACGTTGCTATCACTAATAAAAGTAAATTTCGTATCTAAATTAGAATGCACCTCTTCATCCTGAACCGCTCCAGTTAAAAAAGGAAGCAAGGGCAAAATAAAGCATAGTTTTTTCGTTTTCATTTTTCTTTTCTTCCTTTCATCACCTTAAAGAAGACGGGGTATTTAGAAAAATGCCAAAAATTTTTTAAAAAGCGAAACATTCGTAAAAAAGAAAGATAACAACTATAATAAAGAACGTATGATTTTGTTGATTGGACCATCCGCTAGCGGAAAAACAGAAATTTCGAAATTATTGGGATTACGTTATGGAATCTCCAAGGCCATTACTCACACCACAAGGGCCCCTCGAAAAGGTGAAGTATATGGTGTGGATTATTATTTCGTTCAAGAAGAAGATTTCCTTCAATTGATGAAAAGAGGAGCTTTTGTAGAGAATACCGTCTATAACGGAAACCATTACGGTTGCTCAAAAGCGGAAATTGCCGACGATAAGGTTGTTGTCGTTGATCCAAATGGTTTGAAATCTTTTTTGGCTTTAAAAGATCCTTCGATTGTCTCTTTCTTTTTAAACGCGTCAGAAGAAACAAGAAGAAAGAGAATGGAAGCCAGAAAAGATAAACCTGAAGAGATTGAAAAGAGACTTCTAAATGACAAAGAAGCATTCTCTGCCGATAAAATTCAAGGGATTGATTATTTCATCAACACCGATAAGAGGACAATGGAAAGCCTCGTTAAAGAAATTCATGAGGATTATCTTCTTAAATTAAAAGAAAGGGGAATCCAAAATCCAAATATCATCCACTAAGGATGATTTTTTATTTCCCTTTTTTAATGACACGAACAAAGGCTTCTTTAACCGTATAAGGGGTCACTTCAGTGACTTTAACGTAAATGTTTCCAACACGGAAAGAATCGCCAACAACGGCAAATCTTCCTAAATGATCGATAATCCATCCACTCACTGTCGTATAATCGTCAGGCAAAAGCTTATCAGGGTCTAAGCCCATTTCATTATAGAAATCATCAATGTTCATCGTCCCATTGACGTAGTAGGAGTTTCTTCTTTCGGCTTTTCGAATATCGTTTGTTGGGGAATCTTTTTCATCCCACATCTCACCAACAAGTTCTTCAAGGATATCTTCAAGAGTGATAATTCCTTCCATTCCTCCATATTCGTCACGAACAACAGCGATATGATGTTTGCTTTTCTTCATTAAAGCCATAGCCGAAGAAATCATCATCGTTCTTGGAACATCGACGATTGGCAAAAGGAAATCTTTATAATTCACTTTCTTTCCTTTCACAAGTTCACGAAGAAGAGTTTTAATCGGAATATAGCCGAGAACGTGGTCGAAATTTCCTTCATAAACAATGACACGGGAATGATGGAAAGCGCCCTCTTTCTTTAAGAAAATCTCAAAAGGCTCATCGGTGTCGTAGCCAAACACTTTGACACGTGGAGTCATGACTTCGTAGCAGCTGGTTTCCTTAAAATCGATGGAACGATGGAGAAGCTCGCTTGCTTCTTCATCAATAATCCCTTCTTCTTCAATTGTATTAACCATGGCTTCGAGTTCTTCGTCGCTTGCTAAAGGATTTTCCTTTCCACTCTTTTTAATAAGAGGTTTGGCTAGCCAAGAAGCAAAATGGCTAGAAGGCCAAACAAATGGGAAGAAAAGGATCGATATTACCTTCATAAATGGTAAGAAGGCTTTCGAAAGAGAGAAAGAATGGCTTGAAGCAATGTGTTTTGGCGTAATTTCGCAAAATATCAAAAGGAAGAAAAGCAAAGCGAGTGAAGCAATCGTGTTTGCTAGCTCTTCTCCGACATATCCTAATAATAAATCTCTTCCTAAAAGAGAACCCAAGGAAGAAATAAGAACATTCGAAAAGTCGTTGCCAAAAAGAATCACCGCAATTGTTTTATCGTAATTGTTTGCCAAATCGAGGGCACGGCCCGCTTTCTTATCACCCTTAGAGAATTTTGCTTCCAAACGTCTTCTATTCACCGAGGAATACGTCATGTCAGCCGCACTAAAAAGGAAAGAAAGAACAGCCAATAAGAAAATGGCAACGATGTAGATAACATCAATCGTTTTCATTTTTTCTTCCCCTTTCTAGCTTCTACAACAACCTCGGATTTCTCGGAGATTGCTCCGACAAGTTCTTCTAAGACATCCTCCATCGTAACCATGCCTAAAAGAACATTGTTGCGATACACCAAAGCAATTTGTTTCCTTTGTTTTTGAAAACCATCTACGAGTTCATCAATGGTAACGTTCGGTGAAACAATAAATGGTTTTTCTATGGAGTCGTTCAGATCCGTCTTCACCGTTTTATCATCAAGATAGTCGGCAAGAAAGTTCTTCACTAGCAAGATACCAACAATCTTATTCGGATTGTCGTAATAAACAGGGATACGGGAATAAGAAGTCGAACAAACAATTTCCACAAGCTTATCTAACGAAAGATTTTTTAAATTGATGGTGAACATCTTCTCTCTTGGCGTGAATATTTCTTTGACTTTCGTATCACTAAAATCCAGGGAATTTTGAATGATTTCACTCTCGTTTTCTTCTAAAACACCATGGTTCTCATTAAATTCAATGACGTTTTGAAATTCTTCTTCGGTCATTTCTGGTTCTGGTGCAGATTTGAAGATCTTTTTGAAAACAAAAGAAATACCCCGGAATAAAGCCGTAATAGGATATAAAAGAACAATCAACACGGATAAAGGATAAGCCGACCATGTCGCGATTTTATTTGGAATCTGTCTTCCGATAATCTTTGGTAATGTTTCGCCAAAAATATAAAGGATGATGGTAATAACAAGCGAGCCAATCAAAGAAGCAATGGAGTTATCAAGCATCGTCAAAAGATTATCGACAAAAAGGAAGGTCGTAACCATTGAAAGAACGACGGATACAGCATTATTGCCAATCAAAACAGTAACCAGCGTGGAATCAAAATGATCGTCTACCCAAAGAACGAGTTTGGCATTTTTGGAGCCGTTATTGGCTTTTACTTCAAACTTAAAACGATTTATCGAAGAAAAAACAGTCTCCACCAAAGAGAAGAACGCGGAAAGTATAACGAGGAGAACGGTGAGCAATAAGTATATAACCCAAGTTGGCAAAGACAATCTCCTCCTTTTGAGCAACTATTCTATCATAAATAATGGCCAAAAGAAAAAAAGGACCCCATAGACGAGATCCTTTCGTAAGAGTAAGTTTGTTTATTCCTCTTCTTCCGTGCCGGCAACGCGATAAGAAGAAAGTTGAGCAACATAATCGAATGTGGTGATTTCAGCTTGTTTCAATCCATCTTTTTCACAAACGTCCTTAATCAAGGATTTAGCACGTCTAAGGGAGAGAGGGCTCTTCACTTTGAAAACAAGAGGGATGTCTTTATAGAGGTTCTTTGTGCCAGCATCTTTCACTGGAATCGAAGAATCTTTATAAGCGCTTGGATCAAGAGCCATGTAGAGCTTTAGCCCTTTTCCAGCCACAACAATCTTTAAGTAGGTCTTTGTGTGGAGACGGAAAGTATCGCCAGAAATAGAAAGTCTGCTCTTTAAACCATAGGAGAGCGCTTCTTCTTTAAGAAGGTTATAGTATTCTTTGATATCGTCATCTAAAGAAAGAAGACGAGTGGCAAAAGGAATACGACGCTCTTCCTCTTCTTCCGAAGTAGATTCAGGAGTTGCAACAACAACCGGTTCCTCTTTTTTCTCCATAGGAAGAGGTTCTTCTTTAGGAGTTTCCACTACAGGTTCCTTTGCTTTTTCTAAGTTGGCTAATTTCTTATCCAATTCTTCGGAAATGATGGAACGAATATCATCAGCACTTAATTGACTTGCTCTTAAGCGTTCGATGGCAGTTTCATTTTTGGCGGCAACCAGTTTTGCTTCATATTCAGCTTGAAGGGCTTGTTGACGTGAAGAAGCAATGGCCTCGTTTTGTTTTTGGCTTTCTTCTTTAGCGGCGGAGAGTTCCTCTTTTGTGGAGGCAAGTTCTTCTTTTACGATGGTTTCGACATCTTCTTTTTTAAGAGTCTCAACTTGTGGCTGATAAGAAGAAAGAGCTTCATGGATGGCATCTTTTACCATATCAAGTGTCAAAGCTTCGGCTTTTGGTTGTTCATCGACTACCTGTATGACTTCGTTACGAATCATTTTGCTTAATTCTTCCGCGGTCATGAAATCTTCTTCCATCTCTTCTTTTGGAGAGGAAACAGATACAGGGGTCGCTTCTTTTTGCTCTTCTTTGACTTCTTCTTTCTTTTCAGAAGTAGGTCTTGTTGCAGCGTAATATTGACTTAATTCCTCACGAATTAAAGAACGGCATTGTTCATCCGTAAGAGGAAGAAGCTCTTCTGGATGATCATGATCTCTTAATTCGTTTTTGATAATGGAACGAAGTTCTTTTGCCGTAAGAGGACGTTCCTCTACAGGTTTTTCTTCTTTAGGGGTTGGGGCTGGTGCTTCTTGCACAGGTTCTTTTTCTTTCTTTTCGTTCAATATTTCGAGAAGAATCTTCTTTAAGCCTTCTTCGGTAAGAGGAGTGTCTTTCTTTTCTTCTTTAACAGGGGCTGGAGCTGGAGCAGGTGTTTGAAGAGAATTTCCAGCATTTGGTGCAGGAGCGTAGGTGATATTTTGAACAATAAGCGGAGAAGATTGTTGTTCTTTTTCGTCTTTTTTGTTTTCGGTGTCTTGCTCAGTTATTTGAGGATTCTTTTCGTCTTCCTTTTTGTCGGATTCTTTTTCTTCCACTGGTAAGAGGGAGACATTTTCTTCTACTTCATGTGGGTTGATACGATCATCATGAATGGCGCCGATAACAGAGATTAAGCCAAGAACAAGGGAGGCAACCGCTAAAGCTAAAATTCCAACAAGAATACATATGGCTGCAGCATGTTTGGCGAATCCATCTTTAAACAAGACAGAAATTAAGGAAATACCATCATGGTAGGCGTTTCCTGCTAACTGCCCTTCAAAAACATAGCCAACTCCGACTTTGGTGTAGCCAATAAAGCAAAGGACAACAAACGTTGAAGCAGCACCAAAAATCAACCAGAAAAGGTTGATGGATAAGCTATTCGCTCTACGGGTGGCGCAAAGCATAATGAAATGCCAAAGCCAGAAAATAAGAACAATTGCGACGAGTGCAACAAGGATGCCAGAAAATACGGCATTGCCGATTCCAAAGCCAATGGTGCCCTTAAAAGCAGCAAAAAGATTCACTTTTATGCCGTTTAAATAATTAGATCCGAGTAAGGTTGCTAATTCTGGGCTTAACTTAGGAAGGAAAAACAATAATGCCACAGCTGCTGCACTTAGAACAGCCGAAATAATCGACATTACTAGTGGTGATTTCTTCATAAAATAAAAAATCCTTTCTGATGGTTTTATCGTAATTAGGAAAAGTTCGCTTGTAAAGAGGAAAAAAGTAAATTCATGGGGGTTTTAACGACAAAAAATCGAAATCGCACCTGTAATCACCGAGATTTTGATTTTACCAGCCTCCCCTTTTTCCCCATCTAAACACCAAGGAGAAGAGTTTGAAGGAATGATCGTTGCTTCTTTTATTAACACAGGGGCCTCTCGTTTTTTAGGAAGGAAACGAAGAATACCGTTTAGGAAAGAAGGCTTCGGGAAATACCCTTCCATTACCCCATCATTGTCCCTTCCTTCTTTATTTAATTGGAAACCGCCCATGTATTTTCCATTCAAGAAGAGAATGAAAGGTGATGTTTTGCTTGTGCATATTCCGTTTTCTTCTATTTCGTAACAATAAGAAACTTTATGAAACATTTCTTTTAAAGAGGAGAAATAATAAGAGAATTGATATAGGTGTCGCTTCTTTTTGCTTTTGACGGTATAAGCAAGAGAGGAATAACAGCCATTACAAAGGCAATAAAGGAAATACGAATCGTTGGCTTTTCCGATATCGATTTGGCGCGTTTTTTGCTTTTTTAAGATTTCTATGGATCGTTTTAAATGACGATTTACGCCAAAGATCTTCCCTCCATCACCTAATGTTCCAGAATGGATGTAACCAAGAATCGGTTTCTTTTCGAGTTTCATTAATTCGTTAATGGCAAAATGGAGGGTTCCATCCCCACCTATTATGATTAAAGCGTCATATTTCGGAACGATATTTTGATACACGTCCTTCGCCTTTTCCTTATTTTCGAGGGTAAGAAAAAGCATCTCTTCAAAAGAGGATGCTAATTCGTTTTTGATTTTTGGGAAATATTTCTCAAAATTTCCCCTGCCTGATTCAGGATTATAAAGGAAGAGTGCTTTCACTCCCCTATTATAGAATTATTTGCTTTCTTTGTGTTTGATAGAATGAGCAATGAATTCTCTGAATAAAGGATTTGGGTGGAGAGGTCTTGAAGTAAATTCAGGATGGAATTGAGAAGCAATGAAGAAATCGTTTTGTGGAAGTTCGACAATCTCAACGAGATTCTGTTGTGGATTAATGCCAGAAAATACCATGCCAGCCTTTTCAAATGTTGAACGATATTTGTTATTGAATTCGTAACGATGACGATGTCTTTCTTTGACTTCGGTGGATTGATAGCACTCGTAGGCAAGCGTGTCTTTCTTAATACCGCAATCGTATAAACCTAAACGCATGGTTCCACCCATAGCGATGCCAGAGTATTGATCACGGAGAAGGTCGATGATTGGATTTGGGGTTTGAGGGTCAAATTCGGAAGTATTCGCATCTTGTAAGCCAAGAACGTTTTTCGCAAATTCTACGCAAGCAAGTTGCATGCCAAAGCAAATGCCAAGGAATGGAACGTTATTTTCACGGGCATAACGGATGGCTGCCATTTTTCCTTTAGAGCCTCTTTCGCCGAAGCCTCCAGGAACAAGGATGCCGTCATATCCAGACAAGAGTTCTTTAGCATTCTTATCCTTAACATCCATAGCTTTAATCCAACCAATTTCGACTTGAGCATCGTTGTAATATCCAGCATGTTTTAAAGCGCTAGCGACAGAAAGATAAGCATCGTGGAGTTCAACATATTTGCCAACTAAAGCAATTTTGACGCTCTTTTTTGGATTCTTCACGGAATCACACCAAGAACGCCACTCATGAAGATCGGCTTCTTGAATATCTTTCATGCCAAAATGAGCAAGAACGTAATCATCTAAGCCTTGTTCATGAAGGGCGAATGGAAGTTCGTAAACGCTCTCTAAATCATCTGCCTCAAAAATACCATTGCTTGGAACATTGCAGAAAAGAGAGATTTTATTCTTTTGTCCTTCTGGAAGAGGGACTTCACTACGAAGAATGACGGCGTCTGGTTGAATGCCTAAGCCAAGAAGTTCTTTCACGGAGTGTTGGGTTGGTTTGGTCTTGGTTTCGTCCGCGCTCTTAAGATAAGGAACTAAAGTATTATGGGCGTAGAAAGTGTTTTCGTAGCCGAATTCCAAACGAGCTTGACGAATTGCTTCTAAGAATGGAGTAGATTCCATATCGCCAACGGTTCCACCGATTTCAACAATGACGATTTCCGCTTGGGAAGCTTTCGCTGCATCGACGAGCTTTTGTTTGATTTCGTTTGTAATATGAGGAATCACTTGGATACAAGCACCAAGATAGTCTCCCCTTCTTTCTTTCTCTAAAACAGAGGAATAAATTTTTCCAGAGGTGATCGAGCTTTCTTTAGAAAGATGAAGATCTGTCCAACGTTCATAGTGGCCAAGATCAAGGTCCGTCTCTGCACCATCATCGGTAACATAGACTTCACCATGTTGATATGGGGACATCGTCCCTGGATCAATATTCAAATATGGATCAAGCTTCATCATGAAGACCTTGATTCCCCTGCTCTTTAAAAGCAAGGCTAAAGAAGAGGCGAAAATCCCCTTTCCTAATGAAGAAACGACTCCGCCCGTAACAAAGACAAATTTGGTTGCCATAAAACCTCTCCCAACTATTTAATAACGTTCTTTAGTTTAACATTTTTCTTCTCTTTCCTTCAAGGAGATGAGAAGGCTTTCACAAAGAAAAAAAGATGGTTTTGAAGCCATCTTGATTGTTTAGTTCTTTGGAACGATTGGATGTGGACCATCAGCATAGAAAAGAATGCCGACGGTATGTGGACCACAATAAACGGAAATAGTCGCCGACGCTCTTGTAGGAACAATTCGTTCGAATCCCGCTTTTTGAAGCTTTTCACGAATCATCTCGAGAACATCATCTGGAAGTCCAGAGTGGGTGATAAAGATAAGTTTCTTATCATAATTTGGATGAGCGGCAAGTTCATCATCAACATAATGCTCATTGACCTTCATAAGCGTTCCACGATAAAGATGATCTTTGGTCATCGACCCGTCTTCTTTTACGATGATTTGTGGTTTTAAATGAAGAATGTTCGCGCCAAGCATGGCAAGAGCGGAACATCTTCCTCCCTTAAATAAATTATCAAGGGTTTCAATCGTAAAGGAGGCAAGAGCGGATGATCTTCTTTCAAGAACTTTGGCAATGATTTCTTCTGGAGAATAGCCCGCATCAGCTAACTCTCTCGCATAAATTGCTTGCAAAGCAATACCTGTAGAAAGAGTCTTTGTGTCAATGACGTCTACTTTACCAAGGAATCGATCTTCCTTAGAGGCGGATTCTGCGTTCTTATAGGCGCAAGAAATGGCGCTAGAAAGAGAAAAATGAATGACATGGTCTGCATCTTTTAAGACTTCGCGAAAAAAATCTTCAAATTGAAATTGGTTAACGGCTGCGGTCTTAGGGAGTTTCTTATTCTCTTTGGCATAGTCAAAAAGGCGTTGAGGATCGATGGTTCCATCAGCAAATTCCTCACCCCCCATAATAACGGTAAAAGGCACGGTTTTGATTCGATATTCCTCAAGCATCTCTTGAGGTATATCAATTGTAGATTCGGCAGTAATAGCGATTTTCATGGTATTTTTCCTCCAAAATATTATTTTAGGCAATTTCCGGTTTTTGAAAACGAAAACGTGCAAAAACTAGGTTTCCATCCTCTCTTATAACAGGAATGGTTTCTTGAACGAGTGGGGATAAATAGGTAACAAATTCATCCGACATTTCTTGGTTATTCTTTAAAAAAGATGCAGGGATTTTCTTAGCATAATTCGCTACTTCTTCTAAAGAGACAAGGATTGGCTCACTTTGATACGGTGAAGAAGAAAGGCGATGGATAGCAACCATTTTGCCTGATTCCCCCTTTAATAAAGAAAGAACGGCAAAGGAAGAGGCTTCAACGGCTTCTAAGGAATCTACTTTGGTGATTTTAGTAGCATCCGATCTTTGTAAGGTAGAGTCGCAGATAACTCTTGTGGAAAGAGAAAGCTTATCCGAAATGAGTTTTGCGGCCGTATATGCACTGCCATCATAAGAAACGTGTCCAAAGGAATCGGCTTGAATGGAATTATTCGTTTTCAAAGGCGCTCCTTCTGAAAGAGCAATCAAAGCATAATGCTGTTTTTTATAGATATCGGCAATCTCTCTAAGGAATTCTTCTTCGTCCCATTTCATTTCTGGCACATAAATGTAGTCAGGTCTAACTTCTTTTGGTAAAAGGGCCGTCGAAGCCGTAAGCCAGCCAGAGTCTCTCCCCATGATTTCCATAATAAGAACTTTGCCTTTACGATAGTTCATTAAGTCCAATTTGGCCATCATTGCCGAATCCATAATATGGCGAGCAGCACTTGGATAGCCCAAGGAATGGTCGGTAATCATCAAATCATTATCCACGGTCTTAGGAATTCCAAGGACTTTGACATCCATCTTTTGCTCAACGAAATAATCATGGAGCCTTTTGCAAGTATCCATGGAATCGTTTCCCCCGTTTGTGAGGATGTATCCGATATTGTATTTTTCAATGGTATTTAAAATTTTTTGAAAAAGAGGATCATCAAATGAAGGCAGTTTCTTTCGAGAAGACCCAAGTATTTGTCCTGGGGTTTGTTTTAAAAGCTCAATTTGAGAATCCTCTTCTTTATCAATGTCAAAAAGATCTCCCTCAATAAGGCCTTCTACCCCGTAATGAGAAGCGTACAAATGCGAAAATACGTCTTTGTGTTTTTGATATTCTCGAATCACGCCATAAAAGGACGTGTTGATGACGGGGGTTGGTCCCCCGCTTTGGAAATATAAAATAGCTTTGTTTTGCATTTACACATTTTAGCAAAAAATAAAAAAGTTGAGGATAGTGTTTCAAAGATAAAAAAAGAAATTGTTCTTTACGCCACAAAAAGCACAAAAATGTATAATAGGAATGCGAAAAATCGCAGGAGTACATAAAACTATGTTAGTGAATGCTACACAAATGTTAAAAGATGCCAAAGCTGGGCACTATGCTGTTGGTCATTTTAACATCAACAATCTAGAATGGATTAAAGCCGTTCTTACCACTGCTCAGGAGATGAAAGCTCCAGTTATCCTTGGTGTTTCCATGGGTGCTGCCAAGTATATGGGCGGATACGAAGTGGTTGCCAACCTTGTCAAAGGCTTAGACAAATCTCTTGGCATTACCGTTCCAGTTGCCCTACATCTTGATCATGGTAATTTCGAAGCTGCTAAAGCTTGCATTGCCGCTGGCTTTACTTCCGTTATGTTTGACGGTTCTTCCTTACCATTCGAAGAAAATGTTGAAAAAACAAAAGAACTCGTTGCTTTAGCTCATTCCAAAGGCATCTCCGTTGAAGCGGAAGTCGGTGCAATCGGTGGCACAGAAGATGGCATCACCGCTGATGGTGAAGTTGCCGATCCAGAAGAATGCAAGAAAATCGTTTCCCTTGGTATTGATTTCCTTGCTGCTGGTATTGGAAATATCCATGGCATCTATCCAGAAAATTGGAAAGGTCTCCATCTTGACGTTCTTGAAAAGATTAATGAAGCAACCGGAAATATCCCTCTTGTTCTCCATGGCGGAAGCGGTATTCCAAATGAACAAATCGTTGCCGCTATCAAAGAAGGCGTTTCCAAGATTAACGTGAACACCGAATGCCAATTAGCATTCGCTGCCGCAACCATTAAATATTGCGCAGAAGGAAAAGCTGATCCAACGGCTGCTAACTTAGAAAAAGGCTACGATCCACGTAAGCTTTTAAAACCAGGTTACGAAGCAATCAAAGCTACCGTCAAAGAAAAGATTCAACTCTTTGGCACTGAAGGAAAAGCTGCTTAATTTCTCATTCAAAAATAAGGTTCCTCGTTTGATGGGGAACTTTTTTATTAAAGAAAATCAGTTATTTCTCTCTTTTTAGCAAAGAATAGGACTCAACGCCTTTTAGAAGTCGGCAACAGGCATCTTTAACGTTAGAAAAAGAGGTAGCAACGTTCATTCTTAAGAAACCCTCCCCTCCTTTTCCATATACTGAACCGGCAGTAAGGAAGAGGCCTGTTTCTTTTCTTAGGAAGGAAGCAAATTCTTTATCATCGTTAGTAAGGGAAGACACGTCTAGCCACATTAAATAAGTAGCATCTTGCTCTATGGCTTTAAAAGTAGGGATATTCTCTTTGATAAATTGATATACGTACTCCTTATTTTTCTCTACGTACTCTCTCATTTCTTCAAGCCAATCGCATGAATCGTTAAGGGCAGCAATGCTTGCTGGTATAGCAAAAATATTCGGTTCCGCACATTCATCCGTATTTAATTGACGATTCACTTTATTACGAAGTTCTTCGTTTGGAATAATGATAGCGGAGGTATGTATGCCTGCGATATTAAACGCTTTGGTTACTGAAATAGCGGCAAAGCCAATCTTTCTGTTCGTTTCATTGACGGAAAGAAAAGGAATATAGGAAGAACCAGGTTTCGTTATTTCGCCATGTATTTCATCAGATAAAACGGTAACATGATGTTTTTCGCAAAGTCTTCCAATTTCCGATAAATCTTCTTCGCTCCATATCTTACCAATGGGGTTTTGTGGGTTACAAAGAATTAACAATTTTGCTTTTTCGCTCGATAACGCCTCTTCTAAAAGAGGAAAATCGATAGAATACGAATTGGCGAAATAACGTAGCGGCACTTCTTTCACAACGCGATTATTATTAAGAATCGAATTATAAAAGATGTTATAGACCGGAGTTAGAAGAACCACCTCATCTCCTGGATTAGTCAGCTTTCTTACACTTGAAGATATCGTTGGCACAACACCTGTGGAGAAAATAAGCCAGTCTTTTTGTATTTCAAAAGAGTGACGTTCATGAAAGAAATGAATATAAGCTTGATACCACTCCTCTGGAATATCAGGATAGCCATAAACAGGATGGGAAGCTCGATCAAGAACAGCTTTTTGAATAGGAAGAGCAACCTCAAAATCCATATCCGCGATCCACATCGGAAGTTCGTTTTCTTTTACGTTCCATTTGGTAGAATCGCTGCCTTTTCTATTTGGTAAGGTATCAAAATCGTATTTCATCATTTGCTCTCCACGATGGTTTTAGAAAAATCTAAAGAAGGATCGTCTTGAATGTATTGGTCAAGATGTTCAATGACAAGTTTTCCAGAAATTGGATTTTTTAAGGAAAGAAGATGACCTTTTATCGTCGCGTTAATATTCTCGCAATATTCAAACGCCAAATCTGTATCTGGGGTCTCACAATTCTCTAACGTGATATTCTTCATATAGCAAAAACCTTGATGGGAGATAATCTTGCAATTACGGAGAGTAACATTTTCACTGTTCCATCCGAAATATTCCCCTTCAATCACACAATTTTCGATAAGGATATTTTTAGAGTTCCAAAAAGCGTCTTTGGTATGAAGGAGGCTGTCATAAATCGTAAGATTCTCACAGCCATCGAAGGCATAATTTCCATCCAATCTCAAATTACGAATGGTTAAATTCTTCGAATTCATGCCAAAATAATCACCTTTGGCTTCGATATTATCGAGAGTCACAGCATCATTCCACCACAAAGTTTCTGATGCCTCTTGAATAAGAACGTTTCGAAGAGTGAGATTATGGCATTTACGGAAATTCTTAGGTCCAAAGATTTGGCAAGACTCAAAGACAGAATCGTTCGTATACCAAACGCCAGCCCTTTCCGTTTCAAGAAAGGTCGTATCTTTCACATAAAGCTTTTCCCCATACCAAAGGGGGTATTTATAACCGAAAGACGAACGATTAACTAAAAGGTTCTTGCATTCTTTAAGAGGGGATTCTCCATCGTCAAAAAGACAGTTTCTAAATGATGTATCAGAGGTTTTGAAGAGGGCTCTTTCACCTGTGTAATGATTGTTTTCTACGTATTTCATATCTTCATTATTATAGATTTCCCTTCTGTTTAAAGAAAACAATATGCGCATTTCTTGCTTAGAAAAAGTATGTTATATTCATTCTTATGAATGAGATTCGGGAAGAAAACATTTTAAAAGTGAATAACAACCCTTTTACGAATTGGAATAAACCCGATAATGCGGGGATTTCCGATGAGCTTTCTCCAAAAGATCAGGATAGCGATTACGCAAGAAGCAAACGCGGAGGAAAAATCTCCACTGCTCTTTCTTTGTTTGCTATCTCTGGAGCAGCTCTTTTAACGGGCGCTTCTTTGTTATCTTCTTTTATTAAAGAACCGACATTAAGCGAAGTTTCCTTAGTCCCTTCTCAAAATCAGATTTCTCTTTCCTTGAAGATTTCGAATCCTCAGGGATTAAAAGTTCTTTCTTCTTTGTTTGAAGACTCTTCCTTAAAAGAAGAAACGGAAATGACTTTCAAAGGAGATAAGGTTTTTTCTTATGTTTTTGAAAACGTCAATTTCCAAAAAGAGAACGTGATACGAATTTCATTTACCAACAATATTGATTACACAAAAGTTATTTTTGAACAAACGGTAACGTTTATTTCTTAGGAGGTATTTTATGGAAGAAACGAAAAAAGGCTGGTGGAAGCAAAAGAGCACAAATCAAAAAGTCTCTTTTATTATCGCCCAGGTAGTCCTTGTTTTATCGATTCTAGCTTTGTTTGGGCTCGCTTTTTGTCGACAAATCTTTGGCGATAAGGTAGGTGACGCCATTCTTGGGAAGGATATCAATAATGGCTTTGTTTTAATTGGCCGTTTGTTTGCCTATTCAGGAAATAAATTATTGATTACTTTCGTAACGATATTTGTGACCATTATCTTAACCTTTGTATTCAATTTCATTGTCCGTCTTTGCACTAAGGGTGGGAAGAAAGCCCAAACCATTGGTTCCTTGATTCGCTCTCTTATCAAATATATTGCCGTGCTTATTGCCTTAGCAATTATTCTTGCAACCTGGGGGGTGGATATTAGCTCTATTATCGCTGGTTTAGGTGTCTTAACCTTGATTATTGGCTTAGGATGCCAAGTTTTAATCCAAGACGTCATTTCTGGTTTATTTATGGTCTTTGATGATTATTTCGATGTCGGTGATATGGTTATCATTGATGGCTTTAGAGGATATGTCTCTCAAATCGGTCTTCGTTCCATCAAAATTGACGATCGTTTAGGAAATATCAAATCCATTAATAATTCCTCTATTACTTCCTGTGTGAATCTTTCAAGAGAAGATAATACCGTGGCAATCGAGGTTGAAGCGGACTATGACGAAGACCCAAGGAGAGTTGAAGCCGTTCTTCTTAAAGAACTTCCAAAGCTCAAGGATAAGATTCCTCAATGCATTGTCCCTCCAACATATATCGGTATCTCTAACATTGGGGATTCTGGCATTTACTATAAGATTTATGCGACTTGCAAAGCCCCTTACCGTTTCCAATTAGAAAGAGACATGCAACGTGAGCTTTATCTTATTTTCATGAACAATAACATTGATGTCCCTTATGATTGCATCACTCTCTATCAGGCGAATACGGATAAGTTTGTCAAGGCCACTGACCAAGAGAAAATGCTTTCGGAAAACCATGAGAAATCTCTTCGCGCTCCACAAAAGACGAATAAGAGAAAAAAGAACATCTTTCAGCACGTTAAAGAAGTCTATGACGAGACCTTAGAAGAAACTAAGAAAGAAGCACAAGCGAATAAAGATAACTGAGGCTTATTCTTTCAATTCAAATTTCGTATTCTCCTTTGTTTTTATATCGCCAAAAATATTGCAGAAAAAAGCTTGCACTAAGTGATATAACAAAACTGCAAAATTTGCATTTTTGTTATAAATTCAGTTTCCTTAATGTTCCTGCTGGCAATCATAAATATTTAGTAGACAAATAGCAAAGAGAATCTTTATGTCTACACCCGTCCTAAAAATATCTTAATCAGGTAACTTTATTTATTAAGAATTTTCTTAATCTAATTTAATGCACCTTACTTGCAACTATATAAAACTAATATATAAAATGTCTTGCCTTACTATCAAGATGAAAACAATTAGATTAATTACATTAATAACAAGCATAGCAGCCTTACAAGGAATGTCTATTGGCCATACAAATTCCAATAAGCTACTCCTAAAAGCGAGTTCATCTTCTTTTTATTCTGATATAAATGAAATCATCCAATTAGATAACTTCGATCCCAGAGCCGAATTGACTCCAGTTCAAGATCAAGGGAGCACAAACCTATGTTGGGCATATTCTTCAATTAACGCTAGCGAGGCTTCCATATTAAAAAATAGACTGACAAATAAAGATACATTAAGACTCAATCCACAAGCCCTTGCATATAGAAAGTTTTATAGGAATATGGATCCATTAGGTAATAACCAATCCTATAGTAAGACAGCTGATTGGCTTAATGCCCAAGGCTCAATTAGCAATACCCCTTCTGTTTTAAGTATGTGGCAAGGTCCAATAGGAGGAGATAAACCTGCAGCAGATGTCTATACTAATTCACTTTATAGATTAGAAGAAGCAAGTCAAATTTCATCTGGATTACATAATGAAGATAGGATTAATGAAATAAAACAAGCAATTGCTAAATATGGGGCTGTCACCGCTTCTACTAGCTATGATGGGGGAAGAAATTATTATTATAACGATAAGGATATAAAAAACGGGGTGGCCCATGCGATTACTTTAATTGGATGGGATGATAACATCAATAAAGACTTATTCGCCCCAAAGAGCGCGACTAGAAACGGGGGATGGCTAGTAAAGAATAGCTATTTAGATAACCCCTATTTCTATTTAACTTACGATAGCAAGATTCTAGATTCCACATCATGGGTGTTTAGCTATGCCTCTAAAGATAAATATGACTATAACTATTATTATGATAACAACGGAGACGATGCAGGACTATTTAAATTAAAGGGATTCGCGAATATCTATCAAGCTAAAAAAGGCAATGATGAATATAAAGAATATCTAAAAGCAGTTAACGTTGCCTTTATTGGAAATGGCGTAGATGTAACTATTAAAATCTATACCGATGTATCTAGCATGGGTCAAGTTGCAGTTGAAAGAGGAACATTAAAAGCCACAAAAACCGAACATTATAAGTATCAAGGGTATAAGACAATTGAATTAGATAATCCAATTTTATTAAACCCAGGTAGCTATTTTTCCATTGTAGTCGAAGTAACTAATGCGTCTGATGATGCCCATATCAGCCTAACTACTGTTGATCAAAAGAAAGCATCATTTAACAAAGTTGGTTCCGATTACGAAGAACTATTTAACGGGAGTTATGTTGCTAGAATCAAGGCTTATACAAAATGTATCAAGGAAGAAATAAATGAACATGTTCATGACTGGAACGAGCCAATTTATGAATGGAACGAAGACTATTCTTCTTTAAAAGCCTCTAGGACATGTAAAGAAGATTCTAGTCACATAGAAACCGAAACCGTTGGTACCGTTATATCAATTGCTAACCAACCAACTTGCCTTACAAAGGGCAATAAACATATAGAAAGCAAGCCTTTTACTAATCCCGCTTTTAAAGTTCAAACATTAGATATTGATTTAGGATATGGACCCCATACATATTCTTCTTGGATTAATGAAATTGCTCCTACTACTGAAACTGAAGGTATTAAAGGTCATAAAGATTGTTTAATTTGCCATAAACATTTTGATAAGGAAGATAACGAGATATTAGATTTATCCATTCCTAAACTAGAAAAGAAAGTAAATGTAATTATTTCAAATGGCTCAGGAAGCAAGGAAAACATCCCGGTTGGTTCTTCTATTACGATTAAGGCAGATAAACCTAAAGAAGGTATGAAGTTTGTAGGCTGGGCGGATAAGGATGGGAACATAGTAAGCACAGACGAAACATATACATTCGTTGTAACTGAAGACACTTATCTAATTGCCATTTATGAAGAAATAGAAGGCCAAGAATCAAGCAGTTCTAGTTCATCTAGCGAACCCCTTACATCAAATTCAAGTCAATTATCTTCTTCTAGCAAGGAAAATAATTCTTCCAATGATCAAGATAAAATAGATGCTCCATATAACAAAATAGATGTAATCATCGTTACATCCATAATTGCAGGAACCCTTTCTATTTCTTTAATAATTACCTGTATATATTTATTCCTAAAAAAGAAAAAATAAGCGGGACGTGTGTTATTTTAGTTCGATAAATTTATCCCTAACATGGAATGTATTGGATAAAGTTGGGGATAAGGCTTCTAATATGTAATTGGTTTCAATTCTTTTTGTTTCAATTCTAAAGGCGTTATATCTAATCTTTTTGTTGTTCCCAAGTTCAGATAAATCAATCTTCATTGTTACAAAATAAGAATTGTCTTTGATAGAAGAACTAGGTGCAAAGAAATCATTATTAATGAATACAGGGGTTCCATTAACTATCTTTGCAACAAAGCTTGCCCCATTCGGAGCAACTTCAAATTCATAATAGAATTCATCGCCTAAATCTAGGAATACTTCTACTACGTCTCCATTATATAATTCATCATTATCGATATTAGAAAAGCTATTCAAAGATGAATCATATGCCGAAAATTCAAAGATCAATGTATCGTTAATCCTATTAACTGAAAGAAGTGTCTTAGGTTCAACTTCTTTTCCACTTCTATTATCTAATAATCTTTCCATATGTTTTCCTTTTGCGAATCTATATATTCTGAATATATAAAGACGAATAAGCCAAATCGCGGCCGCTTTATTTTCGATAATAAAGGCTATATTTTCCTTTTTGAATGATACGAATGTCTCCATTTTCACCAATTTAGCAAGGGCTTCCTGGATTCAATCCCGTTTATTAAAATGCTTTCATCTTGTATTTTCTTGATTTTAACGCCTTCAATTTCGTTGGATGATGTTGCACTCCTTCTTTTGGATAAATTATGAAGTCTATTTAATTTAATGTTTTGGCAATGGCTTACGAGCTTTTTGCTTTCTAAACCAGGTAAAAAGAAAAATGCCCTTTTGAAGGACATCTAAATTCGTTTGGTCGGGATGGCCGGATTCGAACCGGCGGTCTTCTGCTCCCAAAGCAGACGCGGTAACCAAGCTGCGCTACATCCCGATGGCGCGCCAGACAAGATTCGAACTCGTGACCCACAGATTCGTAGTCTGTTACTCTATCCAGCTGAGCTACTGGCGCATGCCTTTTCGCAAAGGCTTATTTAATATAGTCTTCTAAGAAGAAAAGAGCAACATTTTTCTTAAGAAAAAAGAAAAAAGTGCTGAGATTTCAGCACTCTGATTTTTTATGGAGCATCCGGGTGGAATCGAACCGCCGATTAGTGAGTTGCAGTCACTGGCCTTACCGCTTGGCTACGGATGCAGCGTCAAAGATTATAGCATCCCCCGATATTTCTTTCAATAAGGGGGATGCTATCCTTTTTAAGCTTTTCTTTCTTGGCGACGTTTCTTTCTTAAACTCTTAGCGATTCCATTCTTCGTTAAGAAATAAGCAAGGATTGTAGCAAGAAGGATTCCTTCAACAACAAGAATAACAACTACGGCCGTAGGAACAGATCCGGATTTCACGCTTTCCCACATCTTTAAAACGTATTCGTTATTATTACCATAATCTTCCATGACCATTAAAGTATCAACGATATCACTTGGTGGATATTGGGCATAGAAGGAACGTCCTGCCGTGATTGTTTGGCCATTCACTTCATATTCTTCATATTCGTCGGTATAGAAGATTGTATCAACGCCATCTTGATAATCGGTTAAAGAGCCTTGGAAGAAATAGTCAAGATCAACAGCCGTCCAGCCTAAATCGTTTTGTTCTGAATAATCTTCCCAAGAAGCGTATTCTTTTCCACCGATAGTTCCCTTTCCCGTTCTAAAGAGGGAATTGAACTCTTCTTCGCTTAAGGAAGTGTATTCCTCCTTAAGGACGAGGTTGTCATCTTCATCATAAACGAAGTCGTCATTTTCCTCATCGTAAGCGTAGAAGATTGGCATACGGGTGTCATACCAGGCTCTTGTTTGAGCTAGGATTGAATCACCAGCGATGGTAGATGTATATCCGATATAGTCCATATTTGCGGCTGCAATTTCTGGATCGGAAATGAAATCGATGAATTTTTGAGCGTATTCTTGATTTTGAACCGTTGTAGGAATAACCCAGCCATCAAGCCAGATATTTGCGCCAATACGAGGAATAGAATAATAAAGATGAGTCCCGAATTCTTCCGCAGAATCGATAGCGTAAACGGCATCACCGCTCCAAGCAAGATTGATTCCCGTACGTTTTCCAGTTTGGATGTCTGTTTTGCCAGAGTCTACTTCCAAACCATAGGAATTATCTTTCAAAGAGGAAAGAGCTCTTTCAACTCTATCGATAATAGCGCTAGAAGATTCGTGTTCTTCCTTTCCTAATTCTTTCATTAGGTCGTTGAATTCATCGACATGAGAAATGTTATTGAAGATAATGTTGATATCTTTGTTATATTTCTCAGCTGTGATTCCTCCTTTTTCATAACGATCAAGGAGGGTACTAAATTCCTCGGAATAAGCCTCAAGAAGAGCGATAGCGTAGGAGTCTCTCATCGAATCTTTGATTTGGAAAGTTCCTTGATAGGCATCATCCCAAAGAGAAGAATAGCTAGACATATCCTTTTTGACGTCTTCTGGAGTCAATCCTCTATCGCGATAGACAGAGAATTCAGGATTGTACATAATGCCAAGAGTGCCCCACATATAACCACGCATGTAGTCGTTAATAGGTTCCTCTTTGCCATTCATTTTAACGGTAATATCGCCATAAAGTTTGTCAAAGAATGGAGAAGAATAAGTAAGATAGTTATCTTCTGCCCAGGCATCATAGTTATGGCTATAAAGGGCTTTTCTTTCTTCCCCCGTTTTAAAAGGGACGACAAGATTGTTGGCCATCATCTTTTCTACCATGTAGTCGGAAGTACAGATTAAATCATAGTTCTGTGCGCCGGTTTGTAGGTTAGAAAGCATGATTTCGTTGGTATCGAAGGTAGAATATGCAATTTCAATATCAACGTTGTCCTCTCGTAAGACTTTTTCTTTAAAAACAGCGACAACATCAAGAGAATCATCCTCACCATTTGCAATATAGTCCTCGGAATTATAAATCGACAAAGTAACTTTGGTTGCGTTTGCCTTGAGGATTTCCGCTTTTTCGGAAACGATGGCAGGAGCCACGTTTGTTGAAGCGGCTAAATAAGAAAGAAGGGATAAAAATAAGACGTTTTTCATAACTTCATCCTCGCTTTAGCATGTCTTCCACTACGCTTATTTTGTCTGCTATTGATGAAGATAAGCGAAAGAACGACAAGAAGAACCACCAAGAAAATGATTGTGCATAAGGCTCTAAGCTCTGGTGGAAGAGGGTGTTTTTTAATAACCCCTTGCACATAGGTAGAAATCGTAGAGATTTTAGAAACTCCGCTTAATAAGCCAGGTCCAGCGGTGAAGGCTGTAACAATGAAATCATCCAAGGAAAGGGTGATAGCGATTAAGAAACCGGAGACAACACCAGGAGCGATTTCTGGCAAGGTTGTGTGAAGAAGAGCCTTTGTTGGGGTGCATCCTAAATCAAGAGCAGCTTCATAGAGGGCTGGATCCATTTGTTCAAGTTTTGGTTTGACGTTTAAATAGACAAACGGAGTGCTTAAGACAAGATGACCTGCAAGAAGCGTCCAGAAAGAGAATTGAAAATTAGGGAAGAGATGTTCTCTAAAGAAAACAAACATAACCGTCAAAGAAAGAGCGATAACGATTTCTGGGGTAACGACTGGGATTTGGTTAGCGAATTCCATTGTTCTTTTCGCGTGTTTCTTTGATTCATAAACACCGATAGCACCTAAGGTTCCTAAAACTGTAGCAATGGCACTAGAAACCAAAGCGATAATAAGGGTGTTTCCCACCGCTTTCATGATTTCAGTGCTTCGGAAAAGCTTTACGTATAAAGAAAGGGTGAAACCATTCCATTGTCCTAAAACATCCGTATCGGTGAAAGAGAAAACAATCAAAACGAAGATTGGCGCATACATCAAAAGAAGTAAGAGCCAGATATAAGTTTGAGCGAAGATCTTTTTGATCAAAGCTTTCTTTTCGGTGTCTACCATAAGCCCCCTCCTCTTCTTTGTGCGGCATCACCTCTATCAAAACGACGGGTGATAATCATCGTAATGCCAATAATAACGAGCATGATGATGGCCATAAAGGAACCGGTGTTCCATTGGCTATTGGTGAAATTCAAATAGATAGAGTTACCAAATAAGGTAATTTTGCCTTCCGAAAGGGTATCCGAGATAACATAGGAAGACATGACTGGCATAAAGACCATTTCTGCGGCAGAAATAATACCAGGCAAGGATTGAGGAAGGACGTTCTTATAGAAGACTTTGAATGGAGAACAGCCAAGATCGGCAGCCGCCTCCATTTGAGAACGGTCGAGTTTTAACATCGTGGTGTATAAAGGCAAGATGGTAAATGGAAGATAGTTATAGACCATACCGATTAAGGTTGCAGTCCATGGATACTTGCCTCCACTAATTCCAATCCAATCGAGCAAGTCACGTGTTGCACCAGTACGAATAACGAAGTTAATCCACATTGGCATGATAAAGAGAACAACTAAGATGCCATTGGTATTGAGTTTTTTATTCGCAAGGAACATGGCTGCTGGATAGCCAAGAAGAAGGCAAATGAGAGTCGTTTGAATTCCTAAGAAAAGGGAAACAAGAAGAACGCTCCATTTACTCGGTGTGGTAAAGAAAGAGATAGCCGCTTCAAAGGAAGGCATTCCAGCTTCGTTTGTGAAAGCGTACCAAACAATCAAAAGAATCGGAATGATAACGAATATTGCCAAGAAAACACCATAAGGAATGCAAAGGTATTTACGTTTGAGGTGGAAGAAATTTTTTCCTTTCTTTCTTGGCATGGCCTCTTTAACGGACGACATAGTTGTCGAGTCCTTTCTTCAAACGAAGAGAAATTTTAGAAACAGGAAGTTTGATGGAGACTTTATCGCCGATATTCCAAGCGTATGGAGTATTGCAAACGAAATCATCTTCGTTCTCGTTTCTCACGATATATTGATAATGGTCACCAATCCAAACAGCACCAATGATGCTGCCTTGGATTTCCCCTTCTTCGAGATTATCGCTAAGCTCTGGAGAATCTAGGTCGAAGGAAGCAACCACTTCTGCATCAGAAAGATCGTATTTACGATTATTTTTAGGATCAAGGAGATATCCTTCTTCGGTCAAAGAGGAACCTTTGATTAATTGCGTTAAATCGCAAGCAAGCGGGACATCCGAAATCACCACTTGACCGTTCTTGTTGATATAAGCATCGGTATAGGTGTTCTCGGTTAATTCTTTTTCCATGATTTGAAGATTTTCTTTATCCACGGAAATAGAGACTTTAGAACCGACGAGTCTTGCTTTATGCTCACGGCAAGTGATTTCGTTCTTACCGACTTTAAGCTCGTAGGAATAGTCTTCTCCCTTAAAGACGCTGGAAAGAATCACCGCATCAATTACGCCTTCTCCCGGTTCACCTAAGAGGACGTCCTCAGGACGGATAACGACGTCAACTTTTTGATTTAATGGGAAATCATCGACACAATCCCAGTTAGCGTTAAGGAAACGAACTTTCTTTTCGCCAATCATCGTACCGGCAAAAATATTGGATTCGCCAATAAAGTCTGCAACATAAGCGGACATTGGTTCATTATAGATTTGTTCAGGCGTACCCATTTGTTGGATGTTGCCATCTTTCATAACCACGACTTTATCAGACATCGAAAGAGCTTCTTCTTGGTCATGGGTGACATAAATAAAGGTGATGCCGAGTTTCTTATGCATATCCTTTAATTCAAGTTGCATGTCCACTCTCATCTTATGGTCAAGAGCGCTTAAAGGTTCATCAAGGAGAAGAACTTCAGGTTCATTAACGATAGCACGAGCAATAGCAACACGTTGTTGCTGACCACCAGAAAGATTAGAGATATCTCTATCTTCCATTTCTTCCATATCGACGATTTGAAGAGCTTTTGCAACCTTTTCGTCGATTTCCTTAGCGGAAAGATGCTTATATTTTGTTTTCTTATTGCCCTTAGAATCGGTAACTTCGTATGGGATCTTCTTAAGCTTCAAACCGAAAGCGACGTTATCATAGACGTCGAGATTTGGGAACAAAGCATAATGTTGGAAGACGGTATTAACCGGTCTTTGATAAGGTGGTAAGTTAGTAATGTCCTTCCCATTCAGATAAATCTTACCTGATGTTGGGATATCAAACCCCGCAATCATCCTTAAAGTCGTTGTTTTGCCACACCCGGATGGTCCAAGCAAGGTGACGAATTCACCTTTTTTGATGTCTAAGTTGACATCGTCGACAGCAGTAAAGGTTTTATCGAAAACCTTACTCACATGTTGCAGAGAAATGATGACATTATTTTCATCCATCTGAAATACCCCCAAAATCACTTAGAAGTGATAACAAACAGGTTGAATTTTCCATTACCTAAGAACTAGAAAATATCAACGTGCAAAATATTGCGGTAAATTGAACAAAAATACAAGAAAATTTTTTGTATTTTTTTTCGCTTATTTTTTCAATTTATTAAAAGTGAGCCAAACATCGATGTTATCGAAAGAAAACGAACTTTTATTTTTTTCCGTTTTTCGCTACGTTTTTTGCATTGTTTTTCGCTTCAAAAACGAACTTTGTTTTTCTTTCGCTTTTTATGGGTATAATTACGCCATGAAAAAGAAAGTTTTCTTCCCCATTTTCTTAAACGTTCTCTCTTCCTTTTCTTGCACGAATTTTCATAAGAAAAATACCTCTATAACTTTTGGGAGATTGTACAATTCTTCTCTTTCAAAAGATGTGAATTCTTTCTTTTTGCATACAAGCAATATCACCTATGAAGAGTATGCGAAAAAGGTAAGCAATAAAGAGAACTTCGTTTTAGCTGTCTATGAATATAAGACTTTAATGGAGGGGGAAGACATCGATTGCCTTTGTTATACGTCTTTTGCTTCCTCTTTAAGAGAATATATGGAGAAATATAACGCGGAAATATACGCTATAGATTCTTCAGAATTATCTTCTTTCTCTGAACGGTATGGACTCCATCTTCTTTTAGGGGAGCAAACCCTAGCCATTTTTGAAAATGGTGAGATAAAGAAACAAGAAACCTCAGGAGAAGAGAGATTATCTTCTTTAGAGAAGGTAGAAAAATTCTTTGAGAACGTTTCTTGGAGCAAGATGCTCTATATTAATAAGGAACAGTTAGATACCTTTTTAGAAACGGATGGGCAATACACGATTGGATATCTAAGGAAGTCGTGTTCTGATTGTTCTTACCTCTCTTATCATTTCTTAAAGGAATATAACCGAGAGGCTTTCGCCAAGGAAATCTATGTCGTTGAATGCGATGAAGAAGGCATACATTATAAGGATGGGAAATTCGATTCTGAAGCTTGGTCCTCTTTTAAAGATAAATATGGTCTTTCAAATAAATGGAACCTCTCTTTTGGCTATGATGCAGGATATGTTCCTTCTTTCTTTACCTATCAAGTAAAGGGAAAAGAAAATCTCTCCGTAATCGATGGAACGGTATACGCTAACGATACGCTCGTAATGGAAGATAGCCTTTGCTATATCCAAACAAGTTATTGGGATCAAAGAGAGCACCCCTTCTATTCTTCTATAGATAAAGAGGTCAAAACCAACCTCGTGGGTTTAGAAATAGCAAGCGAGGATTATCTTCAAGCCAATGATGACTATTATTGGAAAAAAGAAAAGATGGCGAAGTATCATGATCCTTTATTAAAGGCATTTCTTGATTTCTATGCGAAAAAGGGTGTCTAAAGATATCTTTTCTCATAATAAAAAGCGGCTCGTATGGGCCGCTTTCGTTTACGTTTCAATTAAAACACGCCTAAGTAATAATTCTTCTTACCACGTCTAACAATGACGTATTTGCCAGCAATGGTATCTTCTTTGGTGACGACTTTATTAAGGTCATTCACTTTATTTCCGTTAATGGAAACGGAATTCTGGTTTAAGAAGGTTTTCGCTTCAGTCTTACTCTTCGCTGCGCCGATTTTGACTAAGAAATCAAGAATTGACATCTCGCCAGCAAGTTCTGTTTTAGAATATCCGCCAAGAACTTCCTCGATTTGTTTAGCACTCAAAGTTTGAACTTCACCAGAGAAAAGAACATTGGACATAGAGATTGCTTCCTCCGCAGCCTCTTTGCCGTGGATGTCTTTTGTAACTTCATAAGCAAGTTTCTTTTGAGCAATTCTCATACCTGGGTTTGCTAAATGATCACGGGTGATGTCTTCAATTTCATCACGGGTAAGGAAGGTGAAGACTTTTAAGTATTTAATAGCGTCTTCATCGGTGGTGTTATAGAAATATTGATAAAGCTGGTATGGGGAAGTTAATTCAGGGTTGAGGAAAAGGGCACCTTTTTCGGATTTGCCGAATTTCTTACCATCAGCACGGGTGATTAAGTGGGCGGTCATTGCTTCAGGGTCAGCATTTTCTCCATCAATCTTACGAATTAATTGAAGACCGCTGGTTAAATTTCCCCATTGATCGTTGCCACCGATTTGAATCTTGCAGCCATATTTCTTATATAAGGTATAGAAGTCAGCAGATTGAAGAATCTGGTAAGCGAATTCAGTAAAGGAAATACCCGCTTCCAAACGAGAGGAAACAATTTCTTTCGATAACATGTAGTTAACGGAGAAATATTTGCCATAATCACGAAGGAAATCAAGCATGGTGATATTCCCAAGCCAGTCATAGTTATTTAAAATCATGCCTTTTTCTGGGTCAGAAAGATCCAAGAAACGCTCTAATTGGGCTTTGATGCAAGCAGTGTTCTTCGCTAAGGTTTCTTTGGTTTGAAGATTTCTTTCGGCAGATTTACCAGAAGGATCTCCAATCATGCCTGTAGCGCCGCCTACGACAGCGATGATACGATGCCCTGCTCTTTGAAGTCTCATCAAGATTGAAATCATGACGTAGTTACCTACGTGCATACTTGAAGCGCTAGGGTCAAAACCACAATAGATGGTTGTTTTATTTGCCAATAGTTTGCGGACATTCTCTTCATTCGAATATTGTTCAATTAATCCGCGATAATTTAATTCATCAACGATATTTTCCATATCATTACCTCACTAGGTAAAATTTTAGCCGAAGAAAGATATTAAGCAAGGAAGAAAGACGTTTCCTTGCTTTTTTAAAAGCAAAGAGAGAAAAGAAGGTAAAAAAACAAAAAAGGATTGCCTTAATTTGATTTAAAGCAATCCTTAGAGCCTAGAAAATGAGAGATTAATACATTCCGGCTGGATTCATCGCTGGCGCTGGTTTATCTTCCTTGATTTCGGTAACAGCCGCTTCAGTGGTGACAAACATTGCAGAAATGCTAGACGAATTCAAGATAGCATTACGTGTAACTTTGGTAGGATCAATGATATTTGCATCGAACATATTCACCCAATTTCCATGGAGAGCATCGAAGCCAAAGTTCTTTTCTTGTTCTTTTTGCTTATCGGCAATTTCCTTTGGATCATATCCAGCATTTGCAGCGATTTGCATTAATGGAGCAAGCAAGGAATCAATGACGGCATCAATACCTTTTTGAATATCTGGGTTGCTATCTTTCAGTGTGCCTTTCAAAGCCATATAGACTTCAGCAAGAGCAGCGCCTCCACCAACAACGACGCCTTCCGCAACAGCTGCTTTGGTGGCATTAAGAGCATCTTCGATACGAAGCTTCTTATCTTTGAGTTCGCTTTCGGTAAGAGCACCAACTTTCAAGACGGCTACACCGTTAGAGAGTTTCGCAATACGTTTAGCGATATTCTTCTTGTCATATTCACTAGAAACCACGTTATATTGGGCTTGAAGTTCGGAAATACGGTCTTCAACGTCTTTCTTAAGTCCTTCGCCGCCGACAATGGTTGTAGAGTCTTTCTTAACAGTGATGCGCTTGGCTTTTCCAAGATCGTCAATGGTGACATCTTTTAGTTGCATACCAAGGTCTTTGCTATAGAATTTTGCACCTGTAAGAATAGCCATATCTTGCAAAGCAGCCTTTTGAGCATCGCCAAATTCAGGAGCTTTTGTAGCAACAACAGTGAAGGTTCCACGGAGCTTGTTGACGATTAAGGTGCTAGTAACATCAGAATCCAAATCATCAGCGATAATAAGAAGAGGTTTATGAGCATCCACTACGCTTTGGAGCATAGGAACGATGTCGTTGATATTATTGATCTTCATATCGGTGACAAGAACGTAAGCATCTTCAAGTTCAGCGATCATATGTTCATTATCGGTCACCATATATGGAGAAATATAACCTTTGTCATATTCCATACCTTGGGAGATAACGAGTTCATTTTCGCTTGTTTTAGATTCATCGACGGTGATAACGCCATTCTTACCAACTTTGGCCATGGCTTCAGCAATGAGTTTACCAATCTCTTCATCGTGAGCAGAAATAGAGGCGATTGCTTCTATATCTTCATTGGTTTGAACTGGTTTCGAGATCGAAAGAAGTTCATTAGCGACAGCTTTGCCAGCTTTTTCGATACCATTACGGATGAAGACTGGGTTTGCACCAGCATCCACCGCATCAATTCCTTTATGAATGATGGCTTGAGCAAGAACGGTCGCGGTTGTTGTGCCGTCTCCTGCTTTTTCGTTGGTTTTATTAGCCACTTCGTATACAAGTTTTGCACCCATATTCTCGGTAGCGTCTTTTAATTCGATTTCACGAGCGATGGAAACGCCATCTTCGCAAATTTCAGGGGAACCGTATCCCTTATCAAGAGCAACGTTTCTGCCTTTTGGCCCAAGAGTGACTTTAACGGTATTTGCAAGCGTATCAACGCCCTTAACCATGGCCTCACGGGCTTCTTTTCCTAATTTAATTTGTTTTGCCATATTTGTTTCCTCCTTAAGAATTAGTCATTAACGACGGCAAGAACATCTTCAAGTTTTAAAAGAAGATATTTATGGCCATCACCTTCATAATCGGTACCAGCGTATTCGCGGTAGATAACCTTATCTCCGACTTTGACGCCGCTCATCGCGACGAGCTTTCCGTTTTCATCGGTTTTGCCAGGTCCCATCGCCATAACAGTCGCGATGTTTCCTTGTTTCTTTTCGGTTGTTAGAACAATGGATCCAACTTTCTTTTCGGAAGGAAGTTTCTCCAATAGAAGATAATCATTTAACGGTTTAATTGATAACATTTTTGAATGCCTCCTTGAAGTACGATTACTATGTTAGACACTATTTTGGCACTGTCAATAGCCTAGTGCTAAAAAGAATTTGGAAATACAGTATTTATCGAAAGAAAAAATGCAAAAAAATTCTATTTCTCTTCAAATACATCCTAAAATATGCCAACTCTAGAAGAGAAAGAAAAAAGCGACGTTTCTAGGCGTCGCTTCAATAAGATATTCTTTAGAATTTGGTGGAGGAACGTTTAACGAATTTCGCTTCGAAACGGCAAGTTTTTTCCACAAGGTTATCATTGATGAGGTCAGTAAGCATAAGCATGGCGCGTTTACCTACTTCCGACATATTGATTTGCATAGAGCTGAGTGTTGGGCGGATGATATTCGCATATTTCGTTCCGACGAGGGATAGAACTTCAACATCATTTGGAACGCTAAGCCCTGCATCAGAAGCGGCATTGATAATAGCCGCAGCCAAGGAATCACGATAGGCAATATAGTAGCCTTTGCTTCCTTCTGGGTCGTTTTTGAATTTTTCTAAGAAGTCCGCGTATGTGTGAGCATAGGAATCATCACAATTAAGGACGTGGTATTCTCTCTTTAATTCATCATGAACTTCCACGAAACAATGCTCGCAATGGGTAAGAAGTCTGCCGCCATCATGAACGTGGACGAAGGTCATTTCTTTTTCTCCGCCATCGTGATAATAATGACGAATGATGTTCTTTAATTCTTCGCCATAGGAGAATTTGATGCAGCCGACTTTATCGCCAGTCAAAACATTATTTACCACAATGGCTGGGACAAAATAGGAATTGATCTTCTTAACATCATCCGCTTCAAGCTCATCATCGAAAATAATCGTGCCATCAACGTGGGTGGTAATGACCTTTTCAATCATGGAGAGAGCTTCTTCACGAGAATGGGAAGTCGTAAATAAAGTTAAGACAAATCCTTTTTGCTTAGCAATTTCGGAGATCCCCGAAAGCATATTCGAAATATAGACATAGTTAGCACCAGGGATAATAACACCGATGTTGGTGGTTTTGTTTGTGGCAAGAGCTTGAGCTAGGCCGGATGGTTTGTAGCCGAGTTTTTTGATTGTAGCCTCTACTTTTGTTCTTGTGCTTTCTGTGACATTTCCTTGTTTGTTAATAACGCGGGAAACAGTAGCTAAAGAGACGCCCGCTGCTTGGGCGACTTGGTATATGGTGACGCGATCTTTTAAGTTATTCATGGAAACAACTCCTTTCCCTTGCTCTCTAATTATGGCTGAGATAACACAAAATTTCATCCATTTTCTGAAACAATGTAACAACTTTTACGTAAAAAGAAAAGACCCCCTATATCGGGGTCTTTGAGAAATTGCTGTTTTTAGAGGGTTCCACCATGAAGCTCACTATAAAGATTTTCACGAGTTTTATAGACTTTTTCAGTGAGATCTACATAGTGTTCATGCGGCATCTCGAAACGGAGTTCGGATTCCCAGACTTTGTTTTCTAATTGGTCTTTGATGTAGGCTTTCTTTTCGCTAATGCTAGGAAGTTTGCAAACAAGTTCACCATTTTCGATAAACGGGACAAGGAGTTTCTCTACTTTAAGAGGAATGATTTCTCTACGTTTATGGAAAGCATCAGGAGAGAAGTCATAAACAATGATTGGTTTTCCTTCTTCTACTACTTCATCATCCATTGAGATAATGTCGCATTGGCCTTGTCCGTTTTCATCATAGACTCTCCAAGCCATAAGTTTTCCAGGAATAATGGCTTTCGAAGCGGAATCCGAGCATTTCATCTTTGGGGAATAGCTTCCATCGTCTTCTTTGACGGCAACAAGCTTATAAACTCCTCCAAAGACAGGGTCGGTCGCGGAGGTGATAAGGTTTTCACCTACGCCATAGGAATCGAAATGGGCATCTTCGTAGATTTCCATGCTACGGATTTTCTTCTCGTCTAAGGAATTTGAAGCGACTAATTTGATATATGGTTTGCCCACTTTATCTAAGGCTTTTCTTAATCTCTTATAGGAACGAGCCAAATCTCCTGAGTCAATACGAGCGGATTTTACGCGTTTGTTTGAATCATTTGGATATTTCTTGATGAGTTCATCATCAATGGTAATAAGATTTGGAAGGCCGGAATCAAAGACAGAATAGGTATCAAGAAGAAGAGAAACATTCTCTGGATAGGTCTCAGCAAAAGCACGGAAGGCGCTTAATTCATCTGGAAAAAATTCGATAAAGGAATGGGCAATGGTTCCCACTGCTTTTACTTCTGGGCCATAACGCATCTCGGCTAAGCAATTGGCTGTGCCAATGCAACCTCCAAGAATAGCCGCATAGGCACCATCGTTTCCTGCGCTTTCCCCCTGGGCACGTCTAGTGCCAAATTCCATGACCTTTCTTTCTTGATGGGTGGCTAGTCCGGATATACGGGTGGCTTTTGTGGCGATCAAGGAATGGAAGTTCATTGTTTGAAGAAGATAGGTCTCAATCAAGATGGCTCCAACCATGTCGCACTCAATACGGACCATAGGTACTTGTGGATAACAAACGGTCCCTTCTTTTAAAGCGTACATGCTACCCTTCCAACGATACTTAGAAAGATAATCCAAGAAAGCATCGGACATGCCTTTGCTTTTGAGGTAGATTAAATCTTTTTCGGTGAAATGGTAATTCAAAAGGAATTTTGTCAAACGGTCTTGTCCACAAGAGATGGAATAGCCAAGATTGTCAGGATTTTCACGGAAGAACATGTCAAAGACCATGATTTTGTCTTTGAAGCCATGAAGGAAAAGACAATTAGCCATGGTGAATTCATAGAAATCCGTAACCATGGCAGGATTATCATAGTCTTCATCCGGAATGTAAGGTTCGCAATAGATTTTGCTCATTTTTCTCCCCTTTCTGAAAGGAAGAAATCCTCTCCTTCAAGATAACCTTCTGGAAGGAAGGCTTCTTTGCCATCATTGGATATTTTTAATTCCTTAGGTGAACAAAGAGAAACGTCCACAGGAATATTTCTTACAAGTTTCTTATGGAAAAGAGAGCCATCATAAAGAATCGTTCCGTCTTTGGCGACGACAACGAGTTTCCCAATCTCTAAATTTGGATAATAGGAAACAGACTGATATTTCTTTCCTTTGCTCTCTAAAGTAACGATTTGGGCTTTTTCTTCTAAAGGATGTTCCTCAAGATTGACGACTTTCATGACTTCATAGCCAGACTCCTCCAAAGAAGGCAAAAGAGGAACATTATGATTGGAAAGATAAGCATTTAAAGTAGCAAGAAGTTTCTCATCAGGGGCGAAAATCACGCCCTTGGATTTGATCTTAACAATGTTAGAAATATGGAAAAGATTCATTCCAACGAGTTCTTTTTGAGCGTAGAGAAGGGTGATATCCCCTTCCACTTTGACTTCATCTGGCTTTTTCTCAGGGTCAAGTAAGACGAAGAGAACGTCTCCGTTGACTTCGAAATCATAAAATAAGCGATACATAATATATTCTCCTTATTGTTTCTTTCTTAGAAAAATACGATGGATGCTCTTGCCCGTAGAACGGAAGTTTTTTTCATATTCACTCATCACATCGTTTTCTTCATCAAAAATGTAATTTTCCTCATTAAGAATCATCTCAAATGGGGAAAGAGGGATTTGTTCTAAGCTGAAAGCGTATAACGAATCATTATCCGTTTTGATATGAAGCTCTCCATCTAAAGTAAGGAGTTTCGAGAACCCTTCAAGTCTTTTTACGTGTGTTAGACGTCTTTTCTCATGCCTTTTCTTTGGCCATGGGTCGGAGAAATTAAGATAAATTATTTGAAAACGAAGATTCTCCAATTCTGGATAAAGAACGTCGAAATCCCCATGCATAACACGGATATTTGGGCATTCGGATTGGAACGCTTTCTTTGCAAGGATGCCTGCAATAGAAAGGTCTCTTTCAATCGCCAGGAAATTCGTATCAGGATTTTTCTTTGCCATTCCAATAACAAAGTCCCCTTTGCCTGAGCCCACTTCAAGATGAAGCTTTTGGTTAGAAAAGAAAGGATCCTTTGGATCAATTTCTTTTAAAACAAGTTCTGGGTGTTCCTCTAAAAAAGGGGAGGCCCATTTCTTAAAACGTCCTCTCACTTAAGATTCCCCAACATATAAACGGCACGTGCGTAGATAGCAATATCTTCGATGAAATCTTTCACGAAAATATATTCATCAGGAGAGTGCATATTTCCTGGATGGCCTTTCCATTCCGCACCGAAAGCGACGGTATTTGGCGCTTCTTTGGCATAGGTTCCACCACCAATGGCAAGTGGCTTATCGAAGAGTTTCATTGTTTCCTTCTTATAAGCTTTCATCAAAGTGGAAACAAGCGGAGACTTCTTATCGTATAAGAGGTATGGTGCGACGGAGTCGAGTTGGAATTCCATTTCCGCATATTCGGAAAGTTTCTTCGTCGCTTCTTCTGGAGAAGCGTTTTCCCCATAACGGAAATCCACGCTTAAGGAAAGTTCGTTCATCATGTAATGAAGAACTCCGAAATTAAAGGTGGAATCACCAAGTTCAGTTGAATGGCTATAACCATTAAAGACTTTGCCATTATTATCAAAGATGGTAGCAAGTTTGCTTAAGAAAGCATTCTTGTAATAAGCACCAATGGTTTCAAAAGCAAGTTTGATTGCGGAAACGCCTAACTCTGGGGTAGATCCATGAGCAGTTTTTCCTTTGAAACGAACCATAAGAAGCTCTTTGGTGGAATTGATATCGCAAGGGGTTTTCTTTTCTTCAAGATATTTAGCGAATTTCTCATCTGGTAAAAGGGTGACAAGAAGAGAATCACATACAGCGTTACTCACTGTTCCGCCATCCATCGCAATAATTGGTTTTAAATCGATTTTCTTATGAAGAGAGCCGTGGGTAATGCCTTTTTCCGCATAGATAAGAGGCCAATTGGCATCGGGAGTAAAGCCAAAACGAGGCGCTTCTCCATTACCTTTTTCAAAATAATAACGAAGGCAAGAAGAGCCTCTTTCTTCATCGCCACCACTCACGATTTTAACGCGATAGCCTTTGATAAGACCGTTGTCTTTCAAAAGTTTTACGGCATATAAAGCAGCCGTTAACGGGCCTTTATCATCACATGCGCCACGTCCAAAAATCTCGCCATCCTTCAAGGTTGCAGAGAAAGGAGGATATGTCCATTTCCCCGAAACAGGGACAACGTCGGAATGTCCATAGATTCCAATCAATGGGGCATTTTCATCTCCGACTTCAAGTTCAACGGCATAACCATCGACTTTTCTTACTTTAAAGCCATAATCTTCACCAAGTTTTGCGAAATAATCTAAGGCTTTTTTGACGTTTTCACCAAATGGTTGTCCTTCCTTAATTGTATGTTCGTCATAGACGGAAGGAATACGGATGTACTTTTGTAAAGCCAAAATGGCTTCCTTTTCATAACCTTTGGCAAGTTTTTTGAAATTTGGCATGTTTTCTCCTAACTAACTTCTTCTTACTTTGCTAAGTGCCTTCGAAACAAGAGGAGTCAAGATGGAAGCCAATACAGCCTCTCCTAACATTCCGAAAGCAATCACCATCGTAAACGTATAGGTGACGCCTTCTGCCACAGGGGACGATGAGAGGAATAATCCCTTCATTGTATCTGGGTAGAAGATAAATAAATCAGCGAATACGAGAACCGTATGCATGATGGTGAAGACAAACGAAAATCCACCCACTGCAAATAGGTTCGTATATAGTTTAGAATTTTTGCGTAGCAAATCAAAGACCAAGCCGGCAAAAAAGCCAAAAAGAAGACGAGGAGGAATGCTAACCCAAGGCATAGCAAAGAGGGCGTTGAAGCCAACCCCACTCATCATGCCTTGAATCCAAGAGGTAACGCCGAAAGCGATGCCGTAGATGATTCCGCCTTTCCAGCCCTTATGATAAGCGCCAAGCAAAACAGGCAAATGAATCAAGGAGAAGGAAATTCCAGGAACAAAGCTGATATAGCCCGCTTCCGGAACAAAGCCCATGACGACAATTAAGGCAATAATTAAGGCATGGAAAGTAATGTCTCTCGCTTTGATGTTTCCTTTTGGGGACATTTTATGGAGACTGATTAGCAAAAGAGCGATCCAAATGATCGTGAGGATCCAAAAAGATATAGTTAAGTAGTTCATTTTTTATTATTCCTTTTATCGATTTCTTTTAAACCTAGCAAAAGAAGGTTCTCTTCATATTCAAAACCAGGGAGGTTCTTTTTAACGTAAATAGAATTTCCACCTGTGAGAATGCGTTTTAAGGGGCGCCCCACTTCTTTTTCAAAAGCATTCGCAAAGCCTTCGATAGCGTAGACGTTGCTAAAAATAATTCCTGAATTCATGGAATCGTGCGTGTTTTTCCCAATCACATGATCAGGTGCTAGAAGGTTTACTTCTGGCAAAGCAGCCGTATCTTTCGAAAGGCTATTTGCCCCAATTGTCAAACCTGGAGCAATCGCACATCCTCCGAAGGCAGAGTTTTCATCGATGTAGATGAACTTGTTTGCCGTTCCTAAATCAGCAATAAAAAGATTGGATCCGTATTTGGATATGGCTCCTACGGCATCCGCGACGAGATCGGCACCCACTTCCTGAGGGTTATCCGTCTTAATCGCCAGGCCACTTTTTAATCTTGGCCCAAGGATTTTGGCTTTAACGCCAAAGAGGGAAGATACGATGGTTTTAAAAATTGGACTTAAAGGAGGGACGACAGAAGAGATGATCGCTCGATCGATCTTTACTTCTTCAAGATGCTTTGTCATCACGAAAAGCTCCAGTACGCTCCGATATTCATCAAGAGAACGTAATGGTTTGGTTCGTGTTTTGTAGACAAAGGACAATTCGTCGTTATCCCATAGTCCAAAATCAATCAGGGTATTCCCGATATCAATAGTTAGTAACATGGACTTTCTCCCACTCCAGTCTAAGACATTTTCTTAGTACCGGGCGTAGAAATTATACCCTCTTTCTTAGGAAAAGGAATAAAAGAAAAAAGGCTAGTTTCCTAGCCTCTTAGAAAGAATAGTTTTATCCAACGACAATATTGAGGATTCTTCCTGGGACGTAAATGACTTTACGAATTGTTTTGCCCTCCGTCCACTTGCTAACCTTTTCGCTTGCAAGGGCTAAATTCATGGCCTCTTCTTGCGTGGCGGTTTTGCTTAACGTGATGCTATCACGAACCTTGCCATTGATAGAGACACCGATGGTGACTTCATTTTTAACAAGTTTCGTTTCATCAAAACTCGGCCAAGTTTCATAGGCGATAGAATCGGTATGGCCTAATTTTTGCCACATCTCTTCGCCGACAAATGGACAGATACAAGAGAACATCTTCACGAAATTCTCAATGTATGGACGGTATAAACTCTTTGCTTTATAGCAATCGTTAATAAAGACCATCATTTGAGCAATGGCCGTATTGAAGGAGAGAGCTAAGAAATCATTCGTTACTTTCTTAACTAAGAAATTATAGGAATAATCTAGCTCGCCATCGTTATTGTCCGTGAGCTTATTCGCAAAGCTTTCTTCATCCACAAGACGGAAAACACGTTCGATAAAACGGGTAGATCCATCCAAAGCCGTTGTAGACCAAGGTTTTGCTTCGTTAAGCGGACCAGCGAACATTTCGAAAAGACGGAGGGAATCTGCACCATTGCTCTTGATGATATCGTCAGGATTAATGACATTTCCTCTCGATTTAGACATCTTTTCGCCATTCGCGCCTAAGATCATGCCTTGGTGATAAAGCTTTTGGAATGGTTCTTTGCAGTGCACCACTCCGATATCATAAAGGAATTTATGCCAGAAACGAGCGTAAAGAAGATGCAAAACGGCGTGTTCTTGCCCACCGATATAAAGGTCGACAGGAAGCCAATGATCAAGCAGTTTTGAATCGGCGATGGCATTCTCGTTATTTGGATCAATATAGCGAATATAGTACCAAGAAGAGCCAGCCCATTGAGGCATGGTGTTCGTTTCTCTTTCGCCTTTTTTGCCATCAATTTCCACATGTAGCCAAGAAGATGGTGCTTTTGAAAGAGGAGGTTTGCCATCTTTTGTTGGTTGATAATCGTCTAACTCAGGTAAAACAAGAGGAAGTTCCTTCTCTGGAAGAGGATATTCCGTTCCATCTTCCATCTTTACCATTGGGATTGGTTCTCCCCAGTAACGTTGTCTAGAGAAAATCCAGTCACGAAGTTTGTAATTGGTGACTTCTTTTCCTGCACCAATTTCTTCCAGTTTATTGGTGATTGCTGCTTTTGCTTCAAGAACGTTTAAGCCATTAGCAAAATCGGAGTTTATGTGTTCTCCATCCCCTTCAAATGCCTCTTTGCTAATATCCCCACCTTCTAAAACAGCCGTAACCGGTAAGTCATATTTCTTAGCGAAAGCGTAATCTCTTGCGTCATGGGCAGGTACGGCCATAACCGCGCCTGTGCCATAACTTCCTAAAACATAATCGGCAACAAAGATCGGAATTTCTTTGCCATTAATTGGGTTAACGGCCTTTCTTCCTAAATAGACGCCTGTTTTATCTTTGCTTAAGGAAGTACGAAGCAAATCGGATTTATGAGCAGCCTCATCCACATATGCTTCGACTGCTTCTTTTTGTTCAGGAGAAACTAATTTCTTAACTAATGGATGTTCCGGAGCCAAGCAACAATAGCTGCAACCGAAAAGCGTGTCAACACGGGTTGTGAAAACACGGAAGGATTCGTCAGAATCTTTCACTTTGAAAGTAATCTCGACTCCTTTTGATTTGCCAATCCAGTTACGTTGCATTTCCAAAGTGCTCTTTGGCCAATCTAAGCCTTCAAGGTCTTTTTCAAGACGGTCGGCATAGCGGGTGATTCGAAGCATCCATTGGCGCATTGGCATACGAATAACGGGATAGCCACCACGTTCGGATTTGCCGTCGATTACCTCTTCATTAGAAAGCACGGTTCCAAGTTCAGGGCAATAATTCACTGGGATATCAGCAACATAAGCCAGGTCATTTTGGAACATTTTCACAAATATCCATTGTGTCCATTTGTAATATTTTGGGTCAATGGTCGCAATTTCCTTAGACCAGTCGTAAGAGAAGCCTAAAGATTGGATTTGGTTTTTGAAGTTTGCGATGTTTTTGCGGGTGAAGCCTTCTGGATGTTGATTCATCTTGATGGCGAATTGCTCCGCAGGTAAACCAAAAGCATCCCATCCCATTGGATGAAGGACGTTATATCCTTGCATTCTTTTCATACGGGCAAGAATATCGGTCGCTGTATATCCTTCAGGATGTCCGACGTGTAAACCCTGCCCCGATGGGTAAGGGAACATATCCAAAACGTAGTATTTTGGTTTGGAAAAGTCATGGGTGTCGCAATAGAAGGTATTATTTTCTTCCCAATATTTGCGCCACTTCTTTTCTATTTCTTCGTGGTTGTAGCTCATGATAGCTCCTTATTTTTCTAGCAAATCCTCGTAAAGAGAACGGTATTGCTTGCAACTGCGTTTCCAAGAATTATCTTTCTTGAGCGCATTGCCTACGATTTTATCGTAAGTAAGGGGGAGGTGGAATAATTCTTTTGCTTTTCCTATCGCATAGGAAAGGCCGTTTACGTCATAATTGTTAAATCCAATGCCGTCTGGTTTAGAAGAATTGATTTCATCATATCCTTCGACGGTATCTCTTAAACCGCCTGTATAACGAACGACTGGCAAAGTGCCATAACGTTGAGAAATCATTTGGGAGATGCCACATGGTTCAAAAAGAGAAGGCATCAAAAAGAAATCGCATCCGGCATAGATTTTATGGGAGAGATCATTATTATATCCAATATAAATGCCAACACGATTTGGATAATTATCACGAAGATCTTGCATCTTTCTTTCAAGCTCATATTCTCCAGAGCCTAAGACGATAAGGGAACAATCGTTATATTCATTTAAGAAGCCTTTCATGGCTTCATAAATTAAATCAATGCCTTTTTGCCAGGATAAACGAGATACGACACCGAAAAGAGGGCCCTTTCCTTTTTGAATATGGAAAGTTTCCAAGAGATCCTTTTGGCAGGCTTTCTTGCCCATTTTCCATGCTTTAGAAGAATAATTCTTAGCAATTAAAGGATCAGTAGAAGGATTCCATTCTTCGTAATCGATGCCATTTAAAATACCGATGAAATCATCTTTTCTTAATTCCAAAACGCCATTGAGTCTTTGATCGCTATTTGGGTCAAGAAGTTCATTGCGATGAGTTGGAGAAACGGTCGTGATTTTATCCGCGTCAACAATACCGGCTTTCAAAGAAGAAACCATATTATCGAAACGAACGCGTCCAGAATCAAACAAGGAATCATCCAAGCCCCAGAAATCATGAAGAAAGTAACGATCAACGAATCCTTTGAAAGCAGGATTATGAATCGTTAGGACGGTTTTCATCTTGCTATAGAAAAGATCTTTCGCATATTTTTCTTTCAAAAGAGTTGGAACCATGCCAACTTGCCAATCATGCACATGGATGATATCGGCTTGGAAAGAAAGATACTTCAAAAGATTCATGCAAGCTAAACTAAAGAAAGCAAAACGCTCGCAATCATCGTGGTAGCCATAAAGATTATCTCTATCAAAATAGTAGGAATTCTCAATCAAATAATAGGTAATCCCTTCAATAGATGTCGATAAAATCTCCGCTTGTTGTTCTCTCCAAGAAAGAGAAACACGCATGAAGCCAACATGCTTGAATTTATAATTTTTCTTTTTTACGCAAGGATAGAAAGGAGAGATAAGAATAACCTCATCCCCACCTTTGACTAGCTCTTTGCTTAATGCATACGTAACATCGGCTAAGCCACCTGTTTTTGAAAGTGGCAAAGCTTCAGAAGCAAACATCGCAATTTTCATATGATGGCTCCTTGATGGATATAAATTGGAGTATCTTTATCCCCTTCGATGGTATGACGGTCGGTAACAATGGAATATTTATCGATCACCACATTGGAAAGAGTGACTTTTTCACCGATTTTTGTTCCACGGAGAACAATGCAACGATCTAATTTCGCTCCTTTCCCGACATGAACTCCGCGGCAAAGGATGGAATTTGTAACCGAACCGTTAATCACACAGCCATTGGCGATGAAGGAATTCGAAATCTTGGAAGAGGTTTTGTATAAAGCTGGGGTCGTATTATGAGTGATTGTGAAGATAGGCCACTCTTCTCTAAAGAGGGAAGCGGCAACTTCTGGTTTTAGAAGTTCGAAAGAATATTCAATGTATTTATTTAAAGAATTGAAGTTTCTTGCATATCCTTTGTATTCATAGGCGCGGATTTTCAAAAGCTTATTTTCCACGGCGTAACGGAGATAATCCCCTATGCCCATTGTGAAGGAATGCTTTTTGCTTTCTTTGACAATCTTTGCCAATACAACGCGGTTAATGATCCAGGTTTCTAAAGAAGCGTTGATGTCTTTTTTGCTACCATCGTTAACTCTGACTTCTTGAACGTAGCCATTCTCGTCAACATCAAAGCAATATCCACCAACGAAATCTTTATCGCCATCATGAATCTTTTTATAAACAACGGTGACTTCGTCTTTATTTGCACGATGCCCATTAATAATCGGATTGAAATCAATTGGAGCAACAATGTGGGAAGTTTGGAAGACAATGATTGAAGCACTTGAATCATAAAGAAGATAATCATTCTCTTTGATGTTGGCTAAATCCGTATTGTAAGCTGGGTTAAGAATGCCCTTTTCATTTAAAAGGATGGTGAGTTTGTCTGTTTTGGTGTTATTTACCCAAGAAGACATATTTCCCATATGTTTTAAAATGGAACGTTGGTGATTTTTAATTAAGATTCCAACGGTATCGATGCCAGAATTTGAGAAATTGGACATGACGATATCCATGAAGGCATATCTACCTAAGAAGGTCGTGGATGCCAAAGGACGATTCGCTGTCAGTTCTCCTAATTCAGGATCGTCGTGAGTATTTAATAAACCAATTACGTCTTTCATAATCTAGCCGCCTTTTTATTCACAATAAGATCAATTTCTTCTCCTCCAATATTCACTTTGGAGTTTGCTTCAATTAAAGTGTCAGGGCCAATGATGGCATTTTCCACGCGTGCGCCTTTTTGAATAACAGCGCCTGGCATAATGACATCGTTATAGCAACTTGCCCCTTCTTCGATAACAACGTTTCCGGAAACGACGCAATGATTGACCTTGCCATATATTTGAGCACCTTGGTTAATCAAAGAGTCTTTAACATCGGCTTTCGGGCCAATAAATTGAGGAACGGAGTGCATATCTTCCGAAAGAATCTTGTTCTTTCCGAAAATAGAATAGATATCTTCCCCGGTCTTATCATTGCAAAGAAGGTCCATATTGGCTTCATGAAGAGAGGCAATCGTGCCTACATCTTTCCAATAACCATGATAGGTATAGGCAATGAGTTTACGCTTATCTTCCATCATATCAGGGATGATATTTTTGCCAAAATCATGTTCCGTATCTTCTTTAGCATCACGAATCAAATAATCACGGAGGACTTTGTAAGTGAAAATGTAGATACCCATGGAAGCTAGGTTCGAGACAGGCTTCTTTGGTTTTTCTTGGAATTGAGTGATGTTATCTTTCGCATCGGTAACAAGAATTCCAAAACGGGACGCCTCTTCCATTGGAACAGGGAAAACGGATATGGTGCAATCCGCCTTGGAAGAAATATGCTTCTCAAGCATTTCGTTATAGGTGCAAGAATAAATGTGATCACCCGAAAGAATCAAGACATAATCCGGATTCATTCTTTCAAGCCAATCTAAGTTTTCATAGATAGCGTCGGCCGTTCCTCTATACCAGGAAGAGCCTTCTTCTGTTTGTTTTGGAGAGAGGATGGAGGCAGAGCTTCTTACTCCGTTAAATCCCCACTTCTCACCATTGCCGACATATTGGTTAAGTTCACTCGATTCATATTGGGTTAAAACACCAACATTACGTATGCCAGAATTCGCGCAATTGCTTAATGGAAAATCGATGATACGGTATTTTCCACCATAAGAAACAGCAGGCTTTGCCACCTTGGACGTTAAAGCCTTCAATCTCGTTCCTTTGCCACCCGCTAAAATCATGGCGACCATTTGATTAGACATGTCTATCCTCCTTCGTAAATGAGATTTGATATGTGTTTTATGTAACAAATTTATTTTACCATAAAGACCTGGTTTTCATTCCAAAAAGCGCATAAAAATTTACGTTTTTTTGAAACTTTTCTTTCTTTTGGCTTCCTTTGAGAGAAAAACACATTTTGCCATTGCGCATAGGCGTGAAGAATGATATATTCTTTTTTGCGATTTTACGCACGTAGAGGTGATAGTTATGTCAAGAAAATGCCCAATTTCCGGAAAAGGCCCAATGAGCGGCAATGCCCGTTCCCACTCTGTCTTAGCCACTCGCCGTAGATGGAATGTTAACCTTCAAAAGTATAAGATCAACATCAATGGCAAAATGGTCGAAGTCAGAATGAGTGCTCGCGCCTATCGTAGCTTAAACAAATCCGTCAAAGCTGCTTCCAAAGACACAAACGCTGCTTAATTCTTAGAGTTTTTTAATGAATCAAACGAGTCAATTGACTCGTTTTTTTCTTACCTTTTTATAAAGAGAAATAGAAGAACAGATATTCTATTAAGAAAGTTGTCTCTAAAAAGAAAGTGAGAATCCATTCAGAATAGGCCATAACGTAATATTTTGGTCTCTCTAAATGAGAAGAACCGTCTTTTTCCGTGACGTTTTCCATTTTTGAATAATTATTGAGCTTTGGATTGAGCAAAGGTAAAAAGGATAAAAGAGCAAAGAGGAAGGAAAGAACTGCAAAAGTAAGTGGCAACGCTTTATTTTCTAAGGTTTTACGCGATATAGACAATAAGATGAAACCACTCATGCCGTTTGAGATTGTGATAAAGGCACCAAAAAACATAAACAGAGCAATTCTCATCTTTTCTCTTCGAAAATCAACAAAGGACAAAAAGAAATAAAGAACGTCGGCAACAAGGAAAAAGATAGCAAGGAGAAGGAAATAATATTTTGAAGTAAGACTTTGATCGATGGGCAAAAAATAGAAAAGAATGGAAGAAAGGACGTTCAAAAGAAGAAAACTCGATTGCAAGATTCTTAAGAGATTATTCTTTCTTCCTCCAAAGCCTTCATAAAGGAAATATTGGCGAAAAGAAAAGGGAAGGTTTTCTTCTTTTTTGTTTTGAAAAAGAAAGAAAAAGAAAGCCAGGAAGCTTAAAAGAGATAAAGATAAGGATAGAAAGAATACTATTTGCATTTTAGACCCTCTATTCTTTCTTTCATATCGGAATGACCATATAAATAGGAACCTGCCACAAGGACTTCAGCCCCATGAAGAAGGGCGTCTTTCCCGGTGATTTCTTGGATTCCTCCATCGATTTCGATAAGAGGTTTCTTTGCAAGAGGTTTTAGCATCTTTTGGATTTCATCCAATCTTTCTAAAGAAGAAGGGAGGAATTTTTGACCGCCTTTCCCCGGTTCAACAGACATCAAAAGAATAAGATCCACCTTATTTATATAAGGAAGAAGGACTTCTACTTTTGTGTTTGGCTTAATAGAAATGCCTGCGTAGCAATTACAAGAATGAATCAGGTCGATACAATGTTCAATCCTATCTTCTGGCAAGGCTTCGTAATGAAAGGTAAGCAAATCGGCGCCAGCTTTGACATATTCTTCAATTTGTAAATCTGGTTCTTCAATCATTAAGTGAACATCGTTTAAAAGGTGATGTTTGTCAGTAAGAAGAGTTATCTCTTCCAAAGTAAAAGAGGTGTTAGGGACAAATTTCCCATCCATGACGTCAATATGAAGAAATTTGGCTCCGTCTTCTTCTGCTTTCTTAGCCTCGTTGACTAAGTCATTACGATTCGCGGCTAAAAGCGATGGAGCAATGATCGGTTTGGAGAGTGTGGCTAAATCAAGTTTCATTATTTAAATCCAAATAAACGCGCGATCCAGGAGCGTTTTTCCTTAAAGTTTTTTTCATCGTTATAAGCATTTTCGATGGCTTGATGCATTAAAAGAGAGGAAGCGTATCTTTCTTCCGGTCTTTTTCTACAAGCTTTGATGATGATTTTATCTAAAGCTGGCGGAATTGAAGAGAGAGTTTTAGACGGCTCAGGGAATTTCGTTTTGATTTGTTTTAAAGCGATTTCTTCTGGGCTTGGAGCGTCAAAAGGAATGGTTCCAGTAAGAATTTCATAGAAAACGACGCCCATCGAATAAATATCCGAAGCAACAGAAGGTTCCTTTCCCATTAAGACTTCGGGTGCACAATAATAAACGGTCCCACTAATGGCGTTCTTATCCACTTCAATTTCATTCTTAAAAGAAGCGATGCCGAAATCCGTGATTTTGATAGAACCGTCTACCAAATAGAAAAGATTGTCTGGCTTGATATCGCAATGAATGATGTCGTGATTATGAATATAGGAAACGCCAGAAGTTAATTGAAGCATGACTTCACACGCTTCGGCAGCAGAAAGGTTATGTCCAGCAGCAACATTGAGCTTATCGCGAAGGGTTCTTCCTTCAACATATTCATTTGCCATATAAGGACGACCATCAATGATGCCTTGCCCTTCCCATTTAACGATGTTGGGGTTATTTAAGGAAGAGGCAATTTTGCATTCATGATTAAAACGTTCGATGTTCTTTGGGTCTTTCATCATGTCTTCACGCATGACTTTTAAAGCCACAATACGTCTTAAGACAATATCAAAAGCCTCGTAAACATCAGCCATTCCGCCATGAGCGATACGACCTGTTATACGATAACGTTCATCAATTTTGTCACCAATTTCAATCATTGGCTATGCACTCCCAAAGAGCGATTCCTATATTGTCCGATCCCCCAGCGTGATTAGCAATGGAGATCAAAGAGACAACTTTTTGATCGGTTCTTTCGTCGGTTAAAAGAATATTTGCGATTTCTTTAGAATCTAAATTGTTATAAAGGCCATCTGAGCAAAGAAGAATGCTCTCACCATGATATGGCATATCGGTAATGGATAAGGAAAGCGAATTATAGACGCCTAAGGCATTCGTTAAAACGTGGCGGTCAGGATGGGTTTTTGCTCCTTCTTCAGTGATTTTTCCCGTTTTAAGAAGGTATTCAACATAAGTTTGATCGGTGGTGAGTTGTTTTATCTCACCGTCTTTCAACATATAAGCACGGGAATCGCCAATATTGGCAATCATCATTCTTTCGCCAGAAATCAAAACGGCAACAAGGGTGCAACCCATACCAATTTTTTCCGAATTTTTGTCGGTTTTTTTCACCTTTTCGGCCATGGAATAGATTTTCTTGTTGATGCTCTTGCAAGTTCTCGTAATCCATCTTTTATCAGAGAAAAGATAACGATGTTTTTTCTTTTTCTTAAAAGAAGCGTTCAAAAGGTCAATCGTTAATTTGCTAGCGACGTCCCCTTTCTCACTTCCGCCCATGCCGTCGGATACCGCAAGAAAAACTTCATTATCGGAATTCATTAGGATAATAGCACGGTCTTCGTTGGTTTTTCTGACGCGTCCAATATCGGTTTTATAGGCATATGTTCCGTGATAATTCTTGCTTTCAGGCATGTTTTATTCCCCTTTCATGACTTTCGCACGAAGCTGGCCACACGCAGCATCAATCCCTGTTCCCCACTCTTTTCTTACAGTGCAATTAACACCATGAGAATTTAAGTAAACGGAGAAACGCTTGGTGGTTTCTTTTTCGCTTCTTTCAAATGGTTTTTCTTTTACAGGATTTAATGGGATTAAATTCACGTAGCAGAATACGCCGCGTAAGAGTTCCACTAATTCCTTAGCATTTTCAATAGAGTCATTCACTCCTTTGATCATGATGTATTCAAAGGTAACTCTTCTTCCACTCTTTTCAACATATTCTTTAACGGTTGGGATCAATTCCTCTAAAGGATAGGCGTTATTGATCTTCATCAAAGAAGAGCGAATCTTATTATTTGGAGCGTGAAGAGAGATGGCTAAGTTAACTTGGATGCCTTCGTTCGCATATTTTTCAATGCCGGGGATGACTCCACAAGTAGAGACGGTAATGTGTCTTGCACCAATCGCTAAGCCTTTTGCTTCGTTCATAATATGGATAAAGCTTGACACATTATCGTAATTATCAAATGGTTCACCAGTTCCCATCACGACAATGTGGGTAACATTTTCTCCAACCTCATAGAGGATTTGATTCATAACGATCACTTCGCCAACCATTTCAGCGGAAGTGAGGTTTCTTTCTTTTTTAAGAAGTCCAGAGGCACAGAAAGCGCAACCCATTGCGCAACCCACCTGGCTAGAAACACAGATGGCATTGCCATAATCGTAACGCATCAAGACGGTTTCCACTTTTGCTCCATCTTCCATTTCAAGAAGAAGTTTGATGGTGCCATCTTCTGCAACCTGTTGGGTATAGATTTTAGGAAGCGTGAGGCAATAATTCTCTTTTAAGGTCTCACGAAAAGTCTTGGATATGTCGGTCATGGAATCAAAATCGTAGACTTTTTTAACGTAGATCCAAGTGTAAAGCTGAATGGCGCGGAATTTCTTTTCCCCGAGGGAAAGCATTTCCTCTTCCAACGCTTTTAGGGTGTAGCCGAATAAGTTTTTCTTCATATTATTTATCAGATGCTAGGGTAGTGTTTTGAATATTGGAGGTTTCGTTTAACATCTCTTTTGCTAAAGGCGTACCTTCTTTTGCAAGGTTGCTGTCTTTATGTAAGACGGCATAGTAGAGAGAGGTTTCGTTTTCTTCGTATGGGAAGCATTGTTTCTCTTCCACGAAATGGAATTCCGGATGGTTTGTAAGGAATTCGTTGACGGTTTGATGGCCCTCTTTTTTAGAGATGGTGTAAATCATATAAATAAGAGTTCCACCTTCTGCTACAAATTTGGAGCATTCAGAGAGTGCTTCTTTTTCTTGGGCAAATAATTCATCCATGCCGCTCTTCTTAAAATGAAGGAGATAGTCTGGTTGTTCACGGATGAGATCAAAATTAGAAGAATCAGGTGCAACAATGACCAAATCTTGTGGACGAGAGATAGAAACAAGCAAGGAATCTAAGCTAGAAGCAAAGAAATTGATGTTCTTTAGTTGCTTTTGACGAATGATGCGAGAGACATCCGCATAATTATCAAAGTTCTTAACGCCCATGTTGATGCCAATGGAGGAGCCATAATTCTCGATGATTTCTTTTAAAAGGGAAGAATCAAGGTTTCCGTTATAAACAAAGAGCTCTTTTGGTTCTTCGATACGATATTTATCAATGATTTCTTTCGTGACTGGTTTCTCTTTGAAAAGGACGCCACTCTTCACCAAATCATTTTTGCGTAAAGAGGTCTTTCCGGTATATAAAAGAACATCGTCAACATTTGTTTTTTGGAAATCAGGATTGTTTTTCAAAACTTCTTCCGTAGGCATTAAAGAAGTTCTCACACGGACATAGTAGGCAAATGGGCGATTATTCTTTTTAAGAATCTTATAAGTTGCGCCAAAGCCATAATGCTCAAAGATTTTTAAAACCCATTCTGGGGTGTTAAAGCGTAAGGAAAGATAACGGTTGGATTGTTTGGAAAGATTATCTGGAAGATAAGGTCCATCCGTGCTTACTTTGTCTAAAAGTGAACTGATTTCCTTATATTTTTCTTCGCCAATCTTTTCTTTCAAAATGCCAAGCATTTGTTCTTTTTCGATGTGTTTGTAGAAATAAAGGTCGGCCAAAGCAAGAGAAACGGTTCTCTTTTCTTCTAGGGTCAAATCTTTATATTCGGCAAGCAAGTATTCAAAAAGTAAATGGTGACGAAGCTCGCAACCGACAATTCCAGCAACCATAGCGCGCATTGGACGAAGAGCCGGATTGGCTTGGAAGACTTTCTTTAAAGCGTCGTTAAAAAGGGTATCGTTAACAACGATGTCTTCGAGTATGTTTTCCGCTAAATCAAATTCTTGCATAAATGTGTTTCCTCAGTTTATTTCGATTTTTTATTTAATTCGTCCAGTTCTTTTTCTTTTCCTTCAAAGGCGTTTCCTAAATAGAGCTGGTCAGGATCGTTATAATCCAAATCGCTTCTATCACGTGGATCGGCATCATCTGTCGTTTCATCGTCTTCATCAGAATCGTCCATGTCATTGACGTTGACAATATTCTTTTCCGTTAAGAAACGAGGATAAGATTCATTGACGTACTCATAGCTCTTTCCTTCGGCAATATATTCGAAATTAATCTCCACGTTGATGGAGAATTCTTTTAAAGTCTTCAAAAGGTAATCCGCTAATTTCGCTTCAAAAATTTCATATTTTTTTGGAATTTTGACAAATACCACTGTATTCCATGAAGTTTGTTCCACTCCATTGTGGAAAAGCAAAGAATCACATGGGGCGTAGAAGTTAATTTCATCTTCTGTGGTTTCGAGGATATTGGCGATATCCGCTGTGGAATCTTTGGAATAATGACCAATAACATATTGGTCTAAGCCGAGAACTTGAATCGTAATCATTGTATATTTTCCTTCGCTCAAAATTATAGCATAGCTTCCTTATAAGGAAGAATATCTTTTTCCTTCAAAATCAATAATCTAGGGGGTCAACGTTAACACGGAGGTCCACTCCTGAAATTCCATTATAACGGGACAAAAGAGCTTCTAAAGCTCCTTCGATCGTTTCTCTTTTCTTAAATTTTAGGAGCAAAACCCGCTTATATTTACCTTGATTCAACGAATAATATGGGACAATAGGGCCCACTATCTCTAGATTTTCTAGATGTAGATTATTCATTTCTTTTTTGAAATCATAGGCTGCACCCATGAGTTTTTCTTCATTCGCGCCTTGGAATTCAAGAAGAATGAGATTGAAATAAGGTGGATATTTGGTGATCTTTCTTTGTTTCATTTCTTGAATGAAGAAATTGTCGTAGTCTTGTTTTGCGCCTAATTGGATAGCGTAATGACCTGGATTATAGGTTTGAATCATCGCTTCGCCTGTTTTCTCTGAGCGTCCGCTTCTTCCAACGGCTTGAGCAATGAGTTGGAAAGTCCTTTCGGCTGCACGGTAGGTAGGCAAAGACAAACCGATATCAGCTAAAACAACAGCACTTAACGTAACCAAAGGAAAATCGTGGCCTTTTGCAATCATTTGGGTGCCAACAAGGATGTCGTATTTCCCATCATGGAACTCTTTGAGTATTTTTTCGACATTTTTTGAGACTTTCCCAACGTCTGAGTCCATTCTTGCGACCCTGACTCCTGGAAAAAGATCTTCTAATTCTTTGACGACCCTTTCTGTACCATAGCCGATTCTTCTAAGTTTGCTATTGCCGCATTCTGGACAATAAGCAGGGAAAAGAGAAACGTAGCCACAATGGTGGCATTTTAACATGTTATCTTCCGAATGGTAGGTAAGATTCCCTCCACAATTAGGACAAGTGAATATATAGCCACATTTTGGACAATTGACTCCCGTCCAATAGCCACGGCGATTGATAAGCAAAAGGATTTGCTCGTGTTTCGACAGTTTTTCTCGAATTTTAGTTTGCAAAGGAAGGGAAAGCTTTTCACTAGAACCGTTGAAGTTTCTTCGGTCAGTTAAATCTACGATGTAGGTTTTAGGGAGAGCTTTTTTGTTTACCCTTTCTTTCATTTCCGCATAACCATAAACACCACGAAGGGCCCTGGCTTTGCTTTCAAGGGTTGGGGTTGCAGAGCCTAAAAGAACCTTGCAGCCTTCCATTTCTCCTCTCATAATCGCCACTTCTCTAGCGTGATAATAAGGCGCATTATCTTGCTTATAAGATTCAACGTGCTCTTCGTCTAGGATGATAAGGCCAATGTTCTTTAAAGGCGCAAAAACCGCACTTCTAGCCCCCACGACAATAGAAGCCTCTCCTCTAGCAATCCTTCGGTATTCATCATAACGTTCCGCTGGGGTTAATTCAGAATGAAGAATGGCAATCTTGTTGCCAAAACGTCTCGAAAAATATTCCACCATGCGGGGAGTTAAATTGATTTCAGGAACGAGCATTAAAACCGTTTTCCCTTGTTGAAAAATAGTTTCTGAAAGACGGAGATATACTTCCGTTTTTCCAGATCCGGTAACCCCTTGAAGGAGAATAACGGATTTTGAGGAAGACAATATGTCTTCGTAAGCTTTCTTTTGCAAAGGGGTCATTTCATGAATTTCTTCTCGTTCGGCAAGAGGAATTTGGTAACGCTCTTTTTCTTTTTTAAAAAGTCTTATTTTCCCTTTTTCGATGAGTTTTTCAACAACGGAAGGCGATCCTGCTTCTTTTTTCAAAATCGGAGAGTTTTTAGAAATAAGACGAAGGATCTCGATTTGCTTGTCGGTTAGTCCATCCTCTTTCTTATCAAGGATTTCTAAGTATTTCTCATAGGCAATCTTTGGTCCACGCAAAGAAGAACTTTTCGGGGACAAAGTAATAGGCAACATGGTTTGAATGACACTGATAAGAGGTGAGCAATAATAACTTGCCACCTTCTTAGCAAGCAGAAACATATTTTCGTCGATTAAAGGCTCTATATCGACAACATCTTCCTCTTGAATCATTTTAAGAGGATAGCCTTTTTCTTCTGAAAGTTCTTCTACCGACTTGCTTGTCTCTTCGCTAGATAAAATGAATCCCATGACTAAACGGCCATGAAAATCAATTTTGATACGGAAACGAGGACCAATAGGTCTACTTCCGTTATATAAATACGAAAATGTCCGATCCAAGGATCTTGTTCCGTATTCTGTTAAAACCTCGAGTATTTTCACAAGGATATTATAACTTAATTAATTAGCTTCCGACTCTTTCTTAATGATTGAAGCAATTTCTAAAGCGCAGCGATCTAAGTCATCATTAACGACAACATAGCGGTAGTCTTTTTGAAGCTCGATTTCATGACGAGCTTGAAGAAGTCTCTTTTGAATACTTTCTTCCGTTTCCGTGGATCTTCCACAAATTCTTTTTTCTAATTCTTCAAAAGATGGAGGCAAAATGAAAATCGAAAGGACATTCTCTTTCCCCATAGCATGCATGACTTGCTCTGCGCCATTAACGTCGATTTCAAGTAAGACGTTATATCCTTTTTCACGCATCTCTTCCACTTTCGCTTTCGGAGTGCCGTAATAATTATTCACGTATTGGTTGGACTCTAAAAGGCCGCCCTCGTCACGAGTTTTTAGGAATTCTTCTTTTGTAACATAAAAATATTCCCTGCCATTCATCTCACCTGGGCGAATAGAACGGGTTGTCATAGAAACGGAGAACCATAGATTAAGGTCATTTTCCTTCATGATTCGTTGACGAATGGTGCCCTTCCCAACGCCAGAAGGACCAGAAATGATAATCAGTAAGCCTTTTTTCATGCAAAGAATTTAGCATTTTTGCGAGGAAAGAGCAATATTGGCTTATCTTTTCGTTATAATATTGGACATGAATTTCAAGGCATTAAAAGCAAATCAATTGAATCAATATGTCCCTTTCTTAAAAAAGGAAATCGAAGGCAAATACCTATCCTCCCCTATCTTATATACAAAGGATACCTTCCTCTTTCACGTTTCTGGCAAAGGATATCACACCTTGGTTATTTGCTTAGATGGAACTTCCCCTCGAGTATATTTAAGCGAAGAGGGATTAGAAGGAACATCTTTGGATGACAAATTTTTAAGCGTCTTAAAAAAGGAATGCGGGAATGCCTATATTACTTCTATTTCTCAATTCGAGGGGGACCGTGTACTCAAATTCGATTTTCTTTCATTGAATTCCGTTTTCAAAGAAGAGAAGAAATCGATATATATTGAACTATTGCCTCACCATCCAAATTTCATATTGGTTGATGGGGATAACAAAATTATCGCCGCTTATCGAAGCTCTACCCTTGATGATAAAAGACCGGTTATGAAAGGATTAACCTATCAGCCTTTGGAACATCCTTCATTTGTTATGGAACCCCTCCCTTTTTCTTTAGAAGAATATCAAAGGGCCTGTAAAGAAGAAGAAAACGTGCTTGCTCAAAAAAGGAAAATGGAACGTTTCGGATACGCTTTCACTTATTTTAAGAACCGTGAAAAAATGCTTACACGAAAGCTTTCCTACCTTCAAAAAGACGAGGAGGAAGCCAAGAAACATCTTAACGATGGCGAAAAAGGGGAAGCCATATACATTTGTTATTCTTCTATCAATAACCGACAAGGCTCTTTTGAATATGAAGGCTTAAAAGTTGAATTGGATCCATCTAAGAGTTTATCAATGAATGCAGAAACGTATTTTAAACGTGCGAAAAAAGCAAAAGAAACGCTTCATCAATGTAATAAATTCAAAGAAGAAACCGAAAAAGAATTAGCGGATATAAGAGCCAGCTTAGCTCAATTAGAGGTTGCAAATGAAGCAGGTCTTGAGCTTTTAGCAAAAGACTTTAAGATTCCGATGAATAAATCCAAAAAAGAAAATGGTAAGACTTCTTGTTCTTTAAGTAGTGAAACCATCCCTTATTTCATTGAAATTAACGGAACGAAATTTCTTTTTGGGAAAAGTGCAAAGCAAAACGCTTTTTTAACTTTCCTTTATGACACATCAAAGGAACATTACTGGTTCCATATTGCTTCACGAAGTGGCTCTCATGTCATCATTAAAAAAGAAAATCCTAGCGAAGAAGAAATGCGTATTGCCGCAGAAATATGTTTAATAAATTCTTCGGAAGAGGATGGAGACGTTCTTTATACCAAAAGAAAATATATCCGTAAGGGACCTGCCTTAGGCGAAGCTATTTTAAAAGAACACAAAACAATTCATTTAAAGAATGTTTCTAAAACAACAAAAGAATTTTTAAGCAAGGCGAAGCATGTAGAGCTTCGTTAATCTTTTTTCTCGTCGACCGCTTTTTCCTTTGGCTTGGAAACAAAATAACGCACGATTTTAATTAGCCAAACAAATAAGAATATAAAGACAACGCCTGAAGCTGCGCCAGCCGTATCGATTCCAATATCGCTCCACTCTCCGAATCTTCCCGGCACAAAGTATTGGATAAGTTCTGTAATACTTGCAAAAACAAATCCCCAAAGAAGAGAAAACGAAGCGCTAATAAGCCCATGTCTATCTTTTAAAAAGAAATAAAGGAAAAGAAATAAAAACATAGCATCAAAAGAAAAGGCTAAGAAATGTCCGAAGCTTTTACGTATAAAAGATGAAAAGACATCATTTTGAGCATCTAGCTGAACTCTTCCTTTGGCAACGTTAGCCTGGATTTCATACCAAAAATTTTCATTAAGAACCGCTTGGACTTTGATTTTCCATTCTCCAGGGCTAAGAAAAGTCACGTACCCTTCACTTGTTACCAATCGATCAAAACGGACAGCTCTATCTTCGGAAAAAAGGCTAACTTTTGTTTGACTATACGAAACGTATTTATTCGTTTTCCAAAAACGACAGGAAATAAGGTTCTTTTTGCCTGTGACAAAGTCAAGATGAACAACGCTGCCAACTTTTTTTGAAACCTCTTTGTTGTTTATATAGAGAGTCATGGTGTCTGGTAAAATCGTGGCAAATTCAAGGGGTATATTCATTTCTGCGTTCGGGTTACTAGAAGAGAAGACCCTTAAAAAGAAAGGATGACTCACGTTCCGGAGACCTTTTATATAGCAAGCGTTTTTCCCTTGGCGAAACACCCTTGCTGCCATGTTTTCTTTTTCCCCTTTGTCATCCACAATCTCAAAAGAAAAAGAATCATCTAGTTCCGTATCTTCAAAATGAAAAGTATAGGTAACCTCACTATGATTGTAGTTTAAATCAAAAATCCCTAAATCCACGTCTGTTTTGCTGAAGCTAAATGAGGCATTATTAGGGACAGCCTTATTTGTCCCTGAAATGGTCACGTCAAAAGTAAAAGGCCCATAATGGACTTTCGTTTTTCCTTCTTTTTTGCCTGTAATTACACCGAACTTACTTATTTCGCATACGCTTTTATCTTCGACGGAATGCGATACTTTTTCGATGTCATAATAACGCGAAAGAAATTCGTTTCGATTTGTGTTTTTTGGATAAGTTTTATCCTTTTTAACACCATCGTCCATACGAATATCAAGCGGATATGATTCATTCACCTTAAGGTTTAAAGAAGAGGGCGTACTCGTAAATAACAAATTGTTTTTAGGCGCTGGCAAAGGAACAACATCGAAACGAAATTCTTTGGAGAAAACCTTATCGCAACAAACCTGAAAAGAGCAGTCTTTAGCTTCTTCTTTTGCCACGATATAGAAAACAGGCGAAGTCTCATCATCTCTTGAAAGTTGATACACGTCTTGGCTATTTTGCTCTCCGCTTCCTCTTTTGAGAGTTAATTTTTTGTATTCAGTTTCTCCCTCTTTTAGCTCAGGATAGGACAATTTGTATTTAACGGTTGCTCCTGAAGAAACAGGAAGAATGTATTTATCGCCTTCTTTTGGAAGAACGGTATTTTCATAAGATAGGTCAATGGAAATTGGATCAACGTATCGAACGACGTTTTGAGGACGAAAGATAGCAACAAAGTCTAAAAGGATATCCGTAAAGTTATGCGAGTGGTCGGCTGAAATGCTTCCAGGGATGCAACTTTCAATAATTAGAACCAAGGTAGACAAAATCCACATCCCAAAAAGAAGATAGACGTATGGTTTTTGATTTTTAAATGATGGTTTCCTCATTTTTTCCTAAAAAAATATATCACAAAAGGTGTTAAAATAGCACATATGAAGAAGAGTTTTTCATTCATTTGTTTATTGCCTATTCTCCTTTTCTCTTGTAAAGAAGAAAAAGGAAAATTGGACCCAAATAAAAGTTTTGATTTATGTCGGAATGGGGATTTGTTAGTCAAAAAGTATCAAGATCCTACTTATGATGACCTTGGGAATGAAATTTCTTCCACCTATCTAGAGAAATCTCTTGAAGCGGGAGAGAGCGTTACTTTCATTAAAACTTCCAAGACCTGCCACACTTGTCAAATTTTCCAGGATACGTTTGTTTCTTTTGTGGAAGATTATCAATTAGATGTTGCTGTTTTTTCGTCAAATAACCAAGACATGTATCAGTTTCGCGATAAAATTCGTTCTCTTTTTGCAGAAGATGAGATTGAAGAAGATGAATCCCATCCTTTCTTCAAAAATACGCCAAGCTGGTATTTTGCATCCCAAAAAGGGAAGGTACGTATAGCGAATTGGGGCGCAGAAACAAGAAAAGCATTGGAAAGAAATTATTTCTCTCAGGCATCTTTAACGAATATCTATAAGTTTTCTTCTCTTACCTATCTTAAAAAAGCATTAGAAACAAATGAAGATACTCTCCTATACCGTCTTGATTATGAAGATGACTCTTCCTTTTCTTTCTATCAGAAATCCCTTTTTCCTTTAGCAAAAGAAAGCACACGCTCCACTTATGTTTTGGATATGTCACGTTTAAATGAAGAAGAGAAGAAAGAAGCAGACGCTTATTTCGGTGAATACGATCTTATTTATAAGGAAGAAAAAAAGAGCGTTCAGGATCTCTCCTCAAACACTCTTTTAGAAAAATATTATTGATTTATTTCTTTGCCCGAACGAATTTATCAAATTCCAAGCCTTCTTCAATTGTTTTGAATTTGGCGTAGAAATAATCGTCTCCCATAGCATCTGCCATATGTTTCGGATAGACGCCATGTGCGCATAAGGATGAGCCGTATTTCGAAAAAATCTCTTCTTGGGAATGAAGGTAATTGAGTTCGTCTCTTCTAGATACCGAGAAAGCGTAGAATTTTTCTTTTCCCATATCTTGGAGGTTCTTATCATAAGCGATGACATCCGCATAGATTTCATAGCAAGAGACGGAATTAGCGAAATTAATGAGGTCTGGCGTATATCCTCCAGCTGGTCTCATGTTGCATTCTAAGGCGACGAATTCTCCCTTTTTAGCAAATCCTTCTTTGTCTTTCTTCAAAACAAAGAATTCGATATGGAAGAAACGTTTCTTAATGCCAAAAGCTTTAACGGTAGCAATACCCGCTTTTAGGAAAGCATCCCTATCCACATCAGGGAAAGGCAAAGAGAAGGGGGACGTGTAGTAATATTCGTCTTTGGCTTCGTTTACAACATCCGCAACCGGAGTAGGAAAATGATCGCAGGTTGCAAAAACCACATCGGAATGAGAATCGCAAATGCCATCAAAAGAAATGATCTCACCGTCGATAAATTCTTCAACAATGAAGGTTTCTGGCAAGGTTTCTTTAAGGAAATTACGTAGCTCTTCTTCGTTAGAAATTGCATGGCTTTCTGCTGCGCCAACACCAATATTTGGCTTCATAAAAAGAGGCCAGCCCACTTCTTTAGCAAAAGAAAGAGCTTTTTCAATATCCTTTGGGCCATCCACAAGAATATAACGCATGGTTTTTACACCTGCTTTTTGGAAAGATTCTTTCATGGCCGATTTAGCTTTGATTTTCTCCATCTCTTCTGGGAAGAAACCACTGGTAATGTTTAATTCTTTCCTAAGCCTTGCGTCTTGATAAAGCCACCACTCATTATCCGATTCAAGATAATCGATCTTGCCATATTTTCTTTCGAAATAACGGCAGGCTTTTAGCATTTCGTCAAAATTTGCAAGATTAGGAAGGAAATAATATTCCGTTAAAGCGTTTCTAAGACGTATGGAGGTGTCGTTATAAGGCGTATCACCAATTCCTAAAACAGTGATGCCTCTTTCTTTTAAAGCCTCTACCCATTTGAAATAACGGTAAGGATAATTTGGAGAAATGAAAATGAAATTCACGATGATTACCCCTCCTTTAAAGTTTTCTTAATTTTATAGGATGCTGTCTTAACATCTCTATCATTATCATAAAAAGAAACAAACGGAGGTTCTTTAAGAAGTTTCTTTGCTTCTTCTTCGTTTTTAGCAGGAAAAGCTTTCTCGGTTAAGATGATGGTTTTTTCTTTTTTGACTTCCACCGCTCCAAAAGAGATGGCGAAAAAGCGTTCCTCATGGTTTGGAAGAACGATTTTTAAAACTCCTTTATCGGCTAAAGGGGAAATTAAAGTCGTGTATCCAGGCATTAAGCCAAGAACGCCTTTTTTGGAAGGAACGGAAACATAGCTTGTTTCTCCTTCAAAAGCCAATCCTTCGGGGGTAAGAATGTTTAAAAGAAGGGTAGCCATTATTTCTTAGACTCCATTTCTTTTGCCTTTTGAATAACATCCTCGATGCTTCCGCAATATAAGAAAGCACTCTCTGGATAGGCATCATATTTGCCCGAAAGGATTTCTTTAAAGGAACGAATGGTTTCTTTAACTGGAACATAAACGCCAGGGAATCCATTAAAGGCTTCGGCAACGTGTAAAGGTTGAGAAAGGAAGTTACGAATCCTTCTTGCGCGAGCAACGATGGCTTTATCTTCATCCGAAAGCTCATCGATACCTAAAATAGCAATGATATCTTGTAATTCCTTATATCTTTGAAGAATCTTTTGGACGGAACGAGCCACTTCATAGTGTTCTTCGCCAAGAATATCAGGATCAAGAATGTTGGAAGCGGACTCAAGAGGATCAACGGCAGGGAAGATACCGAGTGCAGCCGTGTTTCTATCAAGAATTGTTTTGGCATCCAAATGGGAGAAGGTTGTTGCTGGAGCAGGGTCGGTTAAATCGTCGGCTGGGACGTAGACTGCTTGAACGGAAGTAACAGAACCAGACTTCGTGGAGGTAATTCTTTCCTGAAGCTGTCCCATTTCGTTAGCAAGGGTTGGCTGATATCCGACCGCGGAAGGCATACGTCCTAAAAGAGCGGAAACTTCCGAACCGGCTTGGGTGAAACGGAAGATGTTATCGATAAAGAGAAGAACATCTTGGTGTTTTTCGTCACGGAAATATTCAGCCATCGTTAAACCCGTTAAGGCAACACGCATACGAGCTCCCGGTGGTTCATTCATCTGTCCGAAACAAAGAGCGGTATTTTTCAAAACTCCACTGTTTTTCATTTCGAAATAAAGGTCATTTCCTTCACGGGAACGTTCACCAACGCCAGCAAAAACGGAAATACCGTTATGTTCCGAGGCAATATTGAAAATAAGTTCCTGAATCAAGACGGTTTTGCCAACGCCAGCTCCACCGAATAGACCAATTTTCCCACCACGGACATAAGGGCAAAGTAAGTCAATGACTTTGATACCTGTTTCCAACATTTGAGTGGAAACGTTTTGTTCAGCAAAAGAAGGTGCTTCACGATGAATAGGATGGTGAGGAACATCTTGGAAATCTCCACCAAGGCCATCTATTGGATCACCCAGGACGTTAAACATTCTTCCCAAGGTCTTTTCGCCTACTGGAACAGAAATAGGAGCGCCTGTGTCAATGACTTTCATCCCACGAGCAACGCCTTCTGTGGCACCCATGGCAACACAACGCACCTTATCGTCTCCGATATGTTGCATAACTTCGACGGTTAAGGTTTTATCTCCTGAAAGAACGACTTTCAAAGCGGTTAATAAGTTTGGTAAATGTTTGTCATCAAAACGAACATCGATAACCGGTCCAACCGCTTCCACGACCTTTCCGTCAAAAGATTCATCTTTCTTTTTTTCGCTCATATGTTTTCTCCTTTCTATTCCCCAGCGTTAGCCCCTGAGGCAACTTCGGTAATTTGTTGAGTAATTGCGCCCTGACGCGCTTTGTTGTATTCAATGGTTAATTTACCTAATAATTCGTCTGCGTTATCGTTTGCGTTATCCATTGCCGTTCTTCGAGAAGCTTGCTCGGATAAGAAAGAATCCAGAACGATTTCATGAAGAATTCCAGTTAGATACGATGGTAAGACTTGATGCAACATCGTCCTTGGCTCTTCATCAAATAATGGCGGAGCAAATTCATCGTCCGTCCATTTCACTTTCGGCACTTGCACAGGCAAGATTTGAAAGACGGTTGGCTCGAAGGTGATGGAATTCACATAGCGGGTGTAAATAATACGAATCGCTTTGTATTTTTTGTTATTGAAGTCCTCTTTGAGTTTGCTAGCAAGAAGATGGACTTTATCCATATCCGTGTCTAAATTCAAGGAAGAGAAATCATCAATGACGTTTTTCAGATATTTAGGATCTGAGGAATAATGGTGTATGGCTTTATTTCCAATGGGAGCGATAAAATCCCCATCTTTCAAATGTGCTTCAGCAAACTTAAAAACGTTATTGTTATAGGCACCACAAAGTCCCATATTTGAGGAAATTACAAGATAAAGAACAGGGAGATTCCCTTCATTCATTTTTCCATAATGGGAAACGCCTTCTTTGTCGTAGGCAAAAATTTGGCTTACTAAAGAAAGGAATTCCTGGGAATAAGCGTATCCTTTATCGTGAAGCGTAGAAAAACGTTTGGTTTTTACCGTGGCAACAAGTTCCATGGCCTTGGTGATTTTCTCCGTTCCTTTTATGGAATTAATACGACGTTTTGTTTTTGCTAAAGACGGCATATAAATCAGTTCTTCCTATTCTTTTTAAAGGTTTCGATAGCATTTGAAAGAGCCTTTTCAGTTTCTTTGCTGAAGGCTTTTTCTTTATTTAAAGATTCTAAGATCTCTGGACAAGAGCCTTTGACGTAACGAAGCAAATCAGCCAAGAACGGACTAACTTCTTCTAAAGATAAATCATCCAAGAAACCGCGATTGACAGCGAAAAGTTGAATGATTTCATCAAACATATCCATTGGTGCCCAATTCTTTTGCTTCAATGCTTCCATAACAATGGCGCCATGGGTGAGAATACGTTTCGTTTCATTGTCCAAATCCGATCCGAATTGAGCAAAGGAAAGGTTTTCTCTATAGTTGGCAAGTTCGATTTTCAAAGATTTAGAGACTTGTTTCATTGCCTTAATCTGAGCACTAGAGCCAACACGGGAAACAGACAACCCCGAATCAACTGCAGGTCTTTGACCGGCGTTAAAGTAGTCGCCAATTAAGAAAATCTGACCATCGGTAATGGAAATGACGTTTGTTGGAATATAAGCAGAAATATCTCCCGCTTGGGTTTCAATGATCGGAAGAGCGGTGATAGAGCCTCCACCGTATTCTGGTGCAAGTTTACAAGCTCTTTCGAGTAAACGAGAATGCAGATAGAAAATATCGCCTGGATAAGCTTCACGTCCTGGCGCTCTTCTTAAAAGCAAAGATAAGGTACGATAAGCGACAGCGTGCTTGGATAAATCGTCAAAAACAATAAGGACGTCTTTGCCTTCTTCCATCCACTCTTCTGCCATAGCCATTCCGGAGAATGGAGCAATGTATTGTTGTGGGGCGGATTGGGAAGCGGAAGCGTCTACGACCGTTACGTAATCAAAACAGCCTTTTTCTTTCAAGCGGTTTACGATATTTGCGACCGTGGAGTTCTTTTGACCAATAGCCACGTAAACGCAATTCACGTTTTTGCCTTTTTGATTGACGATAGTATCGATGGCAATGGAGGTTTTGCCAGTCTGACGATCGCCGATGATAAGCTCACGTTGACCACGGCCGATTGGAATCATCGAGTCAATCGCTTTAATACCTGTTGCTAAAGGTGTATCAACGGATTTTCTCGTCATAACACCTGGGGCGATTCTTTCGATTGGTCGCGTTTTGTTATAGGAAATAGGTCCCATTTCATCAAGAGGAATACCTAAAGGCGAAACGACTCTTCCTAAAAGCCCGTCACCAACAGGGACTTCCACGACGCGTTTTGTTCTTTTAACCACGTCCCCTTCCTTTAAAGAAAGATCACTTCCTAAAAGGACGGCTCCAACATCATCAGCGTTTAAATTCATGACCATGCCATAGATGTCATTTGGGAATAAAAGGAGTTCTCCAAGCATGGCATCTTTCAATCCATACACGGAAGCAATTCCGTCTCCAACAGAAATGACAGTGCCTACATCATCCGATTCAATTTGACCGGCAAAGGTCTTTATTTGCTCTTTGATTAAAGTGCTTATTTGATTGGTGTCTAGCTTCATTTGAGGCCTCCTTTAAGTAATTTCTTACGTAAGGTTTCAATCTTGTTTTCCACGGATCCGTCATAGATTTTTCCGTCTAAAACAATTCGTACCCCACCGATAAGATTGTGGTCAATTTTATTTTTGAGAGAGACTTTGCAAGAAAGTTTATCCTCCAAGGTTTTCTCAAGTTTAGAAATTTCTTCTTCCGTAAGACGTGAAGTTGAATAAATGAGTCCTTCTTTGACACCCAAATATTCATTGCACATTCCGTAGAAAGCTTCCGAAATCTCTGGGATAGAAGAAATAAGATGTTTGGAAACTAGAAGCTTTAAGAAGGGTAAAAGAGAGGGACTCTCTAATCCTTTAAACGCTTCATCCAAAAGATGATAGATGTCTTCGTGGGAAACTTTATAAGAGGAAAAGCATTCCAAAAACATTGGATCACCCGTCAGGATCTTTTCCACCTCTTTGATTTCTTTACGATATGTCGCGACTTTCTTTTCGTCTTTCGCCAAAGAGAAAAGAGCAGCGGCATAGTTTACGAAAACTTCATCTTTCATACCTTTATCCCTTCTTCTCTAAATCATTGGTGAATTGATTCAAGATCTTTTGATTGTCTTTTTCCGTAATTTCTCGGCCTAAGATTTCTTTCGATGCGTCTAAAGCAACGTTAACGATCTCTTGATGAATCTCAGAGCGGGCTTTTTGCTTTTCTTGCTCAATATTTTGAAAAGCTTTTTCTTGCGTCAAAGCCGCTTCTTTTTTGGCGCCAGCAACAATTACGCTGGCTTCTTTTTGAGCGTTTTCTTCTGCTTTTTGGATGATTTCTTGAGCTTGTTTTTGAGCAGAATCGATAATATCTTGGGTTTGCATTACTTTATGCTCATAGAAACGTTTTGCCTCTTCGGCTTTGGATATATTTCCTTCTATATAGTCTCTTCTCTTTTCCGAATATTTACGGATAGGTTTATAGGCTAGAAAGAAAAGCACAAGAAAAAGAACCAACAAAGCGAGAAGGTTAATTAGCAAAGACCAGAAATTTCCGAAAATTTTGCTTAAAAAATCTTCCGGTTGGAAAGGAGCGGACGAAGCATCTTCTAAAATTGTTAGTAAAATGGTATTCATCCTAGTTCTTCTTCCTTATAAAACGAAAATGATTAAGATAGCGACAATCAAGCTGTAAATAGCAGTCGATTCGTCAAGAGCGACAGCAACGATCATGTTGCTTCTTAATTTGTCTGCCATTTCTGGATTTCTCACCATGCCATCGATTGTGTGGCAGGCAATCCAGCTTTCGCCAATGGCGGAAATCATACCAAAGGCAACACAAATTGCTGCTGCAATAGCTTTAAGACCAACTTCCATATTATTACCTCCTAGTAATTGGTTTTTTCTTTTGTTTGTTCAAGAACGAGCAAATTCTGTGGTACTGGGCGGAAGGCAAGATAAACATTGTCTTCGTCCGTTGGCTTTTCTTGAGCGATCCAAAGGGAAGTCAAGGAAGCAAACACCAAGGTCTGAATAAACCCGGCGAACAAACTAAAGTAGATATTTAAGACCCCCATAGGGATCGGAGAAAGGATGGTTCCTGTCCAATAAGGGAAGGAATTCCACCAGTTATACCAGCTTCCCGTAACACTTTGAATTTGAAGGGAAGCGCCTAAAGCGGAGAAAATCGTCGCGGATAAATTTGAGGTGGCCCATTGAATCAAAGTGATTAAAACGGTGCCAGCAAGAGCATTACCAAACATACGCATTGTGGTCGAAATGATTGGGGACCACATGGTAATTAAGTTCACAGGTAAGAAAACCGGAATTGGGTCGATGTAACGTTTTAAATAAGCCCAATGTTGATATTTAATGGCGATGATATGAATCCATAAAAACATGATAACGGACAAACAAAGAGGGGCAGGTAACCAATCAATAAGGCTTGGGATACCAAATAGTGAAGCGTTAAAAGCTAAGAAAAGATATGCAAATAATGTGAAGAAATATCCACTCCACGTTTTAGAGGAATTACCCATATTATTGACTGTGAAGTTGCTAACATAGTCATAATAGGCGTCAGCCCAAAAAAGAAGGCCTCTTGGAGCATGCTTATAAGCACCGGTTTTAATAGCTCTTTTTGCCTTAATACCGACTATAATGCCTAAAATCATCAAAACAAGAATGATTAGAAGAGAGGAAAAAAGAGGGGCATTTAAATGATCCCAATCAAAAACAAGCATGTCTTTAATACGTTCCGTAAGGCTCATTTTTTATCCTCTTTATGAATAGGCATAGGTGTTCTAGCAGAAATGAAATGCGTAACTAAAACAACAACAGGCATTGGTAAAAGGGCGGCAAAAGATGTCCAGAAAGAAAACATATCAAAGCCACCAAACCATTCTGATTTAAAAGTGCAAATACCACTGACTGCTAAAACAACGACATAGAGCAATGGACGAAGAAGGCTCATCAAAACGATAAGAGAGAGTTTTTTGTTAGCTGGATCTTTCGTGACGGCATTGGTTGTTTTAATCAAAGTGAAATAAGCAAACAATTCGATTAAAGAGCCAAATAGCCAGCCATTTGGATACTGATAGCCTTTTTCAAGGCCAAAAAAATAAAGGGGCATTAAGGCAAGGTAAACCACTACCGCCAAAACAACCAACCAGAAGAATGCCTTTTGATCTCTATTTAATTTAACGTAAAAATTAACCATACCCAATAACATTAGAATTGTACCATTTCTTCATTTTCTTGGCACAAAAAAGAACATTCTTTTATCAACTTTTTTATAAATAATTTTTACGCTTTTATTTCAATTGACGTTTTTCCTAAATATTTTCTTTTTGAAAGCGCTTGCATAGGTTTTGTCAAATCGTTATCATAGTGGGCAAAACAATTGCCTTTTTTCGATAAAAAGTCTAAGTTTTGTAGGAGATAGGGAGGAGAATTATGCAAAAATTTACAGTAAAGATTGGCAACGTCAGCAAAGAGTTTGACAAAAAAGTTGCAGTACTAGACCTTCTCAGTGAAGAACAAAAAGCAGACAAAAGTATTGTTTGCGCTAAGGTGAATAACCGTATTAGAGAGTTAACTTACGAAATTTATTATGACGCCGAAGTTGAGTTTTTAGATTTGAAATCAACGCAAGCCATGAAGATGTATGAGGCATCTTTGAGATATTTGGTTTCTATGGCTTTTTCTAGAGCCTACCCAAATTTAAAAATCCGTTTAGCCTATAACATCAGCCGTTGTATTTCCGTGCATTTATTAGATTCTAATATGAAAGCGAATAACGCGATGTTTAATAAGGTGAACGAAGAAATGCACCGCATTGTTGCAGCAGATTACCCTTTGAAGAGAATAGTCGTTCCAAATGCTGAAGCAGAGAAAATCTATGATCAAAGAGGATTCTTAGATAAGAAAGATATTTTGAAATACCGTCCTGAGAAAACCGTCCATTTCTATGAATGCGATGGCTATTTAGACTACATGTATTCTCACCTCGTTCCATCTACTGGGTATATCCATTCTTATAAAATTCGCCTATATGGGTCGGGTTTTTTAGTCCAATATCCACGTTCTGAGTGTAATGGCGAGATTCCAAACTTTGAAGATGCGCCTACCTATAGAAGAACTTTAAAAGAGTCCCATGACTGGGCTAAGGTCGTTGGTATTTCTACAGTCGCAGGAATCAATAACGAAATTAAGACGGCAGGTCCTGCTGAATTAATTAACGTATGCGAAGACCGCCACAATCGCCAGTTGGTGGAATTAGGCCAAACGATTGAAGATAACGTTCAAGATATTCGCGTTATTTGTATTGCTGGCCCATCTTCTAGTGGCAAAACCACGTTTGCAAATCGTTTAAGAATAGAACTTCTTTCCCGTGGAATTAAGCCAATCCGTCTTTCAACCGATGATTATTATCTTCCAAGAGATAAGACCCCTTTAGGGGAAGATGGCGAGCCTGATTATGAAACTATCGAGGCAATCGACATTGATTATTTCAACGAAAACCTTATTAGCCTGATTAATGGCGAAGAAACCAATCTTCCTAAATTTGATTTCAATGTTGGTCACCGCGTTCCTGGAAGAAAACTCACCCTAGAAAAGGACCAGCCAATTATCATCGAAGGCATTCACGCCTTAAATGATCGTCTGACTTTCCAAATCCCAAAGAGCCAGAAGTTTAAGATTTTCATTTCTCCACAAGCTCAAATCAATTTGGATGACCACAATCCTCTTTCCTTAACCGATTTACGTTTATTACGTCGTTTGGTTAGAGATAAGAAGTTCCGCAATTCTCCAGCCGAAGAAACCTTCTCCATGTGGGCTAAAGTTCGTGCAGGTGAATTTAAATGGATTTATCCATATCAAGAAGGATGTGATTACGTCTTTAATAGTTTCCTTCCATATGAGTTGGCGGTCATGAAAAAATACGCCTTGCCACTTCTTCAAGCCCTACCAAACGATTCCCCATATCATTCTGATGCCCATCGTTTGATTGGAATGCTTAAATTCTTCATCGATATGTCTGATGAATGGGTTCCATCAAATTCCTTAATGAGGGAGTTCATTGGCGGTTCTTGTTACGCGGATGTATGAAAATAGAGCTCTTGGAAACAAGGGCTCTTTTTTAAATATAAGGGGGACGTGTAGTTATTTAGACTGATTTTCGTTTAGTTTTTGCCAACGTTTTTGCATCAAGGAATAACAAGTTTGAAGTTCCCCTTTATAAAGGTTCTGCATTCTAAGATAGGATTGTTGTTCTTCGTTGGAGGTCGTAGAAATATAAAGAGAGGAAAAGACTTTTTCGATGCGGAAGAAAGACTCGTAAAGATTTAATAAAGTAATGAGATAGAAATAATCTTTGCGGGAATAGATCAATAATGGGGAAGAATGAGCAATTTCGCTAGACATCTCATAGACTTTAGAATAATCACGAAGACGGGCGGCTCTTTCTACTCCATCACGGAAATTTAGTTTGAAGCCTTCTTCATTTTCAAGTTCAGGAACGGCATAAAGCCAGCCGTATTCGATGAAACGTTTCATGTCTTTGCTCTTTAAATCGTGAGATTTCATTTCTTCTTTGATTTGAAGGAAGACCTTATCGGTTTCTTCCTTAGAAGGAATTCCTCCACGGAAACATACGGCATAACGCATGTGCTTGAGATATTCATCAATCACAGATTGTCCAAAACGAACCAAAGTTAGAAGAATGCATTCATTTTCATGAAGAGTTCTCCAAGTAGAAAACGCTTCGGTTTCAAAACCACCTGTAAGCAAAGAAACAATGCATTGAGCCATGGAAAAGCCTTTTTGCAAAATATCCACGATCAAGGTTTGTTTTGGATCGCCTTGCTTATATCTTCCTAGCATTCCCAAAATGAAGTTGATATATAGGGAAATCGTCGAGATTTCAGGTTGAAAACGATTCGAGAAAGCCGCATTTTTATAGGCTAAATGCTCATTCGTATAGTATTTGTCTAAGACAATCGAAAGAAGAAATTGTTCATATTTCTCATCGTTTATAAGTTTCTCATCCGAATCAGAAGGATGGGTAAGCAAATAGAAATAATGTTCATTTGCCAAATACAAAGTCAAAGTAACATCATTCACATCAAGATTAGCGATAACGTTATTGCTTTCCGCGAAGCTTTTAGATGATTCTTTAGCGTCAACATAGGCTTGAAATAAGTATTCCCAATTTAAAGAAGAAGGTATATTAAGTGCCTTCAAGAGGGAGAAATATTGTTCTTTATTCAAGGTATTCGACATAAGTTAATTCTACCTTTCTTATATGGAAAATCAAAACTTATATCGTTTGCTGAAAGAAAGAGAAATAAGTAAAGGAGACTTTGTTGCCATTCTACGGTCTGCTTTATCTTCCTTCGTAAAAGCCTTTTCTTTATTCCAATGAAGGAAAAAAGAATAACCATCTAAAGGTAAACAGTAACCATAAGGAATAGTAACAAAAGGAAGTTTTTCTTTAACGATTTTCTTCTCTTTCGGAGCTAAATTAAAAAAATAGATGGGTTTTGACGAGTTTTTTTCATAAAATTCTTGGGCTTTTTCAATGATGGAAGATAATTCTTCATCATCATTTTCGTAAAGTGTTTCAGGAAGAGGTTCCTTTCTTCTAGGCTCAATTTCATAACCGATTGCCATATTGTGAGACAAAGAGTTTAAGTAATGAGCGAAGACGTTTCCTTTAGCGTAATACCCGGATATAAGAATTTCTTTGTTTATGAAATGACGTTCTGGGTTTGCTAAAAGGAAAAGAGCCTTCATTTCCTCTATGGTCATAATTTCCATAGAAAGAGAAGAACTCTTTTGAATGTTTTTATAGTACGGGATTCGATTTCTCGAAGCGATCACGACATATTCTTTTTCTTTCAGAAAGCAAACTGGCATAGCACCATTATAGTCATTTTTGTGGTTTATAGGCACGTGTTGCTTTCACCGCTTCCTTCCAACCGGCGTAAAGGGACTCGGCTTCTTTGGCGCTCATCTTTGGATAATAACGTTTTGAGCAACAATGATTGGCCTCGATTTCCTTCAAGTCTTTCCAGAAACCACATCCCAATCCAGCCAAATATCCCGCTCCTAAAGCCGTTGTTTCTACACATGCAGGCAAACAAACTTCAACCTGAAGGATATCCGCCTGGAATTGCATCAACATCCCATTGGCGGAAGCTCCTCCATCCACTTTTAAAACGGAAAGATCCAAATTCGCATCTTTTTGCATTGTTTTAATCACATCCGTCGATTGGTAGGCAATGGAATAGAGAGCTGCACGGGTGATGTTATGACGGTCTGCCCCTCTTGTTAATCCAAAAATGGCTCCCCTTGCATCATCATCCCAATATGGTGTGCCTAAGCCTACAAAAGCAGGAACGACATACACACCATTGGTATCTGGTTTTCTTGAAGCGTATTCCTCCGATTGGGCAGAATGCTTAAACCAATCCATCTCATCGCGAAGCCATTGCACGATCGCCCCACCGATAAAGACAGAGCCTTCAAGAGCGTAGGTTGTTTTATCGCCAATCTTCCAAGCGATCGTTGTTAAAAGGCCATTATGAGAGAAGATTGGTTCTTCTCCGGTATTCATTAACATGAAACAACCTGTGCCATAAGTATTTTTTGATTGACCTTTTTGAAAACAACATTGCCCAAAAAGCGCAGCTTGTTGATCCCCTGCTACGCCAAAGATATGAACTCCTCCTGGGAAGAAGGTTGCTTCGCCAAAGTCAGCGTTATTATCTTTTACTTCAGGAAGCATATTGCGGTTAATATTCCACATCTCAAGAAGCTCATTGTCCCAACAAAGGTTTTTGATGTTAAAAAGTAGGGTACGTGAGGCATTCGAATAATCTGTCGCATGTACTTTTCCTTGGGTCATTTTATAAATTAGCCAACTATCAATGGTTCCAAAAAGGAGTTCCCCTTTGTTCATCCTTTCTTCTCCTCTTGGAATGTTTTCAAGGATAAAACGAATTTTTGAAGCGCTGAAATAAGGATTAATACGAAGGCCCGTCTTTTGACGAATCATTTCTGTATGGCGTCCAAAACGCTCACAGATCTCTTGCGTTTGTTTAGATTGCCATACAATCGCCTTATGAACGGCTTTCCCAGTTTCTTTTTCCCACACCACCGTCGTTTCTCTTTGATTGGTAATACCAATGGAGGCAATTTCCTCCATTTTTGCGCCAGACACAATTAAAAGTTCATTAATGACGTCTACAACGGAAATCCAGATGGAATTGGCATCTTGCTCTACCCATCCGGGTTTGGGATAAAGACATTCGACTGGGCGCTGAGCCTGAAAAAGTTTTTCTCCAGAGTGAGAAATAAGAATGGCACGGGTCGAAGTCGTACCTTGGTCTATCGCCAAAATATATTTCTTCATATAAGGATTCCTTGTTATTTATTTACCGATATTATGGAACAGATGAGTAAAAAGAAAAAGGGCTTCTTCGTAAAAGCCCTCATTTCTTTGTTTAACGTTTATTCGCTAAAGCGTTCTCGATGTCGGAAACTTCCTTAATGATTTTACTTGAGAGAACTTCACATCCGTCATTGGTAATAAGAAGATCGTCTTCGATACGGATTCCGATTCCTCTATCCGCCATATATAAGCCTGGTTCATCCGAAATAACCATACCCGCTTCAAGAGGAACTTTCTTATATTCCCCTTTCAATGGGGAAAGGTAAGGATCGTGGGTATCCAAGCCGATAAAATGAGAAATATTATGGAAATAATAATTGATGATATCTTCCTTATTTTCAATAAATCCGGCGGCTAGGCATTCGGTCGCAAGATAATCCACTGCCGCTTCTTGAAGATCAGCGATTGTGATACCAGGTCTTGCTTTGTTGGCGATCATTTTATTACACCCTAAAACAATTTCATAAACCTGCTTTTGAAGAGGGGTGAATTTGCCGTTTACCGGTACGGTACGAGTGACATCCGCACAATAATAGTTCTTTCTAGAACCCAAATCGGATAAAAGAAGATCTCCATCCTTTAAGGCGTCCATCGGGGTTGGATAATGGAGGGTTGTGCCATGAATTCCCGAAGCCATGATTGTTGGGAAGGCCAAACCTTCATAACCATTTAAGTCATTAACGGTCTTTAAGAAAAGATCGGCCAATTCGTATTCGTGAATTCCTGGGCGCATGCAAGACCAAACGGAATAGATACCAATTTGAGTGGTATCGATAGCGGAACGGAGCTCAGCAATTTCACGAACGGATTTTCTTAAACGAAGCGTTGTTAATAAAGGATAGGCATCCGAGAAAGCAACATTAGGATAGGTTGTTTCTAAGGTCTTCTTTAAATCTCTCGTGGTCATTTCATCCGCAATTTTGATTTCGCGGTCCAAATCCAAATAGAGTTTGTTTACTTCACCATAAACAGCGAACTTAGGATTAAGCACCTCATCGATTTTAGCCGTAAGGGAGTCAATCACTTGAATGTTTTTAAAGCCCGAAATTTTAGACGCTTCTTGAGGAGTAAGACGTTTTCCGTACCATTTTTCTTTTCTTTCATCAAATGGGGAAATAAAAAGGAATTCTTTCATCTCGCCATAAGAATTAACGAGCAAGAGAGCAGAGTCTTCTTGATCGATGCCAGTAAGGTAATAGAAATTGCGGTTTACCTCAAATGGATAGGTTTCGTCTGCACTGCTAACCTTACCCACACCGGAATAAAGTACCAAAGCGGAGTTGGTATCCATAAGAGCTAATAAGCGAGCCCTACGTTCTGCGAATTCATCTGCGTTAATCATTGGTGATTCTCCTTTTTATTGTCATTTCTTTTTCATCTAAAATCTGGGCATTTGGAAAAACTTCCAAAACACTATTTAACATTTTAGCATTTCCCATCAAAGAGAGTTTTACGGAAATATCATATTCCACATCTTTTAATTCTAAATCGAGATCTTTGATCTTTCTTTTTAAATGTTCAAAATCGGAATAAGGCAAAGAGATTCTTTTCATTAAAATCGAAATTTCCTTTGAGAAAGTGCCCTCATTTAATAAAGACGCGGCTGTTTCTCGATAGGTTCTCGTTAAACGGGAAAGGCCTAATTTCGTTCCTCCAAAATAACGTACGACGCAAAGAAAAATATGATCAACATCTTTTTGTTGAAGCAAAGATAAAAGAGGAATGCCCGTGGAACGAGATGGCTCTCCATCATCGGAAGCCCTCTCATTAGGAAGATAGCGGGCTGCATAAGGGTAATGGGTTGCCTTGGGGTATTTTTCCTTAACGATTTCAAGGCATTTATCTATTTCTTCAAATCGCTCTAACGGCATCATTATGGCAATAAAGCGAGAACCCAATACATCAATCTCTTTTTCTTGGTATTCGAAAGGTATTTTCATGGATTGATTATATCAATATTTTTCCGTGAAATAACAAAGTGATTCGATTAGACTATGTTTATATGAAACATTTCTTTAATCCCTTCCATCGGTCCGTTTGTCCAAAATGTGGAAAACGTTATGATCCTTTGTCTTCTTCTTGCCCAAAATGTCACGAGAAAAACGAAGAAGTTGACCCTAGAGCTCGTTCCTTCGCACCTCTTTTAACTCTTGGAGCGTATCGTGAAATCGGTCTTTTTTTAATTGGTTTTGTCGGTTTATTTTTGTTAGCTCAGGTCATTGGAATTATCACTTTGAGTGTGGAAGGCTTCCGTTATGCTCAAATGGGTCTTACAGGTGATGAATTAAAAGCTGCTTTAACGGAATTTTCTTCGAGCGTTCGTTTCACGTTATTAATCAATGATTTAACGTATACTTTGATTTTTGCTGCGATGCTCTTATTCCTTTGGAAAGACAATAGAAGACTTTTGAAATCTTTTGCCAATTTAAAAATCCTTTTTGGTTTCGTTGTTGGCTTTGCGATGATTATTCTTTCTGGCATTTGGAGCAATATTGCTATAAAGTTGGGCGCCTCAACGAACATTAACCAAGGTGCCGTTGAAGAAACGATTAAGGCCTCCCCTCTTTTGGCCGTTTTAGTTACGGGGTTAATTGCTCCTTTTGTTGAAGAGCTTACTTACAGAGTTGGAGCCTTCACTTTTTTGAAAAGAATCAATACGGTACTCGCTTATGTTGTTGTCGGCGCCTTATTTGGCCTTATCCATATTAAGGATTATGGAAGTTTAAATGAATGGTTATCCTACCCTTCTTATCTCATTGCAGGCTTATGCTTATGTTTTGCTTATGATAAGTTTGGTTTTGGCGGTTCTTTCCTTGCTCATGCGATGAATAACCTATTAGCTGTTCTTTCTTATATCCTTACTTCAGGAAAATAATTTTATGAAAGAAAAAGCGCTTGTTTTAGATGAGTTTTGGCTCAAAATCATTGCTATTTTAACAATGACTTTTGACCATATTGGCTATTTTTTGGAAATGTATGGCGGAACAAACGCGACATTTTCCTCGATCGCCTTGGCTTGTAGAATCCTCGGAAGATTATCTTTCCCTCTTTTCATTTTCATGCTGGCAGAAGGTCTTCATAAAACCCATGATCGTGTGAATTACCTTTTGCGTTTTGCGATTTTATGGGCGGTCATCTTTATCGTTCAATTTGTTCTTTTTAAGACAAATCTATTTGGTTTCCAAATGACTTCCGCCCAGGCGTTCACAGATTTGCTTTGTTACGCTCTCTTTATTTTCCTTATCGAAAAGAAAGGCTGGTGGAAGGCTCTTTCTATTTTGCCATTAGGCTTTATTCTTCTTTCTTACGTGATGCAAGTAAGCGAGATTTATGCGGCCGCGAATAATATGACCTCTCTTTGGACCTCTTTCCTTCCAGAATGGGCTCGATGCGGTTATTCCCTCTATGGTTTTTTGATGTTTTTAGGAATCTATTACGCCCCTATCCTTGCTAAAAAACAGCTTGAGAGCATGGAAAAGAAGAACGGTGTGGATATGAGCGTCTTTAAAGAAGGAAAGAAATTTCAAGGCTTAATAAATACCTTGGTCATTTCATCGATTGCTATAACCACTGTCCTTTTTTGGGGATTTGCCTATTTCTTCCCACAGCTAGATGCCTATTTTAGTATTTCCCCGCAAAGCTATGCCATTTTGGCAATTATTCCAATCATGTTTTATAACGGAGAAAGAGGATATAACAAAAAATGGTTCCGTTATGCCCGTTATGCCACATACCTTTATTATCCGTTGCATATCGCTTTGTTGGCTTTAATATTTGCTTTATCATTCTAAGTATCGGAGGTAATCCTAAATGATTAAAGAAATTACAAACGCAAAAGAATTCGATGATTCCATTAAAGAAGGCCATGTTTTGGTCGATTTCTACGCCCTATGGTGCGGACCATGCAAAATGCTTGCTCCAATCGTAGAAAAAGTAATCGAAGAAAATCCAGAAGTTGACCTTCTTCGCGTAAATGTCGATGAGAATGAAGAATTAGCAGTTCGTTATAACATCGTTTCTATTCCAACCCTTATCTATTTTGAAAATGGCCAAATTAAACACGGAAACGTTGGCTATATTGGCGAAGAAGAAGTCAAAAAGATCATTGATGTTCTTTGATTTTCAATAAATTTGAAACTTTCTTTTGCTACAGAGCGCTAGATATGCTATATTTTCTAGCGCACTGATACGGACCATTGGTGTAGCGGTCTAACATGTCTCCCTGTCACGGAGAAGATCACGAGTTCGAATCTCGTATGGTCCGCCAGAGACATGCAGGTGTAGTTCAGTGGTAGAACATCAGCCTTCCAAGCTGATTATGCGGGTTCGATTCCCGTCACCTGCTCCAGTATTGAATTTATCGGCACTTTATAACAATTTGTCCTCTCGCTTGTACACTTGATTGTACACTTGACAAAGTAAGGGAAAATAGAGTGTTTGAAAATATATAAAAGCAATTAACGAATGAATGGCTCATCAAAAAAGGTGAGCCATTTTGTTTTATTACGTTTTTTCGGCACCGCAAAATCACTTTCTTTTAGGCAAAGAAAAAGTCTCCGATTAAGGAGAATAAACAACGAATGTGCAAATTCCCTTTTCCCATGTAATGTAATAAAAACGTGGGAACATCCCCGCTGCTGATGGACCCGGGTCTTACAACCGACCCACGTACCCTTTCGGGCAATCTAAATCTATCGAAGTTTCGACTGGTCTGCAAGAGACGGTTTTCCCCTATTTTCCCAAGTCGTCACATTTCGTTTTCGAAAAAAATTGACATCTTCGTTTTCAGAAGGATATATTATGGTTGTCGGCAGGAAGACGTTAAACTCTCTTGTGTTAGAGGCTGGGCGAAATACCTTTAAAAACCGCCCTTTTTTTTATGGAAAATATCTCATTCAAAGCAAAGATCATCTCAGCACTTATAACCTCGGCAAGAGAATACGCCAGACTACTTGAGTCTTTCTACATATTCCAGTCAGATGATTTCAACAGCAGGAATTTCTATATCATAAGTTTCAATGAGGAAAATTTTCTCCATCTCACGGGTGTGAAAACAACTCTTAAAGCCTTGGACTTCTACAAAAAATGCTTTGAGGGGACGATATCAGGAGCGGATTTCGATTGCGACTCCGACAAAATTCTAAAAGGTAAGGTTAAAGAGAAAATGAAGCATCTTCCAAACATATGCAGCATAATCTTGCAATGTTATGAGTTAGAAGAATCGTTCTCCAAAGGGAGGGTGACGTGCATTCTCGTCGGAACTCAAAAGGATTTCACAGTCGGCTTTGATGGCGTTGACGTCCTTTATCCTAAAACGCTTATGCACAAGAACAGGGTAGACAGTACTAAAGCCACCACCCATTTCGAGACATACAAAGTAAAAAAGACCGCTAAGGCTTCATAACCTAGGCGGCCATTTCTTTTATTGTCCACTCCAGCCTCCTTGAGAACCTGCTGGTTGGACTGATAAATCTCCTCCGCTTTCCTGTAGGTTTTTGTTCGCTCATCCCCGGCATCGGTTTGACAGCGGTTCCGTTTTCATTTATATTTCTTGTAGAAGAATCGGTATCCCCAGTCCTCGTTTCGGACGTAAAACGTAGGGTCTCTAAAGAGGCATGACGCGGCTGGGTCCCTCCCGATTCTTTTTTGTTATACACAAAGACTGAGCAATTAATCTTTTTTGCGGTTTGAAACCATTGTGGCAACAAGATATTCATTGCCTATTTTCTTTTTAAATATGAGTTGTTTTTCGCCGTTGCCGAAATGTTTCGTCTCAACGTCGGTATCGGTGTTGACAGCAGTTCCGTTTTCACTTACATTAGAATTGAAGTCAGGGAAACCCTTACCCCGCATTTCAGAGGATTGGTCTCCAGAACGGGGCCCCGACGGGGGATAAGCCTGATTTTTTTCTTTGCTTTGGCATTATCTTGAATGTCATATACGTTATAAATCGTTCCATCAGGCTTAGTGACGATTTTGTATTCCTTTCCAAGAAAATTATCGCACAAGTACTGCTTGATGGCCTTTCTTTGGGTTCTTGGATCCTATCCTTCTAAACCATCATCGTTGAAAACGCCATTTTTTCCCCGTTTATTTCTTTTGCGGACACATTTTTTGGATTGGGGATTTCAAAGAAGATTCATGGACATTGGGATTGCTATTAATTTCACGTCCCAGTTTTTCTTATATGCCTCTTGTATATCGCTCTCGCACTCCTTCATCAGGTTCTTGATACGTTGTTCCGGAGTTTTCAAACTTTTTAAGAAGCTCTTTACTAGTCTCTTGTAATCTTGCAAAATCATCTTCATAGCCCCCATTATAGGAATGGGTTTGGCCGTTTTCAACGCCTCCATGTTTTTGCGCGTATTTGGCCACGTTTTGCATGTTATAGGCCACATTGTTTGAAGGGTAGAATTGACTAACAAAAGAAGACAAGAATAGACTTATAAAGCGTATTTGATTTTTGTTTATTAAAAATCATGGAGGCATTTTATGTGGTGGATTTATCCAGTTTACCTAGTAGACCTTGTTGTAATGGTTGGCTTATCTTTCTTCTTAGGGGATTTGGTCGATAAGCTAGACAAAAAGACAAAGATATCTGGGGCTTTTATTGGAGGAGTTTTATTGGCTGCCGTAACCTCTCTTCCAGAATTGTTTACTGCCTTACCATCCATTTTCTTAGTTAACGAACCTGAATATGTCGTTGGCGATTTGTTAGGTTCTATCGTTTTCGATATGGTTTGCCTTTTGTTAGAAACTCTTATCTTTGTGAAGAATTTCCGTAATGCTAAGCTACAGAAATTCCATTTAGTTAATGCGGGTGCCTGTCTTTTGATGTTTGCTTTTGCTGCTTACGCTTTCTTTGCCCCAAAAGAGTGGCAACTCATGTTAGGCGATATCAATTTTGTTTCCATCCTTATTTTTGCCTTATATATCGTGACTTTGATTATCCAACCAAAGGAATCCGAGGAAGAAGATGAGAAAGAAGAAATAAAATGGTCTGTGAAAAAGATTGTTGTCTGGTTTGTAATCTCCGCCATTCTTTTGATTGGATCTTCTGTTGCTTTAACCTATTTAACTAAGTTGATTCAAATTGAAATTCCTGTTCTTTCTGGATCTATTGCGGGAGCTCTTTTGTTGGGCATTGGCACTTCTATCCCCGAAATTGTTTCGACCGCTCAATTATTCAAGAAGAAAAACTACGATGCAGGTTTTGGAAACATGATAGGTTCTTGTACTTTCGATTTTGCTATCTTTGCCCTATCCGATTTCTTAACTTGGCATCAATATAACAACCATGTTGATAGCAATGGAGAGTTCATCATCTCTCAAAGAGGCCTTTATATTGCTAACGCGGATTCCATTCAGTTTGAAATCTTTGGAGCGATTGTGTGTGTTTTAACCATTGCTTTGATGCTATTTAAGATTTTCTCTAAGGCTTTTGAAAAGAAAAAGGCTCTTTGCTATACCGTCACAAGCGTTATAGCAATCGCTAGCCTTGCCCTCTATTTATTGATTTACATTATTTAACAAATCGTTTCTTTCTTGAGTCAGGGTTTCCTGACTTTTTTCTTCTAAGCATTGCATTTTTGCTAAAATGAAATAACGAGGAAAACTTCAATGAAACAAAATAAATTAGGAGCTAGATTTTGGGTATCCGTTCTTTTGGTGGGTATTATTGGTCAATTGGCTTGGGCAATTGAGAATAATTACATCAATCTTTGGGTGTATTCCCAAACAGGAAATGCAGACGCTATCACTTGGATGACAATATCCTCTTCCATTGCGGCCACTTTAACCACTTTCTTTATTGGCTTGTTATCCGATAGGTTAGGGAAGAGAAAACTTTTCATCAACGTTGGTTATATTATTTGGGGCTTAAGCGTTTTCTCTTTCGGTTTATTTAGTTATCACAACATGCTTGAAATCACTAAAGATCAGGCTTCTGCTATTCTTTTAGTCGGTATTTTTATGACCGTCATGGATAACGTGATGACCTTCTTTGGTTCTTCTTCAAATGACGCGGCCTTCAATGCTTGGTTAACAGAACACACGGATTCTAGCAACCGCGGTAAAGTCGAATCCGTCGTTTCGATCTTGCCTCTTTTAGCCAACGTAATGATGATGGGGATCGGTCTCCCATTGCATATTGGCTCTTCGACAAATGGGGATGATTATCTAAATGGATTGATTCAAAACGGGACGTATAAGGATTCTCAAGAAGCCTTGGCCCATGGATGGTTCCTCTATTTCTTAATTTGTGGAGTTATTGTGACCATAATTGGGGTGATTTCTATTTTCCTTTTACCAAAGGATAATTGTGTCCCTAACCGTGAAGGATCTTATGGCAAGAAGTTAATTTACGGATTTAAGCCATCCGTTATGAAGGAAAATAAAGAACTATATCTTCTTTTATTGACCTTCCTTTGTTTCAATTGTGCGATTAACGCCTTTATGCCTTATTATCTTGTCTATTTCCAGAATCCAACGGAGTATTATGGAGCGAATTTTGGCATTGGCATCGACTTCTATGTTGCCCTTATTATCATCATGGGTGGAGCATCTTTGATTACAGTCATTCTTGGTGCCACGATTATGAATAAAGTGAAGCCAACAATTCTTTTCTATTCCGCTTTAGGTGTTGGTTCTGTTGGTGCCTTAGGAATTTATTTAACTGGGCAATTTGGCTCAAACCATGTCTTGTTGATTCTTTTTGGCCTTCTTTTAATTACAGGGTATCTTTTATGCACTGCTGTTTTAAGCGCTTCTATTCGTGATCGAACACCAGAAAAAGATGTGGGCCTTTTCCAAGGGGTGAGAATGGTTTTTGCCGTTCTTTTGCCAATGATTATTGGGCCACTTCTTTCTCAATCCTTCTTCCCAGTTACCTCTTATAACGACCCAACAAATGCTAACTTAGGGGGCAAGACTCCTTCTAATGTGATGTTTTTAGTTACCCTTGCTTTCTTCCTTTTGTCTATAATACCGATGGCCTTTTACCAAAGGATTGCTAAAAAGGAAAAACAAAATGGATAAAAAGATTGTTGTTGCCACTCATAACCCAAATAAAGTCAGAGAATTTAAAGAAGTATTGGAACCTTTAGGATATCAAGTCTATTCCGATAAGGATTTTAATGTTCATAATGAGCCGATCGAAGATGGTAAGAACTACCAGGAAAACGCTTATATTAAAGCCCACGCTCTTTGTTCTTTATTGAATATCCCCGTTATTTCAGATGATTCTGGGATTGAAATTGATGGGTTAGGGAAAGGCTTCCCAGGCATCCATTCCGCAAGATGGGCCGCTAGTATTTCCCCTGATTATCGTATTGTAGACGAATACGTTCTTTCCTTACTTAAAGATAAAGAAAACCGCAAAGCCCGTTACCATTGTTCTATCTGTCTTCTTGAAAGCAAGGATGCAAAACCTCTTTTCTTTGATGGAGTTTGCGAAGGAAAGATTGCAAATAAAATCGGTGGAATGAACGGTTTCGGATATGATCCTATCTTTATCGCGGATGAAGGAAACCTTTGTTTTGGCGATATCTCCGACGAAAAGAAAAACGCGATATCCCACCGTGGTAAAGCGGTTCAAAAATTATTAGCGTATCTATCTAAGCAATAGAAACTAAATAAATACCAAAAACAATCAAGAACTGAGCCAAGAGATAAGTCGACATGATAATGAGTTCTCTCTTCCTCAATTTTTTTACACACAAAGTCAGGGCGTTAAAGAAATCGCTTGTGTAATAAAGAATTGTTCCAAAGGCAATGAATAAGAAATATAGGGAGTAGCCGTTTGCCAAAGCAAAAATGGAACTAGCAAAAACCATGATTAAAACAGATTGGTAGAGACTTCCTAAGACCGTCAAACGGGGATCTTTCTTAGAAAGAAAATAGGCGACAGGAACACCCGGGATAACAAAAAGAGGGTAGAAACGAAGAAAGAAACAGTAATTTGCGTATATTTCCGTATTCGTGGATTGGAAAATATAGCCAAATTCGCACAAATAGAAAACGTGTGAAAGCAAAAAGGAAAGCATTCCAATGATGACAAACGTTTTTTTCTTTTTGAAGATGAAAAGAACATCGCCTAGCCAAGCGAGAATCAAAGATACCCAAAGCCAGACATGCGAGATATCCGTAACGAAAACAAAGCCGATTAAGCCAACAAGGCAGAATGGTTTGCTAATTTTCCTCCAACGTTCATTCTCTAAAATGCAAAAGATAATATTCAAAACGGAAACGCATGCATAGAAAACCAAGAAGAAAATCGCCAATGGGGTCATACGTCAATCCTTTTTCGCTAGCTTTTTAGCCTCTTTCTTTGCCATTTTCTTGGCAATGTAGTCATCATATTCTTTTTTAGATTTCGCCATTGCTTCGCGAACCATCGTATCAAATTCTTCTTTCTTAGAAGCAAAAGCAAAAACGAAATTAGAATGTTCTTTCTTTTCCTTTAAGTGATCCTTAAAAGACACTTTGAGTTTTTCCCAAGAGGCAATGGCTTTCGAGTTAGCGATGGCCTTACGAATCTTCGTAACCAGTTGCATCGAATAGCCAAAGTCCACTGCCGTAACCCCATAAAAGACGCCAATAGGGAAAGTAAGATAGAACCAATTGTTTGAAATAAATCCTGCGAATTTAACGAACAAAGGATTGCATAAATAGACATAAAGGGCCCCGCAAACAAGCCAAATCAAACTGAAAAGAGGGCAAATGATTCCCTGAATATTTCCGGGTCTCATGCTGTAATCCCAAAGTTTGATATGCATTCCTTTGATAAAAATGATGCCAGCAATATATTCGATGACAGTCATGAATAATCCTGCAGCAAATACTTCAATTAGAGTATTTAGCCAGGAAATAGAAGAAATATTTTGCCAAGGAATCACATTGGCAAAGAAATAAAAACTTACCAAGCCAAAGCCATATAAAGGGACGATAGGTCCAACAAGAAAGCCAGGGTTAACCCAGCGTTTTTGCGAAATATAACGGCGGAAAAAGAGTTCAATAATCCAACCACCTAATGCTCCTAAATAAAAAAGAGAGCTATAAACAATGAAGATTTCCATGCTTCTATTATACGGGAGCGGACTTTTTTTACAAAATATCTTCTCCTAATCAAGAAAAACCCTTTATGGTCTTTTGAATTAAGGTTACAATAACCGAGGTAGGCATTTGCCTCACTGCTTTTTATTTACAAAGGACGTTTAAGTATGAAAAAGAAATCAAATACAAAGGTTTTCTCCCTTCTTGTTGCGATTGCGGCTTTCGTCGCCATCATGTGTATGTTTGCCAATATCTTCTCGGAGAAAGTCGATTCTGGTGAAGGTAGCATTTTCGTTGCCATGTTTGGTATGCATAATAGCAGCTATAACGTTGTTTGGCCAATCGTTGGCGGCTTTGTTGCATTAATCGTTTTGACCCTTGTTGGTCTTACTGGTTTTATTTTTGCTGATTCTGGCAAAAAAGTGATTCCTTTAATTGAATTGGTGCTTGGTGCTGGTGTTGGCATTTCTTTCTTCTTTGTTATTAATTTCTTCATTTCCAGCAACGGTTTCAATCCTGAAATTTTCTATGCTGCTCATTCTGAGATTTCTCTTGGCGCAGGAAGTATTTGCGTTATCGTCTTCTCTTTTATTGCTGCAGCATTAGCTCTCTTGAATCTTGTTGCCGATTCTAAAAAATAATTGCGAAATCGTCTTTAATCCCTCGTTAATGAGGGATTTTTTTATAGCCTCTAGAAGCTAAAGCGGCTTCTATTTTTTCCACGCATCCTTCTAAGTCTTTATTGATTTCATTGCCCCAGAAACGAAGAATTATATATCCTTCTTCTTCAAGTTTGGCATTTACTTCCTTATCACGCGCAATGTTTCTTTCGATTTTCGGGATCCAATAATCTAAATGAGAATGAATTTTCTCTTTGTTTTCTTCAAAACGATATCCATGCCAAAACTCGGAATCACAAAAGACCACTACTTTATATTGTTTGAAAGAAATATCAGGATGTCCGAAGATGTATTTGGAATTGGCACGATAACGGTATCCACGTTTGTATAGTTCTTTACGGAGTTTCAATTCGATAGACGTGTCTTTCCCACGAATACGACTCATGGTGTAGGAGATAGTTGCTTCGGAACGAGGCTTATTCATATTTAATACGGCTTTTGATTTTACCTTCATAGGAACCAGCAAGGTAATAATCATCTTCTTCGTTTTGTGCGAAAGAATAGGTCGTGGAATATTCTTGAATAAGATTTCCAGTCATATACATCTCTAATTCTGATGCAGTTTCTGAATGATAGTTTTGTTGAAAGAAAAAGGAACCTGCATCAAAATTGCTGCCAGAAAAACCGATTCTTAAGTCATCGGATGCTTTAGAGGAAGTCTGAAAACCAACCAGGTGATTCTCTTTTTTATCGTTTTCATTCCCGACAGAATGAATCAAAGTACTGGCTTTATTTAAAAGACCATAAGAAACAGTTTTGATATAGCTAGGGAAATCGCAGAATTGCCAATAAGCCTTAAACTTATCTTGTTTGATATCTTCAAGTTTATCGTCGTTTAATGAGACCATATAAGTCTTATCGGTGCGCGTAATAATCAATTTGGAGCTAACTAAATTTGTTTTCTTTCCTTCTTTGTTTTGATAATTGGTATGAATAGTTAAAGAATAAGGAGAGGCCGTATATATGAAATCGTAGCTAGATTCTAGAAAGCGCGAATGAACGAGAACGGAAAGGACTCTTTCTTCAATGAGCGTGGAATGAAGCTGAATCCTTGAAAAAGAGGAATAATCTTTCTTTTTGACATCGTTTAGGGTGTTCGAAATAATCCCTTTGGCTTCTTCTTGGGTGATTGGATGAGAATAGGAGATCTCACAAGAAGCGAGTAAAGGAAGAAGGATAGAAGTTAAAATGAGTGACTTTCTTTTCATCGTTAATTAAATTGAGCGTTATAGAGGTTATAGTAGAAACCTTCTTTGGCAATCAATTCCTTATGATTGCCCGTCTCAATGATTTTCCCATCTTTTAAGACGACAATCAAATCGCTTGAGACAATGGTCGATAAACGGTGGGCAACAACAAGAGAGGTCTTTCCTTCCATAAGCTTATCGAAGGCTTCCGAAAGAAGTTTTTCCGTACGGACGTCGATATTCGATGTTGCTTCATCAAGAATGACAATTTCTGGTTCTAAGAGCATCACTCTAGCTACACATATGAGCTGTTTCTCACCAACGGATAAGCCAGAACTATCGCTAATTCGCGTATCATACCCTTGTGGAAGACGTTCAATGAAGTGGGCAGCCTGCGCTTTTTTGGCAGCTTCCTCTACTTCTTCTCTGCTAGCGCCTTCTTTTGCATAGGCAATGTTTTCAAAAACCGTTCCATTAAATATCCAGGTATCTTGCAAGACCATTCCAATATGAGAACGGAACGCCGCCTTTTCTAAATTCTGAGTGGATTTATGATTAGCAAAGAAAGCACCTTTTTGAGGATCATAGAATCTCATCAAAAGATTAATGAGCGTTGTTTTGCCACATCCGGTAGGGCCAACGAAAGCGATCTTATGCCCCTTATAGATATCTAAAGAGAAGTCTTTGATGATATCTCTTTTGCCATCGTAGGAAAAAGTAATGTCTTTCGCCTCAAGATTGTCAATACTTCCAGGAATGACTTCTTTACCGTTATTGATATCTTTTTTGCCATGGATTGTTTCATCGATTCTTTGAAAAGAGGCGAGAGCGTAGTCGATTTCCGAGACAACGTTGGATATTTCATTAAATGGCTGCATATAGGAAGAAGCGTAGGTTAAGAAGGCGGAAAGATCGCCAACCGCGAAAGCACTTAATCCTAAATTCGTAGGGTTTTCAATAATAAGGACGGCACCGATTAGCACCAAAGCGGCATTGATTAAGGCATTGACTAAACGAGTTGAAGGATTGATTGTCGAAGCACCTAGATTCGCTTTAAAGGTGGATTTACGGAACTCGTCGCTTAATTCATTAAATTGATCAATACGGTCTTTGGCAATATTCAATGTGGCAACCGCTTCCGAATTCGTAAGGCTTTCTGAGACAAAAGAGTTAACCATTCCTTGCGCCGTTCTTTGTTTACGGAAATGCTTGCTGTTAAATTTAGAAACAAAACGAGAAACGAAGATAGAAATTGGAGTAAGGCCCACGACCACCAAGCCAAGAATCCAGTTTAAAGTAAACATAAATACGAGGGTGATGAGAATCGAGATAATCCCATCATAGAAAGCAGCAAATCCGCTTACCAATCCCGTTTGAACATTTTCCACATCGTTTACAAGACGAAGAAGAAGGTCACCCTTTCTTGATTGGTCAATGGAAGAAATAGGCGACTCTAATGTTGCTTTAAAGAGTTCGTTACGAATGTTTTTAATAACTCTTTGACCTACCAAATAGGTAATGTAGTCGAAAACATAGCGAAAAAGAGTTCCAATGACAAGGAAGAGGGCCATTATAAGGAAATAGCCTGAAAGATCTAATTCATGAAGGGGTGTATCCTTCATGAGGTTTACGCATTTACCAGCAAGGAAAGGGATGAATAACTTAGAACCGGTCGCCAATAAGGCGCAGAATAAGGAAATGGAGACTAAAAAGTAAGATCCTTTGACATAAGGGATGAATGATTTAAATTTCTTAATCATAATTATGCCCCCTTCCTTTGCATCTCATAGATTTCTTGATAGACAGGGCAAGTTTTTAGGAGTTCTTCGTGCTTTCCCTGAGCAATGATTCTTCCTTTGTCATAGACAAGAATCAAATCACAGTCTTTTAAAGAGCCAGCGCGTTGGGAAATAATGATTTTCGTTAAGCCCTGAATCAAAGAAATATTGTGTCTAACTTGTTGGTCAGAAAGATAATCCAAAGCGGAAGTTGAATCGTCTAGAATAAGCAAGTCTCCTCCTTTTAGAATGGCTCTTGCAATCAAAAGACGCTGTTTTTGACCGCCAGAAAGATTTGCCCCGCCCTCTTCTACTTCATGATCAAGGAAATCATCGTACTTAGAAACATATTCAAAAGCTAAAGATTCTTTTAAAGCGTGGATAAGTTCTTCTTCGCTCGCGTCCTTTTTAGCCAAAAGAAGGTTCGAACGAATACTTCCTTTGAAAATGGATGGCTTTTGAGAGACAAGAGAGATTTCTTTTCTTAAATCATCCAGGTCATATTCATCCAAAGGTCTTCCATGATAGAAGATTTTCCCTTGTGTTGGCTCATATAATCTTTCTAGCAAAGAAATCGTTGTGGATTTACCTGAGCCAGTTCCGCCAATTAAGCCAACCCATGAGCCTTCTTTGATTTCAAAGGAAAGGTCAGAAACAGCGTTCTTATCTCCCACCTTACCATAGGTGAGGGAGACATCTTGGAAAGAAATATACGCTTTCGAAGGATCTTGATCCTCTTTGTGATATTTTTTCATATTATGAATAGCTGGTTCATAAACGAAGAAATCATCGATACGTTTCTTGGAAGCACCGGCTTTATTTAAAGAAACGATGAGTCTTTGTACGGACATAAGAGCCGCTAAAGAAGAAGTAAGGTAAGAAATTAAAGAAACGAGCTCACCGATACTGACGAACCCAGCAGAAGAATTCTCATCTAAAACACCGAAATGGTATTCTAAGAAAACCACAAGCACCATGCCTAAGTTCACAAAGAAGAAAGTGAATGGGTTTAGCAAAGAATTATATACGGCCATACCCATGTTTTTCTTTTCATATGTGTCGACGGATTGGCCAAATTTCTTCATTTCGTATTCTTGCTTATTGAAGGCACGAATTGGTCTAGCACCTTGTAAAGCGTCGTTAGAAAGAAGAGATATCTCATCTAAGTTTGCTTGAATGGCTGCATATTTCTTAGGAGAAACAAGCATGATAAGGCCAATAATTGCTCCAGAGAAAATAATGGCGGCCAAGAAAATAAGGCCACTTCTCCAGTCAATCACAAAGGAAAGAATGGTCGCACCGGTTAAAAGGAAAGGTGGACGGAAAATAAAACGCATGAAAATCATCACGCCGTTTTGCATCGAAAAAACGTCGTTAGAAAGCAAGGTAAGAAGTTTTTGCTTTCCATAGGAATTCAAATCTGATTCAGAAAGTTCAGCAACATGAGCATAAATGTCTCGCCTTAAATCATAGGAATAGTCCGCCGAAACGCGAGCTGCCCAATATTGTCCAAACATTGTAAAGCCAAAGCCAAGAAAAGCCAAAGCGAAGACAATAAGAGATAATTTGATTGTCAAATCAAGGTTGTTTTTAGCAATGCCGTCGTCAATGATGTAGCGAACAACGAAAGGCGTCGCCAATTCCATTAAACATTCTAGAAGTTTCACGCTTGGGCAAAGGAAAACCTTAAAGTATTTCCCTTTTAAAGCACTAAGTGCTGTTTTTTTGTTTTCTTTTCTCATAAATTAGGCCTTTTTTGAATCATCGATTTCTGTTTGTTCAGTATGATCAAAATGGATTTCTCCTATAACTTCGAAGGGATTGTTAAAGGTGTTGATGAAACGAATGTTTTTCTCACCATCTCCTACGATGCGGTTATATGCTTTCCCTTCTTGAAAACCGCTTATGCCAACAACATGGTCAAAATTCCAAGTGATATCTCCATCCACAAAACCGCAGAAAAGATTAGGAATATCCACGATCAATGGTGAATGGGGGCAACTAACGGTAAGCGAAAAAGTTTGATTATCTTCGTCAAAATCTCCTGGATGTATAACGTAAGGGATATATAAATCATAGACGTCTTTTGTTCCACCATAGCAAACAAGAGAACTAAGGAATGTGTCTAAATCGAAAAGAGGTTCTCCTTTTTGAAATTCCATTTCTTTTGAAAGGGCGTTTAATTTTCTCGAAACGGATTTACTCTCCGCGAGAAATTCGCCACGAAGGGAATTGTTATTTTTTAAAAGGGTGAAACCATAATTTGCATAAAGATAAAGACGAAGGGCTTCCATAATGTCCTTCTCCACCCCATATCCTTTTTCGTAGGCTTTTGCTAAACGGTAGCAAAGGGAGGAGAATGGGCCCGCTTCTTTTGTATCGCCCATTGTGAAACGAGCATAGGTTTCGGAAAAAGCCTCAAGAAGAATCTTGCAAGCAAAAGGTCTATCTCTTTCCACAGCATAAGCATTCATATAGCAATCCGAAAAATGAAGAAGACCCTGTAACGAACCTAAGCTCATGGCTTTCGCATAATTATCAAAAGCGGATGCGTAAGCGCCGAGTTTTTCTTCTACAACGCCAAGACGGGTAAGTGCTTCATCATCAAAGCGAAGCAATGGCGTCGAATACCAGGAAGCGGCAGCTTGAAGATCAGGTTTCATCGTTTCCGTTCCAAATTCAAAAAACTCGCCAATAAAGAAAGCGGCGTCAGGATTTCCCATACGAGTTTCAAATTCTAAGTATCGAAGATAAATATTTTCGGAAATCAAATTATGAGGAATCTTTCCTTGACGATAGGAAAAAACATAACGGTTAACAGCGTCCGGATGTTCCCTCATATATTCTTCACCATAATAGGTGTCATGAAGTTCCTTTATAGTAGCAAAATCTAAAGTATATCCAGAAGCGTCACCTACTACCGCATCCGTACCACAAATAGGACAAAGTGCATTCATGTGATTATTTTTATCACTCGTCCAATCGCTCACCGTTCTTGCGCCAAAGGTTTGAAAACAGCAAAGACAAGTACATTTTTTTGATTGAAGAATGTCCAATTCATTGTCCTTTGTGTGCTTGTAAATATCAGGAAATTGTTCTTTCGTATATTTCATGGTGTATAGTTTAATCCTTTATCTATGATAAAGCAAAAGCTGAAACGGGCCCTTTAAAAAGTTTAAATATCGCTAAAAGACCTTTTATTATAAAATCTTAAAGAAATGGCAAAATGGAACGATTCTAAAATTGCTCAATTGGCAAAAAGAGAAAGAAAAAACAGGATCTTCGAAATCGATTTTCTTCGCGGATTTGATTTGATTCTAATGATTGCCGTCCATTTTTGTTTTGCCGCTTCTTTTAGTGGAATAATGGGCATTCTTTTTGATCGTTTTAGCGTCCAAAACGGAACGGTTGAAGCCATGAACGGTTTTTGTGAAAACGTTTTTTGGGGGATTGTGAACTCTTCTGGTACAGCAAATCCTTTTGGACCTGGGTCATTTCATCTACTCTTTTTAGAGATTTTCTTCTCGGGATTGTTTGTTTTTCTTTCTGGAATTTCATGTTCTTTTACGAGGAACAATGCGAAACGTGCCATTCAGTTAGCCTATGTCTCTGAGATGTTGACCGTTGTTTTGATTTTCGCAAGTTTCTTAGCCAAAAACTTCTTTGGAATGGGGGACGATAATACCCCTGCTATTTGTATTATCTGCGGTATCTTGCATGCCATTGCTATCGCTCTTCTTGCTTATTCGTTATTTGACCATTTCTTTCCGAAATTCCATCAAACTTTTATCGCGGCCATCGTTCTTTCTATTTTGGCTATCATTACTGCCTATTTTTACGCTAGCCCAGAAACCGGAGAGATTTACTCCGCTTCTTTACCAAAGGATTGGTGGAAAATTCTTTTAGGTTTAGCGCGATATGGGGATGATTATTTCTCGCCCATCCAAGTAAGTGCAACTCTTTTCCTCGGTGCTTCCTTTGGCAAACTCTTTTATCGAAAGAAGAAATCTTTATTGCCCGCTTCTTTCCCCATTACCTGGGCAAAGCCAATTCTCTTTATAGGAAGACATTCTCTTATCATTTACATCTGTCATCAACCTTTTATGTATCTGCTTTTAATAGTTGTCTATCTTCTTTGTGGTTATAAAATAGCGTAGGAAAGTTATGGAAAAAAGCATTTACGATCAGTTTCATGAAACAGCGGAGAAGTTCCCGCGTAATCTTTGCATCCGTTTCGAGAATAAGACTTTAAATTATCGCCAATTTGATTCTCGAATCAGACAAACAGCCAGGAAATTGCTTGCTTTAGGCATACAGCCAAAAGACGTTGTTTCCGTTTCGATTCCAAATTGTATCGAAGCAGCAGAACTTTTCTATGCCATTTCTTATATTGGCGCCATTTCCTATAACATTCACCCATTAACTCCTCCTGAGACTTTAAAAAGATTCATGGATCGCGCCCATTCGAAATATCTTTTTTGCCTTTGGAATACTGGTTTTAAGAACCGCGATTATTTTCCACAAGACTATACGATTGTAGGAATTAACCCTTACATCCACATTAACTCTTTGAAATCCTCCTATTTCCGTGCCGTAGGAAGAAAAAGGAACGGTCTTTTACGTTACCACAAGCTTGCTAAGATGAAAGATAAAGACCTTGCCCCTTATCATCCAGATGAAAACGATGACGCTATATATCTCAATACGGGTGGCACCAATGGTGAGCCGAAAATCGTTCGTATCTCCTCTAAATCCATCAATTATCTTGGTAGCGTATCCTACCAATTGATTGGAGGGCCTTATGAAAACATTAAGCTGTTTGCAGCCATTCCTCTTTTCCACATCTTTGGTTTAGGGATGGGATTAGTTACTCCTCTTTCTTTTGGCGGATCGACCGTATTAATGTTGAAGTTCAATACAAAAGAGGCGATACACTATATCAAAAAGGGTCAAACAAATACGTTGTTAGGTGTTCCTGCAATCTATAACGCTCTTTTAAATAAGAGGCAATTCTATGGCGATTTCCTTAAGAAACAATTAATTGCGTATGTAGGTGGAGATGCCATATCGCAGACCTTGTTAGACAATTGGAATACCACGATGAAAATCTTTGGAAGCGAAGCAAGGCTTTATCAAGGATACGGTTCGACAGAAGGCATGGTTTGCATGGTCAATACGAGTTTTAAGCGTTCCCGGAAAGGCTCTATCGGAAAACCTCAGCCTGGAGAAATGGTCAAAATCATGGGGCAAGATGGAAAAGAGCTTCCTGTAGGAGAATCTGGGGAAATTTGGATATCTGGACCGATGACGATGAATGGATATCTTAACGATGAGGAAAGCACCAAAAAAGTTCTAACGGAAGACGAAAAAGGCAGAATTTGGCTTCATAGTGGCGATTACGGCTATATGGATGAGGATGGCTTTGTCTATTTCCGCCAACGTTTGAAACGTGTCGTGAAGATAAACGGCGAAACCCTTTGCCCAGCAGATGTTGAAAATAGCATTCTCGAAATGCCTGAGATTTATTCCGCTTATTGTTATGGCGTTGCTAATGAAAGAAAAGGTCAGGTTTTCCGTGTGGCGGCCGTAACCCGTAAAGGAAAGGATCAAGTTAGCGACGAGGAAGCAAAACGTTTGATTTTGCAAAGATCAAATCTTCCTTACTTCCTGCTTATATGCCAGATAAAGTCATTATCATGAAAGAATTGCCACGTACACCAGTTGGCAAAATTAATGCAAAATTCTTCGAAGATCATCCTGATCCAGAAGAGAATTAAAAGATGTCTTTCGAAGCAAGCTCTAAGATTTTATCGAAGTCTATAGATAAAAGATGATGAGAAAGTTCATCTTTTTTGATGAAAAAGACTTTACCCTCTGAGGAAGATTCCAAAGTTCCGTCAAAATCCTTTGAACGAAAAAGAAGGCAAAGATGACGCACACCTTCTTCAATCATGTTCCATTCGTAATAGGTGACAAATTCAAGCGAATGAACGTTAAGTCCCGTTTCTTCTTTCATCTCACGGATTACGGATTCTTCTACGCTTTCGTTTGCTTCCACATGGCCTCCAGGGAAATTAATCCCAGGCCAGTCTTTTTTCAAACGGTCAATAACTAAGAAAGAATGGTCTTCCTTATATAACATGCACATATTCGTCAGAATGATTCGATTTGCCATGAAATAACTCTAACATAAGCAAAGGAAAGCAAGTAGACTAAATACATATGAAAATCCATCTTAACGAAAAAGAAGTCGATACCTATGGTTATTACCTTGAAGGACTTAGCAAAACAATCGATGAAGCCGATTATTTTAATGACATCCTTCATTCGGGAGAAAAAGTAAAAGAAAGAAAACGCCCCTATCCGATTAAAGAACTTTCTTACGAAAAATATTCCAAGAACCCCTACTATCAAATTGTGAGGCCTCACTCTAAAAAGGAGGGAGACGTGTACTTAAATTCCCATTTCTATGAGCCAAATCAAGGCTTTGTTTACGATGAGATTTCCTGCGATGAAAAATATTTTGAAGAACGTACGCCTTTCGGCTTTTTTGCTAAAAGATTCCCTTTCCTTGCTTTAGATGAGAATAACACCACATGGATGAGCGTGACCCCTCATGAAATCAATACTATGGAAAAACCTATTGCTGAAGCCCATGGTCATGTAATCACCTTAGGATTAGGTTTAGGTTATTACGCTTTTATGGTTTCTAATAAGGATAATGTCTCTAAAGTAAGCATCGTGGAAATGAATCCGAAAATCATCGATATTTTTAAGAAAGAGATTCTTCCTTTTTTTCCTCATCCAGAAAAAATTGAAATCATTGAGGGAGATGCTTATTCCTTCTTGGATTCTTCTTTTGAAGGAGATTGCCTTTTCGCGGATTTATGGCACATGCCAGAAGATGGACTACCTATGTATACGAAAATGCTTCCTTTTGAAAAGAAACATCCCTCCACTCATTTTGCCTATTGGATCGAAAGAAGCATGCTCGCTCTTATTCGAAGAGCCATCATGATTTTAATCGATGAGGAAATGCTAGAATCCGTGGATGAGAATTATCTACGTGAATCTTCTTTCTCCGATCATTTGATTAATCAAATCCATTTTATTTTAAAGGACAAAGAGATTTCTTCTTTAGAAGAGATTAGAGAATTGCTTTCTTATCATTCTTTGAAAGAAATTGCTAAAAAGATTGTTTTCTAAACGACTTAACATATAAAAAATCTCTCTAGGAGGATAGAGAGATTTTTGTTGTTGAGGGAATTAGTCTTCTTCTTTGAAGAGTTTCTTTCCAAAGCAAGCAGCCATAGCGCTTAAGAAGGAAAGGAGATAGAAGACTACGCTGGTGACGCCAAGTGCCCAAGTTGCATTTTCGCTTTCTGGGTAATTGACTGGGATGAAGAAGATGTCAGCAGCCACTCCTTCTATCGTCCAGGCGATGCCTGCGATAGAAATAGCAACCATAACCGCGATAAGTAAGGCACCAATGCCAGAGAATTTATGAAGTTTTTCTCCGAATAATGGCATGATGATTCCTACGATAAGGGCAAGGATTGTCAAGGTGATTACTAAGGCGGAAAGTTTGCTTCCTGCTAAATATCCTGTTGTGCTATTCACCAAGAAGATGATAAAGCCAGGGATGAGAAGAACCGTCGAAGCAAGAAGAAGGTAGCTCCAAATGGTTTGTTTTGCTAATAGCTTTTTCATATGTTATTTATCCTCCTTTTTCTTTTTCAAGGTGGTAAAGAGAGCAAGGCCTCCAAAGACAGCAACGAGTCCAGCAGAGATTCCAATCATGCTCTTATACATGATTCTCCAGGAAGTAGTTTGTTGAACAGTTTCAATGGTGACGTCAGTGTTGTTGAGGATATTCGAATGGCAGACACTATAGAGGATGTACTTAATGTCTTTCTTTAAGGCTTCGCACATCATTGGGCTTTCGATAATCTTATCTTTATCCCAATATTCGAGTCCTTTTGGTTTGCCAAAACCACAGAAAGCGGTTGTGCCATAGAGGATGGATTCTTTTGGAGAAGCTTTGATATTAACGCCTGTAAAATCCGTAACGTTGTAGCCTTTAAAGCCCCATTCATCACGTATGATATCTTGCATAACAGCTTTATTGCCACTAGAAGGCAAGGCACCAATACGGTTGTAAGAAGTCATAACGCCAAGAGCACCTTCGGTATAGGTATCTTTTTTAGATTCGTCATTCACCCACTTAGATGGCTTTCCTTTGGCGGTGAAGGCTTTGTTCAAATTACGAAGTTCAAGTTCACGAGCAGCTTGTTCGTTTTGGAAGACGGCAATACCAGAACGGTTGATTTCTTGGTCATTGAAAGCAGCGTGTTTGATATTAACGATACAGCCCATAGATTGAGCACCTTGAACGATAGCGGAGCCAATAAATCCGGAAAGGATTGGATCTTCAGAGAGATATTCTCCACCACGTCCGTTATAGCCATGACGTTTTAAGTTCATTGCTGGACCAATTATGATTGGTAAGCTCAAGTCAACAGAAGTTTCACCAAGGATAATCGCGCCGTTTTCATAAGCGAGTTCCTTATTCCATGTGTAAGCGATATTGGTTTGAGCTGGAGTGACACGGGTACCCATATATGCTTTCTTATCATCTGGGCTTCCTTTGACTCTAGCTGCTTCGATATCATCCCAAGCTTGTCCTTGGAATTGTCCTTTATCGAAATAATTGGTATCCGCTCCACCTGGTCCATCGTCTGCGGCATATTTCTCTAAGCCAACAGAAGGAATGCCTTGGAGGTTATGGAAGGCGTTAGAAGCGAAATCGAGGAATTCAGCTGGTGTAACTTGGTCAACAAGTTGGTTCCAACGTGGGTCATCCCAATCAGCGTTCTTGAAATCTTTAATGGTTAAGCCATTATCAACGCCCCATTTATAAGCGGAAGTATCACCTTTTACAAGATCGATCCAATCGCATGTAAGAAGTTTCTTCATTCTTTCGGAAGGTTTTAAGCCGGTGTAGGTCTTAGGGAAAGTGCCATTCCAATCATTACGAGTTAAATAAGTAACCGTATCTTTTTGGAAAGCGTTCCAATCCATGGCAGAATCGCCTTCGGAAAGTCTGTTTGTGATGTTGATGCCATTGTCTGCGACAGAGAAGGTCTTATCATCCACTTTGTTAGAATGTCCAGACCAATTCCATTCATAGACTTTAGAAGCGTTGCCACCAAGTGTTCCGTTTCCTTGCTTAGCGAAAACGTTATTCAAGGCTTCGTGAGCATCTTTACCTAAAGCAAAATAATAGGTTCCATCATCGGCAATGAAGGTTTTTGCCTTGGTATAGTCATAGGAAGCAATGTTATTTAAGTCGACATGCATGGTGATGGTTTCACTAGCACCAGCTTTGATAACATCGGTCTTTTCGAAATCGACGAGTTGGATAGCGCTCTTTTCTACTTTGTTGGCAATGTCATACTCGGTATATGGAGTTTGTGCATATAATTCAACAGCGTGTTTGCCATCCACGTTACCTGTATTTGTAACGGTGACTCTTACTTCCGCGGTACGGTGATCCCCTGAAATGCTTACGGAATCCAACTTTTCTTCGAAATTGGTGTAGCTTAAGCCATAGCCAAATGGATAAACCACTTCTTGATCGTAGTTCCATTCACCGGCCGTTGTGGCTAATTCGCCATTCCCTGTTGTATAGGTTCCTGCTTTCGCGGTTTTGGCGCTTGTTTTACCTGCAACAACATCAGCATAACGGGTTTCATAATAACGATATCCGGTATAAATGCCTTCGGCGTTGATTAAATAGCTATTGAGGTTGACCCCTGCGGCTTTTGTCTCATCATCCCATGGAGTGTCATCACCAAAGTTTTGAAGAGCTGGGGCGGTTAATCCGTTTGTAACATACACTTCGCCTAAACGTCCAGATGGATTGATTTTTCCTTGAAGAACCTGAGCCACACTTCTAAAGCCATAAGCGCCTGGATAGCCAATCCACATTACGGCATCAATTTGATCGTCTTCTTCAAGTTCTTTGATTTCCATGACCTGGGTGCTGTTAATAAGGACAACAACTTTGCTGAACTTGGCTTTTGCTTCAGCAATGACTTCTTTTTCCTTTGCACTTAGACCCATGATGTTACCAGTTGTCGTGCTAACACCTTCTTTAAGGCCTTTTGCACCTGGACGGAAATTCTTACTTTCACCGCCTGGACGACCAACGATAACAATGGCTGCATCCGCATAGGAAGCATCATCTTTAGCGTAGTTGGCATCGATTCCCGCTAATTCTGTAGGGTTTAATTCTGCAGCATCGTCGGTTAAAGTGACTTCTTCATATTGTGGAGGGGTTGCACCAAAGCCTCTTCCTCCCCAAGTCTTATCTGCGAAATAGGTCTTATAAGCATTTAAACGTCCTGGGTTTAATTGAAGACCTTCTTCTTGGAAACATTCGGTGATGGTATTGCCATTATCGATGGTGTTTTTATCGGCGATAGAACCAGCGCTATTACCATAGACTGGAGCGTAGCTTCTTAATCCAAAGAGAGATACTTTTGGATTGTTAGCAAGTGGAAGCGCATTATCTTTGTTTTTTAAGAGAACGAAAGATTCAGCAGCTTCACGCATGGCTAGATCTTTATAGCCGGCGATTGCTTCTTTTGCGTTTTTGAATTTGGAAACGTAAGACCAGTTATTCTCTGATCCTTCGTTTTTCTTAATCACGGTCTTGCTGGATTGTGTGCCCCAAGTTTGATCCATTCCTTGAGGATATTTCTCCATGATCATGCCCATGACTGTGGAAGAAGACAACAATAAAACGCTTAATGCTGTCAAACCACGAAAAACATTTGTTTTAGGCATACTGCCCTCCTTATTATGTTTGAGTCAGATGACTTCAAACTTGTCGCTATTGTAAGCACTTACATTTCAAAAAAGAGGGCACTTGTACGAAATTGGTTCGATTTTTGACTTTTTTGGTAAGCGCTTACTTTTTCAGAGGGAAAAGCAAAGAAACGTGAAAACGGTTGCCTTTTTGAGTGAAGGAATAGGTTCCTCCGTATTTCCTTGCGATGTATTTAATCGACTTCGTTCCGAAGCCATGATAAACCTGATTTTCTTTTGTTGAGATTGGAAGTCCATCAGAAGAAAATGAGATTTTATCAGATACGTAGTTTTCTTCATTTAAGGAAAGGAAGCCATTTTTAACCGAAGCAGATATTTTAATTAAGCGGTACTCCCCTTCCTCTTTTGAGGCCGCTTCAATAGCGTTATCGATTAGGTTCCCAAAGAGGGAAGAAAGATCATTAACACTCATAAAGGAGAATGCGTTCCCATCGATGATATAGGTGAAAGTGATGTTCTCTTCCGTACAGAGAAGAGATTTTTGAGTGAGAATGATATCTAGTGTGCTATTACCTGTTTTGGCATAATCGCCATAAACATCAATGCTCTTTTCTAACTCTTTGAGCGTTTGATTTTTTTCTTCTCCATCTAAGTTTTTTAAAGCAATGATTTGATGTTTCATATCATGGAACTTCATGTTGAGAATTTCTTGTTCTTTTTTAGACATTTCTGCCTGGCGAGCTTGAAGTTCTAATAAAGAAGAGAGAGTTTCTTTTTCGTCTTCTAGCTCTTTTGCTTTAGATCCCGCTTCATGAGCGAAAGGGATAATAAATTCCAAGGCAATTCCTAGACACATTAAAATAACCGTATAGATTCTCGATATTATTGTCCACTGCTTCACATATTGGCTAAGAACGGAGGAAACAATGATAAGAATCGTTCCGAAAAAAAGGCTTAAGGAATCTCTCTTTTGCCAACGATAAGGACGTTTTAACTTATAGACCATGAAAAAGAAACCGCCATATACGAGCAAATAAACTGCGGCCCAAAGAAGAGTAACGCCCCATAAAGGCCAATCACTGGCGTTGTTTGGCATGATATCGTAAAAGAATCCGGTTAAATTCCAAGCGACATGCTGAACGCCAAAGCCAATCATCGAAGCGCAAAGCAAGGTCGGAATAGATTCTTTGTATAGCGTAAAGGAAACAAGAAACAAAAAGAGACTAACAGCAATATAGTTGAAATTATAAAAATCTGTGGTTAAAGAAGGCACCCAGTATAAAAAGCAGGGAACAATGAAAACAAAAGGGAGAGCAATCCAGAAATATTTTCTTCTTCGGGAGAACATCATCAAAATAAGAAGAGGTATCAACAACTCCAAATAGAATTGGTATTTCCCGAGAAAGAGAATTTTATATAATGGGCTTCCTTTTTCCATAGGCAGGTCTCCTAAAATGAATTTCCATAAAATTCAGCTAAACGTACAGCAAATTCTTTTTTATGAGAACGCGAGAGAGGAAGGTTGGAACCGTCTTCCATCAAAACAAGACCGTTCTCAAAAGAAGATACTTTGGAAATGTTAATAATGATGCCTGAGTTGATCTTAACGAATATCTCGGGATTTAAAAGATCCTCAATCATTTTCAAAGAGCCACGAATACGTACTGGTTCCATATCGATTTCATGTAAAACGATATAGTGATTCACCATTTCGATATAAAGGACCTCTTCATTATGTATGCGTTTAGCAAATCCACCGATACGAAGGAAAAAAGAGCCATTAAGGAAATTTCGTTTCTTCTCCACTACTTTTTCCATTGCAAAGGACAAATTTGGGAACGTGACTGGCTTAATTACAAAATCAAGGGCTTGCACTTTATATCCATCCACAGCAAATTGAGGAAGATTCGTTGTAAAAATGATATCGATTGCTTTGTTCTTTTCCCGTAACTTCTCCGCTACTTCCATCCCGTTTAAGCCGGGCATATCAATATCCATAAGAACGGCATCGAATTCCTCTTCGGTATCCAAAAACTCATAGCCATTCTGAAAAATAGAGGTCTCCAACGATAAGGAATTCTCTTTGGCGTAACGCTCAAGAAGGACAATATCATTTTGAGCGACGTTTAATTCGTTTTCTACAACAGCAATTCGAATATTCAACATAAGTTATATTTTTATGATAGTAAATTCCCTTTCGTTTTGCAAAAACGTAAGAGTTGACTTAATCGGTTCTTTTTCTGACTTATTTTGAACTAGAAAGCCCTTACATCATTGATGATAATAATAGAGAATATTTAGGATTTAGGTAGGAATCATATTATGTTGATTAATAAAAATTGGACAGTTTATGAAGAGGGGCACAAAGATAAGGCAATTCAAGTTGATTTACCCGACGACCGTATGCTTTCCACAAAGAGAGATATTAACAATCCTGGCGGAGTAAACATTTCTTTCTTTGCTGGTGGTAAATACATTTACGAAAAAGATCTCGATATTTTTCTTGAAGAAGGTGAAAGCGTCTTCTTTGAGTTTGAAGGAGTATATGCTCATCCAACAATCATCATTAATGGTCAAGAAGCCTGTCATAGAGAATATGGCTACACCGATTTTATTTTTGAGGCGACCCCCTATATTAAAAACGGCACAAACCATATCGAGGTTATTGCCGATAACTCTCACGAACCAAATTCTCGTTGGTATACGGGAAGTGGCATCTACCGCCCTGTGCATATGTGGATTCTTCCAAAAGCGCATATTCTTCCTAGATCCATCAGAATCACAACAACAAATTATCAAAAAGGAGAAATTCGTTTAGAAGCTAAGTTTTCACAAGTTGGCAAAGGAATTCTCCGTATATTGGATAATGGGTCCCCTGTTTTTGAAAAAGAATTCGAATCTGAAAGCCTAAATGAGCTCATCTCTATCCCAAATGCCAAACTATGGAACGTTGGGAGAGGAAATCTTTATGAAGCAGAGATTCATTTCGAAAAAGATGAAGCAAAAACAAAATTTGGCATCCGTCAAATTGAATTAAATAAAAACAAGGGTTTTCTTATTAATGGGGAAAAAGTCATTCTTAAAGGATGCTGTATCCACCACGATAATGGTCTTTTAGGAGCCATCGACGATAAGGATGCGGAAGCACGTCGTGCGGATTTGTTATTCAAAAATGGCTATAATGCCATCCGTTCTGCACATAATCCAATATCCCGTTATTTTATGGAAGAGGCGGATCGTATCGGTCTTTTGATTCTTGATGAATATGCGGACGCTTGGTACATCCACAAAACGATGTACGATTGCGCTTCATTTGTCACAAAGACATATAAAGAAGATCTGAAGGATATGATTGATAAGGATTACAATCATCCTTCCGTCGTTATGTATTCCTTAGGCAATGAAGTTGCAGAAACTTCAGAGAAACGTGGCATCCTTTTCGTAAGAGACATGTATCAGTTTATTAAGGGATATGATGTTACAAGACCTATAACTTGTGGGGTGAATATTTTCTTTAACGCTTTATATAGTTGGGGCTTAGGTCAATATTCTGATAAGAAAGCAGCACGCGACGCTAAAAAGAAACCAACGCAAAAGAAAGCCTCTGTAGGCTCACAATTCTTTAATGATTTAGCAGGTCTTTTAGGCGCGGATTTCATGAAAACAGGTGCGACATTACATCGTTCTGATATCAAAACAAGAGATGCGTTTAAGGAATTAGACGTTGCTGGATATAACTATGGCATTAAACGTTATAAAAAGGATTTGAAGAAATATCCCGATCGTTTCATCGTAGGATCGGAAACTTTCTGCTCAGATGCTTTTACCTTCATTAAGGAAGCCGAGAGGAATCCCCGCCTTATTGGCGATTTCGTATGGTCCGGATGGGATTATTTAGGCGAAGCAGGTGTCGGAAGCTGGGTTGCTTTAGAAAGAGAAGGCATGAAGGAAGATAAGACAAACTGGTTATTGGCTGGTTCTGGAAGATTAGACATTTTAGGCCACCCCTGTGCGGAAATGACCTATACACGCGTAGCCTATGGCTATGAAAAGATTGGTATGGCCTGTGTCTCACCTAAGGATCTTTATTATGGGCATAGCGCATCTTCTTGGAAATTAAGCTGGGCCCACCGCTCCTATGATTATACTGGCTGGGAAGGTAAAAAGATGGTTGTTGAGGTTTATTCTAAAGAACCTAAAGTTGCCTTGTATCAAAATGGAAAATTGATTGGCGTGCAAAAGCAAAAAGGCGAAGGCCGTTTCTATTTCAAAGTTAAATATGTTCCTGGAACCGTCGAAGCGATTTCTTATGATGAAAACGGAAAGGAATACGCAAGAACCTCTCTTTCAACAGTAAAGAAAGAAACCTTCTTTGAGGCTATTCCAGAGAAAGATACAGTCCGTTCTGATGAAACTGCCTATATTCGTTTAAATTTCGTTGATCAAGATGGCAAGCAAAAGCCATTAGAGAATAACGAGATTAAAGTCTTATCCGTTACAAATGGTAAACTTCTTGGTTTAGGTAACGCATGCCCATATTACACTGGGTCTTATTTAGATAACGTCACTACTGCATATTATGGAAGAGCGCAAGCGATTATCCGTCCATCGAAAGAAGGCAAAGTAACAATCGTCTTTGAAACGGAATGTGGTCAAAAAACGGTCAGTATCCTAGCAAAAGATGCTCCAAAAGAAGAAGATTTCCATATTTAAAGTTTCTCATATCATGAAGCGGATTAACGCCGCTTTTTTAAAAGTTCATTCTATTCTTTCTTTATAATAGAAACAGGCTTCTTTCTCAGAAAAGACAAAAACGGAACGGAAGAAGAAATCAAAGCGCTTATGAATGAGAGCCCAAGCAAAATGAACGCACTAAGCCAATCAAAGAAATAAACGCTGACTGCTAAGCCTATCTTTTCTATGGCGAAGAGATTCAAAAAATGAACGGAAACATCGCAAAGAATCGTCGCCAAAATAAAATCGAGAAAAGCAACGAATAAAGACTCCGTGAGGAAAATACGGAATATCTCCATTTTTCTTGTTCCTAAGGACCTTAAAATGCCAATTTCTTTTGCGGAAGAGTAAATCGTTCCAAGTATGAAATAGCAAAAAAGCAAAACAGATAAAATTCCGAGTATTAATCCAACATAAGAAAACGTGGAAGACAGAAAAGAAAGTTGTCGATGAAAAGTGACGACTCTTCCTGATATAGGATTTTTCAAATAGAAACGTTCATTTGTCTTTTGATTGAAGCTGTCTTTTAACAAATCATACATTTTTATCTCTTTTCCATCTAAATCACAAAGCAAGTTGGAATATCCAAAGTTTATTGGATCGGCCAAAAGGTCAAAAATTTCCTTGCTAACTAATGCTTTCTTTGCGTATTCACCGAAGGGATCATCAAAAAAACCAATCACAGTAAAATCAAATGTCTTTTTATCTGTATAAGTTTTTATATTTTGATATTCACAATGGATCACATAATTCTTTTCTTTCTTATATTTTCCATAGACGTAATTTTCAAACAAGTCATCAAGATATTCTTTCGTTTCCGTTCCAAACGGATTCTTTATTCCTTCATCAAAAGCCTTCTTAAAGATAAAGTCTTTCATCTCATTTGAAATAAATTGTTTATAGTTGTATTCGTTTGTCAAAAAAGAAAAATAAGCGAACGCTTTCATTTCATTTGTTAATAACGAGAAAGAATCTCGTAAGACTCCAGAGTGATAATAGTCCAAACAATATTTTTCAAACTCGGAGTTGTTTGGGAGATGGTTAAGCAAATAATGAAAGATATATGTTTTCTTTCCTCGGTTAAAGAAATCAGATGGGGAAGAGAAGGTATAATTTGTTTCCACTTTTTCCCAATAACCATCTTTTAAAACGAATTCTATGAAAGATGCGGTTTGATCATTCTCTTCCAACGTTTTTGTATCATCCACTTCTAATATCGTGGATTCAAGAGAAGAAGAAACGATAATTTGCGAGGAATCAGCAATATTTTGATATTCTCCTAAAAATTCAACAGCCGATTCTTGAATAGCATCGGTTGCAAGCCTATCAAACCCATAAGAATACGGTCCGTTTCCATTATTCATTGGAGAAAGATTGCTCTTAATAAGATGAAAGCCATAGCCATCCTTCAATTTAGACTCAAAGCTGGAAGAGCAATAAATATTGCTAGGATAATTGTAAGATATTTCGTTTCTGAAAAAATCGTATTCTAAAGAATTATCTTTGATGTAATTTTGAACTTTTTCTTTGCTAAACGAGAACAATTTATCTAGATATTCATGATAGTTACTTATGGTGTTTGTATTTAAAAAACCGCTGATTGTAAAATAATTTCCGGAAAAACAAATTGTCTTTCCTAATAAATCGGAAGGGCTTTGCAAAAGAGAACCGCTAATTACGTTTGGGCATGCATGATTAGTGAAATCTTTAAAACCGATATTTTGAAAAATATAGAAATGATAATCTGTTAAAGCGATTTCACCAGCTTTCTCTGGTAATTTACCACAAAGTAAAGAGAAGCCTAATTGAGTCATCCTATTTTCAGAAATATTTAACAAATTTGGTGATTCATTTATTTCGGGAAGAGAAATTGGATAAGATTCAAAGGAGGAGCCAAGTGAGGAAGAGAAAGTACATGTCCCGTCACTTAAAACACCATAAGTCCTCTCAAAATGCTCTTTGGTTTCTTCGCTAATTCGTTGGGTAGTAAAATAATCGTCATTATCGTGTTTTGCTTCATAGCTAACAGAAAAATGCCTATTTTTTCTAGAAGTAAGCGAATGGTAGATGGAATTTGCTGGAGAATAGTTCGCTATAACTTCAGAAACAGAAAACAAAGATAGAGACAAGAAAGAAAAGAGTATCGTAAAAGCCAAGCGTATTTTTCGCGTAGAAAGATAATGAAAACCCATCTTGAGCGAAAAGTTCCAAGGTAATTTGCTTTTCTTTAAACTATTATTGGTTTCTTCTTTTTCGCTGTTTGGATTTAAATGAGGCTCTTGATTTATTCGTTGGTTTACTTTTTCTTCAAGGATTATTCCTTCCCTCATTTTAATGATACGGTCCGCGTATTTTTCAGCGAGGCTATTATTATGCGAAACTACGACAACAAGTTTGTCTTTGCTTTCTCGTTTCAATATTTGAATGATACTTTCGCCCGTTTCTTCATCTAAGGAGCCGCAAGGTTCATCAGCTAATATCATTTTCGGCTTTTTAATTAAGGCTCTTGCTATAGCCACCCTTTGTTTTTGCCCACCAGAAAGCTCTTGAGGGAACTTCGATTCAATATTTCCTAAATCCATTTCTTTTAGTAATCGAGAAATGTCATCTTGATTGTCTTTTTCCCCTTGCAAACGTAAGGCAAGCTCAATATTGTCCTTAACATTAAATTCATCTAGTAGATTAAAATCTTGGAAAACAAACCCAACATAGTTCTTTCGATAATCGTCCACTTCTTTTTGTTTCAATTGTTTGATACTCTTTCCATTTACGATTATTTCTCCCGAATCAAAAGAGTCCAAGCTGCCTAAAATATTCAGCAACGTTGTCTTCCCAGAACCAGACTTTCCCAAAATGAAAACTAACCCGTTATCCGGAAGAGACAAAGACACATTTTTCAAAGCGATTGTTTGTTTTTTATTTTTTGATCGATATGTTTTTTGAATATTTTTTAGGGTTATCATTAAAATTATTTCCACATATATCCACAAGTGCAATGGTACATATTGGTTAACGTAGAATAATAGTTATTAGAATGGTTGTGCTTAGATTTCCAACCGCTAATATCTACTGCGTGTGGATTCCGATTGGTGTTAAACATACTTGTATCCGTAGTGGCCCAAACAGTTCTTCTCACATCGCCCCATCCATCGTAGACGTATATATATTTATCATCGCATGCATAGGCCACTGTTGCATGCCCACGTGCACCAACAAAAATAGGGCGATTATCCTCTATCGTATTTCGAATCGTATCACTCGCGGTATTGGAAATAGCATCTCCCCAATTTCCTTCAACCCATCTTTCATGAAAGTCAAATCCGCGAGATCTTAGATATTTACAAATCAAATCTTTTTCTTCGTAAATGTTCATTCCTTGTCCGTTATTTGTAATACCTATAGTACTTAAGTAGTTAATCAAATATTGGTGAAAATCTTCACCTGATCCTGGTGATTGCACATTATACCTCGTAATATCATTGTCGAAAGTTGTGGTTATATCATATGTTTCAGGAATTATACTGTCATCAAAAAAAGAGTCATAATAGCCCAACAGCACTTGAGAGGCCACAACCCCGCATGTCCCATTTTCGTTTTTTCCATGCCTGCCACGCAGATGTTCAAAATAAAACGCTTTATCAATTGAGCGGAGGTGATCTGTTCCATAACTGTCAAATAGATAGTATTCACCTGGCTCTTCTGTATTGTTGTTAGTTATAGTATTTATGTACCCATTATCGACACTCGTATCTTTCTGAACGTCATATACAGATTTTTCGTTGGCGTACAAGTAGAGACTCTCATTTTTGGTAATTTCAGAAGGAACAAAAATCAAAAGAACTCCTTCTAATTTTTGATAAGGCGAAGCTCCATCTTTTCTTTCGACAATTGAATCGTTTTCCTTATCATAAATGATGTAAAAGCTATCAAATTCAATTAATTCGTATTTGTTTTTACCTTCAAGTGTGTAAAGATCTTTAAGCGCTTTTTGATTCTCTAGAACGTATGATTCATCTTCCTTACAAATCATTTGAACATGTAGCGTTTCTGAAACTTTTATAAAATCTTCTTTAACAAAGTCGAAAGAATCATAGTTGTTATAGCCCAAGATGGCAGCCAGCGTATTTAATCCCGTCAAAATTGCATTCATAAGTTTTCCCCTTATTTAACAAACCTACATAAAAAATTTTTTATATTATAAAACACTTTCCTTTTTTTGCAAAATTTTATGTGTTAGGTTGGTAAAGTATGTTTGATTCAAAAAATGAATACACTTAATCAGACCGTTTTTATCGGTTTATGGTTTTTGAGCATAAATCTTCGTCTTTAACTATTACAAAAAAGCAAAACGTGTCGTCAAATACTCTTTCTCTTCGCACTCTAAGTTGTTTTTCACATATACAGTTCTCTTAAGCGATCAAATAAAAGTTCATTCATTTTGTTTCTTTGGAAAAATTTGAGACATTCCGTTTAAATAACGAGGCAGGTTTTTCCGATTTTTTTGATTCTAGCAGCATTTTTCAATAATGCGGTGAAAACTCTTTTGGCCTATTGCAATAACCAGTCAATCAAATTCAGCGATTTGATGCCTTCATAAGAATTTATATAATTTCTATCAATCGATAAAACGATTTTCTCGTAATTGTCATTAATTGTTTGTAATGGCCTTAATTCGCGTGCACGTGTCTCGGGTGATTGCATGCTTTCCGTCACTTGAATATATAGTTTTTCATTTGGTTTTTCGGCTACAAAATTAGTCTCCAGTTCTCCGACTTTTCCCACATAAACATGAAAATCTCTTCGGATTAGTTCAAGGAACACAACATTTTCTAGAATATGTCCTCTGTCCGCATCACGATATCCTAATAGCATGTTTCGGAAGCCCAAATCGACGATATAGTTCTTTTCTAGAGTCTTTAGAAATTGTTTGCCTTTCACATCATAACGTCGGACAGAAGAAAAAAAGAAGGATTCATGTAGCATGCCAAGATATTTTTCGATTGTCTTACTAGCAATACTTCTATCCTTTCCTTTGCCAATATTTCCCTCTTGGGACAAGGCGTTTCCAATACTATTCGGCGAAGTGATGCTGCCAATGTTCGAACAAAGGAATAATATAAGCTTCTCTAGAGTGGATTGATCCATTTGCGGATTACGAAGCAAGATGTCTTTCAGGACAATTGTTGAATAGATTCCTTCAAGCGCTTGGTTACTTCTTGCTTCATTAAGTTGATATTCTCTTAAAATCGGCATTCCTCCAAACTGAAGATATTTCTGGAACTTTTGTTCTATGCTGACTGATGTTTCAAAACGATAGAAATTTAAAAATTCTTTGAAAGACAATGGCAACATACGTATCTCCACATATCTTCCAGACAATAACGTCGAGAATTCGCCGGATAATAAATAGGCGTTTGAACCTGTGATGTAGATGTCGACATTAAAGTCTAAGCGAAAAGACTCAATCGCCTTTTCCCAATGATCAATCGTTTGCATTTCGTCAAACATCAAATAGGTTTTTCCCGTTTTTGGAATGCGTTTGGAAACATAATCATAGAAAGCCACATAATCCGTAAGATTCCGATAGCGTAACGATTCAAGATTCATATGAATGATATTTTCTTCTGGTACGCCAACCTTTAAAAGATATTGGTGAAACAAATCCAATAGAGAAGACTTACCGCATCTACGGATACCGGTTATTATTTTAACCAAATCTACATCTTTGTTTTCAATCAGCTGGTTTAGGTATTCAGGACGGTTTATCAGTTCATTCATGGTCGCACTCCTTTTTTAAAGTATAGCATAAAGGGAATGGAAATATAAAAGTTTTGGGATTTGAAGTCAAAACTTTTAGATTTTATTAACTTTTTGACTTTGATTTAAAAAACTTTAAAGAAAGAAGATGAACAATCACTTAACCGTTTTTATTATCTACATCCGTCCTAGAAACTGAAAAGATAAGTTTTAACTATTAGAGACGTAATGTCCATTAACTAAGACTGATTTAGATATTCAAAAAACACGGATCTCTCCGTGTTACATGTCTAATGGCATGACAAAATAGAAATTATTTGGATCCTTTATCGTTCGTAATGCGACCACATGGAGTGAACAATCACGATATTTTTTTGAGAATCAACACGATAAACAAGACGATGCTGAATATTGATTCTACGGGAATAATATCCGTTCAAATCACCAACAAGTTTTTCATAAGAAGGGGGTACTTGAAACGGGTTTTCGGAAAGCAATACGAGTAAAGACTTGGCTTTTTTCTCTAAACCGGCCGCTTTTAATTTCGGTTTGTCTTTTTCAGCGTTCTTAGTAAAAAGGACAACCCACATTTACCATTCCTCTTTCGGATTGAATTCGGACATTTCGGATGTTCTTTCCTTTTCGCCTTCTTTGATTTTACAAACCAATCCAGGTTGCGACATAAGATAAACCGTTTCCAAAAGCGCATTATAATCTTCTTCGCTTAAAAGAATGGCGTTTCCGTTTTTCGTCGTCACCTGAACGGGCTCATTGAATTTAATGACAGAATCTACCGTGCTGAACAGGTTTTTTCTTAATTCCGTAACATTTGTTGTTGCCATACTTTTTCACCTCGTTACGATTATACTAAAAAAGCGTACATAAACAAGTACGTTAACTTGGAAGGATAAAGAAAACACGGATTTCTCCGTGTATTTTTTTAGTGGCGGAGCACTAGCTTCTCCGCGCGAACGTCATTGACTACTCCACCGATGCTTTCGATTTTGGTTTTTGTGCCGAAAATATTGACGTTTACGACTATCATTCCGTCTTTGCAGACAACAGCCTTATCCACGAATGCTTCGAATAAGGCGCGTTTCTGCATATCGTTTTCGGATAAGTATTCTCCAAGTATCTCCAGAGATGCGACGATCTCGGCGAGGAAAAGAACCCCGTCCATCACAGTCTCGGGTCTTAATTCGTTTAAACGGAAATTGAAATCTTTAAAGGTCCTCGCGAAATAAGAGAAAAGCAACAGAAGGTTGTTAACTTAGAATTATCCCTTTCTTTGCCCGTCGCCTTGATAATCTTGCGTTCCTCTTTGTTTACCAAGGTCTTCAGTCGGACGTGTTCCTTGAAGACCGCGTCCTCCAGTAGCATGAATAACGCAGGTGAGATTTGGGTCGCGAAAGCGTCCATCCGCACCGTGCTGTCTTCGCCAAAAGTGCAGCGTGGGTCTCCCACCTCCGACTTGATGGGAATCGGAGTTAGCGCAAATTGAGCCAGCTCCTTATCCTGTTTGCCAGAAGCGATGGAAATGACGTGTTTTGGCTGTTGGCCATTGTGTTTGCTCTCATACGAATAAGTCTCCTTTCTTGTTGCAAGAAGCGGCCAGAACGGCAAAAAGAGCCTTCTTCTTTTTGAGGGCTCATTAATGGTTAAAGGCTAGAGATCTCTATGAGGATCAGCTGAACTATTTGTTCATCCCGCCTGCCCGGTTTTCCCGTTTTATGAGTGATTTAATTATATCACGAGCTTGTGGTTCCCCAACTTAGTACCTTTAGAAAATAGCAAAACTTGAGAAAACTAATGAGACCATCCCCCATATAAAACCTTTCGAGAACGTTAAAACTTAAGAAAAGCCGCTTGGTCAAATCGCGGTTTATGGAGATGTTCGGCGACCCAATGGATGAGAAGAAATGGAACTCAAAATTTACAGAGGTTGTCATATTCAATCCAAAGAAAAGCGAAGTGAAAAAAGATATGGAGATTGAAGCATCTTTCGTTCCAATGGAAGCGATAGGAACTGATGGGTCTTTTTCAATTAAGAGGTCTGGCAAAATCAAAGATTTCTATAAAGGATATACTTATTTCAAAGACGGAGATGTTATCTTCGCAAAGATAACCCCTTGTTTTGAAAATGGAAAAATCGCGATTGCAAACCATTGCACAAACAAAATAGGCTTCGGAACAACAGAGTTTCATGTTGCACGACCGATTTCTGGAAAAACCAATGCTGAATGGGTCATGAATTTATTAAGAAATGATTCTCTCCATACATACGCTAGCTCAAAAATGGCTGGATCAGCTGGACAGAAGCGAATTCAAACTCCTTTTTTTGAAAAACTCGGCGTTTATTTGCCACCCCTTGAACTTCAGAACCGTTTTGCGGATTTTGTCCATCTGGTCGACAAATCAAGGTTTGTTTGTCATTCGAGAAACTTTTTGTGACTAATCTTTACATTGGAGTCATCAACCATGGCGTATTCAAGCGTTGTATCAATCTTTGAATGACCTAGCAGATGCTGAACTTGCTCGATAGGCATACCCTTATCTATGGCTTTTGTGGCTAAAGTTCTTCTGAATTTATGTGGATAGACGTTGCTAATCCCGCTGTCCTTGCCGATACGGCGAAGGAGTATTTCTACGCCGCTTATTTGGAGTCTTTTGTATGGAGATAGTGTCGAAACAAACAAAGCGTCTTCCTCATCTTTTCTCTCTTGAAGGTATTTTTGGAGATGAACTTTGGTCATTGCGTCAAAATACGCCTTTCGTTGCTTATTTCCTTTACCAGTAACGATGCATTCTCGCTTTTCGAAGTCTATGTCTGTCCGATTTAGTCTGACCAATTCCCCAACTCTAACACCAGTAGAGCACAAGAAGTCGATTATCGCAAGGTTTCTTATAGTTCCTGCGTGTTCTCTTAAAAGTTCAATCGTCTCGTCGCTATATGTGTCCTTGACCCTTTTTCCAGTCTTCAGTTTTTTGATTTTTCTAACAGGGTTTTTCGAGATGTAATCTTCACTCTCTAGCCAGGAGAAAAAGGATGAAATGACCCTTCTAACGTTATCGATTGTCACTTTGCCTGTGTTTCCTTTTTCCTGAATCTTAGAAAGATATTCCCTAATATCGGAGGAGGAAATGAAAAGATAACTCTTTTGGATCATTTTGAGAGCCGCCTGGATGGTGACTCTATAGTATTTCGTCGTCCTTTCCGAGCAGCCCTCCAGCGTCTTGGATGCTAAAAACTGGCTTAACGCTTCTTCGTTGCTTACGTCTTTCTTCGCCTCTGCGTCGAAATAGACCTTCTTGCCTACCAAACCTTTCGACAGTGCCATATAAAAGAAAGGGGGTGTTCGAAAACCCAAAAGGTGAGTAGGACCCCTTTTATTGTGCCTTTCTGTAGTGA
>CAVGNR010000002.1:0-146957 GCA_963630675.1 Escherichia coli
ATAAGCGTAAAAAATATCCAGAATCGACTAGTTTGTTCGAACTTTAAATAATGTGACCGCATTGTGTCAAATTTGAACTTTCAAGTTCTTCAAGAGTAATTTCTTCGATCTCCCCGTCGATGTTATAAATTATTTTCAGGTGGTCGTCGTAGAGGTAAATTCTGCCGATAAAAGTTTCTATCAATTTTTCTTTGCCGGCTTTCGTTTTTGTGTCGATCTTTCTTAGATTGCTTAAAGCCATTTTGAATTCGTCTTTCGTAAACGTCGGAGATAGGGCTTTTTCTTTTTGTATGGATTCTTTTAATTCTGTTTTTTGTTTCTCCAAATCATTAAGTCTTTCAAGTAACGAATCAGAGGCTACGCCTTTTTGTATCGCCGTTATGATATTGTTTATCTGTTTTTCAACGTCGGCTAATTGTTTGTCGAGCCTCGGCAAAAGCGTGTTTTCTTTATATTGCAATTCAAACAGCAACGTTGACAGGCGATTGATTATTGCGTCGCTTTGCAAGAATTCCATAGTTTTATAAACAACAAAATTTTCAATTTTTTCTTTTGAAATCTTCTTCTTGTTGCATTTATGTTTTCGTGCTTGATTACAACTATAATAGCGATATACCTTTCCGACTTCGCTTGTTCCCGAATATGCCGTCATCAATGCTCCGCATTTTCCGCAATACAGGTGAGTTGTGAGCAAATAGTCGTTTTCTTCGTTATGTGCTGCGGGTGCGAAAGAGTGCTTTTGTAAATTTTCCTGCGCCGTCTCGAACATTTCTTTCGTTACAATTGCAGGAACGCCGTTTTCACGAAACACTCCGGAATGATTATACTCCCCGATATACGTTCTGTTTTTCAAAATATGTAATACGCTGTTATATGCGATTTCTTTCCCGTTCGGGCGACGAATTTGTTTTTGCCGTAAATAATTGTAAATTTCTTTTGCCGTGTATCCGTCCGCGCTCATTTCGAATATTTTCATGACGGTCGGCGCAGTTTCTTCGTCCACGGCAAGTTTATGGTCTACTACTTTGTATCCTATCGGGAGAGAACCGCCGTTCCATTTGCCTTTAAGCGCATTTTCTCTGAATCCGCGCTTTACGTTTTGAGAAAGATTTGCGGAATAGAACTCAGCCATGCCTTCCAGCATACTTTCCAAGATGATCCCTTCGGGGCCGTCTGAAATATTTTCTTTTACGGAGATTATTTTTACACCGTTTTTTCGTAACGTGTAACGATAGAAAGCCGAATCGTAGCGGTTGCGTGCAAAACGATCAAGTTTCCACACGAGGACGACATCGAATAGCTTTTTAGGACTGTCAGCAATCATTCGTTGAAAGTCGGGGCGATCGTCTGTTTTTGCGGAAAATGCACGGTCGATATACTGTCCGACGATTTCTATATCGTTATATTTCGCATATTCGATGCAGTCCCGAAGTTGCCCATCGATACTTTCTTCACGTTGATTATCCGAACTATATCTCGCGTAAATTACCGCTTTCATTTGGCGTCTCCTAAATACGGGCAATTTTTAAGATTTTGCAACATTAATTGCTTAAATATAGTTTGATTATCGTTGCGTGGTGCTTCGACCACAATTTCTAATTTTTGCGTTGCACTATCATCAAACATCAAAAGACCAATGTTAGATTTATATATATATTCTTTCAAGGTATTTGTCATTTTCCTTTTAGGCAAACAGATATATGCATAGTCCGACCCCAGTTTATGATTTAGAGCTTGAGCAATGGCATGTTTCCAATCTTTTATTTTTAATTCTATAGAAATTAAATCGTTTGCTTGATTAAGTATTACAATATCTATGCATCTTGATAAAAAAGGAACTTCTGTACCAACAATTTTAAAATCTTCACAAGCAGATAGATACTGCAATATTTTTTTTTCCATTTCAACTTCCAACATAGATGTCACTTTAAATATTTTTTTGCAATTATTGATTTTGTTGTTTCTTCTGGATATTTGTTATAAACATAATTTAGAAGAGCATCTAAAGATATCTGATTTATTTTTTTCTTAAAATCTCGTAATTTCTCTTGTTGAATAGGCGAAAAATTTGCCCAAATATTATCTTCTACATATTTTATACCAATGTCTGATAAAAAATACTCTTTCTCATAATCATTGATTGCATCTTGATTATCAGAAGATAAAGATTCATCGGCATTGCCAAAATCCATATCATAGTTTTCGACTGCGTCGACTGGAGCAAGAGGGATTGTTGTTGATTCAGTTTTTATCATACCAATAGAAATAAAAAAAGAAAGATCCTCATATAGCTCCCTACTAAACGGACCAAAATAATACGGTGAGAATTCAGGCAACGATATTTGTAAGTTTTCACTAAAAAAATCTTGATAAATCTGCTTTTCAAAAAGGAACATCATTTTTTGTATTTTTGTCCTTCCTACGATTTTTTCATTTTTGACTGTTCCCATCCCAGGTGAATATAAAAAACTCAGCAATAAGTCTTTACCATTTAATTCTTTCTTCTTCATAATTTACACTCCTACATATTTTTTACGTATTCGGCAAAGCCATTATAGTAAAATTCAATTTCATTTTCACCGAAAAAAGACTTATAGCGTTTTTCCGGCAATTGCATTTTTGATACTAATGAATCTGCTTCTATTTCTCTAAAGCCATGTTCAATATATTGGTTTTTATAAAAAAGCGGATCGTCAGAGCTATGTAACACAACATCAATTTTAATCCCTGGTTTTATTGCTTTTTTTAGTAAACAGCGCATTTCAAAATCAGCATCTGGAAAAGAATAACCAATAAAAACCACCCTCTTAGCTTCCGTTAATTCAATGAATGCGTTATGCCAAATATTTTTTATGACTAAACTTTCTAAAGACTTCAAAAATGTTGGCGTAATCAACAAGGATTGTAATTTTGGACTTGCACCTTCATACGAACCGTTATAACAACAGGGGCAGTCTGTTTCGTTGAATTCATCATTTGCGATTCCTTTGTTAAAATCAGTAAAAATTCTACCACATTTGGGACATTCCAACCAATTTAGCGATCCGTGCATTTTAAGTATTTTTATATTCTTGATCCCTTTTGCTTTTATATGTGTAAATGGTATATAGTTATCATTTGATAAGGTATTGTTAAAAAAGCACAAATCTGGAAGAATGTGCTGTTTTTTTAAAGCGACATTTTTATTATAACTGCAACAAATATCATTTATACTATGTTCCAATAAACTATCCCAGTTCATTGTAATTACGGAAAATGGATCTCGTTTTTGAGGAGTTTGCTCCCTTTTCTCGAACAATTTTTTGCAAATGATTGATAAGTTTCTGTATTTGCATTTTTTACAGTCGCGTAAACTAAAGCATAAATGACACACATTTTTAACTCTTTATTATATTGTTCAATTTCTCTATTTGAATATAATTTAAAATGCTCATGTCTTAATTGCACATTGTCAAAAATTGTAAACAGATCTTCCAATGCTATGCTGATGTTCTTCATCATATCATAAGCATTTTTGAATAACTCGTTTCGTTTTTGAGTTAAAGAAAAATCCGATTCGGGAATTTCATTGGCTTTTGCTACTGCGCTCTCGTATTTTAAAACATTTTCTTTTGATGAAAAATTATTAAGTATAAATTTCCCAAGGTCTCTTCTGTATTTATCAAATAATGTATAATATTTCATTATACCCTGTAAATTTTCATCTATGCTCATTTTTAAGATATCGGCATTTAAGTCTAAAGAAGTATATTCCTCTTCAATCGAATAAATCAATTGTAAAAGTTCAGACTGAATCGGCAAACCTGCAGTTTTGGATGCTCCTGCACCTAAAATATAGACGATTTTTTCATTAGTTTTCATATTGTTCAATTATTGAATGCCATAACGGCAAGAAACTTAAATTATCTTCCTTTAATAAAAAAGAAAACGACCTATATTTTTCATATTGCGTGATAAGTTGCTTACTTAATTCAGCTAACGACTCTTGTTCTACCAGTTTAAATTCTCTTTTTTTGCAAAGAAGATAGTGATATAAACAGTTTTGCTTGGTGTCGGATGATGCTTTTTTCCTTCTAAGAGTCTGATTTTTGCGTTTTATATCATAAAATTCTCGGCTTTCAAATTCAATAAAATTGATCATTTCATCATGTAAAATTTTTCTACATTGCTCACAGTTGCATATCGCATCATAATAAGGCTTTGTGCTCCCCCAATTTGATAGCGAAGAATCTATAATTTTTGCGCCATTAAGTAAATAAAACGCATCTGTAAAATCCATTCTTTTATGTAATGGTTGGAAATAGTATTTTGATACAGGCAAACCTCCGCCAACAGGGTATACTTTTCTGCTTTCACCATACTCTAATCCATGCGAAACGCCATTTAATAATGCTATTTTTTTATGTGTTAGCAAAATAGAAAAATAACCACCATACATGTTATATTTTGTTTTACAATTAAGTCGTCGAAGCAAGTCCATAAAAGAGGATAGTTCTTCAAAAGAACTTTCGTGTTCGTTTAAATCATCAACCCATATAGTAAGGCCCTTTAAATCGACATTATTGTATGACGATGTAATGCAATCAATAATTTCGCTATTTTTTAATATATTTTTATTAATTGTTAATTGTCCATATACAGGAGAATTGTTAAATCTGTCGCGCGACAAATCAATAGATTTCTTAATAAACTCTACATTTAATTCTATCCATTTTTTAACTTCAGAATCATCTGCATTTAAATAAAAATACGGCGCAATTAAAAATTTTGGATGCAATTGTGGTAAATCATTTTTAGAAACATATTCAATATATTTTGCTAAATCTTTTTGCTGTATATGCTGATCTATTAACGAATATTGAAAATTCAATACATTTTCGCAAAAAACATTGAACACATTAATATCGGCGAAATCTATAGGTGAAACAGTTCTGCCTTCAGTAATTTTCGTTACTGGCTCACCATAAATTTCTATTAATTTTTCCACGGATTTTTTCAGGATTTTTTCCCCTGTGTCTTTTTTTTGATTATATAACAAGTCTATAGAATTAACCTTGTAGGTTGCTTGAAACGCATATGTTATTGGGTCGATAAAAAAACCTTTCTCTGGAGTAGAAAAAAATTTATCAACAATAAACTGCGCAATTGCATTTGATACATAAGCGGCGGTATTGCCGTTTATGCTTAAATAATCATACGCGCTTAAAGCTTTCTCTAAATGCACTTTTTCTGCCACAGTTCCATATCTCAATATATGAATTGTTTTATCTTTCATTTTGACTCCTTATTATTCTCTCTATAACTTCCACGCAAACCGTGTTGCCGGCTTGCTTGTATTGTTCGCGTTCGGGAACAGTGTTCGGAAAAGCAAATTCTTTCGGGAGACCTTGCAAAGCAAGGCATTCCGAAGGGGTGATGTTACGAATTCCGAATTTGTCTTTTATAATCGGTACTCTGTCATAATACGTTCCCATATTTGCTTTCAGCGTAAATGAAATGCCGTCTTTGCTCGATTGAATGCCGTAATCGGCAAAACGATAAAGGTGCTTTTCGTCCGAGATAAGCTCGTTCAAACGCCGATATTTCGCCGATTCGGGCGGGTAGTAATATCTATCGTCTGCTTTTACGGACACATCGATAACGTCGGTTATACGCTTTTCAAGCGGAACTTGCTTGGGAAAAGTGAACCTTTCGCAAGCGTTCCTATCGGTAAATGCGACGATATAAGTTCTTGTTCTGTGTTGCGGAACGCCGTAATCGCAAGCGTCTGCAATCAAGTAGCGAATAAAATATCCTCGTCCCGCCAACTCGTTGTGAATAACGTTAAAAGTCTTTCCTTTGTCGTGTTCGGTAAGGTTTGCCACATTCTCCAAAAACACGACGGAGGGGTGCTTTTCGTCAATAACTTTTCCGATTTCAAAGAATAAATTACCGCGTTCGTCCGAAAATCCTTTTTGTTTTCCGCAAACCGAAAACGGCTGACAAGGAAATCCAGCGGTAAGGATATCGAAATCGGGAATATCTTTTTTATCGATAGAGCGGATATCGCCTTCGATTAACGGCGTGTCGGGGAAATTGTGCCGATAGGTCATACAAGCGTATTTATCGATATCGTTAGCCCATACGATTTCATGTCCCGCTTTTATAAAAGCAAGGTCGATGCCTCCGATTCCGCAAAACAAACTGCATACTCGCATTATTTTTTCAATTTAAATCTGAATTGAAGAGCGAATTTCAGATAGTATTTACCGTTATCTTTCTTGTAAATCGACATATAGTCGTGGCGACTGCAGGACGGTGCTTCGAACTTTAATTTATCCACAAGAAAATCCTTGAATTCATCGGCAATACAAGAGTGGAAAGCAACGACATCGCCGTCGCGTTTTACAACGATATAACCGCCGCTTACATCGGACTTCCCGTTCCACGGTTTCGAGAAACGCAATCCCGTAAACATAGAATACAGTAAATTTGCTATTTTCAAATGATATGTATCGTAAAGTTCTCCGAAAGAATAACCCGCGGGATCGGATTCGGCAAGATATTTTATTGCTTCTTCGAGAGAAGTATCCGTTCCCGATTTATGATAATAGTAGTATTTCAGCATTTCCGCCACGATCGCGGGAGTCTCTAAACCTCCACAACGAATCAGGTTTTGTCTCGCAGTATCTTTAACCGGATTGACAAATTTCACATCGATGCCGCAAGATTTCAAATAATTCATACGGCTACCGGTGGCAACATCATAACAAACCACGCCTTTACGAACGACTTCGTTGAACAAAGAATTAAATTCGTTCATTATCTCGTCGGTCATATTTCCGACAAGTTCATATTCAAAATTGGTATTGTCTCCGCTTGCATTGAACAGAGTGGAGGCCGCGTCGATATCGGACTTACAAGAAAATCCCATTATTTGGCTTACCCCGGAACGGTAGTCTACGGTGTCAAGGACTATGTCTTTCGTACCGCCGAAATAATCGTTTTTCTTTTGCGCTGGAGCGGAAATATTATGAATAAAAATCGATTCGAGAAACTCTCTGATTTCGTCGTCGGTAAAAGTAGTGTTGCCCTTATTTTCGGTTATCATTTGCCAAACGCGAGCGGCTTTTTCCGTAAACAGTGAAGAATCCAAAGTCATTACGGTTTCGCCGTTAAGCGTGATATCCACTTTATCGCCCGTAAAATAACGATATTCCTTACCTTCAACTTCTTCACGAATAATACTGACGATATTTAAGAACACATCCTTCAGTTTGTTCATATCTTTATCCGCGACGTAAACTTTTCTATCGGACATCAATTTGAAGAAAATGTACATTTCGGACCATTCGCCCTTGTTTTTGCCTTTAATTTCTGCCATTATAGAGTACCTCTTTGATTTTTTCCGCTATTGCCTGTATTACGGGAACGGTTACGCTGTTTCCGAATTGTTTATACAAATGCACGTCAGCCAACACGAATTTGTAGTCGTCGGGGAAGCCTTGCAATCTTGCCCATTCTCTCGGAGTCATTTTGCGAATGCCGTCTTTGTTTATCTCGCCCTTAATGTGCGTAGTGGGGGTTAAATTCGTTTGTCGCTTATCGACAATCAAGTTTCTTTCTCTGCCCATACCGCCGCATACGATTGCACCCGATACGTCGTCGAGATCGCGGATTTCATACCCGAAACCGTGTCCTTTCGCAGCGTGGCGCTCTTTATGACGAATAAGCGTATCCATATAGCAAGTGCTGAGATAATACTTGGCGGGAACGGGATTTTCTTCCAAAATATCGCGAATACGTTTCGTGTCGTCGGTCTTAGTCGGAAAGACAAATTCTTTCGGCGCGATATCGTTTCTGAAAGCCACGATATAAATACGCTCTCTGTTTTGCGGAACGCCGAAATTGCGACTATTTAATATTTGTTCGAACGGAGTGTAGCCGATTTCTTTAAGCGTTTCGGTAATAATCTCAAAAGTTCTGCCTTTGTCGTGAATAGTCAAACCCTTTACGTTTTCGCAAAAGATTACTTTCGGCTTCTTTTCGGCGCAAATTCTCGCCACGTCGAAAAACAACGTGCCGCGCGACATTCCTTTGTAATCGTCCTTAAATCCTTTGCGTTGCCCGGCAAGACTGAATGCTTGGCAAGGGAACCCGGCAAGGCAAATATCGAAGTCGGGGATATCCGCTTCTTTAATTTTCGTTATATCGCCGGCGATTTCAAAGTCGTCGTGGAAATTCGCTTTATATGTTTTTTGTGCATATTCGTCCCACTCGCTGACGAACACCGTTTTCAGTTCGTTACCGAAAGCGTTTTCGAAGCCGAGTCGAATTCCGCCGATACCTGCGAATAAATCAATACTTTTTAACATCTTTTTATCTCCGTTCCATTATGTGGTAGGTTAGTCGTTTTTTCTGTTGTTATACGCGCGTTCGATTTTGTCGGCGCATTCGTGAGGATTCTTTTTGATTTCAAAATCCCAAAATCTCATTACAAGCCAATCGAGAGAAATAAGTTCTTGCGTAACTTCGTAATCGTGTTCGATATTATGCTCGATTTTCGGAATCCAATAATCGCGATGAGATTTAAAGTCTTTTTTCTGATTTTCCCAATCGTAACCGTGCCACATTTTGCCGTCAACAAAAACAGCGATTCTGGCTCCGAGAAATACGATATCGGGTTTACCGTAAAGACCTTTGTAGTTTTTACGATAACGAAGCCCGCGCCGCCATAATTCTTTTCTTAGCAACAATTCCGGTTTTGTATCTTTGCCTTTGTTGCTTTTCATATTGCGTGCGATCTGTTCTTTCGTGTTAGCCATTGTTCTCTTTGAAATCGATGCCGTTACGCTCGCATAAATCTCTAAATGCTTTTTTAGCCTTTATGCTCGGCTCGGTTTTCCCTGTTTCCCATCTGCAAACGGTAATAGGCGTAACGCCGAGTTCTACGGCAATTTCTTCTTGAGTCATCAATAAATTTTCTCTTGCCGTTTTAATTTTTTCTGAATAAGTCATACTTGCTCTCCGCTTAACATTTGCTTATCTTTATTTTAACATTTTCTTGCTATTGTCGTCAAGAAGAATTGTATTGTTTTGACGAAATAAAAATAAGAACATTTGTTCGTATTTGCTTGACTTTATAATTCTTCTTTGGTATAATAATAAATACGGAAAGTTAGAGTGTTATAGATCGCTCGCTTCCGTAAGTATCGGGCGTGAAGATTTTGCCCGAATGTTCGTTCCCTATGTCGTGGGGCGAATGCGGATAGGCGTTTTGATTGCGTTTGTCCGAGAGAAGAATTACCGTCGTTTGCCATAGGGTTGCTAAAAATATAGCAACTACCGCGACGGGCGCTGAAACCGAAAAAATTAAGGGTTTCAGCGTGGGTTTTGTTGTTGTACGGTTTTTTAGATAAAATCGCCTAAAGTTTAATAATTCGGATTAAGATCCGTGCGAAGAACGAGCCTGAAAAGGCAACCGAAATCGCACGGATTTTTTTCTTAAAACAAATCGGGAGGTATTACTATGTAACAAAAACAGACAATTAAATATTTTTCCGCAAGATATATTGCGGAGTGTTTCAGGTCGGTGATAAAGAAAATCAGCGACCTTTTTTACGTTAAAAATCAGGAGGAATATATGCAAAATTATCATCGGTATCACCCGCCGTGAGCGATAAAAACCACGAACAAAAAAACAAATTTGCAAGGAGAAAATTATTATAGAAAACTTATTAGAAAACGGAAATTTTCGTCCGCTTTGTTACGGCAACGCCGCCATTATATCTGCGGACACTTGCCCCCTGCAAGGGCGAACGGCACCAAACGCGAAGCGGTTTGGTATAGTGAGTTATACCTATCGCTTACCGATAGGTATGCGAACTATCCAAAAAAACAAGGGCTCCCACAAAAAGACAAAGTATTTTTTTGGGAAGAGGAGCCTCAACGGCGACTACCGTCAACGGCGAAAGCGGTTGACGAAAAGCAAAGTTTGCGGCGACGAAGTGAGTTATACCTTTTTGAAAAAGGTGGCAAAAACGATTTTTACGGAGGTGATGAATTACGTCCTATTTAGTATGTCACATGGAAAAATATAAGCGCGGCGATATCGTCGGAATCGAACGTGAAAACGAACGCGACGAGAACTATAAGTCCACGAGAAACCCGCAAATCGACAAGTCGAGAACGCACCTGAATTATCATACTTTACCCCATGAGAAAAAGTATCTTGCATTTATCGACGAGCGAATAAAAGAACTCGCCCCGAAACGTAAAATCAAAGACGACGCGGTGCTGATAACTTCTTTTATTTTAGGTTCGAATAAAGAATTTTTTGGCGGCATCTCGCCCGAAACGCAAAAGCAATTTTTTGACGATTGCACGGAGTTTTTCGCAGAACGCTACGGAAAAGAAAACGTTGTATCCGCGGTCGTGCATTTAGACGAAAGCACGCCGCATTTGCATTTCAATCTGATGCCCGTAACGGGCGGAAGATTATGCGCGAAAGAACTTTTCGATCGCAACGCTTTAAGAGAATTGCAAACGGATTTTTACGAAGTCGTCGGCAAAAAATACGGCTTAAAGCGCGGCAAGGAAGGCAGTACGGCGAAGCATTTGGATACGGTCGCTTTCAAGACAAAAAAGATGACGGAAGCCGCCGAGGCGAAAATCCGCGAAGCCGAAAAAACACAAACCGCGGCAAAACCCGTAAGAGAACTGCTTGAAAGTTACGAATCGGCAAAGTCGGGAAAAATTCCCTTTTCTGGAAAGAAAAAGGAAACGGAAATCATCGCTTTAAGAATGAAAAACAGCGAACTCGAAAAGCAAAATAACGTTCTTGCCAAGGATAACGGCGATTTGTATGACGAACTGAAACGGAAAGAAAAAACGGCGACAACAAACGAAGGCGCGGTAAAACTTTTGGAAAAATTACTCGAATACGCGCCCGAAGAACTCGCCGCCGCAAAACAAGCCGCAAACGAAAAACAGGAACAAGAACGGAATCGTAAAAGAATCCACACAAACAACAAATTTAACGGTAAATAACCAACAAAATTTACTAAACGAAACGTAAGAGTCGGCATTTTATAAGAGCGAAAATAAACGCCGAAGGTAATGAAATAGAAAAGTAAGTCCGACCGGTTTCGCAATTCGCATTCATGCGAGGCTGAGAAAAATTTAGAAAAGGAGCCGGTAAAAATGAAAAACACAAGACTAAACGAATAACTGCTCGGAGGGGAAAATCACGAGAAAACGCAAAGAGAAAGAAACCAAGTTAGGTGTTTCCGATTCTCAATTGGAATCGTTGGCGCGGGTGTTGTTGCCCGCAATCAGAGAATATCTTTCGTCGGAGGAGGGACGAAAAGATTATGCCGAATGGCAAAAAAACAAGGCTGAAAAAGCCGCATTACAACTTAATAAAAAATCTAAACGTAAAAATGGTTTCGCCGATGACGGCGGAACCTTGCTTTCCGGAATAACGCAGAAGCAAGACAAAAAGTTTGCCGAACTTTTATAAAACGGCAAAGGCAGGCGGGATTTTCTCCCGTCTGCCTTTTTTTCAGAATTTATTCAATTCCGTTAAATAAAGAAATAATCCGAACGATTTTCTTATCGGGAAAAAGTTCGAATTATTACAATTTGGCTGTGCTAAGGAGGTTCGAACATGGAGAAGAATAAATAGAAGGACCTTTTTCCGTCATGTTTCTATTAAACGAATTTTTCTTTGCTAATTCGTTGATTTCCGACTCTGTAAGATTAAACATCAGCTTCGCCCCCCCTTATAAACTAATTTTCCCAGGTCTTTATATGTGTATAGCCCCCATTCGGAATTAAAAACCAATGAAGCTTTATCGTTTCGTACTAAAACGCCTTTATTGGAAGGAACGCCTTTTTCTTTGCAAATTTTGAAGAAAGCATCGCTTAAGAGAAAATCTTTTTGAAAATAAGAGAGAATGTAACCAACTTTTCGGTAGAGGATTTCTTTACCATATACCTCAAGCATTTTCAAAATCTTCTTTTCCTCTACGCAATGAACAAGACTGATGCATTTGAGAAGTTCCTCTGTATCCATGACCTTCCCTAACATATCGATAGAATCAACGATGGTACGTTCTATGCTTGTGACTTTTACTTCTTGAATGGTTTCTATTTCTTCCGAAGTTTTGCTGATGAACGATTTATAAGAATAATCATCATAGGAGAAATCGCTAAAGCGTTTATCGGAAGACACTTGCATTTGAAAATACATTTGATTATAGAAACCGAAGAATTCAAAAGCGGAATGATAGGAAACAAAAGAATTGTCGTTAATTTTGGATGCGATTTGATACGGGGAAGCGCAATCGCTTCCTGTCGCTAGATTGACGCAGGTATAGAGATTCCTACGCACGCGGTGAAGACTTCCTTCCTCTATCATTTGACTAAGACTCTTTTCCGTTAAGGAAATATCACCGATAACTTTCGTTGCTTCATCAAAAGTAAAGGATGGCTTTTTTGCTAATTGATTGTAATATTTCATGCTTTCCCCTTTGCACCTATATTCTATATTCTGTGGTAAAAAATGCAAGAAATAGCAAGTCTAATTGCTATAACTTGCAAAAAATACCACAAACTATATTGATTTGGTGCGACATATTTACAAACGTTTCCAGGATAAAGAACTTTTGAAACTCTTTCTTAGATGGAAGGAAAGAAAACGTTATAATCTTCTTAAGGGTATTTAGCAGTGAAAAGGTTGGTAAGATTTTATGAGTATCGTTTGTTTCCATAATCCTGACGAAGAAAATGGCTTTTTAAGCAATTGGTTTTTAGCTTCTTTTTGTTTAAACGACATGAAATTCTCCTCTGTAGAACAATATATGATGTATAGCAAAGCAAGATGTTTTAAGGATATTGCTGTTGCAGAACAAATCATGAAAACGAACGATGTGGCCACCATTAAATCTCTTGGCCGTTCTGTTTCTCATTATGATGACGTCATTTGGAGCCAAATACGTGAGAAAATCGTTTTTGATGCCGTTATGACAAAATTCTCACAAAATGCTGATCTGAAACAGCTTTTGTTAAATACCGGTGATGCCATTTTAGCGGAATGCGCCGTAAAAGACTTAATATGGGGAATTGGGCTCTCTATGAAAGACTCCAACCGTTTTGATATGAATAAGTGGCGTGGAGAAAACTTGCTTGGAAAAGTTCTTATGAAAGTTAGGGAAAACTTGAGGAAAACTCCTCTTAGATAATTCCCTATAATAAAATGCCTAAGCAGAATAATATAGTGATATGTATCGTCAAGAGAAACGCTGCCCACATTGTGAAACTCCATATGAATTAAATGGAAAATATAAGCATTCTTATATTGCTTCACCTTTTATAGAATGTTCCCATTGTCATAAAGAGTTCCTCGATGAAGAATGCCATGAATGGCTTACCTTATCTCAAGAAGAAAGAGAACATTATTTAGCAGAATGGAAAATGAATCTTTCTCCTTTAAAAGGAATATTGTTTGGCCTTTTGCTTATGATTGTGGGGCTACTTTTTCTCTTATTGACTCTCCTTCACCTTCCTTTTAGCTGGATCTATGTTCTTGCTGGCATTCTTCTCCTCCTATTTGGAATGGGACTCTTCTTTCCTCAGATTGTGAACCTAGACCATATTCATAATCACGTATATAACAAAGAAATTCTTTCCTCATTAAATAGATGCAAAAGTCCTGCTTACATAAAGAAACTTCTATCCATAAAAGGGACAAAACTCTATAAAATTTCTCAAGAAGACATTGATACTAACCACATTCAAAGCTTAGTTGACGCCATATATCTTGCGATAGAGATATATAAGGAAAACTAAGAAAAATCATTTGATTCTCTAGAAAAGCCATTCTTGAGTGGCATAATAATTTTAGAAATACAAATTTAATTATTAGAAGAAGGGGATTTATGAAGACATCTTTTGACCACAAGACGGCTAAGAAAACATATACTCGTTTTGTTAAATTGAAATCATCCTTTCACGATTCAAAAAATAAGTTGGACGCTATGTTTAGCAAAGTGGAAAACGAAGCGATTTGCTTAATTGAAAATGGAGCTATCCATCATTATTTTGAGAATGAAATGAAGCAAAAGGAAACTTCTGAAGAACCTTTCTCCCAATTACTTCGACAATTATATGTTTGTAAGCTCATCCTTGATTATCAGAAAAAAGAGAAAAATTTCGTAACTCTTTATGACGAATCCATCTCGGAACTTTTAAAAAAGTCGAAACCATTAATCAACTCATTTAGATGGTTTCTCTCCTCTAAAAAAGCAAAAGAAGAGGCAACTCAATCTTTTAAAGAACTAATGGTGGCAAAAGAAAGACCTGAAATAAAAACGCTTTTCGATTCTTATCTTCGCTTTTCCAAAATTGACCGAACGGACTCCAAAATAATCGAGAATGATTTTTTAAAAAACAAGAAACGATACTCACAAATTCTTAAAAAAGCGTTTCCCGAAGCTTTTTCTTACGGTGAAGAAGTCCCTATGAAAAAGTTGTCAGAACAATATAAATCTATACAACAAAAAGTAATTGGCATTCAAAAAGGGGCTGAGGCAGTGCTTAAAAAGGCCGATAAAAATGTGGACGAATTATCTTTTGCCCAAATGAACGAGTTTCTTGAAGGAAAAACCATTAGCGAGCTTTATAAAATCGACAAGAATTTGAAACTGACCCCATTTTCTAAAGCGGGCTGTCGTTATCTGAAAGATCTCATTGCTTTGATGCCACGTTTGAAAAAGACGGCCTATATCAGAGGGGTTTACAAAACGGATATAGAGAAGATAGATGCCGCTATAGACACTTATTTCCAAAACAACGCTTCTGAATGCCAAGTCGAGATTCCTTCAACAGCACCTGCGAGTGTTCACCTAGAATTCATCAACGCCGTTTATAAAAGCATGAACTTAGAAAATATTTTTTTAGAAATGGATCCAACCATAAATAAATTGAGAACAACGGCTGATGATATCAATTCCCTCGTTAAAGAGATAAAAAACAGTTTCATATGGTTTTTCTATTCCGAAACAGAAAAACAGGATTTCAAGAAAAAATACGATTCTATATCGTCCTTTCTCGATGAATTCGAGCAATCTAAAGTTCAAGTTTGGTATAAACGTTATCAACAAATAAAAAAGACTAATCTAGAGGAATCTTGGCATGATTTTAAAAAGGACACTTTAAAATATACCGACTTCATAGAACGCCTTTATCCGGGTTTTCTTAAAATCAAATCCGAAAAGGAAACGACAAAGACTGTTGCAAGAACAAAACAAACCCCGAAAAAGAAAACACAAACAAAAATTGTCTCTATTTCGGATGAATCCGCATCCGATTATTACAAGAAATTAATGAAAATGTCCTACCAAGAATTAGTTCAATTTCTTTTGAAGAAATATGGTCCTGCTAAATACGATTATTTCGTAAATGAGAGATGCATCAGTAAGAACTCCAAAATAAGCCGCACAAACGAAGGCCTTTTCTGCCACCATATTGATGAAGATAAAGCCATTATGCTTAGCACGGATAAATTTGCCGCACAAAACCCTTTCCGTTATCAAAAGGCAGACCGTCTTGTTTATTGTAACCTCCTTGAACATTTTCTTTTACATATACTTATAACGGAGGAACCTAGAAACAAGAACGCTAATGAAAACGAAGCACAAGGTATTGGCGGAGCCGTAAACTTCATTTCGAAACAATTAAATAATGTTTATGGAGGCTATCCATTTACACAATCATGGAGAATTAAAGTAGCGGATGCCGTAAGAAACGATTACGGTTCTTACATCGTAATGCTAAAGAGACTTTGGGAAATAATTAAGAATGATCCAATTTATTCTATACTTATTCCAAAAGAGTACCTTGCAATGGGATTTGATGGGACTATATATCCAAATATTTTGAAAGAACTGAACTAAAAGAAGAAAAAACAAACGGGAGAAAATTGTCATGATAGTCCCAAAAGTGGGTGTGCATCAGCCAAGAGAAACGAATCCTCAGCTCGTTTCGATGGATGTTATTTACGAACTAACAAATCAATTAACAGATTTAACCGAATTGAATTGGCTGCTGAAAGGGCCGAAATTCGAAAAAGAGGATTAAGGAGAAAACAAAATGGACACCTCCGGCCAAATTCAGGGAAACATCCATGGTATGTCTATGATATAATGCGATTAACTTGTCCAGGATTTGGGGTACAGTTCACTGCAGTTTTTGTTTCCTCATTTGAGTTTTTCAAGGCAATGAAGACTAAGAATTGTAGTATTGAGGAGGTATTCATGAAGATTGACTTCCACATTCACACAGTTAAAAACGAATTTTTAGATTCTGTTATCAATTTCGATTTAAACACGTTGATTACTTATGTCAAGGAAAACGGCTTTTCAGCTATCGCAATAACAAACCATAATATTTTTGACAAAGGCCAATTTTTGGAAATTATAGATGGATTTAAAGATATTGATTGTTCAGTGTTTCCTGGAATTGAAATATCATTGGAGGGCGGTCACATTTTAGTTATTGGAGACTCGACGGAAGAAACATATACAAATTTAGGTAAACTGTCCAATTTTGTAAAATCACAGGGACGTGATGATCATTACAAGATGAAATTGGATGATTTTTTAAACTTTGTAAAACCGATGAATATTTGCTGATTCCTCATTATCGAAAAGATCCTAAAATCCCAGATAATATAATTGAGAAATTAGGACCACTGATTTTTGTTGGAGAAGCTCAAAGTTCAAAAAAATTCGCTAATATTAAAAAAGAAGGCAAATTTACACCAGTTTTATTTAGCGATATCAGAATTACTAAAATTGATGATAAAGAGGAATTTAGCAGGAATTTTCTTAATGTTTCGCGATATACCTATTTAAAATGTGATACTAGCTCTTTTAAGGCAATTAAAGAAGCGTTGAGAAATAAAAAATCAACTTCACTGACATCGAATTTTGAAAATGATTTTTTTGAAATAATGAATGGAACATCTCTTGCTTCAACGGGCATCAATGTATTATTGGGAAAACGTTCATCTGGTAAAACATTCACCTTAGATCACCTTAATGGTCAAGGTGGTGGAAACGTTTTATACATTCGACAATTTGATATTGTTCGAAAATGCGAAAAAGAAAAGTTTGAAGATTTTCTTAAGAAAGAAAATGATGCAGATGTTGCTAAATATTGTAAAGAACTAAATGACGTTTTTGATTTTATTAACGAGCTTTCTCCATTTGACATCGAAAAAGATTTAGAAAAGTACATAATCTCATTAATTGAATCTGCGAGGCAAGATTTAGATGACGTGTATTCCGCATCACCATTGTTTCAAAACAAACAATTAGTTGAATTAGATAATCAAGCGACGATTTTATACAAATCGTTCGACTGTCTTCTTTCGACTTCTGGAACACACGCAGAAAAAATATTAAAAGAAATTCCTAGACGTGTTTTGATAAATTTCTATTTCGATTTTTTAAAAGAAGCGAAAAGCGTATTTTTAAGGAACAAGCTCATCGAGAATGCCAACAATATTGGGAATTATGTAGGGCAAAACTTGGAAAAGAATTCAACTAAAATTAGAATCAAGGAAATAGACTTCAAAAAGGTTTTTGAATATAGATATTCTAGATTTAAATTTGACAATCTTATAAATAAAACGTCAGAGCAAACTATTTGTACAAAACCTTTATTTGGGAAATTTATTACTGAAATCATTTTAAAAAGGCAAAAAGACAAGAAGAAATTGAAGTCTCAATTAAAAGCTAAAGGTGATATAGGATATTTGACTCAGGAGCCACCTTATATTGCTTATTTTAAAGCGAAGAAAGATGATCAAATCGGAACATCTTTTGGCGATGAAAGATATAAATTATTTTTCTCTGTTAACAATAAAGTTAAAACGACAGATGGCTTTGAACTATCGGGAGGCCAAAAAGCCGAATTTATTCTTCTTAGCACTTTGGAAAATTATCATTCTTGCGATTTGATTCTTATTGACGAAATGGAATCGTCTTTTGACAACCCATTTTTAAATAACGAGATTGTTAATAAGATAAAAGAAATGTCTGAAGAAGCTACTGTTTTCGTTTCTACACATAATAACAATCTCGGCGTTTCGTTGAATCCGGATTATTACATCTATCACAGTTTGGAGATTGATGAGTCGAAAGGAGTTCTTGTCCATAAAAAGTATTATGGTTCAGCTACTTCCGAGAAATTAATCGCTAACGATGGCTCGTCTATAGCTTTGTCCAATGTTCTAATTTCTACAATGGAAGCTAATGCCAGTGCTTATGAAGAAAGGAAACGTAAATATGAAAATTCTTAAAATTGATCAAAATAAAGGGTTTATAGCCACAAACATAAAAAGCGAATGTGATTTTTCTTATAAAACAGTTGAGGAAGCTACAAAGGAAGATATTTTGGCTATTCTTGATTTTGCAATAAAAGGCGAAATTAACATGGATGAAGTCACAAAAGAAAACGAGCTTTTAAACCCAGTTCAAAAGACTGTATACGAAAACTTGTATTCGCAATTTGAAGACTTTTTGTTAAACAAGAATAAAATCATTAAAGAAGTTGATGATAAATTTAGGGATGCAGAAGAGAAATACCTTTCCGAATAAGAAAATCATACATAGATTTAAGAAAAATCAAGTTTTTACTTTTGCTATGCTTCTAATATCCAAAGAAAGAACGCACTTTATGGAAAGCGAAAAAAGAAGGAGGCTTTTTCGTATTTCCTAGACAAAGAATACGATTCTTTCAAAGACATAGGAACAGAGACTAAGAGAGCCCTCAAGGCTCATCAGATTGGCACTTCCGGGAAAACGCTCTCGGAAGCCATCGGTTTTCTTCTGGATTTCTACGACCTGGAATCAAGGGTGTTACCGATACTTTTCCGCGTTAAAATATCCTTAGAAAAGAAGGAACTAGTAAACAAAAGCTTTTTAGCTTGGTTTTACTATTTTTGAAAACATACAAAGTGCAAGGAGATTTTATGCAAGCGAGCTATAATTTATTTAATTTGGTCATCCAACAATCTCAATCAAAAAACTGGCCCGAAGCCGTTCTGGAATGGGAAGTTATTGATTGTACGGAAGATGAAACCTGTTCTACAGAATGTGTTTGTGGAAAAGAAGGTATCAAGTACCTTTTTACGATACGCAATAAATTTAACGGTCAGGAATTATTTCCAATCGGCAGTTCTTGTATCAAGAAATTCAACAGCAATGATTTGACGGCTGAGACTGAACTTTGGGAAAAAGAGTTTGCTTTATATCATGCTATAAGTAACAACGAGTTCATCAAATTTGAGGGCAAAGAAAAGAGCCTTTTGTTTTCACGCAAACTGCTGAGAAAATTGTATGAAGAAGAAGCTTTCAAAGCGAATCAATTTAACGATTTTAATCCGTACAAGGATTATGAGTTCTTACTAGAAATGTTCAATAAAAGAACAGAAATGAGCGAGAGACAAAATCGCCGTTGCTTAGCCATTATTTTGGGCTCTATTAAGCCATTCATTCAAAACAAACTAAGAAATAAGAGCAAGAATACATTCAGAAGCGAAAGACCGTAAATAGAAACATTTGGTCTTTTAACAAAAAAACATCTCTCTTTTAATTCGTTAATTTATCTCAACCCTTTTCATTAAGGGAATCCCGGTTGACCCAACGGCAGAAACGCCTATGTTTTTCCTATGATTTTCCAGACGAAGTTCAGTAGTAGAACTCAAGATTATATAGTTAAGGACATTACAATCATGATATATCAAGTGACATTTGAAAATTGCGATAACAATTCGAAATGAAGCGTCCTTCCTCTTCGTAAAGACCCATCATTTCTTCAATTCTTAATCCGCTAAATCAATAAAAATGCATAAAAGCAGTATAAAAGCCTAGAACACGAAATACTTAAAACTACATCCAAAAGGATTGAAAAACGAAAACGTTTTAGCGGTCTTCTTTTTCTTCTTTTGAAGTGTGTTTCCTTACAAAACCCCATAACCATCGACAATATATTGAAAAAGCCAGCCATTTTAAAACGCTAAAAAACGCTTATCGTTTTTCTAAAACGACGAATATCATAAGTCGCTGATTCTTCAATGAGTATCGTTTTTTGATTATTGAAACCTTTTTTTACGAGTGTACAATAACCTCACAAGAGGAGAATTTTTTACAAATGAGCAAATTCAAAAAGAAAACCCGCTCCAAAGTGATTGCAGCAAGCATCGCTATCCTGAGCTCTGCTGCGGTTGTTTCGACCGGTTTTGCCGCATGGGTTATTAGCGTCGGTGAAAGTAAAACGGCAGAAGGAATCATTAAGGCTGATGAGGTAAGCTCCAAACTTCATACAATACAGGGTTTGCCTGAAGCCCAAACAATTAATTACGGAGGTTTAAAGACCACTGATAAAGACAAGAACATTACTGATGCCAATGTCTGGCTGAAGAATGATGTGGAAGAAAGCCTTTTGGCCACTTTTGATTTCAAAGTTGAAAACGTTCAAAGCTCAGAAATGGCGGCAACAGACATTTTTAAATCAATTACTTTAACTGAAGGGAACTCTACTGATGACACTAGTTACACATCAATGGCTACCAAAGGATATGTTGCCCTTTTAAATTCATATACAATGAGTCCTATTACCTACACTACCGGCGAGCCTAAGTTATACAAAGATGATCACACAAGCAATACCGGTATGTATTTGGTTAAAGGTGAGGCAGATACGTCGACAACCACAACCATGAATTTTAAGCTTTATATTGTTTTTGGGTGGGGTACAACTTTTGATTCTAAGAATCCTTGGAATTATTACAATGGTTTCTCTAATGCTGATAAAGCAACAAAGAATTCTGCTGAAACTGCGTTAGATGCTCTTCATGCTATGAATGCAGAATTAACGGTGACAATTGAAACAAACTAACTAATTATTTAAGGATACTATTATGGCTAAATTAACAAGAAAATCTTATAAGAGAAAGAAAATCGCTTTTGCAGCAGTTATCTTAGGTGGCGTTGCATTGGTTTCCAGCGGCTTTGCTGCATGGGTTTTGTCTAATAATGCAAAGGATAATGCAAATGGTTCTGTTCATGTCGGTGAAGTTAAAGATGCTTCTTTGGAAATGAACATTACATTATTGACGAAACGTTACACCCAAGATACAGAAGATTGGAAGGCTCAAACGGATCGCAATTCTGGAAAGTTTAATTTCAATCCTGCGTACAATGACGTAGAAGGAACTGGTGGAAGAGTTTATAACGATCAGACCAGTAATGATTCGTTTGATTGTGAGAACTTAGTTCTACGTTATAAAGTTGTGATTACTTCCAGTAGTAAGAGTGCCTTCAAAGAACTAAAGGTATTGATGGCCGAAAAAGACAATGGTACTAAAATTCAAACTGCAACCTCAAGTGACAAGAATTGGGTTGTTGCACCTGCTTGTTTTAATAAAGAGGAAATAATTTCCGCTACTTCAACCAGTGAAAGCAGCGACAAAAAATTTGATTTTGCTGAAAATAAAGATGGCGAACAAAAGGTGACTGGCTATTCTTGGACCCTTAATTATGATTTGGCCTTTAACTGGGGCACAGCTTTTGGTGGCAAAAATCCTGGAGAATATTTTGATACTGGAGCAGGAAAAGACGTTCCTCTTAAACGAGACACCAATACATTCGCAGAAACAAAAACTGTACAGGAAATTTTAGAGGAAATGCATACTACTTTAGATGGGGCTAGTTTCGAACTGACCTTCACAGCTGTTGCTCAATAATCTAACAACCTATGTCAACCACCGAGATCATTGCTTTAGTAGCCACATGTATTGGGGTTATAAGCTTTGCTCTTGTCATCACAATTCTTTATAAAAATTATATCGGTAAGACTCTTTCTGAGACTGAAGATGGTCTTAGAGATATCGAGTTAATCGATACGATGATTTATGAAGGGGAGAAACGTGTTCAAAGACGTGAAAAGGCACTTTCTATTACGAAAAGTGCCTTCTATTATGTCTTCTTAGTACTCGCTATCCCTTTTCTCGGATTTGCTATATATTCTCGTATCACCAACGGGGTGGTAATGATTGGAGATTCTTCTGCTATGGTAGTCGCTTCAGGCTCCATGAGTGAAAAGAATCCCTCCAATGATTATCTTGTCACCTATGGTTTAGACAATCAGTTTAAAACCTATGACTTAATCACCCTCAAAAAGGTAGATAACGAATATTCTTTACGCAAATACGATGTTATCGCTTATCGAAATAACAAAAACATGAACATCATCCATCGTATCATCGAGATTGATACAGTGGATGGTGTACTTCGTTACACTACGCGCGGGGACGCGAATAACGCGACCGATTCATACAAACCAACATTCGAGGATGTCATTGGAAGATACACTGGGAAAAGGATCCCTGTCGTAGGAATCTTCATCTCCTTCTTCCAAAGCTATGCTGGAATTGTCACGGTTTGCTCTGTCGTCTATTGCCTTTGGAGCATCGATAGACAGAATAAGAAACTCGAATTCGCTGAAGAAGATAGAAAAGAGATGCTAGAGCAAGTCTTTGACCTTCCTAGCATGAATGAAAACACTTATCAGGAAATGGCCAGCGACGTCGAATCGAAAATCTATTACCAAGGATTTTGTTATCAATTCAATGACAAAGGCTTCGTCGCCAAGAATGAAATGAGCGAAGAAGAGAAAAAAGAATTCGATGTCACCAACCTAACCAAAGTGGAAAAAGACGGGGATAAGGAAAAGAAAACCATCTTCTCTTCTCTCCTTCATAAATTCACGAAGAAAGAAACCCAGCAAAATAAGGAGGGGGAAGAAAATGAAAAAGAAAATGATTAGGCCATACCTAACAAGAAAGAACCTAATACTCATTGCAATTATGGGTATTTATGCAGTTCTTTTTGCTTTTACGGGACTATGTTTAGTCGCCGATGGCAAAGTATTCTCGTTAGATAACCCATTGCTTGCCTTAGGAAAAGGCATGGGATATACGCCAATTGAAGTAGCGGAAGGTGGAATGACAATGGTCGTTGTATCCATTCTTCTTATCGCGGTGTATATCATCCTCCTTACCTTCATGTTGGTATATATCCGTCGTTTTGCGGTGATTAATAACATCAAGGGAAGCAACAAGAAACTCATCCTCGTCTATGTCGGAACTGTTCTTGTTAGCATTCTCCTCTCCTATGGTTTATCCGTTATTATTGCTGCTGCTCAAGGGAATGGTGCTTCGATAGCACCTATGTCTTATGTGCTTGGCTACGCTTTGATGGTATCCTTTTTAGTATCCTTTGCCTTAGTTATCGTTATTGGTGCTATCGCCATGCTTATCGTCAATATCCATTTAGTCGACAAACCATATCGTTTCTTCTCTTCCGATGAGAATGAAAAACTGGAAGATATGGACGATAGTCAAAACGAAGACGTCTCTTCCTCTTTTGATAAAGATACAAGCACGAATAACTTAAATGGCGGGGCAACCTTAAACTCGAACTCTAATTCCGTCTCCTTAGATAACGAAGACAAAGCAAGAGACTTAGATACCCGTGAGAAAGTTTTCCCTGGGTTATCCAAAATCGATGAGAAATATTCTGGCTTTGAAGTGGAATCTGTTCCTACAGACGATATCACTCTCGAGGATTTAGCCACAAAGTTCCGTAACTATCTTGCTAAAGAAGAACATCTCTATTTCGATATCGAGACCATTCGTATCTTTTTAGCTTCCTTAGGCACTTCCCATTTCATGATCTTAGAAGGTCTATCTGGTACTGGTAAATCCTCCTTACCACGTTTCTTTGCGAAATTTATCAACGCCAAAGTTACCTTTATCCCAGTTCAAGCAACTTGGAGAGATAAATCCTCCTTACTTGGTTATTTCAATGATTTCTCCCGTATCTATAACGAGACAGACTTCCTTCTTTCTCTTTATGAAGCGGGATATAACCCAGATCAAATCAACATTTTCGTTCTCGATGAAATGAACATTTCCCGTGTGGAATATTATTTCGCGGATTTCCTCTCTGTTTTGGAATATCCATCCGATGAATGGAAAATCAGAATCATGCAATTACCATATGGCTTCGTTTCTCCAACGAAACTTATCGATGGTAACTTACAAGTAACACCGAACTCCTTCTTCGTTGGTACGGCTAACAAAGACGATTCTACCTTCTCTATCGCGGATAAGGTTTATGACCGTTCTATCACCGTGGACTTCCAAACGAAGAACGAACCATTCTCCGTTAAAGAAGAGGTGGAACCAATCCATCTTTCTTATAGCAAGCTCTCTTCTTTGTTTAAGGATGCTTCCGCAATCGAGGAGAATCATCTTACCAAAGAAGACCTCCAGAAATTCAATACGATTACTGATTATATCTATGATGAATTCGATGTTGCCTTCGGTAACCGTATCTTGAACCAAATCGAAACCATCGTTCCTCTCTATATCGCCCTTGGTGGTAAAAAAGAAGAAATCTTGGATTTCATGTTAACAAGAAAAGTCCTTTGCAAACTCGAAGGAAGATTTGAAGACTTTGTCAAACCAGCCTTAAAGAACTTACTTGTCTTGCTTGATAAGACATACGGCAAGGGCAATTTCCCTAATAGTGCAGCCTATATTAATAAATTAATCAAAAAGTTATAACAATGAGAAACGTCGAGGAAATCTCGCTCAAAGAAGGGGTCAAGAAGCTAGAAGATATCTTCCTTCTTTCTCCCTCTTTAGAGGAGAATTATGCAAAAATCTTAGAAAAAGAGCTCCCTTCCTTACAAAAGCTCTCCTTTTCGCACGATAAAAAGATCTTTGCCTCCTTCCAAAATATCCTCAACGTTATCTCCTCGATTGCTTTAAAACCATTCACCCTGAATAAGAGAGAAGAAATCATTGAAGCATCAGGCAAAGCCTCTGCTATCTCTGATGAAGCCTTCCGTAAAACCTTAAAAGACGCCTCTCTTTGGAAAAGGTATGACCATGAGATGCTTCCAGAAGAAGTCTATTATTTCCAATATTATGATGAACTTCTAACCTATGAGAATATCTTCATCATCACCTTATTAGAGATGATTTCCTCAGAATTAGAGAAATATCGTTCTTTCTATGTATCTCTCTTAAAAACCAGTGATGAATCTTCTTCCCTTACCTTAGAAGGAGATTTCCTCTCCAATGCTTTAGAAGATACCCTTCAGGCAGAACATAAGCTTCTAAAGATTAAAAACACGTCTTTTTATAAGACTGTTTCTCGTGCTAATAAACGTATCAAAAACGTCATTCCAACGAACATTCTTTTAAGAAACCAAAGATATAACGCTGCCTATAAGTTCTATAAAGAGATGATCACTTATGAAGATGTATCCTCCTTAAAAGAAGACCTTGCTAGATATTGGTATATCCTCCTTTTAAAAGAACTTCGTAAAGAAGGTTATACCCTTCGTGATAACAAAGCCCAACTGATGGATAAAAAGAAAATCCTTCTTCCATCCTCCCTTCATTTTAAGAAAGGGAAAGAGATGGGACTCTCTTTAAGTTACCTTGAAAAAGAAAACGCCTTCCTTCTAGAAGGAAATATGAGCAAAATCGATGGGAAAATCCTTCTTCATCTAGAAAGCAATGAACCCTTCCCTTATGTAGAAGAAAAAGAAGGAATCATCGGCAATGATTTCCTCTCTCTTTGGCATTATGGCTATAAAAAAGAGATGGAAAACATCCTCTTTAGGGATGATTATCTAACCGAAGAAGAACTTATCCACGTTTTCCTTTCCTCCCATTTCATCGAAAACAAAGGAAACGAAGAAATCTATTCCAAGTATTGCCCTCTTTGTAAGAGTGACTCTTTAAAAGAGAAAGACCATATGTATTTATGTGAAGATTGTTATTCCCTTTACCATCTAGACAATAAAGGGAAGATTATCTTCCTTAACCGTAGGAGAAAATAAGTGAAAGAAAACGAAGTGAAAGAAAATAAGGAACTCGAAGAAAGAGATTTCGACGAGAACACGCCTGCTATCTTGATTCAAGACCTTCATAAATCCTATGGGAAGAAAGAAGTCTTGAAAGGATTAAACCTGTCAGTCAAACAAGGTGAGCTTTTCGGTTTCATCGGAAGAAACGGTGCAGGTAAATCCACGACCATCGACTGCATGATCGGCTTAAAGAAATTCAATTCTGGAAAGATTGAACTTCTTTCTTACGATATCGTGCAAGAACCTTTATTAGCCAAATCCCATTTCGGATACGTTCCATCTGAACCAACGGTCTACGAAGCAATGACGGGATATGAATATCTTGAATTCGTGGCTTCTATCTATCAAATCTCCGAAGGGCAATTCAAAGCCAACTACAAATACCTTTGTAACCGTCTTCAATTAAGAGAAGAAGACCTTGAAGTACCTGCTTCGAATTATTCCCATGGTATGAAACAGAAACTCTGCTTGGTCGCATCCTTATTAAATAACCCAGATATCTGGATCTTAGACGAACCTACCGTTGGACTTGATGTTATCGCCGTCGAAGAATTAAAGAAGATGATGAAAGAATATTCCGAACACGGAAAGACGGTTTTCGTCACCTCCCATAATATTGAATTAGTCGCTAAGATTTGTGACCGTGTCGCGATCACCAATGAAGGCAAAATCGCCCATCTTTTGGATTTAAACAAAGATCCGAATAAGCGTCTTCAATTGCCACGCCTTTTCTTTGAAATCTACGAGGGGAAGAAATAATGCTCAACCTCATCGCCAAAGATTTCAAATTGATGTTTGCCAAAAATGGCTCACGCATGTCCAAGATTTTATCTTGGATTTTTACCATTTTGGCAGGTCTTCTTTTTATTGGCCTTGAGACATATTTATTCCGTACTATTCTTTCAAAAATATCCGTTTATGATGGTGCGGCCGAATCTTTCTTTATTCTCTTCTTATTTATTATTGCCATTATCATGATTTTTATTGGGATGGTTACGGCGAGAAAGACCTTCTTCTCTTCGGAAGATATTACCCAACTTTCTACCTATCCAATTTCTAGCACTCAAAAGGTATTCTCCAAACTCTTTTTCTTAATCATTACCATGTATCTTTTCAATTTGGTCTTTGAGATGCCTCTCTTTATTGCTTATGGCAGCTATTTCCATAAGATGGTGATTTATTTCTATACTTCGCTTTATTATCCTTTGTTGATTCTAATCTTTGAGTTAGGCTTCTCTTTAATCTTCGTTTATCCCTTTAAATTGTTTCTCGATTTCTTAAAGAAACATTTCTTCGTTCAATTAACCGTCTCACTTATTATTTCCTTTGCGGGGGCTATTGCTTATTCCTATATCTTAAATATCTTCATTGATTTGGTTTCAAACAATCAGCTTTCTAGCTTATTTACTACCGATAATGTCGAGCTTATTAAAACCATCGCGGATAAGCTAATCCCTGTGAATTTCCTTATCAAAGCCATCGTTGAATACGATATTAAGATGGTTTTCCCTTATATTGGGATTTCTTTGGGCGTTTTCTTAATCGGACTTGCCTTAATCATCTATTTCTATTCCTATTTCTTAACCTATAACTTATCGAATAACGCGGAAATTAAAGAACATAAATACAAGAAGAGATCGGTTACGTACGCTCTTATTAAAAAAGAACTCATCCTTCTTTTTAGAGATTCCAACTATTTGTTCTCTTTCACCTCTCTCTTATTCGTTGAACCATTATTGACCTATCTTGTTGTCAAAGCCGTTAATACCATCTTCTCGAATGGTAACATTGCCTATTATGTAGCAGTAGTTCCTAACCTCTTACCTTTGACGGATGTTTTGTTAATGATGTTATTTGGTGCGATTATCTCTTCTGGGGCATCAAATTATTTAACAAGCGAGAAAAAGAACATCCGTTTCATTAAATCAGTTCCCGTATCTCCTTTAAAACAACTCACGATCAAAGTCTTGATTCCTCTTAGCTTATCAATGTTATTCATGTTACTTTCCTGGATTGTTTTAAAATGCACCAATGTTGTCTCTTGGACCACTTTCCTCTTTGGAGGGCTTCTTTGTCTCTTATTGATTGCTCTTGTGAATATCGTCTCTCTTTTTGAGGAACTTAAAATCAAAAGAGGCAAACCAAGAAACTATCTTCTTTCTACTTTATACAGTTACCTTTTACCATTCGTTTCCTTCCTTTTATCCCTTCTTATGGCTTATAGCCAAGTGAATATCTATTTGATTTATTTGATTGGCTTCTTGCTTGTTATTCTATCTTCCTTACCTTTCGTTATACGCTTAAAAAGCAGAGTCTCTAATCTCTTCTTGGAATTGGAGGTCATCAACTAATGAATAAGAAAAACATCATTATCTTATTGTTGATGCCTTTTATCATTGCTTTAGCATGCTTAACCTCCATCAACATTACCTTCAATTTAATTGATACGGACATTATCGGAATTCGTTGGGATTATCAAGCTAATGAAGCATATCGCGTATCCGATACCGCCTATGAATTAAAAGCCATCGGTCAAAACCAGAAGAATTATCCTGTGATGAACTCTTCCTTAGTATGGAAAGTGACCAATCAAGATTCTTCCGATACGGAAATACACGCTAAGATTGTCGATGGAAACAAGCTTCTTGCTTTGAAAGCGGGCAACGTCATTATCTCTGTTTCCAATCAAAAAGGCACCGTGCAGAAACAAATGAACGCCCTGATTTATGATAATTCGGCGATCGTTATTAACTCTTTGCATAAAGGCAGTGGTTCAAACATTGACAAACGCACCTATTTTGGACAATATGATTTAAAGAATTCTAAGGAAAAGGTCGCGGCTTCTATCCCTCTTAGTGTTACTTGCTATCCATCTTCTTTAAAAGAAAACATCGAAGTCTCTTATCTTTCGAAGAATCTTAGCTATGATCAATCCTCTTCGATTCTTTCCATTCATTCCGCTTTAGAGAATAATGAAGAATCAAGAATCTCTTTCTCTTTTAAAGGGGAAAGCAAAACCGATAGCGAAGTATCCTATTCCTTTATTACCGTCAAAGATGGCGTGAATGTCTATTCTTATGATGATTTGATGTATTGCACGAATCAATCCGAGAATGGTGAAGTCGTTGTCCTTCAAACCTCTTTAGAAAGTGAAGAAAACCTTGAAAACAACAAAGACGCGTCTCTTTTTGGTAAGAAAGAGAATGGCAAATGGTCATTTAAAGATGATATCTATTCCTTTAGCACCCATTGGAACGCCTCCTATATCGCCCAATGGAACGAATATTGCAAAACCCATAAGGAATATTCACCTATCTCCGATCAAGTTTTAGTAGGTATCCATGTGCAAAAAGATTTCTATGGCAATGGCTATACCCTTAACCTTCATAATTTAACCTACCCTTATTCTTCAACCACCGTTAATGGGGTTATTGTTCCCACCTTAAGTAACGATAATCTTTTTAGAGGCCCATTATCTTTCTTCACGCTTGGTGATCCAAACGGCATGCCTCTTGTTACAGCCTATGGACAAGATAATATCGGGATGTATCTCGATGGAGATAATATCACCCTTAACGATATCAACCTTAAAAACTGCGATTTTGGTAACAATCTTTCGAACTTAGAATATGTCGGAACAACCTTAGAGACATATGGCAAGAACATTACGGTGAAAAACTCCCGTATCTCGAATGGCAAAACCGTAATGCGTGCCTATTCTAGCGATGTTCTCTTAGAGAATTCTCTTCTTTCTTATGCAAGAAACTTCCTTCTTTCTCTTGGTTCTTACGAATATCTTCCAGTGGATGAAATAACAACCCACCAATATCTCGATGATACAGGGACAAAGACCTCTAGCAATCTTGCGGAATATTGTAAGAGTGGAAGTGTTGCTGATACCTTAATGACAAACTTTATCTCAGGGAGTGTCACTTCCTATACCAAAGAAGGATTGTTCTCCCTCCAAGATGGCTTTGATTATTCGAAGGATGATATTTCTTCTCTTTATAAGGGACATATTGAGGTTAAAGATACGTATTTCTATATGAGTAATATTGCTTCAATTGCCTTCGAAAGCATGTTCAATGGTCCATATTTATATTCCTCGATCCCATCTTTAATCGGTCAAATCTTCGGTTCTATCTCCTCAGAAGGGGAATCCCTTGTCCCTCTTGAAGCAAAGAATTGCGGGGGTATCTCTTATCCTGTTGAACTAACGATTTCTGGCAAGACACGTTTCTATGATTATAAGAAACAAGAGGGGATGGATCTTACAGGATTAATCCGCGAAAACATCTCCAAGATTGCGAATTCCATCCTTCAAGATAAGGAAGTCAATATCACCATCGACGATATCTTCCCGATTAAGAGCCTTCTCTACCGCGAAGCTCGAAAGAAAAAACTGATTTATCAAGAGAATATCTCTGTTCCAATCGCCTATTATGGAGGAGGGGCAAACTACTCCAAAGTGATTTATAATAGAGACGCGGAAGTGCGTGAGCATATCCAAAACGAAGTGAAAACCGATATGCTTAGCGAACTTCTCACTCTTGGTGGAAGCTCTGTCTCATCAATGACCGGCATCCGTTCAATGATGAAGCGTTGCGTCCTTGCCTGTATTGGCTTTAATGATTTCCGATTCTCCTTAATAAAAGGAGATGGATACCTTTATGGGGAAACCCCTAAAGTAGCAGATTTGATTTCCAATTCCAAATAAGGAGAAAACAAATGAAAAAAACAATCAAAACAATCTTACTTAGCTTAGGCCTTCTTGTTACGCCCCTCTCCTTAATGGGATGCACTTTCTTTAACACGAATGATTCGGTCGTGAACATCAAAAACATCGACGTGAAGAAAGACCAGGATGGCAATACCATCATTACTATCTATTACACAGACGTGAATTCCGAACCTACTACCTTTACCATTCCTAAAGGCGATGATGGTAAAGAAGGAAATGGCATCAAAAATATCGAATACACCCCATTAGAGGATGATTCTGGAACGACGGTTACCATCCATTTCACAGATGAAAGCAAAGATCCTGTTTCCTTTGTCGTCAAAAATGGCGAAGGCAAAAAAGGTGATGATGGTGCAGGTATTTTTGAATTAACCTCCGAAAGAGACGAAGAAAATAAACGCACGGTGATTACGATCACCTTCACCGATGACCGTGATCCTGTCACTTTATATATCCCTGATGGAGAAAAAGGTGAGCAAGGTAATTCCGTTCGTACCATTACCCAAACCTTATCTAGCGATGGCACAAAATACATCGTCACTTTCTTAGATGATTTCGGGGATGTGATTTCCAGCATTGAACTCCCTCGTGCGAATTCCTGGCTATCTGGAACGACAACCCCAAGCGATGAGAATGGCAATGATGGTGATTTCTATTTCGAGACAACCCATTATTATGTCTATCAAAAAGTCGGTGGGAAATGGAATAAGGTTGCCGAACTTGGCGCGGCTAAAGAAAACGAAAAGACCCACCAAGTCACCTTTGAAATTAATGATTCCTCCGAAGAAAGAGGAGAAATCATCCAAGGACAAAAGATTTACACCATCACCGAAGGAATGAACTTCTATTCCTCTGGTTTTGACCTTCCTATGGCTTACCGTGCTGGATACACCTTCTCTGGCTGGATTACCTCAAAGACATACAATGTCACCCTTGGTTTATTCACCAACCTTACGGAAGTCTATAAAGACATGACCTTATACGCTTACTGGACAAAACAATAACAAATATGAAAGAAAGAACCCCTGGCAAACATACCCTCTTAGGGACCTTAATTGCCATCATGGCAGTGGTCGGAAGTGTTTCCGTCGGTTTTTCAGCATGGACATTTGGGAATAATGCCGGTAGCGTAAGTGGTGATTTAACCATTAATGCCGATAATGTGATGGGGAACTATTTTGAGGCGAACATCCTTTCTCCGGCCCTTGTTACCGAATATGGCTTTCTCGTGGATGATACGTTTACGAATTCTTCCACCTTCACGCTTACTTTTAACATCAAAGACTTTCAAGACGTTCTACAAAGCAAAATCAATTTTGATTTCACCTTAAATTATGATTCCTCAAAGTTTTCTTTTGATATGTTTTCTTCGGCTAATTGCACAGTTTCTCAAACCCTTCGTAATGGCGGTTCTTCCCTTCAATATACGACCGATCAAAGCCAAGCCTATACATTAAAAAGCCATTTTGATTTGGTTTTACCATCTTCTTATCCAGAAAATGGCATCTTTAACGACATCAAGATTACAGTCCAAAACTTTGACTTTACAGGCGATAATGGCAAGAGCCTTGCCTCGACATTGCCTTCGCTTAAATTACATCTAACAACGGTGGTGAGTCTCTAATGAAAACACTCAATCGAAAAAGATTCATAACTTTATCTGCAATAGCGGCAGGATTCATTTCCTTATTTACCTTTTGCTTTGGCTCTTGGACATTTATTCAAGACCAAGATGTTGGATTTGGATTTCAAGAATCTAATTCTCAGCCAGTAGCTTATATAGATGGAAAAGACACCGTAAAATATTCGACAGTTAAAAAAGCACTAGATGTCGCAGTTAGTGGCGAAACGGTTTATGTAATTCCTGGTGCTAGGAATACTGAAAGAGGTACGCTAACTATAAAAAGCGGCGTTACTTTAATGCTGCCCTATGGCGAAAAAACAAGCAAGGAAACCTTAAATGCATTAGAAAATACATTATCAACCGGCACTTTTTCTGATGAAAGCAACGAGAATCTCCTCTCTTCAAATATCAAAATCAATGGAACGTTAATAAATAATGGTACATTAGAGATAGGGGCTGAACTTGGCGGAGCAGATGGAAGCAAACAACTTGGTTTAGCCGTCGAAGGAAAATACTCTCAAATAACGCTACTCGGAAACAGCAAAATAGATAATTACGGAACAATTAATTGCTATGGCTACATAAAAGAAACGGAAGTAAATGGAATTAGACCAAAAATCGTAAACTATTCAGGTAGCACTGCATATATGCCTATGTGCGTATATGATTGGAATGGTGGTAGTTACGCCTACGCTTGTAACCAAGCTGATGTTTTACCAATTAACATGTTTGATTTCCCTAATGTAAGGCCATCAATTCAATACGATTACGGCTCTAAACTTCAAGTTTTATTTAGAGTAAACATCTCAAATCCTCTTGCTGTTGGAGAAGATCAACCTTGGCGTAATGTTGATAGGACCAATATCATTGGAAAAATTGAAGACAATAATGCGTTTTTTATGCTCTCTTCTGGAGCGTCTTTAACATTGAATTATCAAGGGAAGAGTGACGTTTATACTACCAACGATGGTAAAATTGGTTCTTCTTTAGACGCTTTAAATATAACCAAGGTCAAAATTGCAGGGAGCGTAACATTGGGGAATTTGACGATGTCCTTGAAAATTGGCACGATTAACGCTTCAATCGAAACTTCAAAGGTTCTTTGTCCAATTTCCTACAAATTCGATATAGAAGTTCTTTCTGGTGCCAAACTTACTTTTTCTCAAAAAACTAAGTTTTTAGCTGGATCCAAAATGGTGATTGATAAAGGTGCGATTGTCGTTTTCAACCAACCATGCGTTTTTTATCAAGAGAATCAAAGTTTGCAGAAAAAAGAATATAACCAATATCCAAATAAATTGAGCAAAGCGACATTGATCAATAATGGCTCCTTAGAGCTTAATTCTTCATTCGGCGGATTTATAGACGTGAATGGAATTGATGCAGTTATTAAAACTAAAGAGAATTTTTCTAACAGTATATCATCAAAAGAGGCCTCAACATTCACGAAGTTTCTTAATAAACTGCCTGAAGCGGCGAGCACATATAGCATTTCTACAAGTGCTAAAGGAATGATTTCGTATAATGGTCTAGAAAAAACTGAAACTGTGATAGTTTCAAAAACTGAGTATTCATCTAAAACCGCTGATACAACTTTCTTTTGGAGCGCAACAGTTGAATCAAATATTGTGCTTTTATTAGAAAAGGCCACCTTAACCGCCATAGGACAAACTTCCAAATTATCTCTTGTTCTTGTCCCAATTAATGATTGGTTTGATTTAAATACAATAAGCTGGACAATATCTAAACGAGAAAGCGACAATGGTTTGAGTTCCGCTTCAAAGAAAAATACTATTACAGGTAATGGAATGACAGCGACTTTTGAAGTTTTTGATAATGATACTTCTTATTGGTGGCTTGGAACTAAATATGCAACATGGACATATACGATAAAAGTCACGATTTCTTCAAAACCTGAGTATGGTGGAAAGTCTTTTGAAACAACGGCACAAATTATCGTTAAACACCAATAAAAGACAACTTGAAAATCTTTTCGTTTTGCGTATACACTAAAAGTATGAATGAGCCCACAAATTTGCCATACATAATGCAAGCAACATCTTTGCATAAAGACTTCGTTTCTGGGGATACTATAATTCACGCCGTTAACGGCATGTCTTTTACTATTCTTGAAGGGGAATTAGTCGTTATTGTTGGTCCTTCTGGTGCAGGGAAATCAACTTTATTAAACCTCATTGGAGGAATGGATAATGTTACAAGTGGTTCTCTTGTTGTCGATAAGCAAGAAATCTCTAAATATAACAAAAAACAGCTTACGGAATATCGCAGAAATGAAGTAGGTTTTGTCTTCCAGTTCTATAACTTGATGCCAAATCTAACCGCGAAAGAGAATATTGAGCTTTCAACAGAGCTAAAGAAAGACGCGTTAAATCCTGAAACGGTCTTAAAACAAGTTGGTCTAGGAGAAAGAATGAATAACTTCCCTTCCCAGTTATCGGGTGGTGAACAACAAAGAGTCTCGATTGCTAGAGCTTTAGCAAAGAATCCTAAAATCATTCTTTGTGATGAACCAACAGGCGCTTTAGATTATGTGACTGGCAAAGAGATATTAGGCCTTTTATCAAAGGCTTCTCGGGAAGAAAAGAAGACCGTTATTATCGTTACGCATAATAGTGCGCTCACGAAGATGGCTGATCATCTTATCCACGTTAAAAATGGCATGATTACAGAAGATATCCATAATGAACATCCAATGGATATCCATGAGATTGAGTGGTGAAACTATGAAAGCCTTCACCAAGACTCTTTGGAGAATGTTCAAAGAAAACAAAGGAAGATTGATTGGAAATTCCTTGATTGTTTTAATCTCTTTGGCCTTATCCGCTGGTTTAGCTACCGCGCCAGAACTTTACGAAGAAAGTCTTATCGCGAATAATTACACCAATCAAAACGTTCCCGACATCATCTTAAAGAATAAGACCCAAGACGGTTTCTCCTTAGAAGATGTAGAGGAAATCAAAAAAGAAGACAATGTCCTAGATGTCCTTCCTCTTTTTCAGATGGATTATCTAAGTGATTCTTCTTATTACCGTATTTCTGTCCAAGATTTATCTTCAAACGTTTCGAAACTAACCCTTCTAGAAGGTAAGAAACCAACTCTTTCCTATGATTTCTCAAAGGAAATCGAAGTCCTTGCTTTAGAAGGTAACCGTAACCGTGAAACCTATCAAATAGGGGATAAGATAGCCTTAAAGCTAAACACCCTAGAAAAGATGTTCCCTGATTTAGAAGAAGGGGATTTATCCAATCTTCTTGGTTTTGACCATATTTCTTTAAAGGTGGTCGGTATTGTTTCTTCCCCTCTATATACTTCCGTTCAAAAAGAGAACGTGATGCTTGAAGGAAAAGAAGAAGAGAGCATATCCAGCGCTTTCTTCTTAGAGGAATCCCTTCTTCCAGAGAATATTACTGTTCAAATAGGAACAACACCGATTAATATCCCTCTTAAAAGTATGTTCCATTACACGGATATGGATATCGTTTATCAAAAGAAAAGCCTTTATTTCTCCGATGATTACAAAGAGGAGATGGATAAGAACTCCAAACATTTCCTTAGCAAATATGGCGAAGATAAGGTAAGTGTCCTTACTTTAGAGGAGAATGTCTCCTACAATCTTTTTAAGACATACAATGGCAAAGTAAGGAAACTATCCTATATCTTCCCTATCTTCTTTATGGTTGTGTGCGCTTTGGTGAACTTAATCACCATCTCCCGATTGATTAAAGAAGAACGAGCGATGATTGCTACCTATCTTTCTTTAGGCATATCGCAAAGCAAGATTATCTTCAAATACGTTCTCTTTTCCTCTCTTAGCGTTCTTTTTGGCGGTGTAGTGGGCTTAGCTATTGGCTTACCTCTTGTTCCTTTTGTTGTTTTGCCTGCCTATCAAAGTATCTTTAAATTATCGAATCACCTTCAGATACGTTTCTTTAATTTATCTTCCTACCTTCTTTTTAGCGCTGTCCTTCTTTTATCCATCGGGGTTACTTTATATTGTTCTTTCAAGGCTTTTAAAGAAACGCCTGCTTCCTTAATGAAAAGAGAAGCCCCGAAAGCGGGTAAGAAGATCTTGTTTGAAAGAATTCCTTTCTTATGGAACAAGCTTCCTTTCCGCTATAAGTCCTCTTTCCGTAACATCTTTAGACAGAAAAAGAACCTGATTCTTACCTCCTTATCGGTTATTGGCTCAACCATCTTATTAATGTTAGGCTTTGGCTTATTAGATATTTCCCACGCTTTAATAGATGATGCTCTTTTTGGAAATGTCGCTTCCTCTATGGGAAGCATTTCCTTTGTCATTATTCTCTTTGCCTTATCGATGACAATCGTTGTCGTTTATTCTTTAGCCAATATGAATATCCAAGATAGGCAAAGAGAACTTGCTACTTTGAAAGTCCTTGGTTATCACGATAAAGAATGCTCTTTCTATACCTTCCGTGAAATCATGATTATTTCAATTGGTTCTGCTTTAATAGCTCTTCCTATGAGTGCTCTCTTAATGTATTTCGTTTTTAATTGGCTGGATTTTGGCTGTGTTAATGACGTTCAGTGGTATTCCTACCTCTTTTCTTTCGTGATTGTCATTCTAGCCACCATTCTTGTAAACCTTCTTCTCTATCCAAAAATCAAAGAAGTGGATATGAACGATTCTTTGAAAACCCTTGATTAACGTCTTGAAAGAAATGTCTCTTGTTCCCTATAATGAATGCGAAAGGTAAAAGGGAAAATATAACTATGAAAAAACTTTTAAAATACACTGGAATTTGCTCCTTTATTTTGGCATTAATTGCCTTCATTTTAATGCTAAGCACCAATAGCTTAGAATATCATGGAGAACATACCGAAGCTGCCATTAGTGGCATCTTAGGCACCTTTGGTGGAGTGGTTGCTTCACTTAACCTTGGCCCATTAGGCACAGTTAGTGCGACTTATAACGCCACCTGGTCTGCCGTCATTGCTTTCATTCTTATCCTTGTGGCAATGATTATCTTACTTGCTGGTTTTATCTTACCATTACTTAAGATTCATACGCTTGATAAGGTTGCAGGCATCCTTAACTTAGTATCTGTCCTTGCTCTTATTGTCGCAGGTATCTTCTTATTCATCGAACTTCCTTGTTTTGTCGGAGCACAAAACGGCAACGTCAAGTTAGATAACTGGACCCTTGGCGCTGGCTGGATTGTCGGTGGAATCATGTGCTTATTCGCCGGTGTGGTTGCAATCCTTCCTGCCGCATTTGATTTCTTAGGCAAGAAAAAATAAAACAAATTATCCCTTTATGACTCCTTTCTCAGGGAAAGCCACCTCCGGGTGGCTTTTTCTGAAAGATTGGAAGATAATTAACGTATGAAAAATAACGACAAAATCACGAAAGATAACTTAGAAGAAAACTATTCTTTCTTATCTAAAAAAGTTCTAGAAGACCGTTCGAAAAACTATTCACCCATCATTCTTTCTTTCCGTAATGAGATATTAAGGCAACATTATCCTTTATCCCCACAAGATATGCTAAATCTTGATCTTCTTTATTTTGAATCCCTAAAGATTGATGGAAAAACCTATCTCGGGAGAGAAGCCTTAAATGAAGCCTATTTCCTTCTTCAAAAGATTGACACCTTCCCGGAAGATAAATTCTCTTTCTATAAAGATCTAGCAATGGATTTTCAAACCATCGAAGATGTTCGAAAAGAGATTGCTTGCTTAAAGGAAGCATCTTTCCTTGCCTCCAAGATTGGAAGAAGAGACGAAGCCATTGCCTTAAAGAAAGACGTGATTGCTCTTGTTTTCCGTTTCCCAGAAGAAGAAAGAAAAGAAGAATTCCCCACCTACGAAGAGCTTATCCTTCAATTTGGGAAAGATGTTGGAAAAGAACTCTTTGCCTTAGAAGAAGAGGAACCCTATATCATTTTCGATACGATTGAAAGCAATCCTTTCTATGTTCGTCTTATCGATAAAATAAACCATAAACTCGCGGACTATTTTCAAGAAAATCCCCAAGAATTCAGCGAACAAAAATTCAATTCCTTAAAACGCCGTTTCTTAAAAGAAGAAGGCTTAGAATGGAATCCGCCTTGCACCAATCCAAAACATATCAATAAAGCTTAAAGGAAACACATGGCCTATCCTTAAAAGATGGGTCTTTTCTTATCTTGCCTTTTCCTTGGCACGATATTTCTTAATGGCATCGACAATATCTTGCTTTTTAATGCCTGTTTCCTTTGCAAAAGCTACGGTTTCATCAACCTCTTCTTCGAAACTTGTTTCGAGTTGCAATTCAAGCTTTTTCAAGGCGATCCATCCATTGGACCAATAGGCAATAAGCTTATCTCCTGGAAGAAGAGAGATGTCTTTTCGAAGATTCTTTGGAAGAATAAGCTCGCCTTTGTGGATAACGTTAATATTTCTATTGGCATGTATTAACGTCCTATAGCAAGAAAATCCTGCATAATTTTATTAGATAATGGAATGACAGTTTTTCCGTTGTTTTCCATTTACCGCAAAAGTGTTTGATAAAAATGCGCAAAGGTGTTTGAAGAAACAGCGCAAAAGTGTGCGATTATAATCGAATAATGAATAGAAGAATGCGAGAATTTCCTGGATTAAATATGGCAAATTACAAGAAAAGAATCATAGATGACCTATTAGACTTAAAGCTTCAGTCCTTTGGCGGAACGTTAATTGTTGGGCCTAAAGGATGTGGAAAGACCACAAGTGCTAAGCAAAAAGCAAAAAGCGTTATTGAATTTCAAGATGAAGATAAAAGAGAACAATACTTGGCTGTGGCGGATACTGCCCCTTCAAGATTACTCATCGGAGAAAATCCACGCTTATTTGATGAATGGCAAGACGCACCAAAAATATGGGGCGCGATTAGAAAATCCATTGATGACCGAAACGAATCCGGACTTTATCTTTTAACGGGTTCCTTTTCGAGTGATGTCGTAATTCCTCATACAGGGACGATGAGGATATCTACTCTGAAAATGTATCCGATGAGCTTGTATGAAAGTGGTGAATCTAATGGGCAAATCTCTTTACTCGAACTTTTCAACACCAAGAAACTTCCTGATGCAAAATCCGATCTAACGTTTGACCGATTGATTTTCGCCATTTGCAGGGGTGGTTGGCCAAGATCTTTGTTTAACAAAACTCCTGAATCTCAATTGGAAATAGCCAATGACTTACTTTATCAAACTTGCTATAGAGATATTTCTCGGATTGATGGAGTAAAAAGAAACCCTTTATGGGCTGAAAAAATATTGCGATCTTACGCAAGAAATATCTGTACTTTGGCGACATCAAAAACTTTGTTTGGTGACGTCGTTTCGACGACTGATATGGTCAAAAGTACTTTTTACGACTATATAGAGGCGTTAGAAAAACTCTACATCATCGAGAATATACCAGCATGGTGTCCTTCTATTCGCTCTAAAAGTGCTATCCGAGCTGGTGAAAAAAGAAATCTTATTGATCCTTCCCTTGCCGTAGCGGCCTCTTGGCTTATCCCCAGAATATTTCAACACGGACTTTAAGACTTTAGGTTTCTTATTTGAGTGCCTATGCATCAGAGATTTGAAAGTCTATTCCGCTAAAATGAATGGTCAAATGTCTTATTATCATGATCGTTATGATTTGGAAGCGGATGGCGTTCTTCACTTAAAAGATGGCAGGTACGCTTTATTGGAATTTAAACTAGGCGATAAAGAAATCAACGAAGGTGCTTCTCATCTTTGCGAAATAGAGAAACTCATTAAAGAACATAATAAGAAAGAAAAAGAATGTCCTTTAAGACTTCCTGACTTAAAGATAGTTGTTACGGGAACGGATTACGCCTATCAAAGAGAAGATGGAGTTTTCGTTATTCCAATTGGATGCTTAAAAGATTAGTGGCCATCGTAATTATCCTTTCAGTTGTCCTCAAATTTATGACAACTGATTTTATAATCTGTTTTTCAAAAAACTCTCAACACGTAGACACAAAAATAAACAAAATGGCAAGTACCAAGCATCCGCTATTTTAGTTTTTTACTGAATCTTTGTTTTCGATTTTTAAGCATTTTTATCTTTGGTTTTTGAATAGGACGAAAACGTTTCGTTTATGTTTGGGCAGTTTGAGGAGAATTTGGGGAATAGTTCGGGAAACCAGCAACAAGGTTTGGACTGTAAAATAATTTTCGATATAGGCTAGTCAAAATAACATTTCATAGTGACGGAGAGAACTTTTGCATATAGAAATGTTCTCTTTAAAAAAGTACGTTAACGAAGGATATTCACAATCGTGAAATCTTCTGAAAAGGCATTGATTATTCCTATTATTACGAAGAAATAGAGGATTGATATATCTTCCTTCTAGAGCGTTCCATTTATCAAAAAATTTTCTTCTTGCTAAAATACTTATTTGAGGTGATTCAAATGAAAACACTCCAATTAAAAGAAAATTTATATTATGTGGGCTGTATCGACCATTCCTTAAAAGTCTTCGACAGTGTGATGCCCCTAAAATACGGAACATCCTATAATTCTTACCTTCTTAAAACAAGCGAAGGCGTTGTGATTTTTGAAGGCAATAAAGCGGGCTTTGAAGAAGAATACTTAACCCATATATCCTCTTTGACGGATTTCAAAGACATCAAATATCTTGTTGTGGCTCACACCGAGCCAGATCATTCCGGTGCGATTAAAGCCTTATTAAAGAAGAATCCGAATATCACAGTGATTGCATCCTTGGCAGGAATGAACAATCTAAAAAAACATTCTTCGTTTCTCATTCAAAAGCCTGCCCATGGGGCCGAATAAAGAGCTCAAAGTAGGGCAATATACTCTCCAATTTGTTTCAGGAATGTTCTTGCATTGGCCGGATGTTCTTTTTACCTATATTAAAGAAGAAAAAGCTTTGGCTACTTGTGATGCCTTTGGCACCCATTATGCGTTTGACGACGTCCTGTTCTCTCAAGTTAAAGACATGCAAGAATATCATGAATCTTTCGACTATTATTTCGACTGCATCATGTCTCCTTTTGCATCCTTTGCTCTTCAAGCGGTAGACAGAGTTAAGAAACTAGATATCTCCAGGTTATTAACCGGACATGGACCTGTTATTGATAAGAACGTCCAAGATGTTATTTCTTATTTTGAAGAGGATGCGAGAAAAAGTTTACCTCTCTTAGATAATAACCATGTGACTTTGGTATACGCTTCCTGCTATGGCTATACCAAAAAGATGGCAGAATACATCCAAGAAGAACTAGAAAAAGAGGGAAGACATGTGTCTTCTTTCTATATCGACGCTTTGAATTACACGGATAAAAAGTCAAAGATCTTAGAGGAAATAAGAATTTCCGGAACCCTCCTTTTTGGCACACCAACTGTGGTTAATGACGCTATCTCTTTCTTCTATGACTTGTTGCTTAGTAAACCAATTCCGTTCTTCACTAACAAGAAATTTGCCGCCTTTGGTGATTATGGCTGGAGTGGAGAAGGGGTTAGAAACATCACGGATTTCGCCTCCACAAGAAAGATGAAAATCATCAATGGTTTCAAGTATTCTTTCAAGACTGATGAGACTTGCTTTAAAGAAATAGACGCCTGGCTTAAAAACATCTAATTGGCCCTTTTCTTCTTACCTATATACCGATTTGCTGTTCCTAGATTTCTAAAAATATGCTACATTAGATAAGCATATGGAAAATAAAACCGCGCCTACGACGGAAGAAGCAAAAGTTTCATCCAACACGGCTGCACCTTTCAAACTCAACATCAAGCGAACCTGTCTCATTGGCTTCGCCTTCTTTGGGATCTTGTTACTTTGGCAAGTCTACGATTCTTGGTGCCCGACCATCCTTACCGACCTTTTCTTGAAGGCGATGTATGGCGTAAGCACAGAATTTGCAACCGATGAACAAGTTCGTTCCCTCCAATATCTTGTTGGAGTCATTATGGCGATGGATAACCTTGCCGCCTTAATTCTTTTGCCTATTTTCGGCCATCTTTCTGATAAGACCCATACGAAGATCGGAAAAAGAATGCCTTATATCTTAGTTGGCACTTTCGTTTGTGCCGTAGCCTTCCCATTTATCCCTCTTTTCTATCATTTTAACAACCTTGTTGGAACGATCTCTATGATGGCAATCGTTGTCATCTTTATGATGATGTACCGTAATCCTGCAGTTGCTTTAATGCCAGATATCACTCCAAAACCATTACGTTCTAAGGCGAATGGCATTATCAATATCATGGGCTATATCGGTGGGGCTTTTGCGACGATTGTAGGTATTTTCTTCGTGATGTCCGAATATCTTGGATCAAAGAAAACCTCGGATGGTTCTTTAGCGGCTCATACTTGGGCATACCATAATATCTGGGCGATAGAGATTCCTTTCCTTGTTGCATCCGCATTAATGCTTATTTCCGCGGTTGTTCTCTTTATTTGCATCAAAGAAAACAAAATCGAAGAGGAAATGAAAGATGAGCTCGCTCGTGGAGAAGAAGCCTCTGCGACCGAAGATAAAGTCGATGATGATAAACCATTAAGTAAAGCGAATAAACGTATGCTTTTCTTAATTCTTTTCGCTGAATTCTTCTGGTTTATGGCGGATAATGGCATTGGTACCTTTATGGGTAACTACACCATCTATTATCTTGGTGCTTCATCCTCTAGCAATATGATTAATACCATTGTTGGTGGGATTGGCTCTGTTCTTGGCTTTGCCATTGGTGGCTATATTGCTGAAAAGCTTGGAAGAAAATGGACTATTTTCAGTGGTTTAAGCGTTTCCTTGCTATCTTATGCGGTTTGGCTCATTATGAACTTCACGGTTTTAAAAGAATCTGCCGCTTCCGGTTCCTTTCCAATCATTATCTACATTGTTTGGTTTGTGAAAGGCTTTGGTATGTCCTTAGTGCACTTAAATTCCTTCCCAATGGTCGTAGAACTTTGCTCTTCAAAGAAGATTGGCGCTTTCACGGGGTATTACTATGCTTCCTCAATGGCTGCTCAAACCGTTACTCCTATTGCTTTAGGGTCCTTATTATTAATCCCTGGCTTTGATTTCTCTTTCTTGCCTTTATATGCGCTTGTATGTTTAGGTATTGCAGCCGCTATCTTCGTTTTCGTCAAATCCATTAAGAGAGAGAACATTGTCGTAAAGAAAGGCTTTGAAGCCTTTGATGGAGAAGATTAATGCCTGCAATTAATACGCATTACCTCTTTGCTAAGGAACATCTCGAAAAAGATAATCCTTATCCAGAGGCCTTTATTCTTGCTTCCCAAGGCCCTGACCCATTCTTCTTTTTCGGGCAACTTCCTTGGAAAAGAAAGAATCGCGATAATCGGCTAGATATCAATCATTTTGGTATTGGCCTTCATCATGAAGATATTACAAATATCTATGTTGCCATGCTTGAATACGCGAGCAAAAACGAGGATAAAGACCTTTTATTCTCCTTTATTAAAGGGCTTTTCCTTCATTATGTCCTTGATCGAAATTGCCACCCTTATATCTTCTCTAAAACAGGCTTTTCCGATGATACCAAATTGTCCCATTTCTATTCTTCGTGTCATACCAAAACGGAATCCGCGATTGATAAAATCCTTGGGGAAAGAGATGGTTCCTGGAAAGAAGACGTATCCTATTGCTTTACTTCAATAAAGGATGAAGAACTCTTGAAAATCAGTGAGATGTTCTATGAAGTCAATCTTTTAACCGATGAATATCCTTTCTTAGAAAAGGACTCTTATTTCAAATCGGTAAAAGACTATATGTCTGTCATGAAATTCGTGAATAAGCCTCATTATTTCAAGAGAATGTTTACTTCCTTTTTCGGCAAAGAATCCATGGCCTATTCCTTAAATTACCCAAGGAATCTTAAAAAGACCTATGGGGATATCGATTTCCTTAATGAAAAACATTCCTCTTGGCCTGATCCTTTCTCTGGAAAAGAAAGAAACGAATCATTCTTAGACCTAGAAAAGAACGCTTACGAGGATTATCTTCATATCCTGCCTCTTTTAGAAAAAGAGATTCAAGGGGAAGATAAAAAGAAAGAAATTCATACATGGGTCAACTCTTTTACTCATGATGGAGGAAAAGTAGGGGAGAAAATGAAATATATGTCCCCTCTTTTCTCAAAGTAGAGCGTTTCTATCTTTAGAAGACACGCTTCCTGTATTTCCCTTAATTGGTGAGAAGAACGTCTTTCTTCTCTTTAGAGAAGGTTCACAAAAAATAGAATATCCCATACAATAATGGTGTATGGGATTTTTTCGTAGAGGATTCTGGCAAAAACTGGTTATTTATCTAACAGTTGTTTTGCAATTTGGCCTCCTTGTTTGGCTTTTTATTGTTTGGTTTACCGACACCCTAAATGGACCGGCTGCCTTAAGCTTTCTTATCTTTTTCCTCATTTTGAATTTCCTTTTTGGCATCATGATCGTTCTAGGGGATTCGGAATCTTCCTATAAGATTTCCTGGCTATTTATCGTTGGTATGTTGCCAATTATTGGCCCTCTTTTATACGCTCTTTTTGCTCATAAATACCGCACAAAAAGACAGAATAAATATTTCCATGATTATTTTTCTATCGTTTCGAAGGCCGAAAGAAATGAAGACGTTGATCAATTAGCCAAAGAAAGAAGCTCTTCTGGTTACCGGGTAGCTAGATACCTTGAGAGTGCAACCGATGCCGTTCTCTATGGAAAAAGTGAACTTTCTTATTTCCCGTTTGGGGAAGATATGTTCCCTAAAATGCTCGAAGATTTAAAGAAAGCCAAACATTATATCTTTATTGAATATTTCATTATTACCCCAGGGAAGATGTGGGATGAAATCCTTGCAATTCTGGAGAAGAAAGTCAAAGAAGGAGTGGATGTCCGTGTCATTTGGGATGATGTGGGGAATATTGCTTCAACACCTGTTTTATACGATAAAGAGCTTGAAAAAGTAGGCATCAAAGCAAGAGTATATGGAAAAATCCGCCCTTTCATCGATATCCGTTATTCCCAAAGAGATCACCGAAAGATCATGGTTATCGATGGCTATATTGCCTATACGGGCGGAGTCAATTTAGCGGATGAATATATCAACATCAAGAATCGTTTTGGGGTTTGGAAAGATAACGCCATCCGTGTTGAAGGGGAAGCCGTTTATGGCTACACCTTACTTTTCTTAGCCACTTGGAATACCAATTTCGATCCGAAAAACGTTATCGATTATGCCTATTATCGACCGATTACCTATCTTCCAGAAGAAGACAAATATCTAAAAAATGACACTCTCGTGCTCCCTTATGGTGATGTTCCTTATGCGGACCATCCAGCAGGAGAAGGCGCCTATCTTTCGATTATCAATAACGCTTCGTCCTACGTTTATATCATGACCCCCTATCTTATTCCTACCGAAAAAGTGATATCTTCGCTTGTTATGGCAGCATTATCTGGCGTTGATGTTAGAATCATCACCCCAGGCATTCCAGATAAGAAAGCAGTATACCAATTAACGAGATCTTATTATGGGACTCTTTTGAAAGCAGGCGTTAAAATCTATGAATTCAAAGAAGGATTCATCCATGCGAAAACCTTTGTTTCCGATGATATGGTGTCAACCGTTGGAACCATTAATCTTGACTATCGCTCTCTTTATCTTCACTCAGAAAACGGAACGTTACTTATTGGAGAGAATATTTCTAAAGAAATTAAAAACGATTTCCAAAAAACTTTCCTTCGTAGTGAGGAGATATCGTATACGACTTGGCTAAAATGGAGGAAAAGAAAGAAGTTCCTTTGGGGCATTTTGCGTCTTATCGCACCTTTCTTATGATTATGAACATTCTTGAAATTGCTTATTGTCGTATTTATCAATTCTTCTTAAACAAAATTGCTATGCCTTTTTTGTCTTTCCCTAAGCAAGAAGTCTTGCAAGGGAATTCTTCTTTGCTAGAAATTCCTGCCTTTTTAGAGAAAAAAGGAATCCAAAAGCCCTTCATTTTTGTTTCTAATAGCGTTTCAAAAACCTCGCATTATCAGAAATTTGTTTCCTTGCTAAAAGAAAAAGGCTTTCCGTTAATCGAGTTTAAGGAAGTAAAGCAAAACCCTGAAACACCAGTCATTGAAAAGGCAGCCAAAGAAGCCAAAGAAAAGGGAGTAGACGCCTTACTTGCTATCGGTGGTGGGTCCGTTATCGATACCGCTAAAGCCGTCGGAGCAATGCTAGCAAATCCTAAAAAGAAATTATTGAAGATGCGTGGTCTTCTAAAGGTAAGAAAAAGATTCCTAATGCTTATTGCTATTCCTACCACAGCCGGAAGTGGCTCGGAAGCGACCATTGCTTCTGTTGTTACCAACCCTTCAAAGAAAGATAAATTCGCGATTAATTCACCAAAGCTTTTGCCTCAAGTTGTCGTTTTGGATGATGAACTTCTTAGAAGCCTTCCTCCTAGAATTATCGCCAATACAGGGATGGACGCCTTAACTCATGCCTTAGAAGCGTATTTAGGGCACGCCTTAACTAATAAAACCAAGGAAGCAGCCCTTGAAGCCATTCTTTTAATTCACGCTTCTCTTCTTCCTTTCTATCAAAATCCAAACGATGATGTGGCTAGAGAAAACATGCTTAAAGCATCGTATTTAGCGGGTATTTCCTTCACTCGCTCCTATGTTGGATACGTTCACGCTTTAGCCCATTCCTTAGGAGGAGAATACAATATCCCCCATGGTTACGCTAACGCTGTGCTTTTGCCTCATTTGTTAAGAAAATATGGGAAAAAAGCTTCAAAAAAGTTATCCTATTTAGCGGAGATATTAAATCTTGATAAGCAAAAGAAAGATACCGCTGTTATTGAATGTATCGAAGAGCTGAAGGAAAAACTAAATATTCCAAAAACCTTCGGAAACATCATTCAAGAAAAAGACATACCTTACTTAGCAAAACACGCTGCTAAAGAGGCCAATCCTCTTTACCCCGTGCCTAAAGAAATGAATCAAAAAGAACTTGAGGAAATATTAAAGGAGTTAAGCATATGATCATTGAAAACAAACAAGTAAAAGGAATGAATTTCTTCACCCTAAAAAATGAAACGGGGATGGAAGTCACCTTATGCGATTATGGCGCTGGCATCTATCAAATCAAAATCGATGGCCAACCAATGCTTACGGGATTAAAAGACTACGAAGAATGGATGAAGGGCGATGCTTACCATGGTAAATGCATTGGTAGAATCGCTGGCAGAATTCAAAAAGGCAAACTCTCTTTCAATGGAAAAACCTATCAAATCTCTCAAAATGAAAGGGGAAACACCCTTCATGGAGGAGTAGGAGGTTTCTCTTACCAACAATTCAAAACGGATATTGCTCAAGAAAAAGATAGTGCACACGTTGATTTCTATTACGATTCCCCTGATGGAGATCAAGGCTTCCCAGGTGAGGTTACCCTCCGTGTTCGCTATATCGTTTATGAAAAAACAAACACCCTCCGTATCGAATTTAAATCCCAAGCTAATCAAGATACCCCAATGGATATTACCGTTCATACGTATTTTGACCTTGGTGGAGAAAAGAATATTCTTGAGCATAATCTTACTATCGACGCGGATGAAATTCTTACCTACGATGATGAATTAATTCCAGATAAATATGTCAAGATTCCTTCCTTTATGGACTTAAGAGAAGGAAAACAGATTGGCAAAGTCATCGAAAACGAATATTTCTCCAAACTTGGAGGGTTAGATACAGCCTTCCATAAACTTGATCGTAACAAAGAAACGCCACACATTGTCTTAGAAAATAAAAACTACAAAGTGAATATCTACTCTTCTTATGATGATGTTGTCATCTTTACAAGCAATTGTCCTCCATTTGGCATGGAAATGAACAATGGAAACATCCAAGAGAAACACTCTTCCATCGCCATTGAACCTCAATATGAGGCGCTAGATTTCCCACGTATGATGGTGAAAAAGAATGAAGCTCAACGGAACTTCATCGCCTATGAATTTGAAAGAAAGGATAACTAAAATGATTGAAAAAACAATAAAAGAACTCCTTTGTTATGCGAAAAGCCACCTTGCATTAGACAAGGAAGACGAAGTTTATTTTAAGAACATCCTTCTCCATCTTTTTAAGAAAGAAACGCCTTACGAAGGGGAAATCGATGAGAAGAGAATTTCTTCTTTAGAGGTTCCGGATTCTTTGATTCAAGAAATCATCGACTATGAGACAAAAGAAGAGGATATGACTCCGGAAGAGGCTTTCTTGAAAGCGGACTTCGTTCTCGGTCTTCTTTCTCCAACTCCTTCTAAGGTGAATGAGAAATTCTTTGAATTGGCTAAGAAAAATGATTTAGCCGCTTTGGATTATCTTTATGAACTTTCCATTCGTAATGGCTATTTCCAAAAAACCAAAGTGGAGCAAAACCTCGAATGGGACGCTTCTTTTAAAGATGGACCATCTCTTAAGATTACGATTAATCTCTCAAAACCTGAGAAAAATAACAAAGACATCGCTAAGCTCTTGACCAAAGTCTCTAGCGATTATCCTAAATGCCGTCTTTGCCATGATAATCTTGGCTTTTATGGGGATGCTAAGCATCCAGCTCGAAGCACAATTCGTTTTGTGCCTCTAACTTTAGCAAACGAAAAATGGTATCTTCAATATTCCCCGTATGGTTATTTTGCGAAACATTGCATCTGTTTCAAAGATGAGCACGTTCCAATGAAGATTGAGCATCAAACTTTTGTTAGATTGCTTGATTTCGTTGATTTATTCCCATCCTTCTTTATGGGCTCGAACTCTGATCTTCCTATCGTTGGCGGCTCCATTCTTGATCATGAGCATTTCCAAGGCGGTCTTCCTTGCCTTCCTATCTTCCAAGCCAAGAATAAAGAAGAAGTCTATCTATCTTCCAAAGGCAGCAAAGTCTCCATCCTGGATTTCTATGTCACCGCCTTAAGAATTGAAGGAAAAGATAAAGAAGATGTCATCTCTTTGGCAGATTCTATCTTAGATAAATGGCTGCCTTATAACGATATAGAAAATGACATCATTGGCAATGAAAACGGAGTAAGACATAACGCTTTGACACTTATTTCTAGGAAAAAAGATGGGGTTTATAACCTTTATCTCCTTTTAAGAAATAATCGCACAAATGAAGAATATCCTGACGGCATCTTCCACGCTCATCCAGAATACTTCTCTATTAAAAAAGAAGGCATTGGCTTAATTGAGGCTGCCGGTTTATTCATTTTGCCAGCCCGTTTAAAAAGACAAATCGAGGAAGCAAAACAATCCGCTCTTTTACCAAAAGAAGAATACCTTGCTAAATTCCCTGATATGAAAGATTTTGAAGACATGATTTCGGCGATTCAAGATGGTGAAACACCAGAAAGCTATATCAACTCCGTTTGTCAAAATATCTTGCGAAACGTTGCCGTATTTAAAGACAACGAAAAAGGACGTGCAGGATTCCATAAATTCTTGAAACATGTATTTGGAGAATAATTATGAACAAATTTCGTCAGATCGATAAAATCTTCGAAAAAGAATATTTTTTCGAACCAACGAGACATTTCTTGTCTTATGGAAGATTAGAAATCATTGGCAATCATACCGACCATCAAAGAGGGCATTGCATCGTTGCAACCTGTTCTCAAGGCATTAAAGGTGCCGTTAAAGAAAGAGATGATGATATTATCCGTTTCTATTCTGAGGGATATGGCTCTTTTGAAGTGAACATTCACGAACTCGATGTAAAAAAAGAAGAGATGGGCCGTCCTATCTCCCTTGTCAAAGGCGTCTTAAAAGGCTTACAGAATTTCGGATATGAAATTGGTGGTTTTGATTCCGCGATTATTTCCGATATCTATAAAGGAGCAGGGGTTTCCTCTAGCGCTGCTTTCGAACTTTATGTCGCGGAAGTAGAGAATGCTCTCTATAACCAAGGAAAAGTCTCTAAAATTGAGAAAGCCAAGATTGGTCAATATGCTGAAAATGTCTATTTTGGCAAAGCCAGTGGCCTTCTTGACCAATGCGGTTCCTCCTTTGGTGGAGTTTGTTATCTAGACTTTTCTGATTTAGCGAATCCTATTATTGAACCTTTGCCTTTCCCAAAATGGCCACTAAAAATTGTTTTAGTCAATCCTGGCTCTTCCCATGCTGGACTTTCGGATTTATATTCCGAAATGCCAAAAGATATGAAAGATGTTGCTAAAAACGTCTTCCATAAAGAAGTCCTTTCGGAAGTTCCTCTTGAGGAATTCTATCAAAAGATCCACGTGGTCATGATGGAGGAACGTGCAAGACTTAGAGCTCTCCATTATGTGGGCGAAGATCAAAGGGTTCAAAGAGCGAAAAAAGCCTTTGAAAAAGGAAATTTCGATTGGTTCTTAGAGTTAGAGAAAGAAAGTGAGCTTTCCCAAATGGCTCTTCTTCATAACGTCATGATTCGAAGAAATTACCAAAATTCCCCGCTTGAAGCCGTAGAAAGAGCCTCCCTTTTCTTAAAACGTGGCTCGGCAAGAGTTATGGGTGGCGGATTAGCAGGATCGATCATTTGCTTTGTTCCTGATGAAGAATATGACGTTTTCATGGAAGGAATGAAAAAATATTACCCAAAGAAGAATATTCTTGAAGTCTCTATTCCAGAAGAAGGCGCTCACGAAGAGAAATAACGATGAAGAAAGTTTGTTTAGTTTCCTTAGGATGCGCTAAAAATCTCGTTGATTCCGAGATGATTTTAGCGATGTTCCCTTTAACCTCATACACCTTAAGCACCTCCCCAAAAGATGCTGATTTGATTATCGTCAATACGTGCGGCTTTATCGAAGCGGCAAAGAAAGAAGCGATCGATACCATCTTAGAAATGGCAAAATACGATGCCAAGCTTGTGGCGGTTGGTTGCTTTGTCGAAAGAAACATGGAGGAATTAAAAGAAGCCATCCCTGAAGTGGATCTTTGGGTGCCTTTAAAAGAATATTCCATCCTTCATAACAAAATCGGCGAACTCATTGGAGAAAAAGATTTATTACCAATCTCTCCTTTAAGAAGGGTTATTTCGACCTCCTCTTATTCCGCCTATCTTCGTATCTCCGATGGGTGCGATAACATGTGCGCTTTTTGTGCTATTCCTTATATCCGTGGAAGGATGAAATCCCGTCCATTCGAGGAAATTCTTACCGAAGCAAAGAACTTAAAAGAAGAAGGAATCAAGGAAATCTCCCTTGTTTCTCAAGACCCGATGCATTATGGCAAGGATTTTCCAGAGCATAAGCCAAATATGCTGGATTTAATGAAAGCGCTAGACGCTTTAGGCTTCTATTCCATCCGTCTTCTCTATCTTTATCCCGAAGAAGTAACCGATGAAGAACTTGATTTTATTGCATCAAGCAAATCCATCGCGCCTTATTTTGATGTCCCGATTCAATGTGCTTCCGATCATGTCTTAAAAGAGATGAATCGTCATGGAACGGTTCAAGATATGAGGGAATTATTCGCCAAGATTCGTGAAAGAATGCCTAAAGCGGTTCTTAGAACAACCCTCATCGCTGGCTTCCCTAACGAAACGGAAGAGGACCATCAAGAAACTCTTTCCTTCATTAAAGAGGTTCGTTTTGATCACCTTGGGGTTTTCACCTATTCCCGTGAAGAAGGAACAGCCGCTTATAAACGGAAAAACCAAATACCTGAAAAGGTCAAAAAAACTCGTTACGATGAGTTAATGGAAGAACAACGTCAAATTTCTTTTTCCCTCAATAAAGAGCGAGTAGGGGAAATAATGGAAGGGCTTGTTACGGGATACGATGAGATGAAAAAGATGTATTCCCTTCGTTCTTATTGGAACGCCCCAGATGGCATTGATGGAAATATCTTCTTCCATTCCAATAAAACCCTCAAAGAAGGGGATATTGTCAAAGTCAAAATCCTTAAAGCAGGGGTTTATGATCTTCTTGGCGAGCTTCTAGAAGAGTGAAAATACCTTCCTAATGCGAGTTAGGAGGGTTTTCTCTTTAAAATAGAGGTTTTCTCTTGCATAGATGAAAAGGATTTTCTATAATCATTCTCGCTGTTAATGCAGCACTGCCCCGCTAGTTAAACGGTATAACGGAACCATGGTAAGGTTCAATCCGTAGTTCGACTCTGCGGCGGGGCACCATATTGAAACAATAGGATTGATATTAAAAAATATCAGTCCTTTTTTCATATTTAAGACCTATTTTGCTTGTTTTAGGCATAAATCGGTAAAATTTAGGAAAAGTAGCACTTTTTTCTTTGCTCTATTTGATAGAGATGTTTTTTATGAAAAACATGAACCAACAATAATAAAAAGCATGTGTTCATAATCAAAAACACGAATATTATATTTGCTAAGTGTCTCATTAATAAAAATTTCTGGTTGTTTTCTGGTTGTTTTTCTGGTTGTTTTTGCGATACGATTTAATCGTAGGAGGATGTGAATATGTTTGTTGATGAGGATAATAATATAGAATTAAAAGAAATTTTAAATAGTTCCTTAGTCAAGGAGATTGTCGCGTTTTTGAATACAGATGGTGGCACTATTTATTTAGGTATAAAAAACAACCGCGAAGTCATTGGGGTGAATAACATCGACGAAAACATGAGAAAAATATCTGATATCATAACAGATCAAATTTCACCAAGATGCGTTTCGTTTGTGAATCAATATCACGAAACACTTGAAGGAAAGAATATTATTAAAATTGAGGTAAAGAAAGGCAATCAACTATTTTATATTAAAAAGTATGGTATGTCTGAAGCTGGTTGCTATGTTCGTATTGGCTCATCTTGCAAAAGCCTACTACCTGAAGAAATTCAGGATAGATTTATTAAATCTTTACGGATTCATGAACAAAATATAATAGATATTCCTTCAAGGAAAAAAGATTTAACTTTTAAGATTCTTAAGAATTATCTTCTATCCAATGATAACCACATTTCAGAAAATACATTTTTAGATAATTATCATCTATTAACAAAGAATGGTGAATATAATTATCTAGCTGAAATATTATCTGATAAAAACGATATTGTTATTAATGTTGCCACATTCTCATCTAATGATAAGACCCAATATTTAAGTCGAGAAGAATTTGGCGGAAAATGCTTGCTATTAGCTATGGAACAGGCAAAGAATTATATTAACTCAATCAATCAAACGTTTATAAATTTGGAAACTACGCCTAGAAAAGAAATGAAAATGTTTGATACTGAAGCGTTTGAACAAGCTTGGATAAATGCATGCGTACATAATAAGTGGAGCGAAAGCAATCACCCAGGCATTTATGTTTATAGGGATAGATTAGAAATTGAATCTTTTGGAGGCATTCCAAAGACTTTAACAAAAGAACAATTTTTAAGAGGAAAAAGTGAACCAGTTAATAAACAATTGTTTGATATCTTTAGAGCTTGTAATTTTGCAGAAGAAAGTGGACATGGAGTGCCATCGGTTGTAAAGGTTTATGGAGAAGACGCTTATATTTTTTCTGATTTTTATATCAACGTGGTTATTCCGTTTAATCGCGATGGTTTTAAGACTGCTACTACCAGAAAAAATGACAGTAAACAACCAGAAAACATTGATAAAGAGATCATTGAAATACTAAAAAGTAATGGCAAAATCTCAAGGAAAGATCTTGCGTTAATTTTAAATAAGACCGAAGGAAGCATTAGACATCACTTAAATAAATTGCAAGAAAAAGGAATAATCAAGCATCAAGGCCCAGACAAAGGTGGATATTGGGAGGTTATCGATGAAACATAAAATGAATTTGTGAAATGATTTTTTCAAATGAAATGTTAATGTATTATTCAAAGGATAACATTGATAAGTATGGTGTAAAGGATTGAAATGACAATCTAGTATCGCAACAAAATAGTTCTAGGGCATGAACTTTTATGAATGGGTACGAAATTGTATTAAATTTTGTGTTTCTAGACATATTGAAACAATAGGATTGATATTAAAAATATCAGTCCCTTTTATTTTTAAGAGATTCTTTGGTTGTTTTACTGCTCTCGTTATATCCATAACACTTACCTTTTGAAAATGATATACATCTTACTTTCGGCAAAAGTGATAGTCGACTGCAAAACTGCCGAAATTTGAAAAAAATATGCGAAAACGTCCGCCAAACAATTATCGCATTGAAAGAGGAACACTCCGTTTCGCATTAGTTCTCCAAACATTTCTAGAAAAACTTCGATTTAATATTGTTTTTCTCTTGAAAAGAGACGAAGAATGCTTGATAATCATTCATGTAGATGATCCTCGATGAGGCTCTACAACGCTCATATTTCTTGAGTGGTTTCCTTACGGAGCCACCTTTTTGTTTATTTAGGAGGAAAAAATGAAAGAAATCGATGACGTTAAAGAAGCATTAGAACCCACCCTAGAGAAGGAAGGATACACCCTTGCAGATGTTTCTCTCTCGAAAGATAAAGATGGTCTAACCCTTCATGTGTTTATTGACAGAGATTCGCCGATTTCTCTCGATGACATCGTCGCTATAAGTAATATCATCAATCCTATACTCGATGAGAGTGACCCCATCAAATCCCCATATACATTGGACGTATCGTCCCTTGGGGCAGAGAAGCCGCTCTCCTTAGACAAACTCGAGAAATACGTTGGAAATTATGTCAATTTCCATCTCTCTCATCCTTACAAAGGGTTAAACACCTTAGAAGGAACCCTTCTAGAAGCAAATGAGAATGAAGTGACGCTCGGCATTAAAAACAAAACCCGAGTCCAAAAAGTGATACTGAAACGAGACACTATTGATAAAGCTCGTTTAGCAATTGAATTCTAATTAAAAGAGGAAAAAACAATGAATGTTGAACAATTCCAAGAGGCTGTAAACGCTATTGCCGATAACAAAGGCGTTAGCCATCAAGCCATCATCAACGCTTTGCACGACGCTCTTCAAATCGCCTACACCCGTTATTTACATGGTGGCAACGACGCAAGAGTCGAAGTAAACATCGATGAGGAAAATGGGCACGTTACCATCGCCCAATTAAAGAAAGTCGTCGAGGAAGTCCAAGATGACTATCTTGAAATCTCTAAAGAAGATGCCTTAATTGATGCGGAAGACAAGATTGATTCCATCAAAGAAGACCTTTCTTTCATGAAATCTAGAAATAACGCTTCAAAGAAAGAGGAGATGAAACACTTAATCTCCTTAATCGAAGAAGAAAAGAAAAACCTCAAAGTTGGCGAAGACTATCGTGTCTATTGCCCATTTGAGACCCTTTCTAAATTAACCGCCTCCTCCTTCCGTAGCGTTCTTACCCAAAAGATTGCCGAAGCGGGGCATGAGGTTCTTTATGAAATCTATAAAGACCACATTGGTGAATTGGTTACTGGCACTGTCGAAGCTGTTTCTGGCTCTTCCGTTACCGTTAATATCGGTAAAGGAACCACCGAACTTTATAAAGAAGATTTAATCGGTGATGAAGATTTCAAGCTTGGCGATATCATCAAAGTCTATATCGAAGAGGTCAAACAAGCCAAAGACGATATGGGACACGGACCAAAAGGACCACAAATCAAAGCCACCCGTTCCACCGAAGGCTTCTTAAAGAGGCTCTTTGAAGAAGAAATCCATGAAATCTATGACGGAACCGTCGTTATCAAAGGCATCGCTAGAAGAGCTGGCGTAAGAAGTAAGGTCGCGGTTGCTAGCACTAACGAAGACGTCGATCCAATCGGCGCTTGCATCGGACAAGGCGGCACCCGTATTCAAAAGGTTGTCTCCCAACTTGGCAATTCCAAATACAAAGAGAAGATTGATATCATCCCTTATAGCGATTACACCCCATTATATATTGCTGAAGCAATGCGCCCAGCCAATGTTCTTGGCGTCAAAATCATCGATGAAAACTCTCTTCCTCATCCAACAGCAGCCGTTGTTATCGATGATGAGCAATACGCTGTTGCCATCGGAAAACGTGGATCGAATGCCACTTTAGCCAATAAACTCACCGGATGGAATATCCGTGTTTATAAGAAGAGCGATGCTGAAGAGGAAGGCTTAGAATACACTCCACTTGAAGAAGTTGAAAAGACGGCCGAAGAACTTAAGAAGACAAAGAGCCGTGAGGAATATGCAAAACGCTCTGCTGAAGAACTTGCCAATAAAGCAAATGAGCCAGCAGAAGAAGTTACACCTGTTGTTCCTGAAGTAAATGAAGACGATGTCGAATTAGAAGAGACACCAGTTACTTCTGAAGTTGCTCCAACCGAAGAAAAAGTTTCTACCCCAGTGGAAGAAACCCCAGCTCCAGTTAAAGAAGAAGTCAAAGTGGAAGAAACTCCGGTCGTTAAACCTGTTGAAACGACCGAAGTTAAGACCACAAAGACCTTGGATGAGCTTGAAAAAGAACTTTCTCAAAGCAAAGACGAGAAAGAAGATAAGAAAGGCGCCCATAAATTTGGTAAGAGCAAACGTCCTCACAACATCTCTGATAACGAAGTTGCTCGTGTCACTCCAAATGAAGTGCCTGCTAGCGAAGCAATGCCAATCTATTCTGACGAAGAGCTTGCCGAAATCGAGCAAGAAGAAAACGAAATCGACCAAAATGACGATGATTCCATCGATTACGACGATTTCGATGAATACTACGACGATAATAAATAATGATGCTATGCCCACCTTTAAAGGTGGGCAAGCTTCTTAGGAGGAGAATATGGAAAAAGATCCACGTTTGGGATTCTTAGGAATCCTCTATGTCTCTAGAAGAGCCATTATCGGGGAGGATTTCCTATCTCACCTCGATAAAGTAAGATTTGTCGTCAAAGCCAATAATCTTACTTCCAACCAAAGCAAATCCATTGAAAAAATGGTGATTTCTCGTCATATACCTATGGATGATAGTTTCACGTCAGCTGAACTAGGAAATGCCTTAGGACATGATGAAATCAATTTCATTGGCATCGTTGATAAAAAAGCAGCGTTAGCCTATGTAAGCAAATCATTGAAAGGGGCAAAACATGAAGAAAAATAATGCATATGCTTCAAAGAAAAATGAGGGACACACTTCCCGTCAAGCCAACTTTGAATCTCGTCCATTCCAAAAGAAAAAAGAGGAATACGCGAAAGTAAATGGTGGAGTTTTCGTTTATTCGAAACCTCTTTCTGTCGCGGAGCTTTCTAAAGCCATCAATGTTCCTGCTAATGCCATCATCAAATTCTTATTTATGAATGGGAAGATGGTTACGATCAATCAAATGCTAGACGATGAAACAATCGGAACCATTTGTTTGGAATTTAACTACGATTTCAAGAAAGAAAAAGTAGTGGATGCAGAACATTTCGAAGATCTCGAAATCGAAGATGATCCAGCCGATTTAAAAGAAAGAGCCCCAATTGTCACCGTCATGGGACACGTTGACCATGGCAAAACCTCTATTATCGACGCCATCCGTCATTCGAATGTAGCCGGTGGTGAGGCGGGTGGCATTTCCCAAGCCATCGGTGCCTATCAAAAAGAAATCCACGGCAAAAAAGTTACCATCATCGATACTCCAGGGCACGCGGCCTTTACCGCAATGAGAGCAAGAGGTGCTGATGTTACGGATATTGTTGTGCTTGTGGTAGCTGCAGATGATGGCGTTATGCCACAAACCGTCGAAGCCATCAACCACGCGAAAGCCGCCAATTGTCAAATCATTGTTGCCATCAACAAAATGGATAAACCTGGCGCAAATCCTCAAAGAGTAAAAGAGGAACTTATGCAACATGATATCTATGGCGAAGAATATGGTGGAGATGTCCTTATGGTGGAATGCTCCGCTAAAACAGGACAAGGTTTAAATGACCTTCTTGAAGCCATCCTCTTGAAAGCGGAAATGATGGAATTGAAAGCCAATCCAAATCGTTACGCTATCGGTACGGTATTAGAAGCCAATTTAGATAAAGGAGAAGGACCAAAAGCCACTCTTCTTGTTCAAAATGGTACCTTAAAGAACTCCGATTATGTCGTTGTTGGCGAAATTTATGGAAAAATCCGCCGTATGTCTAACGAATTTGGCACCGTCTTAAAATCCGCTGGCCCATCTACGCCAGTCTCGGTTACAGGCTTAAGCGCTGTTCCAAATGCAGGTGACCGTTTCATGGCCTTCCCAACAGAGAGGGAAGCACGTGAAATTGCCGAAAGAAGAGCTTTGGCTAAGAAAGAAAAAGCTCAAGCTGGAACATCTGCAATGTCCTTAGAAGACTTAAATAACTTAGTTAACGCCGGAAATATTCAAAACATCAACGTTATCATCAAAGCGGATACCGATGGTTCGGCGGAAGCTTTGAAAGCCTCTCTTGAGAAATTATCCAACGATCAAATCAAGATCAAGGTCATTGCTGCTCAGGCTGGTGCGATTAACGATAGCGATATCCTTTTAGCTCAAGCCTCTGGTGCTCTTATTTACGCTTTCAACATTCGTCCAGATGCAAGAATCGCTCAAAAAGCCGCTGAAGCCCATGTCGAAATCAGACCACATCGTATCATTTACGAATTAATCGATGAAATGACGAACCTTATGAAAGGTATGTATAAAGCAGAAAAAGTGGAAAACGTTACCGGACAAGCAGAGATTCGTCATATCTATAAAATCTCCCATGTTGGTACAGTCGCTGGTGCTTATGTAACCTCCGGACTTATCAAAACCGGTGAGAAAGTCCGCCTCTTAAGGGATGGCGTCATCACTTATGAAGGAAAATTAGGGTCTTTGAAACGTTTCAAAGATGACGTTAAAGAAGTTAAAGAGGGCTATGAATGTGGCTTCACAATCGATAACTTCAATGACTTAAAAGAAGGAGACATCATCGAAGGATACGAGATGGTGGATAAAAAATAATGGCTCAAAGACAAGGAAGAATTAAAGCGCTTATCACCCGCAATATCTCGGATATTCTTACCTTTGAGTTAAAAAACCCTAAGGTTGGTCTTCCTTCTGTGAACCACGTAGAAATTAACAGCGACAATTCCCTTGCTCGAGTATATGTTTCCTTCATGGGCGCAAAAAATCCTGAGAAACATATCGAGGAATTGAATCGTTGCAAAGGCTTTGTGCGTTCCTCTCTTGCCAAAAGAATGGATGTCTACAAAGTTCCTGATATTCTCTTTGTCTACGATACAAGGTTTGACGATGAAGAAAGAATCAATTCTCTTCTAAAGAAAGAGGAAGAAGATATTCAAAACGCAAAAAAGGGATCCTGTGATTAATTCACAGGATTTTTTATTTGGCTACTTGTTTTCTTCGATGGTTTCGGCCATTTTCTTTGCTAGAGGAGAATATTTCGTTACAATCGTTTTATGTTTCATTTATTTGTCACTCTTTTACTAATCATAACGAAAAACACATCGACTTCCTGTAAATGGTAAGTAAAAATAATGTCAAATCCGTTTGCTTAAAATTTCAAACTTTATAGATTCTTTGTCTTATAGATGTAATGGATTCCTTGAATAGAGAAATCCTTTTTCTTCTGGAAAGAAGAGGATTCGGCGACATCTTTCCTTACTCCTTTAAGGATAAAGGTCGCAGGAATGGATTTCTTTGATATTTCATGAACAAGTTCTTTTATTGCTAGAATCTGGCTGTCCTTGTTTCCATCTAAGTTAAATATCTCATAGATGTGGTTACGTATCATACGGTAAGAGATTTCCCCGACTTTTTGGTGTTTTTTGAGGATAAGAAAATCGATTTCTCCTTCTTTTACCTTCTTTTGAGATAATTTTGTCCCTCTCATTTCCAAAGAAGAAACAATTCTTTTTAAGGAATACTCTTTATTTTCTTCAATCGTTGTTTCTAAGTAAGAGAAAGGTAATTCAAAACCATCGTAATTTAAAAGACTTTTGAAGAGATTTTTCTTATAGTCGGGGTTCTTCTTATATAAAGAGGATAAGAACTCTTTGGTATCTTCTCTTTCTGTGTGGTGGTTGGCTGGACAAGCTAAATCTAAGATAGGGAAGTCCATCTCTTTTGCAAGGGAACGAATTTCTTTCTCCTCAACATTAAATAAAGGACGAATAAAGGTGATCCCTTGTTTCTCCCAAACCATTTTTGGAGTGAAAGTAGATACCTTTCCAGAATGGAGGATATTCATAAATAAGGTTTCTAAAAGATCGTCTTGATGATGGGCGAAGGCTATTTTGTTTGCTTTCTTTTTCTCTGCGACATCCTTCATTGCGGCTTTTTTCATTCTTGAACATAGGGAACAAGAAAGATGTTTGCCAGGTTTGGTATGACTTTCTAGTGCAGGATAAACGAAGCGGGCATCGATGATTTCAAGTTCTAATCCAAGGGAAGAAACAAAATCTTTCAAAGGTTGAAAGTCATATGTTTCTTGGAAGCCTAAATCTAATAAAACAGGATAAAGAGTAAAGTTCTTTTTCGCAAAGCGACCATAAAGAGATAAAGCGTATAACAACGTTAAAGAATCTTTTCCGCCAGAGATTCCCACGACGATTTTGTCCCCTTCATCAATAAGGGAATAATTTTGATCTGCATTCCTTAACGAGGAGAGGATATTTCTTAAATGATAACTGACCATACATATTTATTTTAACAATATCAAATCAAGATAAACATGGTGATTACTATTTATTTAGGGAGAATTATCATGAAAAAAGAAAAAGTAATTGCATGTTTTTTCTTGCTACTAGCAAGTTTGACTTCTTGTGCATCTTCAGCAAAAAGCGCCTTAAAAGATCTTTATCAAGAAACGAAATCGTCTGGTTTTTTAGGAAACCCATATACGGGTACGCTTCATCCATCCGACAATGAAAACGAAGTCATTCTTTCTACCACGTACTATTTTGTTCCTCCAAAAGCATCATACGGTTATGACGCCATAGTTGGAGTTTATTTTAACGAAAAGGGATTTGATAATAAAGCGTATGATGTTATTCTCGGCTTAAGAAGAAACGAGAAAGACTATTTTATCGGATCGTCTTTCTTATCAAAAAAGCATAAAATGGGAACTAACGCTTTCTATTTTGATAAGAAAGTAACCTACAATGGCTTCTCTGCCGATTTTGATACGAACAAGGCGCTTTTGGCTTCTCTTGCTTCTTCAATAGATAAGGCGCTTGCTTATATCATAGATGGTTATAGGGAAACTGTTGAAAAAGACTTCAAAGTTCTTCTTCCTGACTTCTGATTCTCTACAATATATCTTCTTTTCCTCTTATAATAGAGGATATGAATGACGGAATTATTTTATTAAACAAAGACAAAGGCACGACCTCTCGCAATGTCGATAATGCGATAGGTCATCTTTTTCATACAAAAAGAGTAGGGCATTTAGGGACCCTCGATCCTTTTGCGACTGGATTATTGGTTATTGGCGTGAATAAAGGCACGAAATTCCTAACTTATCTTGATGATTCAAAAAAGACATACATCGCGAAGCTCCAATTAGGAAGGAAAACATCAACGGGAGATGTTGATGGGGAAATAATTGAAGAAAAAGATGTCCCTGCCTTAACTCAGAAACAAATCGAGGAAGTCTTTACCTCCTTTTTAGGAGAGGGAGAACAAATTCCTCCGATGACATCTGCGATTAAAATCGACGGTGTTCCTCTTTATAAGAAAGCCCATAAAGGAATTGAAATAGAGAGAAAACCACGTAAAGTCTTTATCTATTCGCTTAAATTCATCTCTTTAGAAAAGAACATCCTTACCTTTGAAACGGAAGTATCTCGTGGAACCTACATCCGTGTTTTAGGCGAAGATATTGCAAAGAAATTAGGCAATATCGGTTATTTAGAGGAGCTAGAAAGAACATCCTTGGGTATTTTTTCCTTAAAAGACGCGGTTAAATTGGATTCCTTAAACGAGAATTCTTTAATCGATGCTAGCCCATACCTCCCTTTTCCTGTCTATCAAATCCAAGACGAAGAAGAATATAAGGAAGTCCTTAACGGAGTCATGCTCTATGTTGGAAAGGATTTAGGGGAAAATATCGTTGTTAAAAAAGGCGAAATGGCTTTAGCAATCTATAAAAAAGTTGAAGATACATTGGTTTATAAGCCAGAAAGAGGCTTATTTTAATGAAAAGAATTTTCTTTTCTTTAGGGGAAAACATCCCTCCGTTAGAAGGAGGATCTCTTCTTTTAGGCTATTTCGATGGGGTTCATTTAGGACATCAAGAACTTATCAAGAAAGCTAAATCTTTGACGAAAAAGACTGGCGTTCTTCTTTTTGATAAGAATTTGGCCAGCCTTCTTCCCAATACTGGCAAATCTTTAAAAGAATTGACTTCTTTAGAGGACAAACTAGATTTATTCGAACGTTTTGGCATTGATTATGCCTATATTATCCATACCGATCTTTCTTTTTTATCCCTTAGCAAAGAGGAATTCGTTCAAAAAGTCCTCCAAAAAATCTCTCCCTCTTATTTAGTTGTTGGGGAAGATTACTCTTTTGGGAAGGGAAAAGAAGGGAAAGTGGAATATTTAAAGAATTTCTTCCACGTTTCTGTTTGCCCTTTACTGGAAGATCGTTATGGCAAAATATCCTCCAGAACGATTGTTTCTTTCCTAGAAGAAGGGAAAATCAAGGAGGCGAATTCCGAGCTTGGCTACCTTTATTCTTTAAAGGGTAAGGTGGTTCCTGGACTTAGGAATGGAAGAAAGATTTCTTTTCCGACTGCAAATTTAGAAGAAAACGACTCCTACGTTATCCCTAAACGTGGGGTATATGCTGGATATACTTGGGTGGAGAATAAAAAATATCCATCGATTATCAATATCGGGAATAATCCGACAATAGGCCTTCTTCGTCATGATTTGATTGAAAGCCATATTCTTTCTTTTAATCAAGATATTTATGGAAAAGAGATTAAGATTGAATTCCTTAAATTCCTTCGTGAGGAGAAAAAATTCTCTTCACTAGAAGAATTAAAGAAACAATTAAAAAAAGATAAGGCCTTCTTTGATAAAAAGTAAGGCCTTATTTTATAAACGGAACGTTGAGGAACGATCCCTATTTTTGGAACGCTTCCTTTTCAGCTTTTTGGTGAGCGTCGAATTTCTTTCTCTCGGAAGTGTCTAAGATTCTCTTTCTCATACGAATAACGTGCGGGGTAATTTCCACAAGTTCATCAGAATTGATGTAATCAAGGCATGCTTCCAAAGACATTTTACGTGGAGCTTTTAAGACAATCATAAGTTCTCTTGTAGAAGAACGAACGTTGGTCATTGGCTTTGCTTGGGTGCAATTAACAGCAAGATCTACAGGATAACGATGTTCGCCAACAATCATGCCTTCATAGCAGATATCTCCAGGGACGATAAACATCGTTCCGTGTTCTTCTACTTTTTGAAGAGCATAGGAAGTAGCTTCGTTTTGTCCTTTGTCGGTGGAAACAAGAACACCGATATTTCTTTCACCAATATCTGTTTTTAACATTGGACGATATTCTTTGAACATATGGTTAATGATGCCATAACCTTTTGTCATCGTCATAAAGTTAGAGATGAAACCGATTAATCCACGGGAAGGAATCACGTAATTTAAACGAGTGGTGCTTCCGGAATCATTCATATCAACAAGGGAGGCTCCTCTTTCGCCTAAAGTGGTCATCATATCGCCAACGAATTCATTTGGAACATCAATTTGAAGATCTTCGAATGGCTCGCATTTAACGCCATCGATGATTTTGGTGATGACTTGAGGTTTGGAAACTTCAAGTTCGTATCCTTCACGACGCATGGTTTCGATTAAAACACCTAAATGTAATTCGCCACGTCCAGAAACAACCCATCTTTCAGAGTTTGGAATGCGACTGAATTTCAAAGAAACATCTCTTTGTGTTTCTTCATAAAGTCTTTCTTCCAAAACACGAGCGGTGACTTTCTTGCCATCTTGTCCTCTTAATGGAGAAGTGTTGGTCCCGAATTCCATTTGGAGGGTAGGTTCATCAACACGAAGAGGAGGTAAGGCTTCAATGAGAGAAGGATCACAAATCGTATCGGAAACACCCATATCAGGAAGTCCAGCGATACCACAAATATCGCCGCATTCAACTTCGTTTACTTCGTTCTTGCTCATGCCATAGAAGGTATAAAGCTTCATAACTTTGAAGTTCGTCTTGGTTCCGTCTTTTCTTAAATCGGTTAATGTATCGCCAACATGGACGTGTCCTCTACGAATGGTACCGATACCGATTCTTCCGACGAAATCGTTATAATCCAAAAGAGCAGATTGCCATTGAAAAGGCAAACTTGGGTCACATTGTGGGGCAGGAATATTTTTGACAATCAAATCAAAAAGACAATCCATGCCAGGCTTTTGGGTCTTTGGATCTGGGTCCAAAGAGGAAGTGTTATTTAAAGCGGAAACATAGCAAACAGGGAAATCAAGTAAATCATCTGGTGCGCCAAGTTCGATGAAAAGATCCAAAACTTCATCCACGGCTTTTTGTGGATCGGCGTTTGGACGATCGACTTTATTAATAACAACGATTGGGCGAATATGGTTTTGCAAAGCGTTTTTCAAAACAAAACGTGTTTGAGGCATTGTTCCTTCATAAGCGTCTACCAAAAGAAGGCAACCATCGACCATGTGCATAATACGTTCGACCTCTCCTCCAAAATCGGCGTGCCCTGGGGTGTCGACGATATTAATTTTTGTATCATTCCATTTAACAGCGGTGGTCTTCGCTAAAATGGTGATTCCTCTTTCATGCTCAAGAGGATTAGAATCCATCATTCTGTCTTGAACTTCTTCGTTATCACGGAAGGTGTGAGAAGAAGTAAGTAAGGAGTTAACCAAGGTTGTTTTTCCATGGTCAACGTGAGCGATAATCGCAATATTACGCATGTTCATAGTGTTTCCTCCTAGAAAAGTGCCTTAAGAATTTTATTCTCACGCGTGCGTGCAAGCAAACAATTTTTATCGTGTAAGCGTTTCACTAACGAAAAATATATTGAAACAAGGTTCTTTTTTACCTAAAATACTCAATGCAGCTTGCCCTTGTTTGGCCACTCTCTTTGACCAAGCTTAGACAACGCTAAGGCGATTCGAAAGGAGAAAAAACATGTTAACAAAAGAAGAAAAGAACGTCATTATCCAAAAATTCGGAAAGGATCAAAAAGACACTGGTAGCACCCAAGTCCAAGTCGCTATCCTCACTAAGAGAATTTCTGAATTAACCGCTCACTTAAAGAACAATAAAGGCGACGCTGTTGCCAAACGTTCCTTAACTGAACTCGTTGGAAAACGCCACGCTCTCTTATCCTATCTTGAGAAAAACGATCATGAAGCATATGCTGCTTTGATCGAATCCCTCAAACTTCGTAAATAAGCTTTATAGTCGTTTACTTAGCCCTGTCTTGTTACAGGGCTTTTTTCTTTGAAAAAGCCAATTTTGTGGCAAACACATTTTTTCTTCCTAAAGTTTGTATCGTGGCTTTCTTTGATGTGCTAAACTAGATAAGTATTACAAAAAGGAAAAAAGAATGAGTAAACAAGTATTCCAAATGGAATTTGAAGGTCGTCACCTTCAAATCGAAACCGGAGAGATCGCCAAACAAGCCGACGGCGCGGTCTTAGTCCGTTTCGGTGACACAGTCGTTTTATCAACGGCTTGCTGCGCCGATGAACCAAAAGGAGGAGATTTCTTCCCTCTTACTGTCGACTATATCGAAAAACAATACGCTTCTGGCAAAATCCCTCAAAGTTTCTTAAGAAGAGAGGGATCCCCAGACGCACATCAAACCTTAAGTGCCCGTTTAATTGACCGTCCAATCCGTCCTTTATTCGCCGAAGGTTTCCGTAACGAAGTTCAAATCGTGAACACCGTTATGTCCTGTGACCCAGCCGCTCCACAAGAAATGGCTGCTATGCTCGGCGCTTCTTTAGCACTTTGCATTTCTAACATTCCTTTCGATGGCCCAATTGCTGGCGTTGTCGTTGGAAGAATCAATGGTCAAATGATTATTGACCCAAGTGTCGAAGAAAAAGCACTCTCCGATATTAACTTAACTGTTGCTGGTACCAAAGATGCCATCATGATGGTCGAAGCTGGTGCAGCCGAAGTTCCAGAAGAAGAAATGCTTGACGCTATCATGTTTGGTCATGAAGCTATCAAGAAACTTTGTGCTTTCCAAGAAGAAATCATTAAAGCAGTTGGCAAGCCAAAACGCCACATCGATCTTTATGCTCCAGATGAAACCATTAAGAACGACATCTATTCTCGTATCAATGATCGTATGGTTGATGCTATCGATCACACGATGGATAAGCTTGAAAGACAAGACAAGATCGATGCTTTGAAGAATGAAATCCTTGATGATTATGACGCAAGAGAATATGCCAACGAAAAAGAGCATGCTCAAACCATGCTTATGGTCGAAGATATTCTTGAAGGAATGGTCGCAAAAGAAGTTCGTCGTCTTATCATTGAAGATAAGGTTAGACCAGATGGCCGTAAAGTCGATGAAATCCGTCCATTAAACGCCCAAATCGATTTGCTTCCAAGGGCTCATGGTTCGGCTATGTTCACCCGTGGACAAACCCAAGTCATTTCAACTACAACGTTAGGCCCTCTTTCCGATGCTCAAATCATTGATTCTCTTACTGGCGAAGCCGATAAGACCTTCATGCATCAATATAACTTCCCACCATATTCTGTCGGTGAAATTGGCAGAATGGGCCGTCCAGGTCGTCGTGAGATTGGACATGGCGCCTTAGGCGAGAGAGCTCTTAGCTATGTGATTCCTTCGATTGAGGATTTCCCTTATACAATTCGCTGCGTTGCTGATGTTGTGGAATCTAATGGTTCTTCTTCTCAAGCTTCGATTTGCGCTTCTTGCTTGTCCCTTATGGCAGCAGGTGTCCCAATTAAGAACGTTGTTTCTGGCATTGCCATGGGCTTAATCACCGATGATCCAAGCCGTGCACCAGATAAAGAGAACAATCATTACACCATCCTTACTGATATCCAAGGCATGGAAGATCACTTCGGTGATATGGACTTCAAATGTGCTGGTACCGTGAAAGGCATTACCGCTCTTCAAATGGATATTAAGATCCATGGCGTTACAAGAGATGTTCTTTCTGAAGCTCTTGCCCAAGCTAACAAAGCCCGTGCTGAGATTCGCGAAGTGATGGAAGCTTGCATCCCTGAACCACGTAAAGAAGTCAGCAAATATGCCCCTAAGATGGTTACCTTCCATATTGATCCAGATAAGATCCGTGATGTTATCGGAACGGGTGGAAAGGTGATTAACGATATCATCGCCTCTTGTGGACAAGTAAAGATTGATGTTGAAGATTCTGGTAAAGTCACCATTTATCACACCGATAAAGAGATGATTGAAAAAGCCAAACAAAGAATCGACGATATCGTCCGTGAAGCTAAAGTTGGTGAAATTTATGAAGGAAAGGTTACCCGTGTTGAAAACTATGGTGCCTTCGTCAATCTCTTTGGCGATACCGATGGACTTTGCCACGTATCCCGCTTAGATTGGAAATATATCGATGATGCAACAAATGTCGTCAAAGTCGGCGATGTTCTCAAAGTTGTCGTTATTGGCTTAGAGGATGGAAAGATTAAACTCTCTCATCGTGAATTCATCGAAAAACCAGCCGATTATGTGGAACGCCCAGCAAGAAGTGAGCGTCCAGCCAGTAAAGGTGGTAAGGATAACGGACACCGTCCATCCAACCACAATGGCCCACGTAATAACAACCGTCACTAATTCCCTTTGCATTTGACCTCACTCTATGAGTGGGGTCTTTTCTTTTTGAACTTTTTACCGATTATTTTATTCCAAAATGTAAGCCCTTTCTTTATAATAGAATTGTTATGTTAGACGTATTAATTATAGGAGCTGGAGCGGTTGGTTCTTTTATTGCCAGAAGCCTTTCGCGTTACAAGCTCGATATTTTGGTTCTTGAAAAAGAAAATGATGTTGGCAACGTGACTTCGATGGCAAATTCTGCCATATGCCATTCTGGATGCGATCCATTACCAGGAAGCAAAAAAGCCAAATTTAATGTTCTTGGAAACAGGATGATGAAAAAGGTTTGCGAAGAACTGGATGTACCTTTTTTCGGTTGCGGAACCTTGACGATTGCCTTAGAAGAAGGTCAGATTCCTCTTTTAAAAGATTTAAAAAACAGAGGGAAAATGAATGGTGTTCCAACAGAGCTTCTTACAAAAGAAGAGGTCCAAAAGATGGAACCGAATATCAATCCGGAAGTGAAAGGAGCTCTTTTTTGCCCAACAGGAGCGATTATTTCTCCTTTTGAGTTAACGGCACATGCTATGGAAAACGCGTGCGATAATGGTGTGAAACTTCACTTGGATGAAGAAGTCGTTTCCATTACTCCTTTAGAAAGCGGTGCTTTTTTATGCAAAACCAATAAAGGTAGCTATGAAAGCAAGGTTGTTATCAATGCGGCAGGCCTTCATTCGGATGATATTGCAAAGATGATTGAGCCTATCTCATGGCACATTATTCCTCGTAAAGGTGAATATTTTGTTTTGGATCACTATGCAAAAGGCTTGGTAAATCATGTTCTTTTCCCATTGCCATCCGAAAAAGGAAAAGGAATTCTGGTTACGATGACCACATCAGGCAATTATCTAGTGGGGCCATCTAGCGAAGTTCAAAACGAAAAAGAAGACTTCTCAACGGATACAATGACTTTGAATAATATTAGAAAAGAAGCAACAAGACTTGTTCCGAATATTCCTTTCAATCAGCAAATTCGTGTTTTTGCTGGTGTTAGAGCAACCCCATCAACGCATGATTTCATTATTGAAGCATCCAAGAATTATCCACATTTTATCAATGTTGCAGGTATTGAATCACCTGGTTTGGCTTCTTCTCCAGCCATTGGAGAATATGTGGCTAAAGAACTTGTAGGAAACATTCTTCCTTTAAAGGAAAAAGAAAACTACAACCCACGCGTTCGTCCATATCAAAAAATGAAGGAAATGAGCATTGAAGAAAGAAATAAACTCATTCAAGAAAATAAAGATTATGGCCATATTATCTGCGATTGCGAGAAAATCTCTGTCGGAGAAATAATGGATGTGCTTTCTCGAAGCGTTCCTGTTAAGACCATTAAGGGCATAAAGAAAAGAACCCGTGCTGGTTTTGGCAAATGCCAAGGAGGTTTTTGTCAGCCGAAAGTTATTTCTTTATTAGCCAAGAAGTGGAATATCTCTCCTTTAGAAGTCCTTTATGATAAGGATGATAGCGAGATTTTAGAATACGAAGTCAAGAAGGAGGAAGGAAGATGAAACAAAGAGATTTGCTTATCATCGGTGGCGGAAGTGCCGGCATGGCCGCAGCTTTAGCAGCCTGCGATAAAGGAATAAGAGACATCCTCATTCTTGAAAGAAATGAATTTTTAGGCGGTATTTTAAACCAATGTATCCATAACGGATTCGGTTTGGCCTTATTTAAAGAAGAGCTAACCGGACCAGAATTTGCGGATCGCTTTATCGAAAAGATAAAAGAAAAAGGAATCGAATATAAACTAAACACCTATGTTACATCGATTTCATCGGATAAAATTGTTACCTTTTCTTCCGAAAACGGAGGCGTAGAAGAAATTCAAGCGAAAGCAATCGTTATGGCTGCTGGGTGTTATGAAAGAAATGCAGGCGCTATCGGAATTCCCGGTGATAGACCGGCGGGTATTTTAACAGCTGGGCAAGCCCAATTGTTTTTAAACGAATACGGCTATATGGTCGGCAAACGCGTTTTTATCCTTGGAAGTGGCGATATTGGCTTAATTATGGCTAGACGCCTTACCTTAGAAGGAGCAAAAGTCCTTGGCGTAGCCGAAATTTGTCCTTGGTCAAATGGGCTTAACCGTAATATGGTTCAATGTCTCTATGATTATGATATTCCTCTATATTTAAGGCATACGGTTATAAAAGCGGAAGGAAAATCCCGTTTAGAGAAGGTCGTCATTGCTCAAGTGGATGATAAAAAGCAACCTATTGCCGGTACGGAAAAAGAATTTGATTGCGATACTTTGATTCTTTCTATTGGATTAATTCCTAACAATGATTTATTAAAAGATGCGGGTGCAAAAACTTCTTCATCTCGTGGTGCATTAGTCAATGAAAACTATGAAACAACCATTCCTGGGGTCTTTAGTTGTGGCAATGTCCTTCATGTCCATGATTTGGTGGATAATGTTGCATTAGAAGCGAAAGTGGCGGGAGAGAATGCGGCAAATTATCTTCAAAAGGGATTAACGCATTCAAAAGAGGTAATTCTTACGAAAGCGGGATTTGGCATAGGTTATGTTATTCCTGGCCTAATCGATCTTTCCTCTTGCCCAAAATCGATTGATTTTAAATTCCGCGTTCGCCAGCCATCGAAGAATGTTTATATCGTTTATAAACTGAATGGCGAAGTCATTAAAAAAGTGTTTAAACCTGTGATTATACCTAGTGAAATGGAAATCGAAAAAATGCCTAAAAATCTACTAAAAACTAGCCAAGGAGTTTTAGAGGTTTCCTTACTTGGCAAGGAGGAGATGAAATGAAAGAACTCATTTGCATTTGCTGTCCAAGAGGCTGTCATCTTCAAGTGGACGAGTCTTTGAATGTTACGGGAAACTTTTGCCCTAGAGGTGCGGCATACGGCAAACAAGAAGTCTCTAACCCTACGCGTGTGGTTACTTCGACAGTCCGCATTTCTGATGCTTCTTTAGCGATGTGTCCGGTAAAAACCAAAGACCCTATTCCAAAAGGAAAGATAATGGACGTCATGCAGTCAATTAATAAAGTTTATATCGTTGCGCCTGTGCATATTGGAGATGTTATAATTCCTAATGTTTGCGGAACGGGAGTAGATGTTATTTCCACCCGCAACATGGAGAAAATAAAATGAAAATCTTAATTGCTTCGGATATACATGGTCGTGTCGAAAGAATGAAAATGCTTGAAGAGAGAATTGCTGAATTCCAGCCTGATCGGATTTTCCTTCTAGGCGATTATCTTTATAACGGCCCAAGGAATGGGGTTCCTAATGATTATGAGCCTATGGAAGTAAGCAAGATGTTAAATCAATATGCTTCCAAGATCATTGGAGTACGCGGCAATTGTGATTCTCGTGTCGATGGAATGCTTCTAGCCTTTCCTTTAGAAGATTGCCCACGTTTTGAAATGAATGGCCATTTCTTTGACCTATATCATGGAGATGAGTATTCCATCGCTCTTCTAAAAGCACAAAAAGGCGACATTCTTGTTTCTGGGCATACTCACATCCAAGTTTTAGAAAAGAAAGACGGCATGATTTGGCTAAATCCTGGTTCCATTTCCTTCCCGAAAGGTGGCAATGAAGCCTCCTATGCAACAATAGAAGATGACCTCATCACAATTCGTAAAGTGGTAGACGCTTCACCGATAAAAGAATTATCCATTGACTAGCTCCTTGCTTAAGGGGCTTTTCTTTTTTCGAAAAACATTGCATGTCATATTCCTAAAAAAGAGGGTAAAGATTATAATAATCTTTGGAAATGCCTAATTTTTTAGGCGTAGAAAAGGATGATTGAGTATTTATGAGCGATAAAGTGAAAATATTTGCCCTCGGCGGTTTAGACGAAGACGGAAAGAATTGCACCGTTGTTGAAGTAAACGATGAGATATATGTTGTTGGATGCGGCATTAAATATCCAGATAAAACAATGCCTGGAATTGATTTCGTTATTCCAAATTTTTCTTACCTTAAAGAAAATAAAAAACGCGTGAAAGCTTATCTTTTACCACACGGACATGATGATGAAGTGGGGGCTTTGGCATACATCTATAAAGATGTTCCAGCACCAATCTACGGTTCAAAAGTTACGACCGAAATGTTTAAGAACTTTGCTAAGCACGTTGGGAATGGCGATGTGAAATTTGATTTTCACGTTGTGAATCCATCTTGCACCTTTTATATCGGGAAACCTAAGATTTCTTTCTTCCAAACCTCGCATAATATCGCTCAATCAAGCGGTATTGCGATTTCTTCCGATTTAGGAAATATCGTTTTCACTTCTGATTTTGTTATCGAAAATAACGCTTCTGCATCTTATTTAACCGATTTGAATATGATTGCTAAGATTGCGGAAGATAAAACCCTTGTGCTTTGCCCAGAATCGGTTTTTGCCGACAAACTTGGGTATACCGCACCTAAATATAAGCTCACTCCGCTTATCGAAAAGAACGTAAAAGACGCGCTTGGACGCGTTTTCGTTGCGATGTTTGGATCGAATTTCTATAACATCGACGAAGTTTTGCAAATGGCGGTTGCCGCTCATAAACGCGTTATCCCATATGATGAAGAAACGGCTGAAACCTTAAAAAATATGCAACAATCTGGTCAATTCTTATTGCCTAGAGAAAATTATGCTTCTAATGAAGACATTCATCGTTATCGCGCCCAAGACATCGTCGTTTTAATGCTCGGCTATGGCACAAGGCTTTATCGTAAAATTGCCCTTTTAGCTTCTGGACAATCCGAAAGCGGACGTCTTGTTTCTTTAGATGAAAACGATTCTTTTATCATGGCTTGCCCTTCGAATGACAACACGGAAATGGAAGCGACAGATGCTTTAGATGAACTTTATCGTAGTGGTTGTCACGTTACGAATATCAGCAAAAAAGTCTTCTTTAGAATGCATGCCTCCGAAGAAGACTTAAAGATGATGATTTCCTTGCTCCATCCAAAGTACTACATCCCATTAAAAGGATATTTCAAGGATTTGCTTACCAACGCTGAAGTCTCTTTGAAAATGGGTGGAAATTTAACTCACCAATCCGTTTTCCTTCTTGAAAATGGAACCTGCGTCCATTTTGACGAAAAGGGAGCCGATATGGTACCTGATGAGATCCCTCATAGCGATATTATGATCGATGGCATCGGGGTCGGAGACGTTGGATCGGCTGTTCTTGAAGACCGTCAAAAGCTCTCTCAAGGCGTAGTGATTATGGCCGTTACCCTAGAAAAAGGCACCCATAAAGTCATTGGAACGCCTGATATTCAATTCCGTGGTTTAGTGATGATGGGGGATGGAGAAGCCTTACTTAGAGATGTCACAAAGGTGTTTAACGAAACGCTTAGAGAAGATTTAGCTCGCGGCAATATGAGTCTAGATGAAATTAAAGATGACCTTTATGACCACACTTTCCGTGTCATTCGTCGTCAAACCGGCAAAGAACCGATGGTTTTGCCTCTTTTAATTGAAAAATAAGTTTCGTGAGGGGGAAGATATGAAAAATAAAATCTACACTCCGAATCACCTTGTACGTGCCTTGGGGGCTACTTTAGCGATTTCCTCCCTAGCCTTTTTCCTTTCTGCTTTTACGAAAACGACCTGGGGTATCGCCTTCCTTTTCGAATATCTTTTTGGAATAATTGGCTATTGGATCCTTTTACCTGCCTTTCTCTTCTATGGTTTATGGATTCTTTTTGGTGGCGTTGAAGGGAAAAAGAAAATCACCTGGAAAGTCATCCTCGGTTTTTTCCTCCTTTTTATTGGTTTTTCCCTTATTTCTGGCTATATTTCCGCTTGTTTTTATGCGAAAAATAACCTGAATTTACACGATCTTTACGGCACGGAAAAGACAGGATTAAAAGGTCAATTCGTTTTAGGAAAAGGCGTCTTTGATACAAATGAAGGTGGCGGCATTATTTTTACTGGCCTTGCTTCTCTTATGAACTTGGTTGGAGATGCTTTGACGATAACGATTGCCATTGTTGTGATTTTAGGCGGCATTGTTCTTATTTTGTTGCCTTTCATTCTTCGTTTTGCACACTTTATTTCCTCGAAATACGGCGCTTATAAGGCAAAAAAAGAAAGCGAAGCCTCTCTTCGTGAAGCGGAAGAAGAAAGCCGTCGCGCTTTAGAAAAATACGTTGAAGAAAATCAACCAATCGAAATGAATGAGGATGTTTCTTCCCCTTCATTATCCTATGAAGTTAAACCTGAAGCCCCTCTCCCTGAAAATATACCTTCCCGTACGAATCTTTATCATTCAAAGACGGTAAACGAAGTTTCTCCTGTGCCACAGGAAACGACACCTGTAGAGCCTGCAAAAGAGAATGTTTTTGTGCAAGAAACATTTGAAAACAGCATGCAAGAAGCAGTCTTTAAACCGGATGAAGTCAAAGAAACTGCTCCAGCTATGAAAAAAGCGGAAATTCAAGAAGAACCTATTCACGAAGAGAAAGTGCTACGTCAAGAAACCAAACCGGATTTTGGCGAAGTTACTTTATCGAACGAAGAAACAAATGAAATTCCAAATATAAATGTCACTCAGACTGTTAAAGAAGAGAAAAAAGTTTCGATTCCAGCTACTCCAAAAATAGAAGAAACGCCTATTGAAGAAAAGCCTCTTCCTCAAGAAGAAACCCTTCCTGAGCCTCCTTCCTATCAAGAGCAAGAGATAGAGGAAGAAGCACCAATTGCTCCAACTTCAGCGCCAAGAAAGAAAGTGGCGCCTGTTATAAGCAACGTTGAGAAAGAAAACGTTGTTTCTGAAGAAAAAGCTCCTTCTTATCCTGAAGAAGAGGAAGAAATTCAAATTCAACCTGTTGAGGTAGAGCCTCTTCCAGTCGAGGAAGAAAAAGAAGACGAAAGCGTGCTTTTACAAAAGAAAGAAATTTCTCAAGAAGAAAAACTTGGCATGAAACCGGCCAAAGAAAGACCGCCTTATGAATTCCCTCCAGAGGATTTATTGAAAACTTATACAGTTGATCCGAGTATCGTGGAACAAAACAAGCTTCTTTGTCAGCAAAGAACCGACATTATTAACCAAACTTTTGAAAGCTTTGACGTTGGAGCTAAGGTTGTTTCTTACACGATTGGGCCTTCTGTCACCCGTTACGATATTGAAGTCGATCGTGGCACAAGCGTTAGCAGTGTTGGTCGCTATATTAAAGATATCTCCGCCCATTTAGGCGGTGTTCATACTCGTTATGAAGAAATCATCATGGGAAAAACAACCTCGGGATTAGAAATCGCCAATGACCGTTCAACGACCGTTTCTTTCCGTGAAATGCTTGATGCTCTTCCAAAAGATCCTACGAAAAACATGTTTATTCCATTCGGTGTGGATATTTCAGGCAATAAAATTTGCGCTGATTTAAGCAAATTCCCTCATATGCTTATCGCCGGTGGCACGGGCTCAGGTAAATCCGTTTTTGCCCATGGCATCTTAGCTTCTTTAATCATGAGAAATCGTCCAGAGGATTTGAAACTTGTTTTAATCGATCCTAAACGTGTTGAAATGGTTAAATATCACGATATCCCTCATCTTCTTTGCCCAGTTATCAAGGAACCGAGCCAAGCAAAAGTGTGCTTGGATAAATTAATCGACGAAATGGAAAAAAGACTCGTTCTTTTTGAGTTTGCCGGTGTACGTGATATTCGTTCCTATAATGATAAGTATTGTCCAAAAGCAGGCGTAGAAAAAATGCCATTCATCGTTGTTTTTATCGATGAATATGCGGATTTGTCTAATACTTGCAAGAATATTGGCGAAAGCGTCGTGCGTATTGCCCAAAAAGCACGTGCCGCTGGTATTCATTTAATTGTGGCAACTCAAAGACCTTCTGTTGATGTCATTACAGGCGTTATTAAAGCCAATTTGGGTGTCCGTGTTGCTTTAAAAGTGAAGTCTACTCAGGATTCCCAAACCGTTTTAGGTCGAGCTGGAGCAGAAGAACTAAATGGTTATGGCGATATGCTCGTTGATTGTGCTGAAGTATCGAAAGGCGGAGGCTTTGTGCGTTGCCAAGGTTGCTTTGTTCAAGATGAAGAACTTGACGCCGTCACGGACTTTATCCGTTCCCAACAAAAAGTTGTCTATGATCCTAATTTCACCGATTTAACCGATCATTCGAATGATGAAAAGATTGCGGAAGAAAACGAAAAGATTGAAAGAGCCGCTCAAAGAGAAAAAGAGAAAGGCGATCTTTACGAAACCATTAAAGCAGACGTTATGACCCAAGAATATACTTCCATTTCGAAGATTCAACGTACGTATTCGGTTGGTTTCCCTCGTGCTGGAAAAATCTTCAACCGTTTAAAAGCCGAAGGAATTGTTGGAGAACCAGATTCCCAATCTTCTGCAAAAGGAGCTCGTGTTTTGGTTCATGACCCATCGATGCTTAGTAACGGAAACGAAGACTTTGGAGGAGACAACGATAGATGAAAGTAGGCTGTGATATCGTTGATTTAAGACGCCTTCAACTTGATAATGAGGCTTTTATTCGTGGGGTTCTCAGCCCAAAAGAAAGAGAAATCTTTACTCAAAGAAAAGATAAACGCTCTTTTCTTGGCGGGAGGTTTGCCGCCAAAGAAGCGTTCTTGAAGGCCTTAGGAACAGGTCTTTCTGGAGCGAGAATGAACGAAATTGATGTTTCTTATCGTGAAGGAGGACAGCCTATTCTTCTTTACCAAAGAAAGGAATATGAAGTATCCATTTCTCATGATGGAGACTATGCTATAGCGATTGTAATTCTATGAAAGATACGTATATTTCTGCCCGTTTGGTTGCAGCTGACTGCATTCGTTTTGTTTCTCTTTCTGATATCAATTATTTGAACCAGAGCTTTATTTTGCTTATAGACAGAAAAGAAAGACAAAAGCTTTTTCCTAGCAAAACTGCTTTTACGCCATCACATTCTTTTATTGAATTTAAATTGGCGAAGCCTCTTGAATTAGGACATTCCTACTTTTTATTTCTTCCAGGGATTGGCGAATTCCCTCTTGATGTATCCGAGGCGACCACCTTCCCGACATTTGACAAAGATTTTTATTTTTCGGGAGAATTAGGCGCTATATATAGCAAAGAAAAGACAACATGGAGACTTTGGGCGCCTTTGGCCTCCTCTGTAAAACTCTTCCTTTTAAATGATAACGAAGAAATATCTTATACGATGAAAAGAGGGGAACATGGGGTGTTTTCTCTTACTTTAGAAGGCGACTACAAACTTCAAAAATATCTTTATTTTGTAACAAATAACGAAATTGGTGTCTATACAATCGATCCATACGCAAAAGGATCAACAGAAAATGCGAAAACATCGGTTGTTATTGATCCTTCGACGTTTGATTTTGCTTTCCATAGAGAAGAACTTCCTCCCTTTAAAAATCCTCTAGAAGCCGTTATTTACGAAGGAAATGTCCGTGATTTAACGATCGATAAGTATTCTTCTATTGAAAATAAGGGTAAATATTTAGGCCTTGCGGAAGAAAATAGGAAAACCATTGGTGGGCATCCCGTCTCTTTAGATTATCTTAAGGAATTAGGGATTACTCATCTTCAATTACAACCTCTTAACGATTTCGGATCCGTGGATGAGGAAAAAGGCTTCGAAGAATATAACTGGGGCTATGATCCTATTCAATATTTTGTTCCCGAAGGTTCTTATTCCTCCTCGCCAAAAAATCCATTATCCAGAATCCAAGAGATTCAAAAAATGGTCTCTACTCTTCATAAAAACGGTATTCGGGTTATTTTAGACGTCGTTTTTAACCATGTTTACGAATATGCTTTTTCTTCTTTTGAAAAAACTGTTCCGAATTATTATTTCCGTAAAGATAAACAAGGGAAACTTACCAATTCGTCAGGGTGTGGCGACGATTTTTCTTCCGAAAGACCAATGGTGAGAAAATTGATTGTGGATTCCTGCCTTTTCTGGCAGAAAGCATACGGAATTGACGGACTTCGTTTTGATTTGATGGGATTGATCGATATTGAAACGATGCAAGAAATTGCTCAAAAGACAAAAGAAATAGATCCCTCTTTCCTTTTATATGGCGAGGGATGGGATATGTATATTCCTCAAAAAGTTATTGGGGCGAATATGAATCATTGTTCTTTATTGCCTGAGTTCGCTTTCTTTAATGATTGTTATAGAGAGAACATGAAATCCTATTGCGCAGGGGATTTAAGCAAGCAAGATGGTTTTACTTTTTCCTTATTGGGATCTTCTTTCCGTTGGGGATTTTTTGAAAAGAAATTCCTTTTCCCTAGTCAGTCTCTTAACTACATCGAGTGTCACGATAATGGAACTTACTACGATTTCCTTTCCAAATATTTTTCTTATTCAGAAGAAGAAAAGATAGAAATTATCAAGTTTTCCTTAGCTTGCCTTGTTCTTTCTTTTGGAATTCCTTTCCTTCATATGGGGCAGGAAATTGGGCAATCTAAGTTCATGAAAGAGAACACTTATAACCTAGGAGATGTTTATAACAAACTGTCAGATAAACTTCTTGACTCTCGTTATGAAATGGTTCAATATGTTAGTGGGGCAATAGCCTTAAGAAAAAGCTTAGATATCTTTAAAATCTCTGATCCCACTGTCTTAGAAAGACAAATTGATTTTGAAAGGTTCGATGCCGGTAGCTTGATGAAAGTAAAAGATTTATCCCAATCTTCTTCTTATCAAGAAATCGACTTCTTATTTAATCCCACCTCTGAGGCTTTAACCTATTCCTTTGAGAAGGATCACGAAATTATTTTTACGAGCGGTGGTCCTGCTTTAGGAACGAATATTTTAGCAAAGAATGTTTTGATCCCACGTCATTCTCTGTTAATTGTCGCTTTGAAAAAATAACTTACATATACATTTTATTAAGGAGAATTTATGATTTCCGCTGTTTTCGTCACGGGGAGATTAGGAGAAAAAATCGCCCCATTAGGTCGTTATGTTGAAATAGATCGTGTTTTACCAGGCCCAACAGGCCATTATGGAGTTGATAAGGTTCCTGTTTTCACATATTCCGGAGAAGGCTGCCTTTTTATGAAAGCGCCTATCGGTTCTTTTATCAGCTTCAAAGGACATATTGAAACAGAAGATGGGTTCGGTATTGTGGTTAAATTGGAATTGGAAGAGATTTTCCCAATGAAAGAGAAAAAGAACCCTCATGTTTCAATTTAAAATAAGTCGTATATAATACTTAGGCTATGTTTAAGTATTTAAGACTCATTTTTACCGCTGGAATCCGCATTGTCTGGGATTTCATCTTCTATATTTCGCGTTATGCGAGACATCCTGAGAAATATCCTTTGGAAGTTCGTTATGCTAGGATTCATAAACTTGTTGTTTACGTTATCGATTGTTTTCGCCCTGATTTTAAGACCAAAAACATTGAATATCTCAAAGAGCTAGAAAAAGAAAACAAGACTTTCCTAGCTGTCTGTAACCACCAATCCAATATGGATCCTATCATCATGCTTTATTATTCTGAAAAACCACTTTCTTTCGTTGCTAAAAAAGAAACTTCGAAATTTCCTTTTGTCGGCAAAATTATTAAGGCTTTAGATGGATTTTTTATGGACCGTTCTGATTTAAGACAGTCCCTCAAAGTCATGATTGAACTAAGCAAACGTTTTGAAAAAGGCGATCTCTCTTACATGATTTTCCCTGAAGGAACGAGAAACAAAGAACTCGATAAGCAAATTCTTTTGCCTTATAAGGCGGGTGCTTTAAAATCGGCGAAGAAAGCGGGGGTTAAGATCCTTCCTATCTGTATGTATGGGAACTTCCGTCTCCTTTCAACGCATTGTAATTACAAAAGAATTCCTCTTGAAGTCACATTCTTTGAACCGCTTGAGGATGATTTCGTAAAGAATAACGATACAGAAATTATTTGTGACAGCGTTTACCAAATGTCATTAGAAGAAGTTCAAAAACAACAGCAAGAAGATAAAGAATTCTTTGAGAAAGGGTATCAAAAAATCCCTTTAAGAAAAGGGATTCTTCGCTAGCCGTTTTAAGTTCTAGTCCAATTCTCTTCTAAGACCTTTTGGATAGTGGTTTTTTGCTACGCCTTGCGTAACTTTAACATATCCAAGATTCTGATTGTCGTAGCTAACAATATAGAAATTATCAGGTCTTTCTAGAGGGAAGGTATCTCCGTGAATATAGGCCTTTGCCTCCTCATAAGAAATCGGAATGGAATAAGAAGGGGATAAGAAGTGAGTCAAATGGTGGTCAGGAATATAGATGTTTCTCATTTCGAATAATTTCACCCCATAACGGAGGATGTTTAAGTGAGAAACGTCAAAATGCTGACTCAAGGAATAAAACTTATTTCTCATCATCTCATTAGAACGGTCTTGAAGCCCGTATTGATCGATGAAATTCTTATAACGTTGATTCGAGATGATTTCTTTTTTCGTTTTGACGAGAGTTCCAGGCTTTTTGAAAAGACAAATAAATTGGCCCTCGCCTTCAAAATGATTAGGATGTAAGCGGACGGCTTGTGGAAGTTCTTCGCTACGAACAAAAGAGTCGTCTTGAGGAAGATCGACAATTTCGATTTCTGGATGCATCTTCTTAAAAAGAAGGATAACATTTTCATCTTCCTCGAAAGAGAAAGAACATGTGCTATAGGAAAGGGTTCCGCCCTCTTTAAGCATGCCATAAGCAAGATCAAGTAATTCCAATTGTTTACGTGAATTGCTCTTCACTTTTTCATATTTCCAATCGCTTTTTGCTAAAGCGTTTTTACGCATCATAGCCGAGCCAGAGCAAGGGGCGTCAAGAATGATTTTATCGAAGGTATTCTCAAAATGAACGTGAGAAAATATGAAATCATTAGAAGCAACGATGATATTTCCTCTTCCCATACGCTCAACGTTTTGTGACATTGCTTTCGCTCGCGGATAAGAAATGTCATTAGAAACGATGATGCCTTCATCTTTCATCATCAAGGATGCACCGATTGATTTACCTCCAGGGGCAGCACAAACATCAAGAACTATGTCATCCGTTTCCGGCTTTAAGAAATAGTTCACCATCATGGCTGATGCGTCTTCAATGGAGAAGACACCATCATCATAGAGTAAGCTTTTTCCAAACTCGTATTCTTCTTTGTCGTAATAATAAGCGTGTTCAACGAACTTATGCTTACGAACATGAGGGAAACGGGAGACAAACTCCTCGTCACTCATTTTTTTATCGTTAAGAATTAAGGCATGGGTAACCTTCCCGTTTTCGATGGCGTTTATAAGACCATCCACTTCATTTTCGGGCAAGTGTTCAATTAAATTCGTGCGAAAATCCATAGGTCTATTATAATAGAAATGGCCACTAAATCTAGGGGGTAACTACTTATGAGAATGGTTGACATCATCGAAAAGAAAAGAGACGGAAAGGCCTTGAATGATAACGAAATTCGTTTTTTCATTGAAGGCTATTCAAAAAATGAAATTCCTGATTATCAAATGAGTGCTTTAGCTATGGCAATTCTTTTCCGCGGGATGAACAAAGAAGAAATCGCAGCCTTAACCGACGCGATGGAACATTCTGGAGAAACCATTGATTTATCTTCGATAAAAGGCGTAAAAGTAGATAAACACTCTACCGGAGGAGTGGGGGATAAAACCTCTCTCGCTTTAGGGCCACTTGTTGCTGCTTGTGGCGCTAAATTAGCAAAAATGTCCGGAAGAGGCTTAGGCCATACTGGCGGTACCCTGGATAAAATGGAATCCGTTCCGGGAACAAATGTTTATCTTACCGACAAAGAATTTGTTGACCAGGTTAATAGAATTGGCATTGCAATTATCGGTCAGACGGCTGAAATTGACCCTGCTGACAAAAAACTTTACGCCCTTAGAGACGTAACGGGAACTGTTCAATCCATCCCATTAATTTCCTCGTCCATCATGTCTAAAAAACTAGCAAGTGGATCAGATACGATCCTTCTTGATGTTAAATTTGGCAATGGGGCTTTTATGAAAACCCTGGATCAAGCTAGAGAATTAGCTGAAACAATGGTGGAAATTGGGGATTCCTTGCATCGTGATACAAGAGCCATTATCACGGATATGAACGAGCCTTTAGGCCTTGCTGTCGGTAATAACCTTGAAGTTATTGAAGCGATTAACACTCTTCAAGGAAAAGGTCCTAAAGATTTTGTTGAGCTTGTCACAAAAGCAGGTTCTATCATGCTTCTTCAAGCGAAAATTGTTTCCTCACTCGAAGAAGGAGAAAAACGAATCCAAGGGGCTATTGCGGATGGATCTGGTTTTAAAAAGATGCTAGATCTCTTTAAGGCGCAGGGTGGCGATATTTCTTATCTTGAACATCCCGAGAAATTCCCGGTTAGCAAACATATTGTCCCTATTATCGCTGAAAAAGAGGGTTACATCGAATGCATTGATTCTTTAGAAATTGGCATTTCTAGCATGAAACTCGGAGGCGGAAGAGAAACAATGCAAGATAAAATTGATATGTCCGCTGGTATCGTTTTGAGGAAGAAATATGGCGATTACGTTAAAAAAGGCGAGGTTTTAGCTTACGCCCATACAAATAAAGAAAACGTTGAATCCGTCTTTAAAGACATTCATGACGCTTTCAAAATCAGTTCGGAAAAAGTCAATATTCAGCCTATTGTTAGAGAGTATATTTGCAAATGAGAGTCTTAGTTCAAGAAGTTAAAAAAGCGTCTGTAACCATTGAAGAAAAAGTTTACTCCGCTATCGGAAAAGGCTTTCTTCTTTTCGTCGCTTTTACAGAAGGGGATGACGAAGAAACCCTTAAAAAAATGAGAGATAAAGTCCTCAAACTTCGTATATTCCCTGATAATAATGGCAAAACGAACCTTTCTTTAGACCAGGTTGGTGGAGAAATACTTTCTGTAAGCCAATTCACTCTTTATGGAGAGGTGAAGGAAGGGAATCGTCCTTCCTTTGTAAAATCCATGAAACCAGATGAAGCACGAGTATTATTCGCCCTTTGGAATAACCTTTTAAAGGAGAAAATGCCATCATTAAAAACTGGCGTTTTCCAAGCGGATATGCAAGTGGAGCTTATAAACGATGGGCCATTTACTTTATGGCTCGACAGCAAAGAATTGTTTAACAGGTGATTATATGAAAAAGAAAGTGTTATTGGGCCTTTCTGGTGGAGTTGACTCTGCTATTGCGGCTTATAAATTAATTCAAGACGGGTATGATGTCACAGGTGCTTTTATGCGTAACTGGGACGCGATGGCGAATGGGGACTTTTTAGGAAACCCAACAGTCAATGATAACCAATGCCCTCAAGAGAAGGATTATGACGATGCGAAAGCCGTAGCTAAAAAACTAGGCATCCCTCTTTTAAGAATTGACTACGTTAAAGAATATTGGGATACGGTTTTTAGTTATTTCTTAGCTGAATACAAAAAAGGAAGAACCCCAAATCCTGATGTTTTATGTAACAAAAATATCAAATTCGGTCCATTTTTAACGTATGCGAAAGAACATGGCTTTGATTATATTGCCATGGGCCATTATGCGAAAAAAGTCGAAAAAGACGGCGTTTTTTACCTTGCTAAACCTTATGATTTAAACAAAGATCAAACTTATTTCCTTTGTGAGTTAAACGAAGAACAAATTTCTTCCTGTCTTTTCCCGATGAACGATATCACAAAAGTTCAAGCTAGAGAAATTGCCGATAAACTTGGCTTAAATGAGGTTTCTAGCAAACATGGATCGACGGGTATTTGTTTTATTGGCGAAAGACATTTCCGCGAATTCCTTCATAATTATTTTCCAGCCAAAAAAGGACCTATCGTTGATATTGAGACCAATCGTGTTTTAGGAGAACACATGGGTGTCCTTTATTACACCCTTGGTCAAAGAAAAGGCTTAGGCATTGGTGGAATTAAAGGAGAGGGCGATGCTACGTGGTTCATTTGTAAAAAAGATGTTGAAAAGAACATTTTATACGTTACCAAAGGTGATTCTTCTTCCTATTTAATGAGCGATGAATGCTTCATAAGTGATGTTAATTGGATTGGAAAACGTCCTGAGAAAGAAATTCCGATTCAAGTGAAATTCCGTTATCGTCAAAAAGACAATCCTTGCACGCTTTCTTTTGAAGGGGATGAAGTTCATCTCCGATATAATGAACTCGTTGAAGCGGTCACTCCTGGACAATTTGCCGTTTTTTATGACAGCGATGGCCTTCTTTTAGGTGGCGGCATCATTGACAGGACTTTCTTAAAAGGAAAAAGACAAGATAAATAGTTATGGCAAAAAGAAAATCTAAGACACAAAAGAAAGTCGAAAAAGAAGTTAAAAAGCAGGCAAAAAAACACCCTGTCGCAACCATTCTTGTGCTGGTTGCTGTTTTAAGTATTGCCGCCGTTGGTGGTTTTCTTCTCTATAAGTATGGATATTTAGATGGATTGATTAATCCGAACCATTCTTCATCTTCTAATCAGGATTCTTCTTCAATGAATTCTCAAGAAAACGATGGATTTGACGATCTTTCATTCCATTTTATTTCTGCTGGTAAAAGTGGAACCCTTTATAATGGCGACTGCATTTACATCAAGGCCGGGGAAGCCGACGTCTTGATTGATTCAGGGAAAATGCAATCGAATTACGCGTCAATTGCTGCGGAAATTAATAAACATTGCACCGATAACAAGTTAGAATACGTGATTGCAACCCATACCGATGCTGATCACCTAGGCGGTTTTATTGGCACTGGCAAAAAAGGCCTACTTTATTCTTATAATGTCGGAACAATAATTGATTTTGCGAGGACCAATAAGGCAGATAATCCTTCCCCCAAATCTATTTATGGGCAATATCTTGCCGCAAGAGACTATGCGGTGAGTAAAGGCGCAGTCCATTACACGGCTTTAGAATGTTATAACAATCAAAATGGCGCAAAACGTAGCTACAATCTAGGGAAGGGCATCACCATGGATGTTCTTTACCAAGATTTTTATGAGAAAAATAGTGGAGACGAAAATAATTACAGTGTTTCTCTTCTTTTCAAACAAGGAGAAAAGAAAATGCTTTTCACTGGGGATTTAGAAGAAACTGGAATTTCTAGCCTTGTAAGCAAAAATAACATCGGAACAGTTGATCTCTTTAAAGCGGGTCATCATGGATCTAGAAATGCGAATACAACAGAACTTTTGAGTGTCATTCAACCAAAAACAATTTGTGTCTGCTGCGTAGCTGGAAGCAACGAATACACCGAAAATAATTCCAATACAATGCCTTACCAGGTCAGTATTGATAATTGGGCAAAATATACGAAGGATGTATATGTCACGAATTACGCTCAGTCAACGGGAGTTTCTGGTGATATCGGTCCTGGTGGCGAATTAAACGGAACGATAACTGTTCATTATTCATCAAAGGGTGAAAAAACAGTCTCTGGTTCCAATAACTCTTTGACTTTGCGTGAAACCTCTTGGATGAAAGAAAACCGTAACATGCCTGAAGAGTGGTTATAGCCAAAATCTTAGATTTTATCTATAATAAACCGCTATGAAAATTAAGAAACGTGTCATTTTTGTTCTGGGAAGTCTCTTCCCCCTCAGTTTATTATCTTGTTCTTCAAAAAAGGATTCTTCCTCCAATTCGGAAATCTCTTCCAATGGGACAATCGCTTCTCTAGAATCTTCAAAGGAAAACGGATCTGTTACTTCTCAAGAAAAACAAGAACCAATTGAATACGAAGAGGTTGTTAACACTTCTTGGCCTGAACACAACAAAACATACAGAGTTTCTCCAAGCATTGTCACGGAAGATGAATTTACTGTTTTTAATGTACAATTTGATACGGAAAAGTATTTAGCGAAACCTACGACTTTAACCATTAAAAAGAGCGATTATTGCTTAACTTATGAAACCGTTGCTCTTTACTATATGGCCTTTAGGACAACACCTCCCAATTATGTTCGTAGCAAAAATCAGCTTCCAGACGATCCTTCCTACCGCTTGATTTCAACTTATACCCGTGGTTCTTACACAGGCAGTAACAGCTACACGGAGTCTTTAGGAAGATTTAACAATTTAAAGGGAACTTATTTGGAATTAGATATCGCTCTTTCTTCTTCGTATGGAAAGAGAAATAGAGGAGCCGGAAGAGTGGTTGTTATAACGGAAGGCATTGATGATTACGGAAACGATCCTGTTTGCTATTTCACCAAGGATCATTATTCTCATTTTTCCGAGTTTTATAACTACGCAACAGGCTGGGGGCCTCTCTTTTTGGGGGCAGGACAGGCAAGTTCTCCTCGTCGGATTCCTACGACTGTTACACCTATCTTTTAATTTTTCTTCCTTTCTTAAAGAAAGGTCGTATAATTTCATCGCAAGAATAAGTCTCTTTAAAGAGAGGGCCTCATGATGGAAAAGCCTAAGAGACACGCCACCTTGCCTTGTTGTGAGTAATGTCACCGTGTATTCGCGTTAAGAAAAATAATTAAGTTGCACCTTTGGTGAAGAAAGATGGTACCGCGCGCCTGCGTTCTTTCTCTAAGGTGTTTTATTTTTTAAAGGAGAATTTATGAAACCATTAACTGGTCAAGAAATCAGGGAAACCTGGATTCGTTTCTTTGAAAGCAAAGGACATCATCATCTTCCGGGCGTCAATTTAATTCCGTCAGACGATAAGTCTCTTTTGTGGGTTAACGCTGGTGTTACTGGCTTAAAGAAATATTTTGATGGATCAGAAGTCCCACCATCTCGTCGTATCGTCAACGTGCAAAAATCCATTCGTACAAACGATATTGAGAATGTTGGACACACTGCAAGACACCATACTTTCTTTGAAATGCTTGGAAATTTCTCCATTGGTGATTATTTCCGTAACGAGGTCATTCCGTGGGCCTATGAAATTTTAACGAGCAAAATCGTTGGCTTTGGAATGGATCCAGAAAAGCTATATGTCACTTATAACCCAATTGATAAAGCTTCTTTTGAGCTTTGGCAAAAAGTTGGCATTCCTGCTTCTCATTTGGTTGCCTTGGAAAGCAACTACTGGCAAATTGGCGAAGGTCCATGTGGCCCTAACACTGAAGTTTTCTATGATCGTGGTGAAAGCTGGGATCCAAACCATTTAGGAATCAAACTGCTTCAAGATGATATTGAAAATGACCGTTATATCGAAATTTGGGGCATTGTTTTCTCTCAATATAACGCTGTTAATGGCGTTCCAAGAGAGAAATACAAAGAACTTCCTTCCAAGAACATTGATACGGGAGCGGGATTAGAGAGAATTGCCTGCATCCTTCAAGGAACCCCAACCAACTTTGAAACAGACCTCTTCATGCCTATCATTGAGAAATGTGAAGAACTCTCTAACGTAAAATATGATGAAGAACACAAGATGTCTTTCCGCGTTATTGCCGATCACATCCGTTGTTTGGTCTTCGCTCTTAGCGATGGCGCGACTTTCTCTAACCTCGGCCGTGGCTATGTTTTACGTCGTATTATCCGTCGCGCTATGCGTTATGGACAAAAAATCAATTTCCATGAACCTTTCATGTATAAATTAGTCCATGTCGTCGTGGAAAAATACAAAGACTTCTATCCAGAACTCGTTTCTAAAGAGGAAGAAGTCACCAAAATGATTCGTAATGAAGAGGAAAAATTCATTAAGACTTTGGATAAAGGCGAAGCTATTTTGAAAGAAAAGCTTCAAAACTCTAAAGAACTTTCTGGCAAAGACATCTTCCTTTTATACGATACCTATGGTTTCCCAGCTGACTTAAGCAAAGAAATTGCCGCTGAAAAAGGCGTTTCATGCGATACGGAAGGCTATGAAAAACTTATGGAAGAGCAAAGAGAAAGAGCTCGTAATGCTCGTGGTCAAATTGATTCTTTCCATAAACAATCCAAGGATTTAATGGAATTTAAGGAAGAATCTACTTTCTTATATGATACTTATGAAGTGAAAACTAAAGTCCTTGCCGTTTTCGTTGATGGCATAAAGAAAGACTCTATCGAAGAAGAAGGGGACGTCATCTTTGAAAAGACCCCATTCTATGCAGAAATGGGTGGACAAGTATCTGATAAAGGTACTTTTAAAGGCGATAATATCTCTGGTCTTGTAAATAACGTTACCTCAGCAACGAATGGGCAACATCTCCATCACGTCGTTTTACAATATGGAATGCTCAAAGCCGGCGATGAAGTTACGTTGACTTTAGACATTCAAAGACGTCGTCTTATCGAAAGAAATCACTCTGCAACGCACCTTTTACATGCTGCTTTAAGCAATGTTTTAAAGAAACACGTTAAACAAATGGGCTCTTACGTTGATGAAAATTATCTCCGTTTCGATTATGAAACCGATCATAAACTTTCCAACGATGAAATCAAGGCGATTGAACAAGAAGTGAACGATAAGATTTCCGAAGGAATCCAAGAAAAGACCGAGATTCTCCCTATTGAAGAAGCAAAGAAACTTGGCGCAGAAATGGAATTCTCCGAGAAATACGGAAACACGGTTCGTGTTGTTGAATTCTCCGATTATAGCAAAGAATTCTGCGGCGGAACCCATGTTAAAAATACCTCTGAAATTGGTGTCTTCGTTATCGAAAGCGATGATGCTATCTCTTCTGGTACAAGAAGAATCCAAGCTTTGAGCAGCTTAGGAGCATATCGTTATCTCTCTAACCGTACAAACGCTCTTTCATCCGCAGAAATGATTTTGGGTGTAAAAGATACAGCTCTTTCAAATCGTTTAACCTCTTTGCTAGATGAAGAAAGCTCTTTGAAAAAAGAATTGGCCGAAGCAAAAGAAAAACTCGCTGCTTTGGAAGCGAAATCTATTTCTTCGCAAATTCAAGAAATCAACGGCATTGCCTTCTTGCCTCTTTTGAAAGAAGGCGCCTCTCGTCAAGAATTGCTTACTTTAGGTGATTCTTTAAAAGCGGGAAAGCAAGACTACATCTTTATTCTTTTGGGAGGAAAAGATGGCGCTAGACCGATAAGTGTCTTTGTTGGTGGCGAAGCTTTGAAGAAAGTTAAAGCTGGCGATATCGTTAAGAGCTTAGCGAAACGCTTAGGCGGCTCTGGTGGCGGAAGAGCGGAAATGGCTTCTGGACAACTTCAAAATGCAAATCGATTCCTTGAAGTGGCTAATGAAATCGTTTCCTCTTTAAAATAAGGAGACTAGAAATGCTAGAAATCAAGGACAACACGATCGTTATCACAAAAGATGATGGCACTTCCGAGGAATGGAAAATCTATTTCTTCTACCATATGGATGAAAGAAACAAAACCTACTATTTCATCTATAAAGAGGAAGACCCAGATTCTCTCATCGTAATGGCTTCGAGAGATGGTACAACTCTTGAAAATGTGAGCGATGAGGAATATAACGAAGCTAACGAAGTACTCGAAGCTTACGAGAATGATCCAAAAATCGAAGCTATCAAATAGTTTCTTTTGGCATTGAAACGTTTATTTACTATAATTTATAAGAATTTAAGGAGCAAAATATGAAAGACGATAAAAAAGTGATATATACCGCCAAGAAAATTGAAGAAATGAAGGCGGAATTGGATGATTTGATTAACGTTCAAAAACCAGCTAACTTGGAAGCTCTCCAATTAGCTCGTTCTCAGGGAGACCTTTCTGAAAACGCTGATTATGATGCAGCTAAGAAGTTACAAGGCGAAATTGAAACTCGTATCGTAGAATTAACCAATAAATTGGAACACGCTACCACAGCAGATAATTCTTCTTCCAAAACTATCGGTACAACCGATTTTGTCACTTTCAAGAATTTAACTAAGAACGAGGAAATCACCGTTCAAGTCGTTTCTAGCGATGAAAGTGATGTTCTTGCCTCTCCAGCTAAGATTTCTTCCTCCTCTCCATTAGGAAAGGTCTTGATTGGAAAAGCCGCTTCTAGCAAACCAGTTCTTGTGGAAGCTGCGAGACCATACGAAATCGAAATTCTTTCTTTCCATCACGCTGAATAAGCAATAAATAAAATTTTGAGCTCGAAAGAGCTCTTTTTTTGTCCTTTTTTCTCTAAACACGTCTATTTATAGGTGAGGAGGATAGAAGGATGTTCAAAACTATCATTATCGTTATCGTCATCACTGTGGTTACACTCGTGGCTTTAGCTGTCGTCGATCGCTTTGCCAATGACGTGACCACACCGAATACGTCCCAAACTTATTCAGAAAAAGACAATGACTCGCTGGAAGTTACTATTTCAGGGGAGGTTAGTCATGAAGGGACGTATCTTTTACCGATGAATTCAACACTTAGAGATTTAATCGACGGCGCAGGGGGAGTAACTAGTAACGCTGATCAAAAAGCCTTTAATCTTGAATTGGAGCTTAAAGATGGCTGGGATTGCTATATAGCCCCGTTATTTAACAACGGAGACACATGCAGTGCCGATCCTATCGAGAAAAAATGTATTAATACCGCTACTGCAGAAGAGCTTAAAAAACTGAGTTGTTTTTCTTCAACGGTTGCAAACAACATCGTCTCTTATCGAACGGAAAATGGTTCTTTCCAACGTTTAGAAGAAATAAGCAACGTTTCAGGAATTGGCCCCGCAACGTGGGAAAAATGCAAAAACTATATCACGCTCAGGGAATGAGCAAAGAAACCTTCCTCGCCTTCGTGCTAATAGGCCTGGTTTTAGGGTGGATCTCCGGCACTCTCCTTTTGACAATTGACATCCTCTTTCCAGGCCTCGTTTTTGTAGTGCTTATATATATCGCCGGAAAAAAGGATGGGAAATTTCTTCTGATATTTCTCATCCCTTTTGTTTTTTCTCTAGCAATTTCTGGAGTTTTAGTTCTTTTGCCGATTGAAAGTGGATTTAAAAACATTCAAGGAATCATCATTGAAACAAAAGCCAATTATTTCATAATGAGCAATGGTATTCGAAGATATTACATTTATGAAAAGGAAACCATAAGAGAAGTGGGAGATATTGTTTCAATCAAAGGATATGTTTCTGAATTAAGTTTTACTGAATACGAATCGAAGTTTTCTTTTGAAGAATATTTAAGAAAAATGGGTGTTAAGGAACAAATTAACGTTTCTTCGATCGCGGCTATATTTGAAAGGCCTATAAGATTGAGAAGAAAAGAACTTCTCTTTTTAAACAATTTCGATCCCTTAACAAAAGGGACGATTGACCTTTTATTGTTTGCAAAGAAGGATTATTCAAATGAAACAGTTGCATTAGCGAATACTATTGGCTGTTTGAATATCCTAAGCGGAAGTGGAATTGTTTATGCGGGTTTTCTTCGTTTTTGCGATAAGATTTGTTCCTATCGTTTTAAGGAAAACCAAACGAAAATAATCGTCTTTATACTTGCCGTTTTTACAATTCCTTTGTTTCTTGGAAAAATTGGTGCTTACCGTGTTCTGATATTAAAAAGTTTCGACGTATTCTATGTTTTGTCCAAAAAAGAAAGATCGCCATACTCATTTCGTTTGTCTTTGGCCGGTTTAATTTTGTTTTTCTTGAATCCTTTTCATTCTTTAAATACCGGTTACCTTTTGGGTTTCGGCCTGGCTTTTTATAATTTTTTCAACTCTTCTTGTCTTTATTATTTTAAAAATAAACAAAAGAAGTTCTTGAAGTTCCTATCTTTAGAATACTTCCTATTACCGCTTTTTAACATTCGAGGCGAATTTAAACTGCTGGCTCCTTTATTTACATTTATTTTCTTGCCTTTTGCTTATTGTTTTTCGCTTTTGTCGTTGCTGTCCTTCTTATCCGTTCCTTATGAAAGCTTATTAAAGTTCTGCTCATCTTTTCTTAACAAATCTCTTGTTTTTATCGATAAAATAAGCCTTTCTATACCATTAGGCGCTTTTCCAAAATGGTGTGTTTTTCTCTTTTATTTTGCAATCTTCCTGGCTTTATATTTTTATGATTTAGGCTTAACACATTTTTCAAAAATAGGCGCTTTTGTTCAAATTTGTTCTTTGCTAGTTCCATCTCTTCCTGTTATGGCGCCCTACATCCAACAAGTCAGTTTCATTAACGTAGGGCAAGGTGACGCCATTTTGATTCGTGATGGCTTAACGAGCGTTCTTTTGGATTGTGGCGGAGTTTTATCGTTTGATTTAGCTCAAGAAGTTGACATTCCTTTTTTGAGAAAAGAGAAAATTTATAAGCTGGATTGCTTAATTGCTTCACATTCTGATTATGACCATATTGGAGCGAAAGATAGCCTCACGTCCAAATTTTCAGTGCAAAAATTCGTTACTTCAAAAGAAGAGTTCCCTTTAACAATTGGCAATTTAACATTCGTTAATTACAACGTTTATTCTGGAGAGAATGTCAACGAAAAAAGCTTAGTGCTTAGCCTAGACTTTATGGGAAAAATCTTCCTTTTTACTGGTGATGCGGATAAAAACATCGAAAAACAAATAATTAGAGATAACCCGAACTTAAAGGCGGATATTCTAAAATTAGGTCACCATGGATCAAAAACATCCTCTTGTAAGGAGTTTTTAGAACAAATTTCCCCTGAAGTTTGTGTCATATCTGTTGGGAAGAATAATAAATATGGGCATCCCGATAAAGAGGTAATAAAGCGTTTAAATGAGCTAGGACTTAAGTATAGAAGGACGGATGAAGAAGGAACGATTACTTATCGCCGTTATTTTCATCAGCCATTAGGTGATTTATAGATGAAAAATATTTATAATAATAGACGTGATTACAGTACTTTATTCATCTCAATCAAGAATGCTAAAAGGGCCGTTATCTCGCTTGATAAAGGAAACCCTTCCCGAACATGATGACATAAATTATGTCGATGTCGATATGTCTTTTGCTAAGATTATCGATTTATCGAACGAATGTCTTTCTTTGCCAATTGGCTACGATAAAAAAGCGGTTATTGCTGAGAATTTCTTTTATTTAACGAAAACTCGTGAGAAAAAGAAATTATTTAAAGGCGATGATGACGAGCCTTTGCTCGCTTTTTTCCGCAATCCAGATCCATTAATTAATCTTTTCGTTCTTGTTTATTCTGATTCTTTAGATGAAAAATCGACTTATTACAAAGCGTTAGTGGAGGGCAGGGCTAAATTTTTGCCAGTCGCTTCTTTAGACGCAAGTCAATGGCATACTTTTATTCCAAAATATTTCGAAAAACATTCGACAAGCATTGAAGAACTTGCTGTAAGCGAACTATTAGAAAGAACTGGCGGAGATTATTCGTTATTTATTCAAGAAGCGAATAAGCTTCTAGCTTATGCAAATGGCCAACCAATACGTCTTATTGATGTGCAACAATTGGTCCCGGCACCATTAGAAGACGATATATTCTTGCTTTCAAACGCTTTAACAAAAGGGGATAAAAAAACAGCCCTACATATTTGGAAGGATATGCAAGTAAGAGGCAGCACCAGTAGCGCTATCCCTTTGATGAATATGCTTGCAAATCAGTTCATATTCTTAGACCAAGTGCGTTATCTCTATCGAAGAGGGATGGAAGCGTATGATATTTCTTCGAAACTCAAATGTTCTTTAGGCCGCGTTAAAGCGTGTTTATATAACGTTCGTAAAATGGCTTCCCCATCCTTACACCGTGCAATCAATCAACTATACATTTATCAATTCAACGTTTTTCAAGGAAAAATGTCTGATAAATTAGCTTTTGAAATGTTTATTGCTAATTTTGAGATATGAAAATCGTTATTATTTCTGATACTCACGGCGACTTTTATGAATTAAAAAGAGTCGCCATGATTGAAAATGGGGCAAACATGTTTCTTCATGCAGGGGACGTCGAAGCTTTTGGCGATGAAAATATCTCTCCTTTTGCTGCCGTTAAAGGGAATTGCGATTACGGCTTCTCGAAATTTCCGAAAGAATTTTGGGCGCAAACTCCATATGGCTTGCTTTATATGAGACATTATCCTTATTTTGGAAAAGAAGAGTTGGAGTCCTTTTATCAAAAAGGAGCCAGGATTTTAGTTCATGGCCACACGCATATTAAAGAAAACAAAATGTATAAAGACATGTTTATTCTTTGTCCTGGATCCTTAACAAAACCAAGAGATGGCAGTGCATCTTATTTGGTTTTAGACGTTACAGAAAAAGAAGTGAAAGTAATTTTCAAACTTTATAAGTAAAAGAAAAAGCCCCATGAAGGGCCTTAATTTATACTTAAACTTATAAAGCAGCAAGTTCACCTTGGAGATGAGCTTTTTTACGATTGGCTGAATTAGTGGAGATGATGCCATCTTGGGAAAGCTTATCAAGAAGAGAGATAGCTTTGTTGACTTCGACAACAGCAGCTTCTTTATTTTTTGCAGCGATTGCAAGTTCAGCTTTCTTCACTTGTGTGCGGGTTTCGCTCTTGCGGGCGGAATGATGGGCGTTATTTCTTTCGCCAATTTCAATACGTTTGATTTGAGATTTAATGTTTGCCATATTAGTTTATCCTTTTATCTTATGCGTGTACGATTGTACCTTTAATGTAAAGCCAAAACAACTATTTTTCGTTATTCTTCTTGCTTTCTTCAATCTTTTTCTCATTATCTAAAATTTCTTTAGTGAATTCTGCAATTGTAAGCAATTTTCCATACTTTTCGGTTGGAATAGAAATTTTAAAAACGCTATTCAGTTCTTGAACCATTGTCACATAGCTCATAGAATCACCGCCTAAATCATCAGCCCACGAAGCATCATTTTCGATTTTGTATTCTGGCAAATATAATGTTTTAGAAAAGACTTTACGGACTTTATTTATGACTCTTGTAACATCTTTGCTGTCATATCCTTCAAAGGAAATTGGCTTTTTGCCAAGTACTTCTCCATTAAAAGACAAGAAGTTCTCGGGTTTACTTTCTAATTCTTTTTGTAAAACAAAGCGCTTTACTTTCATGTTATTTGCCATAGGCAACGCTTTTTTGTAAATGTAAGCGCAAGAAATACGTTTTTCATTTGGAAGGGTTATATTGATCGAATCAATATCATCTTTAATTTTTGGAAGTTCGTCGGAAGAGACGCTGTTTTCTAGATCAACTACAAGAATAATTTTTTCGGTGTTGTTTTCATGTTGTCCAAAGACGACTAAATTACGAATGTGTTTAATGTCGCGGAAATAACTTTCAATTTCATCTGGATACACGTTCTCACCGTTAGAAGCGATAATAGTGTCTTTTATTCTACCTTTTATGTAATAACTACCAGAGTTGTCTCTAAAAGCAATATCGCCTGTATGGTAATAGCCGTTATCCAAAATTGTCTTTGAACGAACACCATTAATGATCTCTTCAACGTGTGTGATTTTAGATTTAACGCATAGTTCACCTTCGAATGGGTGCTCTGAGTCCAACGGAACGATTTTGTATTCTACGCCAGCTAAAGGCTTGCCAATCGAACCGAGGAGCCGTTTTTCAACCTTATTAGATTGTTCAACACTTGTTACGCCGATCTCTGTCATCCCGTATCCGTTATTCAAAGGATAAGATAAACCATTAATGATCGAGCAGGTTTTAGGAAGCAAATATCCGCCTCCGGAAATACAAAATTGGACTTGTTTACCAAGTACTTTCTTTTGCATTATTCTCAAAAAAAGCTTAGAAGAAGAAAAACCAGCTTCTTCCTTGGAAATTTGGTGATTGTTATATGCCAACATTTTTTTGGTTAATTCTTGCGTTGACAAATGTTGTTGAGCGGTTGTGCGTTCAAGTTGCTGAGCAATGCCATCCCAAAAAATTGGTACCGAAAAAACGTGCGTGCAAGAGCCTTTTTTAATGGCATTAAGAAGATCTGTGGAAGAAGAACTGTTCGGATAAACAAGCGTTTTTCCGTAGAAACTATAGAAAAGAAAAACTGCGACAAATCCGAAGATGTGATGGAAGGGGATCATAGCTAAAATGCGTATTTCCCCTGGATTCATTAAAGCGTTTCCGTTTGATGGAACATTGGCTACAGAAGCTATTTGATGACATATATTTTCGCCATTCATCACCATCATTTTGATGTTTCCGGTAGTTCCAGAAGAGCAGAAGATGATTTCATTTGCCCAATTTGCAGCAAAAAACGCGTCTTCATCAGCGTTTCTTACATTATTTACGCGGAAAGAAGGAATGGAATAAGCATCTTCTTCATTTGCGATGATTGCTTTCGCTTTTGCGTCCTTCAAAAGGTTTTCTGTATTATCGTGCTGAAGATTCGCGGCAATTAACAAAACAGGATGTCCAGTCATCAAAATGGCCCAAAACATCAAAGGCCAAATTGGGCTGTTTTTGAGTTTTAATCCGACCACAGAACCAGCTGGAATCGCAGAAAAGAGGGAAGAAAGTCTTTTTGCTAAAAACCACACGTTATCTTTGTATTTAGAGTATGTATAGGTTCGTTTTTTATCGTCTTCATCGAAATAAATGCAACATTTTTTATCGGCATGACAAGCGGTGAAATTTTCGTACACGTCTTTTAAAGTCATAGAAGTGTTTAAAAGAGCTTTATATTGGTCAATGAATTTTTGGCAATCTTTTTCGCTGTAATTTGTCATATGTCACCTCACAAAAACGTATTGTATCATTAAAGAGGAATTGATAAAAAACTATAATAGTCATAGATAGTTACGAGGAGGAAACGAAGGATGAGACAATATAATCAAAATAAAGACGTTAAAGTTCTATATTTAGGAACTCCTGAAATTGCGGTAAAACCATTGCTTGGGCTTCTAGAAAACGGCTTTCAAGTCGTAGGCGTGGTGACACAAGAAGATAAAATGAGTGGCAGAGGCCAAGAGAAAAAAGAAATTCCTCCCGTTAAGAAACTTGCCCTAAAAGCGAATTTACCCGTCTTTCAGCCTCATCGTATACGCAAAGACTTCTCCTTTGCTAAGGAATTGCAATTTGATGTGATCGTTTGCATGGCTTATGGACAAATCGTTCCTATGGAATTCATTGATTTAGCTCCTAAAAAAGCGATCAATCTTCATGGCTCGCTTTTGCCAAAACTTAGAGGAGCCGCGCCAATTCAACGTGCCATAATGGAGGGTGAGGGAAAAACGGGCATTACTCTGATGGAAATGGCAAAAGAAATGGATGCTGGAAAAATGTACGATAAACGTTCTATAACCATCGAGAATAATGATAATTATTCCTCCCTTTGCAAAAAACTCGGCGATTTAGCGAAAGAAATGATTGTTCAAGATCTTTTACCTTATGTTAACGATGAACTTAATGGCGTTCCCCAAAGCCCTGCTGAAATTACTTTTGCAAAAAAAATTTCCCCTGAAAACGAACATCTTCCTTTGTCTTTAAGTTCGTTAGAAATGAATCGATACATACGTGGTTTAGCTGATCTCCCTGGCGCTTATGTTGTTTATCGCGAGAAAAAACTCAAAATCTTTTCTAGCGAAGTATCAAATCTTTTTAAGGTTGAGGAGGGTGTTTTGAAACCAATTAAAGGAAAACTTTATTTAGGAACCAAAGATGGCGCTTTGCTTTTGAAAGATGTTCAGTTTGAAGGCAAAAAGAGAATGGATGCTGCTTCCTTTTTAAATGGAGCAAGAATAGCAAAAGACGGCGAAAAAGTGTTCTAAAATGTCTGAAAAAGTCAAAAAACAACTCAATTTATCCGTTCACCAATTAGTGGATTTTTTGCTGCGTGAAGGTGATATTGATAACCGTATCTATAACCAAGAAACGATGAATTTAGGCTCTAAAATTCATTCGTCTTTCCAAAAGAAACAAGGAAAATCCTATCTTTCAGAAGTGTTTTTGGAAACCACAATTGAAAGAAAAGAATACTCCATTCATCTTGAAGGGCGAGCAGACGGAATCATTATAGGGGGTTCAAATCCCATTATTGACGAGATCAAATCTACGGTTTCGCCTTTGGAAGAATTTTATAACATCCAAAAGGAGTGGCATTATGGGCAAGCAAAATGCTACGCCTACATGTATTTAAAAAGAGAAAAACTACCTCGGGCTAACATTCGTTTAACTTATATTTCTCAACAAGACTTCGATCAACGAATGGTGAAGGAAAGATGCTTCACATTCGAGGAATTGGAAGAGTACGTTTATTCTTTGGTGAATCGGTATCTTGATTTTAATAAAAGGGAATCAGAACACATTCTTGCTAGAAACATTTCCGCTTCATCGCTTGCTTTTCCTTATCCTGAATTTCGAAAAGGCCAAAGAGATTTGGCAAAATATGTATATACAATCGCGAAAAAAGGTGGGATTTTCTTTTTTGAAGCACCCACTGGAATAGGGAAAACCATTTCAACAATTTATCCTGCGATTAAAAGTTTTGCTAAAACGGACAACCAAAAGATTTTCTATTTAACAGCGAAAACTTCTGGAAGGCAAACTTGTTATGACGCTTTGACAGCCTGTTACGAAAAAGGCTTCGTTGGCCGTGATTCCTTGATTGTCGCAAAAGAAAAGATTTGTTTTTCCCCAGGGAAGAATTGCAATCCAGACGATTGCCCTTTCGCCCGTGATTACTATGGAAAACTACGTAAAATCATCGAAGAAGAGAGCCAATACAATCATCGATATAACATTGATGCCGTTACGGAAATCGCCAGAAACAATGAAATTTGCCCTTTCGAACTTCAGCTGGATTTATCTTTGTTAAGCGACATTATAATTTGTGATTACAACTATTTCTTTGATCCTTTGGTTAAACTGGAACGTTATTTTTCAGATGAAGTGGACTCTTCAAAATATTTTCTTTTGATTGATGAAGCACATAATTTAGCCACTCGTTCAAAGGATATGTTCAGCGAAACAATTACTTTGAGGCAAATTCAAGACGCCAAAAGAGAACTTAAAGGAAGTCCACACAACAAAGTAAAACTAGCTTTAGGCAAAATGGCAAAAGCTTTTCTGTCCTTGCCTATCGAACAAGAGTTCCTAGAAATGGATCAAATAGACGCCGATTTACAAAAAAGCTTAACCAAGTTCCGTGAAACAACCCAAAGCAAAAATGAAGAAAAAGAAAACACGATCTTCCCTCAAAAAGTGAAGGAATTATCCAGAAAAGTCTATCGTTTCCTTTTCTTAATGGAAAATTGCAGCCAGAACCTTACGTTATACGTTAGCAAGCATGGCGAGAATATTGAACTTCATCTTCAGTCTCTTGATCCATCTCCTTACTTAAAAGAAGATTTGGCAAAAGTCAAAGGAGCCGCCATTTTTTCGGCAACATTGTCTCCAATTAGTTATTACATGGAGTCGTTATTAGGAAAGAAAGATTATCCTTATTTAGCCTTGCCTTCACCATTTCCGAAAGAGAATTTTCATTTGATGATTGCTCCGAGTTTGTCTATTCGTTACAAAAACAGAGATAAAACATATGATAAAGTTGCTAGTTATCTAGCGTCTTTTGTTAAAGGCAAAAAAGGAAATTACTTCATCTATTTCCCGTCTTATGAATATCTAAGAAACATACAGGATAAGCTATGTTTCGAGGATGCTGATGTGTTTGTGCAGGAAAAAGAAATGAGCGATAGGGACAAAGAACTCTTCTTGTCTAGATTTTTACCAAATCCTCAAAAAACGACAATTGGCCTTCTTATTATCGGGGGTTCTTTTAGCGAAGGGATCGATTTACCGAGCGACAGACTTATTGGAGTGGCCGTAGTTGGGGTTGGTTTGCCTCAAATTTCTAAAGAAACCGATTTAATTCGTGAATATTACGATAAAAAGAACGGTAACGGGTTTCAATTCGCTTACCAAAACCCCGGAATGAATAAAGTTATGCAGGCTGTGGGTCGTCTTATTCGAAGCGAAAACGATGTTGGAAGCGCTCTTTTAATCGATGATCGTTATCTCCAGGAGGACTATCATTCTCTTTTTGAAAGATCCTGGCCGGGCTATGAAGTCGTTAATTCTGAAAAAGACATAGAAGAATCACTATCTTCTTTCTATCGAAGAAAGAGGAAATAGAATATAATCCTTAATTGCTTATGCCTTTTAATCAATCACACATTAGAAATTTCTCGGTTATCGCCCATATCGATCATGGGAAAAGCACCCTTTGTGACCGTATTCTTGAAGAAACGGGAGCTGTTGAAAAGAGGAATCTTTCTCAACAAATGCTTGATAGCATGCCTTTGGAACAAGAAAGAGGCATCACCATTAAATTGAACGCCGTCACAGTAACTTACAAAGCCAAAAATGGTGAAGAATATATTTTCAATTTAATAGACACTCCAGGGCACGTAGACTTTACGTACGAAGTGTCACGTTCTTTGGCTGCTTGTGAAGGTGCTTTACTTTTGGTTGATGCAACGCAAGGCGTTCAGGCTCAAACTTTAGCGAATGCTTACTTGGCAATTGATAATGATTTGATGATATTGCCTGTTGTTAATAAAATCGATCTTCCTAGCTCTGACGTTCCAAATGCTGAGAAAGAAATTGAAGAAAAACTTGGCCTGTCTACTGCTGATATTTCCTTAGTTTCAGCCAAAACAGGGCAAGGCGTTCCAGAAATGTTGGAAAGAGTTGTGGAACTCATTCCCGCTCCAGATGGAGATCCAAACGCCCCGTTAAAGGCTTTGATTTTCGACAGTTACTATGATTCTTATCGTGGTGTTGTCGTTTTAATTCGCATTAAAGAAGGAACTGTTAAAGTTGGCGATGAAATCCTTTTAATGCAGTCGGGGAAAAAATACACCGTTACTGAATTAGGCATTCGTACTCCAAAAGAACTCCCTGTGGCTGAACTTGACTCTGGAGAAGTTGGCTACTTATGTGCGACTATTAAAGACATCAAAGATGTTTTCCCAGGAGAAACCGTTACTTTAGCGTCTAATCCTTCTAAAAAACCTTTGCCAGGTTATCGAAAAATCAATCCAATGGTTTATTGCGGTTTATATCCAGTAGACTCTCAAAAATATAACGACTTAAAAGAAGCGCTTGCTAAACTTTCGTTGAATGATTCATCCCTCACATATGAGCCTGAATCTTCTGAAGCTTTGGGCTTTGGTTTCCGTGTTGGTTTCCTTGGCTTATTGCATATGGATGTCATTCAAGAGAGATTAGAAAGAGAATATAACTTGAACCTGATTCTAACGGCGCCATCAGTCAAATATCGAATCAATTTATCCGATGGTACATCAAAGATGATTGATAATCCTTCCGAAATGCCAGACGCTTCGAAAATAAAATCTATCGAAGAGCCTTTTGTTGATGCAGAAATCATGACTCCAAAGGAATTTGTTGGGCCAATTATGCAACTTTGTCAAGAAAGGAGGGGAATTTATCAAGACCTCATCTATTTTGATGATACGCGACAAGTGGTGAAATATTCTCTTCCTTTGAGTGAAATCATTTTTAATTTCTTCGATAAACTTAAGTCCATTTCCAAAGGATATGCGTCTTTGGATTACCAAGTTGAAGGCTATCATCCTAGCGAACTTTCCAAAATGGACATTCTTTTAAATGGCGATAAAATCGACGCTTTATCTTGCATTGTTTACAGGCCCTTTGCTTATGATAGGGGGATCAAAATCGTTTCTCGCTTAAAAGATATTATTCCTAAGCAACAATTTGAAGTTCCGGTTCAAGCTGCAATTGGTGGAAAAGTGATTGCTCGCTCGACTATTAAATCGGTTCGCAAAGACGTCTTAGCAAAATGCTATGGCGGTGATATTTCTCGTAAAAAGAAATTGCTCGAAAAACAAAAAGAAGGCAAAAAGAGAATGAAACAGATTGGTTCTGTGGAAGTCCCTCAGGAAGCGTTCATGGCTGTTTTATCACTAGATGACGAAGAAAAAAACTAAGGATATTTACGGATTTTTTGATTTCTTATTAGTAGTTTTCTAGTTGCTTTGAATATTTACGTTTTTTATAATTAGGGCAATATGAATAATCCAACGCCAATTGCAATTCGTTATACAGATGAAATCTATGCTACACCAGCGCAGGTTGGGAAAAGCCTCCACATGGTCGTCTATGACGATTTTTGGAAGCAAATATTGGCATATCGTGAAGATAATAAAGTGGTGTTACCCTTCGGGAAAATTAAAGGCCAACCCTTTTATTTCACTTTAACCCAGCCAATTCGCATCAAAATTCAAAACTTTGAGCATAAAATAAAAGACTTCTTGTCTTTTTCCCGTAGCATGTTGCTTTCAAAAGAAAAAGAAACCAGAAACATTTTGCTTTCTCCTCTTCTTAAAGAAGGAGCGATTTTAGAAAAGTCAAATATCAACGACCTTTCAATCAAAATGCTACTCAATTCTCTTTATAAAGAAAGCGATAACAATCACACCTCAGTCGTAAATTACCTTACTTCTTTGGATTATTATTTAGCACAAACTCCATCAGCTCCAAACGACGATTTCCTTGCCGGAGCTTACCAAAAGGTCCTTGGCCAAGAAGAATTAATGGATTTCTATCGCGAGAAGGATTTCGATAAAAAGGTTGAGCATTTGGCATATATTCGTGATCCTGACTATCCATACGCTCCTCATGATTTAGTTGAAGATTCGATGGAAGGGCTTGTTGGATGGCTAGAAAGCGATGATTTCACGCCTGCTTTTGTCCATGCTTTCATCGCTGCATATTATCTTTTTTACATTAAGCCATTTGACCAAAGAAATTCGCTTATGGCTTCTCTTTTAGCGAAAGAAGTTATTGCTGAAAATACCGGTCTAAGCGAGGCTTTTGCTTTACCGTTCGAACTTCTTTTAAAAGATTCTTTCAGAAATTCTGACGCTTATAAAGAAAGTAAAGCCCGTTGTGATATGACTTACGCTCTTTTCGAAGCGATAAATGTTTTTTCTCTTTATTTAGATAACGTCACAGAACAATTGAAAAATCTTCGTATCTCGCAATATAAAGATGAATATTCCGTTTTGGGCGATGAAGAAAAAGAGATTGCGGAGCAAATTCAACTTAAGGAAGAGACTAAAGAGCCAACTCAATTGTCTTTCTTAGATGCAGAAGAAACGAAAAAGGAAGAAAAAGAAGAGATTCCCTTCCAAGAAAAAGTTGAAGTAACCCCATCTTCGGAACCTTCTCTCCCAAATAACAAAGAAGTAACGAACGTCCAAACGGTTCCTCTTTCTCAAAACAGAGTTCCAGAAAAAAAAGAAACAAACGAAGAAAAGGCTAAAGTTCCCGTTATTCCTTCTCTTACGAATGGCAATGTTCCTTCATCAAAAGATTCTCTTTCCAAATCAGAGATTAAAGATTATATTCGTTATTTGTTGGAAACAAATCCAAACTTGAATAAAAAACAAGCAACATTCTTAGCAAATCATTGTACACCTGGAAGATTCTATACAATCCAGCAATTCAAAGATTTCGCCTCTTGCGTTTATGAAACCGCTAGAACATCTATGGATAAATTAGTTCAAGAAGGCTACTACGAAAAGCTTCAATTCAAGAACAAATTCGTATATTCCCCAGTAAAGAAAGGAAAATAATATTATGAAAGTTGTGATTTTAAGTGGAATGCCAGGATGGTTAATCCCTCTTGTGCTTTTGGCTATTTTTGCCGTAATTGCATTAGGCGTCTTTTTAATCCGTAAATACGCAAAACCTTTTAAAAACGATGAAAAACCAAAAAGCGACAAAGAAATTGCCGAAGAAGAGGTTCAACGTTTAACCAAAGAATTAGACGAAGAAGAATACGAAGCCGCTAAAGAGAGAAAAGAGAAAAAAGCAGGCAAACCAACCGAAGAAGAAGCTCGTGAAGAAGAACTCAATCGTATGACTCGTCCAGTTGAAGACGAAAAGACCGCCAAAGAGATGGAAGAATACGACGAAAACGAGAAAAAAGATAATAAATAATCGTGATATCCTCACTTTACATTCACATACCTTTTTGCGCCCATATTTGCGCTTATTGTGACTTCTCAAAAGTCCTCTATGACGAGAATTGGGCTTTTTCTTATATCGAAGAGCTAAAGAAAGAAGCCCGCTCTTATTCTTTGAAAAAAAATCAATTAGAGACCATATATATTGGCGGAGGAACGCCTACTTGCTTAAAGAAAGAACTTTTGAAAGAACTTCTTTCCTTTTTACGCCCTTATTTAAAAGCAGATGGCGAATTCACGATTGAAGGAAATCCAGAAGATATCACCGATGAGCTATTAGCGATCCTGAAAGAAGGAGGAATAAACCGTATCTCTTTAGGGATGGAATCATCAAGCAAAAAATATTTAGCTTTGATGGGAAGAAAGCATTCCTACCAAGATGTTAAAAATGCAGTAGAACTGATTAAAAAATGGGGATTCGAAAATATCTCGGTGGATTTGATTTATGCCCTTCCAGGCGAAAAATTAAGCGATCTTAAAAAAGATATTGCTGCAATGTTGGCCTTAAATATCCCTCATCTATCCGCTTATTCATTAACTATTAATCCGGGAACTTCTTTCTATAATAAAGGATTTAAGGAAATGGATGATTCTTTAGAAGCGGACATGTATGACTTATTGCTGTCCTCCTTCCGAAAAGCTGGATATGAAAGATATGAAGTTAGTAACTTTGCCAAACCATCCTTTTATTCAAGACATAATTTAACTTATTGGCATGACGACGAATATTATGGCTGTGGTTTAGGCGCATCAGGATACGTTAATGGAATTCGTTATACAAATACCCGTTCTTTAAGTGTTTATTTAAAAGGAAAATATCGAGCAGAAGAAGAAAAATTAAGTGTTGAAAGTCAATTAGAAGACTTCTTTTTAACAAATCTGCGTTTAAAAACTGGCTTTACGAAAAAATCCTTTGAAATGCGCTTTGGATACTCTTTTTTCACAAAATTTAGCACTCCGTTTTTGAAACTTCAGAAAGATGGATTAATTCAAGAAAACTCCGATTCTATCTTTGTTTCTGATAAAGGAATGTTGTTATTGGATCGCGTTCTTGTAGAACTTTTTGGAAAAATCTAGCACTAATTAGTTGACAGTGCTAAATCTACCTCTATAATAGTCGTAGCACCCAAGAGATGCGACTGCTAAAGAGGAGACGAAAATGACAAGACGTGATGAAATTCTAAAATTAATCGTCGAGCATTTTATCAAGACGGCAGAACCGGTGGGCTCAAAAACCTTACAACAGGAATACCATCTCGAAGTTTCCACGGCAACCATCCGTAACGAAATGAATGCGCTTGAGAACGATGGGTATCTAGAAAAGACACACACATCCTCCGGACGCGTTCCTTCCGAAAAAGGATATTCGTATTATGTTGCCAATCTCCGTTCCGGAAGCGTAGACGAAAGAGCAAAAAATGCCCTTCAAACTGTGCTTTCCGAAAGAACAAAATCAGTGGAAGAAGTCATTAAGGAAAGTTGCGAAATTCTTTCCCAAATGACAAACCTCGCCTCTGTAGTAGTGGGCAATTCCTTAGAAGAGGAACATCTTGTTTCCATTAGCATAGTTCCAATCGGTGGAAATACCGCAACAGCGTTATTTGTTACTGATAAAGGATACGTTGAAAACAAAACGTTCGTTCTTGATAAGAACGTAAGCCTTAATGATGTTGTAAAGACCATCAAAGTCTTAAACGACCGTCTTTCTGGAACTCCTGTAAACGAAGTTGTCACTAAGATGGAGGCAATGCGTCCAGCTCTTACCGATTACATGATTGGACAAGAACTCGTTTATCAAGCCGTTCTAAGCGTATTTGCTGCCTTTGCCACGTCCCGTATGGAATTCTATGGCAAAGATCAATTGTTTCAACAGCCGGAATTCGCTAACGATGCAGCCAAATTGCGAGAGCTGATGAAATTCTTGGATAATCCTGATAACTTGCATAAAGTTCTAGAAAAAGGACAAACGAAGAACGGAATCACAATCACAATAGGCTCAGGCAATTCTGGGCGATTGAAAGATGAATTAGCCCTCGTTTCAGCGAACATCGATGTTCCTGGCGATAAAGGTGCAACCCTTTCTCTTGTAGGCCCCGCAAGAATGGACTACGACAAAGTTGTTGCGACCTTGCAATACTTCGCCAAGGCGCTTGATGCTTACTTCCAACAAGGCTCCGGGGAGGATGAAGAATGGAACAAACCGAAGAAAGACGAGACAACACTCAAGAAAACGACCAAAAGAAAGGCCAAGACGAAATGAAGCATGATAAGAAAAATCCTACAGAAGAACTAGAAGAAAAGTTAAAGCATGCCGAAGAAGAGGCCTTTAATTGGAAAAACAAATATTATATGGAGCTTGCGGATGTGCAAAATCTCCGCAAGAGCTTAGAAGAAGATCATCGTAATGCTCTCCGTTATCGTTCGGAAGGCTTCCTCGAGAATCTTCTACCAGCTTTAGATGGGTTCTACTTAGCCTTAAGCTCGCCAGTAACAAGCCAAGAAGCTAAGAACTATCAACAAGGATTCATCTACATCTATAATCAGATTCAAAACGCTCTTACTTCAGAAGGAGTTAGTGAAATTCTTCCAAAAGAAGGCGATGAATTCGATGCTCATACGATGAACGCCATCGATGTAGTGGATGGAGACGAGAAAACGGATGGAAAAGTCGCTTTCGTCTTCTCGAAAGGCTACAAACTTCACGAAAAGCTCATTCGACCAGCAAACGTGAAAGTTTACAAAATGAAAACGGCCGAGAAACAGGAAGAAGATAAAAAATCCGATTCCAACGAAGCAAATAAAGCTTAAGGAGATTAAACTATTATGGCAAAAGAATTAATTGTTGGTATTGACTTAGGTACTACCAATTCCGTTATCAGCTATCTTCAAGCAGATGGCAAAGTGAAGGTCATTCCAAATCCTGAAGGAACAAATACGACACCTTCTGTCGTTGCTTTTAAAGCAAGCGGAGAAGAAATTGTCGGCAATGCTGCAAAACGTCAAATGATCACTAACCCTGACACGGTTCGTTCTGCAAAACGTAAGATGGGCAGCGATTATAAATTCCATATTGGATGCCTAAACAAAGATTTCACTTCGCAAGAAATCTCCGCAAAGGTTCTTGCTTATATGAAAGCTTATGCCGAAAAGAACATCGGACAAGAAGTTAAGAAAGCCGTTATTACTGTCCCTGCTTACTTCAACGATGCTCAAAGACAAGCAACCAAAGACGCAGGTACAATCGCTGGTTTGGATGTCGTTCGTATCATCAACGAACCAACGGCTTCTTGCTTAGCATTCGGAATCGATACAAATAAATCTGAAAAAGTCCTTGTCTTCGACCTTGGTGGTGGAACCCTTGATGTTTCTATCCTTGATATTGGCGATGGGACATTCCAAGTTTTGGCCACTAACGGTGATACTGAACTTGGTGGCGATGACTGGGATAAAGCCATTGCTGATTGGATTCATGCTCAAATTCAAATCGAGAATGGTGTTGATTTAACCGATAAGATGGCTCAACAACGTTTCTTAGACGCCGCTGAAAAAGCAAAGATCGAACTTTCTAGTAGCTTAGAGACAACCATTTCTCTTCCATTTATTGGAATGGGTTCGAATGGTCCTATCTCCTACGAAGGAAAACTCACAAGAGCTAAATTCCAAGATTTGACGAAACACCTCTTGGAACGTTGCAAGATTCCTATGGAAAAAGCTCTTCACGATGCCGGACTCTCCTATAACGATTTAGGCGATATCCTTATGATTGGCGGTTCGACACGTATGCCAGCCGTTCAAGATATGGTTTCTCAAGTTTCTGGCAAGAAGATTAATATGTCTGTTAACCCAGATGAAGCTGTTTCTATGGGTGCCGCTATTCAAGGCGGAATCATCGCAGGTGACGTTAAAGACGTTGTCCTTCTCGATGTTACTCCATTAACTCTTGGTATTGAAACTCTTGGCGGAGTTATGACTCCTCTCATTGCTCGTAATACCACAATTCCTACGACAAAGAGCCAAGTTTTCTCAACAGCACAAGATAATCAACCTGCTGTCGATATCATGGTCTATCAAGGCGAAAGACCAATGGCCCACGACAACAAACTCTTAGGCCATTTCCAACTCTCTGGCATTAAACCAGCAAGACGTGGTGAGCCTAGAATTGAAGTTACATTCTCTATCGACGTCAATGGTATTGTTAAAGTTTCCGCTAAAGATCTTGATACCCAAAAGAGCCAAGACATCACCATTTCTGGTTCCAACGGTCTTTCTAAAGAAGATATCGACCGTATGGTAAAAGAAGCGGAAGAAAACAAAGCCGCAGACCAAAAGAGAAAAGATGACATCGAAGTGAAGAATAAAGCTCAGGCTTATGTTGACCAAATCAACCAAACCTTAGTGGAAAAAGGTGCTCAGCTCTCTGAACAACAAAAGAGTGAACTCACCAAACTTCGCGATGATGCTCAAGCCGCTATTCAAAACGATAATATCGATAAATTAAGAGAAATCGTTGGAAAATTGGAAGATGCGGCTAGCGCAGCAAGTGCTTATCAGCAACAAACTGGTGCTAATCCAAACGCCGGTGCAAATAACGCTGGCAATAACTCCAATGGTAACGACCAAGACGTTGTCGATGCCGACTTCACCGATAAAAAAGCCTAATATCTAAAATCATTTGATGGGGGCGTCTAAGGACGCCTCTATCTTACTTTAAGGAAAGGAGCATATATATGGCAGACGAAAAAAGGGACTACTATGAGACGTTAGGAGTCAACAAAACTGCAACTAAAGACGAGATTCGCTCCGCCTATCGAAAACTCGCAAAGAAATATCACCCTGACGTTAACCACGATCCTGATGCTCCAAAAAAATTTGAAGAAGTTCAGGAAGCCTATGATGTTTTATCAGACGATCAGAAACGTGCGGCTTATGATCAATATGGCTTTGCCGCTTTTGGACAAGGAGCTTCTACGGGTGGAGCAGGAAATCCGTTCGAAAATGCTGGTTTTTCCTCTCAAGGATTTGGTGGTTTTGACGACTTGTTTAATTCCTTCTTTGGCGGAGGAAGAAGCAGAAGAGCCCAATCCAATGGCCCACAAAAAGGAAATGATACTTTATATAGCGTTAAAATCAGCTTCATGGATGCCATTAACGGTACGCATATTGATGTGCCTTTGACCTACGATCAGCCATGTGATGCTTGTGGCGGAACAGGTGCCGCCTCTCCCTCGGATATACAAACATGTCCTTATTGCGGAGGAACAGGCTACACAACTCAACGTCAACAAACCATCTTTGGTGTGATGGAATCCCAAACCGTTTGCCCACATTGTCACGGAACAGGAAAGCAAATCAAAAAAGCCTGCCCGAAATGTGGTGGTGAAGGCTATAGCAGAGTACGCACAAATATCGATGTCACCATTCCTGCTGGCATTAATGAAGGCCAACAAATTCGCGTTAAAGGAAAAGGCGAAAGAGGCGTAAATGGTGGTCCAAATGGCGATTTATACGTTGAAATCAAGATTGATTCCGATAAGAGATTCACTCGTGATGGCAATGATATTCACTCGAATTTGGATTTCGGCTTTGCCGAGGCTTCCTTGGGAACAACTGTCGATGTGGAAACCGTTTATGGAACCGTATCGGTAGAGATTCCTGCAGGAACGCAGCCTGATGCTGTCTTAAAACTAAGAGGAAAAGGCGTTAAAGATTTAAGGACTTCACGTCCTGGGGATCATTATCTCCACGTGAAGATCCACACACCAACGGATTTAACGAAAACCCAAAAAGATCTTCTTGAACAGTTTCAAAAAGAGGAAAGCAGCAAAAAGAAAAGCTGGTGGAAAAACCCTTTTAAGAAATAATCATCTCGAAAGAGATGGTTTTTTCTTTTAAAAAAATGTTTTTAAGGCTACTATTCTTAATAAGGGGAAAATATTAAATTTATGCCTATCTGCAAAAATTGTCATAGAACCATTTCTAAATTCGATAAAGATATGTGCCCCTATTGCGGAACGGAAAACCCAATTGAGGACAATTATCAAACTAAAGACGTTACGTCTTTTATTAAAGCGACAAAGACCAGTGGTGGTCTATATAAATCAAAGTCCAGAAAAACAGCTGGATTTTTATGCTTATTTCTAGGAACTTTAGGAATTCATAACTTTTTCCTAGGATTCATCAAGAAAGGAATATTAGAGTTCCTTCTTACTCTTGTTATTGTTGGAGGAATTGGAAGTCTTCTTTTCTTTTTCGTTGATCCTTTCAAGAACGCTTTAGCGTATATCTTGCCATTTCTTCCTTGTTTCTTATTTTACGCATTTGCCTCTATTCGTATTTTCAAAAACGATTCTTTAACGGATGCAAACGGAGTCTTTCTTCGCTAAATGGAACGTTTTTTTGCTAAAATCGCTGAAAACCACGCTTTTCTTTCGAAAGAGGATGAGCATCATCTTTTGAATGTAATGAGGGCTAAGAAAGGAGAAAAAATCGAAGTTGTCGATGAAGGGGATCTTTATTTGTGTGAAGTTTCCTCTATTTCTCCATTGGAAGTGCGGGTTCTAAATGAAATCAATCGTCCGACCGAATTAAATGTTCATCTCATTTTAGGCTTTGCTTTGTTAAAAGGAGGGCATGATGAACTCGTTTTAATGAAGGGCACAGAATTGGGCGTTTCTTCTTTTTTGCCTTTTATTTCCGAAAGAACCATCATTCGTCTTGACTCTAAAGAAAGAAAAAAGCGGGAAGAACGTTTTCAAAGAATTGTTTCTAACGCTTCAAGCCAATCAAAAAGATTAATTACTCCTGAAGTGATGCCGATTTTAGACTATAAAAACATTTTTGATATTCCAGCAGACCACCGTTATTTGGCATACGAGAATCTTTCGGGAGAGCCTTTCCACTTAGTGGAAGAATTTTCTTCCTTTAAGGCAGGGGAAAGAGTTCTTTGTTTAGTTGGTCCTGAGGGTGGCTTTTCAAAAAATGAAGCCGATCTAGCTATCGAAAAAGGATTTAAACCTATCTCTTTAGGCAAAAGAATTCTTCGCGCTGAGACAGCATCCATCTATCTTTCTAGCGTTTTTTCGCTTCTTGAGGAAAATAAATGAGTATTTTTGATATTTTGTCTTCTTCTCAAGCGCCCACTCTTTTTTCTCGGTCGCCAGAACAAATTTACTATAACGAGAATTCTTATCGTTTAAACGAGTTGGATAGCTATGCTTATTTGGCAAATCCGATCGACTCTTTCGGGGTTGTTAGAGGAAATATTATCCTTCGTGCATTGGAGAATAAGGAAACAATCGAAAAGCTTTTCAAAGAATATGAAAAGAATTCCGATGAAGCTACAATCAGTCTTAAAGAATATATTGAAAACGGTCTTCTTTCTCTTCCTTATTTATCTTTTAAAGGAAATAAGATATACGTTCCAGTTTTTCCTCTTTCCATCGCTTTGATTTATAGCAATAAAGTTGAACGCTTAGGGAAAATGCCTTATAAACGTATCTTCAAACAATATGAAGCCACCTTAATCGACCCTTTCGATTATTATGGATATCATCTTTTCATTTCCTATTTTACTCGTCTCGTGTGTATTAGAAAAACCGATGATTGCGCAGCTTTATATGATTATGATGCAAGAGCAATTTATTTTGTAAATGATGAAGGAAGACTAGATTCGAAGGTTTGTCTTTTCGATAAAGGACTCATCCATCCTGTTCTCACTCATCTTTTACCAAGAATCGAAAAAGTGGTGGACGCTTATTTTCTAATGGATAAAAAGGCATTCATAACTGCTCTTTTTGAGGGAGAACTCATATCTTCAGGCCTTTATGCGAAACTTTTGAAAACTCTCCCTGCAACAGAAATTGGAGTGAAAAAATGAAGTTTTATTTATTTTCTTTAGGATGCAAGGTAAATTCTTACGAAAATGATTTGCTTCGCGAAGATTTTTTGCAAAAAGGTTTTCTTGAAGCTGATGAGCCTGAAAACGCGGAACTTATCGTTTTAAATACGTGTTCTGTTACTTCGATTGCTGATCAAAAATCTAGGCAACATATCCGTAAATTCCGTCGTCTCTCTCCCAAAGCCATCCTAATTGTTATGGGATGCTATTCTCAAAAGAATTTTCTAGAGGCTTCCTCGATAGGCGCCGATATTGTTTTAGGGACCGCACATCGAAAGGAAATACCTGCATTAATCGAACGTTTTGAAGAAGAAAGAAAACCTATTATCCTAGTAGATAAGGACAATCGAAAAGAAAAATATGAGGAGTTTGGCTCTTTTGCCTTACCGGATAATACCCGCGCTTATTTAAAAATTCAGGACGGATGCAATTATTTTTGCTCTTATTGTTTAATTCCGTTTGTCAGAGGCAATTCACGTAGCCGTTCGAAAGATGACGTACTAAGAGAAGCCAAGTTTCTTGTTGAAAAAGGATATAAAGAAATTGTAATCACCGGGATTGAAATCGGCTTCTACGGTCTCGATTTAGGCGATGGATCCTATAGATTAGGAAATCTTTTAAGAGACATACTCGAAGAAAATCCAACTCTTTTCCGTTTAAGAGTTTCAAGTTTAAATCCTTCGGAAGTGGATGATTCTTTCCTTTCTGTCATTCGCGATTTCCCTGCTTTTTCCTCTCATTTGCATTTGTCGTTACAAAGTGGATCAAGCAAAGTTCTAAAAGAAATGAAAAGGCCTTATAGTGCTGAAGAATATTATGAGAAACTTCAACAAATACGCGCCATTCGCCCTGACATCGCCATTACGACGGACATGATATCCGGCTTCCCTAGCGAAACGGAAGAGGATTTCTTAGATAGCCTAGCTTTTGCTAAAAAATGTCAATTAGCAGAAATTCATTGTTTCCCTTATTCTCCTAGAAAAGGAACATATGCCTACACTTTGAAGGATCTTCCAGCAAACATAAAGAAAGAGAGGAATGCCCGTTTAATCGCACTTTCTAAAGAACTTCGTGAAGAATACAGAAAGAAATTTTACGGCAAGGAATTAGATGTTCTCTTTGAAGAATATAACGAAAAGGAAGGGGTCTCTTACGGACACACCTCCAACTTCCTTCTTGTAAAAATCCCGTCAGAATCGAGTCTTCATGGTCAAATTAAGAAAGTAGTCTACACCAAAGAAAACGCTGCTGATTAGTCATTTTGTTTAGGTGTGGTCGAATGAAAATGAAATAATTTTGACATTGTCTAAATTAACATTGACTCATTAAGACCTTCTTCTATAATAGTGCAGTCTTTTGTGAAGGAGATGAGAGAATATGGCAGTACCACAAAGAAGAACTTCGAAAACCAGAAAAAGATTAAGGAGAACCCATTTCTATCTTAAATATCCAACAATGGTGGCTTGCCCACATTGTGGAGCGATGATTCAACCTCATAAAGTTTGCCCAGAATGCGGCTATTATGATGGCAAAGCAGTTATCGTTAAAGATAGCGAAAGCAAATAATTTCTGATAAGAAGCAAGCGGCCTTGATAAGGCCGCTTTTCCTTTTCAAAGAAAGCGTAGCAAAGTAAAATATGTTTATGAGGTATTTCTATGAAAATGAATAAATATTTTGACCACACTTTATTAGCTGCAAACGCTACAAGAAGTGAAGTAGAACAGCTTTGCAAAGAAGCAAAAGAATATGATTTTATGAGCGTTTGCGTAAATCCTTATTTCGTGCCTCTTGCAAAAAAGGAATTAGCTGGCAGCGACGTGAAGGTTTGTACAGTTATTGGCTTTCCATTAGGGCAAATGAGCACAAAAGCGAAGGTTTTTGAAGCAAATGACGCCGTTAAAATGGGCGCTGATGAAGTGGATATGGTAATCAACGTTTCGGCATTAAAAGATCAAGACTACGATTATGTTAGAAACGAAATACATGAAATCAAAGAGGCTTGTGAAGGAAAACTTCTCAAGGTCATTTTAGAATGCTGCTATTTAAGCAAAGAAGAAATTAAAAAAGCTTCAGAACTCGCCAAAGAAGCTGGTGCCGACTTTGTAAAAACATCTACTGGTTTCGGAAAAGGCGGAGCTAAAGCCGAAGATGTAAAAATCATGCGTGAAACAGTTGGACCCGATATGGGTGTTAAAGCTGCTGGTGGCATCCACACTTTAGCCGACTTTAAAGCGATGGTTGATGCAGGAGCAAATCGTATTGGTTGTTCTCACTCCATCCAAATCATGGAAGAAAGCAAGAAATGAAAACCCTTCTTTATTTTGAAGACGCAAACGGAATCAAAGCCTCTGGCATTGGACGCGCTCGAAGTCATCAAATGAGGGCCCTAAAATCTGTCGGCATTGATTTTACGACAAACCCCAAGGAAAAAGGCTATGTTTTAGCGCACATTAATACTTTATGGGCGAAATCGCATAGCGTTCTTAGAAAATGCCATAAACAAGGGATTCCTGTTATTGTTCATGGTCATTCAACATACGAAGATTTTCGTAATTCTTTTCGCTGTTGGAAATTAATCGAACCAACTTTTGATCGTCAAATAAAATACATGTATTCCCATGCGGACTACATTATCACGCCTACGCCTTATTCAAAAAAACTAATTGAGTCTTATGGTTTTAACAAAAAGGTCGTCGCCATTTCAAACGGCATCGATCTAAACGAATACAAAGAAGACAAGAATGCTCAAAAACTATTCAAAGAGAAGTTCGGATTAAAAGAAAATGAGCCTTTTGTGATGGGAATTGGATTTCCTTTTGAAAGAAAGGGACTTCATGATTTCATTGAAGTGGCTCGTTCATTCCCGAATATAAAATTCTTCTGGTTTGGTCATTTAGCACATATCCTTACTTCAACAAAGATGCTTAAAGCTATGAAAAATAAGCCTGATAACGTGATTTTACCTGGATATGTTAAGGGCGAATTAATTCATGGTGCGTTACAAAGTGCAACTTGTTTATTCTTCCCTTCTTATGAAGAAACCGAAGGCATTGTCGTTTTAGAGGCGCTTGCTTCGAAATGCCCATTGGTTTTACGTAACATTGGTGTTTATAAGCCTTGGCTCGAAGATAAAAAGAGTGCACATTTCTGCAATAACAACGAAGAGTTCCGTCAAGAAATAGAAAATCTTCTGAAAAACGGTGAGGATCCTACGATTTTAGAAAACGGATACCACGTTGCAGAAGAGAGGTCTCTTGATAAAATAGGGCAACAATTGAAAGCTGCTTACGAGGAATGCATCTCCCTTTATAAAAAGAATTAAGAAAGCATCGCTCTAGAAAGTAATTCTTCATAGCTCTTTCCTTCGATAGGAAGGGGCTTTTTTAAATTCCTTACGTTCTTCCATTCATCGCGAATCGTCTTAATATACTCTTTTGAAGCACCGTTTTTCTTATCAATCTTTATATCGAAAGATAACGTCCAACTCATGCGGAAAAGGCGACTACGAAAAGCTTTCAATGCTACAGAATTCTGAGTATTTTCGAAAAAATGACGATGCAAAGCAAAAATAGCGAGATGTCTTTGGGCTCTATCAGTCCTTTTTACACTAGATAAAGAAGCGGAGTTGTTTTTGTAATAATAATAAAGTGGTTTCCTTAATAGAACGACTTTGTTGCATTTAGCCAAGAGAGTCCCGTTCAACGCTTGGTCTTCAAACATATCTTTTGGAGAGGCGAGAAGAACCCTTGGAAGAGAGGAAAGAATCTCCTTGCGATACATTTTGCTCCACATAAAACCACGAATGCATGCATCCATGTAAAAAGAGCGAAGGGTAGCTTTTCCACATAAAGTGGCGTTTCTTCTAAATGGATATGCTACTTTTTTATTTCTTGTTCCATAAACCACATAGAATGCGCAATTTACAACATCTGCGTCTTTCTTAACGATAGCATCGAACATCTTTTGGAGAAAATCGTTTCTTAATTCATCGTCTGCATCAAGAAAAGCAACGTATTTCCCTTTTGCAATTTCGATGGCTTTCTGTCTCGATAGTGCAGTGCCAAGCCTTTCTTTAGAAACAAGCAGAACAAGATTTGGGTGCTTTTTAGAATACTCTTCAAGGATTGATAAAGAATCATCCTTACTAGGATCGATAGCACAAATAAGTTCAAAACTCCCGTTAAAAACCTGTGAAAAAACGCTATCCAAAGCCCTTTTTAAGGTGTTTTCGTTATTATAAACGGGGAGAATGATACTTACGTCGATTGAATTCATAAAAGCATTTTAACATAGTCATTATTAAAAACGTTCAAAAGGTTCCTTGATATGTTTGTTTTTTATTGCAAATGGGTTAAGTTAAGGTAAAATAATTGAGCATTGGGCAGAAAGAAGGTGAATTCCATGTCTGTTAAAGTAGTCGTCCGCGAAGGTGAATCTCTTGATGACGCAGTTCGTCGTTGGAAGAGAAACGTGAACAAAAGCGGTATCCTTCTCGAAACCCGTAAAAGAGAATGCTTCTATCCTACTTCATTAAAACGTAAAATGAAGTCCGAAATGGCTCGTAGAAAAAAATGGTAAAAACTTCCCCGAAACAAATCGGGGATTTTTTTATGCCTTTTTTGTCCGTTTTTTAAAAACGTAGTCTTTTTATAGGTGATGAGACAATTCATTTATCAAGAAAGCGAAAAGGGATGTGGGCTTGCCTGCTTGAAAATGGCGCTTATTGAAGCGACAGGAAAAAGCAATTACAAGTTCATGCGGTTAGAAAAACATCCGCCTTATAGTTTGAAAGAACTTCAGGAAACGGCCGCAAAAGAGGGGATGCAGCTCGCCTTTTACAAAGCAAACAAAAAAGAAAAGCTCAAAGAAATTGATTCTTATCCTCTTTTCCTTCTTTTAAACAAGGAGGGCCACGAACATTTGGTTTACGTTCCACAAGCAAGAAAGGAGAAAATACTTGTTTACGATCCCGCTTTTGGAACATATTGGGCCAAAAAAGAGGAAATAATGGGTGATTGGAGTTTGATTTGGGGCTCAATCAAAATGAGTCAAAAACAAGATTGCCCATTTAAGAAACCGAAGATTTTTCCTTTTTTAGATTTTCTTTCCCCAACATTATCAACCATCGCCTCGTTTCTTTGTCTTTACGCATCTTTCTTCTTTATGCAGGATAATGGAAATTATCTACTTTCCATCGGATTTTTGGCTTGCTATGGCTTTTGTGAAATCTTAACCAGATTATTACTAACAAATTCAATGAAGAAATTCGATCAAAAATGGCTTAGTAAAATCGCTCTGGTTCCTCACGATTTAAAAGAGAGATATATGCATTATTACGCATTAAAAAAGGCGATTTATCCTGATTTTTTATCTTTAATCACTTCTTTGTTACTAGTTATTTCTCTTACCTTTCTTTTCGGAATAAACAATTTCTATTTTTATTTATCTGTTGCTGGAACGCTGGTTTACGTCGCTATCAGCTCTATTTTGCTTAAGTCAAAAACGGTTCATCGAAAGTTAATCATGGAGCAAAGAGAACGAAACCTTTTCTCGAACTCGCAGACAATAAATGAAGCTGCGGCAACTATTCATTCAATTAACGAGGAAAGCTATAAAATAGCATCGCTTATCGGAAATGAACGGATCGTTTACTTGGTTTTTATCGCCGTTTTTGCGCTCCTCCCTTTACTAAATATCAACTCTATATCTTTAAACTATTATTTGTTACATTTTGGAGCCCTCTTAGCTGTAGGTTCTTCCTTACAAAATGTTTTCGCTTATATTGAAAACTCTCCCATTAGGGAGAAAGAAGAGATGTACTTCAATGAATATTTCTTAAAAGACGATTGATTCCGGCGAAAAAAGACTTCAAATGTGATAAATTTATTGTATGGAAGTAGATTATACAAATAACTTTGGCGAGGAATATGATTCCCTCGAAGAACGCTATACGCATCTAGCAGAAGTAACCTTCAAGATGCTTGACGTTCAAACTAATTACGAAATAGATGTATCTTTGGTAGATGATGAAACCATTCATCAAATCAATAGAGATTATCGACATGTTGATCGTGTTACTGATGTAATCTCATTTGCTTTTAATGATGACAAAAACCCAAAAGACGCGATTTTAAATCCTGAAGTTCCTAGAATGTTGGGGGAAATATTAATTTGTCTCCCTCAAGCTCAAAGACAGGCTGAACAAATTGGGAACACTCTAAAGAGAGAACTCTCTTTCTTGTTTGTCCATGGATTGCTTCATCTTCTTGGCTACGATCATATGAAGCCTGAAGACGAAGCCATTATGTTCCCGTTACAAGATCGAATATTAGAGGAGGCTGACAAGAAATGCTAAACAAAGATGAACTTCTACAAGAAGCAAAAAAAGCCCTAGATTTGGCGTATACGCCTTATTCTAATTTCCGAGTAGGGGCAGCCGTCTTAACAAAAGATGGGAAGTGCTTTTTAGGAGCAAACGTTGAGAATTCTTCTTATCCTCTTTCCATGTGTGCAGAAAGAAACGCCATTTATCACGCAATAATGGAAGGGAAAAAGAAAGAAGATTTCGTTGCTTTAGCAATCGTTGCCGATGCAAAAAGACCTGTTTCGCCTTGTGGAGCTTGTAGACAAGTTATTTCTGAATTATTTCCTTTAAACGCTCCAATTTATCTTGGTAATTTAAAAGGCGAAGTAAAAGAAACAACGGCAGAGGAACTTCTCCCTTATGCCTTCGAGAAAGAGGATATGAATTTATGAAATGTGGTTTTTGCACAATATTAGGAAAACCAAACGTCGGGAAATCGACTTTATTAAACGCGCTTTTATCTAAAAAAGTGTCGATTGTCACACCAAAAGCTCAAACTACCCGTGATGACATCATTGGTGTATATAACGAAAAAGACACCCAAATCGTTTTTACTGATACTCCAGGGCTTTTTGATGGCGAAGAATCTTTGTATAAAGCAATGAACCGTTCTGCTAGAAGAAGCCTTTCTGATGTGGATGTTGTTCTTTATTTGATTGACTCGTCGGTAACGAATTATTCTGCCGATGACGCCTTACTTTCTTCCATAAAAACAGATGCTCCTATCATTCTTGTTTTTAACAAAATTGATTTAGCTACAATCGATATGATGGAGAAGCTGAAAGAACATTACAAAGAGAGCTTCCCTGCCTATTCTCAAATTGAAATATCCGCCTTAACGAACTTCAATTTGAAAGATCTTAAAACCGCTATTAAAAATCATTTGAACGAAGGTTTACCTTTCTATCCAAACGATATCATCACCGACAAAGATAATTCTTTCATGGCTAAAGAAGTCATTCGTGAAGAACTTCTTCATTTCTTAAAACAAGAAATTCCGCACGAATGCGCAATTTTGATTAACGATTACAAAGAAAACGACAAAGGAATCGAAATCAAAGCCACAATTGTTTGCGAAAAAGAAACACAAAAGCCAATCATTATCGGGCGTGGAGGAGAAATGATTAAAAAAGTTTCAATGACAGCCCGTAGAAACCTCGAAAAAATGTGGGGAAGACACGTCACTTTATATACGCAAGTGGAATGCCTTCCTGGTTGGAGAAACGACACAAGGAAGTTAGCCCAATTAGGCTACGGGAAGAAAGCCGATGAGGGGAACGACTTCTAATTATGAAGGCTATACTATACGGCTTTCTGACTATAAAGATAGCGATTGTATCGTCACTTTTTTAACAAAGGACGGTATTTTGACCTTTCGAGCACGAGGCGTTAAAAAAGTAAAATCAAAAAACAGAAACGCCATTTCTTTGCTTACAAAATCTCAGGTTACTTTGCTTCAGATGGGTGAAAGTCTCACTCTTTCGGAAGCAAAGCAAATTTCGGTTCCGGCTTTCGACGATAATTTTTTGTTAAATTCTTGTTTTTCTTTTCTTAATGAATTGAATGCTAAAATCGTTGAATCTGAAGAAACATCGGAGCTTTACGAATGGCTTGATGAAACCATGGACCTTCTCAACCAAAAAAAGGAGGAATGCTTAACTCCATGCCTTATTTATTTCGCTCAGTTTTTGCGTTTAGAAGGTTATGGATTGAATGTAGATAATTGCGTTATTTGTGGTAAAAAGAACGATATCGTCGGCATTTCTTTATCAAAAGGTGGCTTTCTTTGCCGAGAACATTTGGAATTCGAATCAGAGAAAAAAGAACCACGTTTTCTTAAAATTATCCGTTTTTGTTTTCGCTGTTCCCCTAAGGATATGGATCGCGTTTGCTTCGAAACAAACGAATGCTTACGATGTCTCGCTTATCTATCGGAACTTTATGAGCAGTCTACCGGTGGTAAACTTCGAAGTTTAGAATATTTAAGGCTTGCTAGCTAGTCCTGTTGGGGTTGACGATGGGCAATGCCTAATGTATGCTAGTTTTCGCCTTCGTTTTTATAAAAAACGATATGAGTAAAGGAGCCAAACAATGGCAAATAAGTTTAGTTTTGAAAAAGTAACAAACCATTTGATCTTAACAGGGTTCGTTTTTCCTGGTTCTCAAATTTATGGTGGCTTGTCCAATACCTGGGATTACGGTCCTCTAGGCGCAGAGTTAAAAAGGAATATTCGTGACTCTTGGTGGAAAAAATTCGTTCAAGAAGATCCAAATAATGTTGGCTTGGACGCGGCGATTTTAATGAATCCTCGCGTTTGGGAAGCAACTGGTCACGTCTCAACATTTAACGATCCAATGGTGGATTGTAAGGCTTGCAAATCCCGTTATCGTGCCGATGAACTCATCAAGAAAGAATTTCCAGAAGTCGATGTCGATGGCATGACCTTTGAAGACATGGATAAATTTATTCAAGATAATGATATCGTTTGTCCAACATGCGGAAAGAAGGATTTCACTAGCATCCGTAAATTTAACATGATGTTCAAAACGCATATCGGTGTAACGGAAGATGCCTCATCCGTCGTCTATTTAAGACCAGAAACTGCACAAGGTGTCTTTATGAACTTCAAAAACGTCGCGAGAGCTTGTAGAAAGAAACTTCCATTCGGTATTTGCAATGCCGGTAAGAGCTTCCGTAACGAAATCACTCCAGGAAACTTTACTTTTAGAACCAGAGAATTCGAACAAATGGAAATGGAATTCTTCTGCCAACCAGGAACTGATTTGGAATGGTTCGCTTATTGGAAGAAAAACTGCTTAGAGTTCGTTGAATCTTTAGGAATTAAGGCGGAAAACCTTCATTTCCGTGATCATGAACCAGCAGAATTGGCCTTCTATTCAAGAGCAACAACCGATGTAGAATACGATTTCCCAACTTTAGGATGGAGCGAAATTCTTGGTGTTGCCGATAGAACAGACTATGACTTAAAACGTCATCAAGAATATTCAAAAGAAGATTTAACCTATACGGAAACATACATCGATGAAAGTGGAGCAACCAAGACAAAATCTTATCTTCCTTATGTCATCGAGCCATCCATGGGTTTGGATCGTCTTATGTTAATGGTTATGGTGGATTCTTATGATGAAGAAACCTTAGCGAATGGAGAAGTAAGAACCGTTATGCATATCAAACCGTCACTTGCTCCATATAAAGTAGCCATTTTACCTTTACAAAAGAAGCTCGTCGATAAATCAAGTGAGGTTTTCCAAGAACTTAGTAAACACTTTATGTGCACGACCGATGTGACTGGATCCATTGGCAAACGCTATCGTCGCCAAGATGAGATTGGAACCCCATACTGCGTTACCATCGATTTCGATACGTTAGAAGATAACAGCGTCACCATTCGTGATCGCGATAGCATGGAACAGGTTCGTCTTCCAATCAAAGAATTGGTTTCTTATATCGAAGATAAAATTAATTCTTAATTAAGAAAAAAGAAAGGAGAAAAGCGGGGATGTATTCAAGAGATCTGATTGAAACTCTTTTAAAAGAAGCGGATATCGTCACGGTCATCTCCGCTTTTATTCCAGTTATTAAGAAAGGCAGAAGCTATGTTGCTGTTTGCCCTTTTCATGACGATAAAAACCCTTCTTTAAACATTTCTCCGGACAAGCAAATATTTAAATGCTTTGTATGCGGAACAGGCGGAAACGCCATAACTTTCGTACAGAAGCATCTAAATATTTCCTATCAAGAAGCAGTTCAAAAAGTCGCGGAAATCGTTGGATTTCGCGATGATAGGCTAATTAGTGAAGCCAACAAACCTCAAATAAACAAAGAAAAACAGCCTCTTTTTGACACCATTAACGATTTGCAATCTTTATACACGTATTGTTTGAACATACCTGAAGGCAAGGCTGCGAGAGATTATCTTGACCAAAGGCATCTGGATAAAGCCGAAATCAAAAAGTACGGCATCGGTTACGCTCTTTCAGATGGCGCAAAAACCATAGAGTACTTAGAGAAAAAGGGCCATACCTTAGATAAAATCAAGGGAATTGGCATTATTAGTTCAAGAGGAAATATAGACGCAAACGCTGGCCGATTAATTTTCCCATTAAAAGATCCTAATGGCCAAGTTATCGGCTTTAGTGCAAGAAAAATCAATCCAAACGATCATGATTCTCCGAAATACGTCAATTCTCCTGATACGCAAATTTTTAAGAAAAGTTTGAATTTATATAATTATGACACAGCGAAAAATGCCGCTAGAAGAGACGGATATATCTACGTTTTAGAGGGATTTATGGATGTCATGGCCCTTGATAAAGCCGGAATACCTAGCGCAGTGGCTTTAATGGGAACCTCCTTAAGCGTCGATCAAATCGAATTGCTTCGACGTTTGAACTGCGAAATCAGATTATGTCTCGATGGAGATAACCCAGGGCAAAGAGGAATGATGAAGATCATCTTGCAACTTAATAAAGCAAGCATTCCTTTCCGTTTGGTGTGCAATCCTAATGATTTAAGGGATCCGGACGATATTTTGCAAGAATCAGGCCCAGAAGCGCTTAAAAACGCCATGAACCAACTCGTGGATCCTTTCCAATTCCAAATGAACTATTATCAGAATGTTGAGAAACTTTCGAAAGCAGAAGATCGAAAGAAGGTTCTCATGTATTCGATACCTTTCCTTCGTTCAATGAAGCCAGGCGTTGATCAAGAGAATAACATCGTTAAACTTGGAAAAGTAACTGGATATGAGCCAGAAATCATCCGTTCACAAGTTCTAAAGGCAAATTCTTCTGAAGACGTTCTTGAAGAGATTACCTATCAAGAGCAACAGGGATTTGAGATCTCTCATCCAGAGACGAAATTCATTCGCCGTTTGGCTTTTGCGGAAAGAAAGACTCTTTTCTATATGCTTCAAAACATCGATGCCGTGAAGTATTTTGAAAGAAATATTGATAATTTTTACTACCCTCAATATGAGAAGATAGCAAGCTACATCGTTGATTATGTCGATAGAAAGAACGAAAAGGTGAGCATACCGGCCTTATTGAATGAAATAGAGTTGTCTGAAGATGAAGACAAAGATACGTTAAATAAGACGATAACGGAGCTAATAGACGCTGATTTGCCTTATGAACCATACACTGAAAACAACATGGATGATTGCGCGCGTGCTATCAAGCAAGAGAAAGATAATTTAAGCTTCCAAAGAAACGCGATTAATTCCCTTACAAACACGCCTGATTCAGAAAAAGGCGAAAAGCTTAAAAACATTCGTGATTTAATCAACAAGAAAAACGCAGAAAAAATCAAATATAAATAAACTATGCAAGAAAAGAAAAGATTAGATGTCATCGTCTCTTTTATCGATGAAGGAGCGGCAATAGCGGATGTCGGAAGCGATCATTGTTACGTTCCAATTAACGCATTTAATGCGCGGAAAATAAAATACGCTCAAGCTATAGAGAATAAAAAGGGGCCTTATGAAAGAATGCTAAAGGAGATTCAAAAGGCGAATTTAAAAGATAGAATTGTTACTTCTCTTTCCAGTGGTTTAGACGAATTATCAAAAGAAGTTGATACCTTAATAATTGCTGGAATGGGTGGAAAATTAATTAAAGAAATCCTTCAAAAAAACGAAAATAAGCTCGATAGAATCGAAACAATAATAGTGGATGCCCATAATGACAGGCCTATATTAATTTCATACCTGGAGTCAATAAATTATCATTTAATCGATAATAATTTTTTCTATGAAGGTAAGATTGCCTACGATGTGATGAAGTGGGCAAAAGGGAGAACGGACAAGCCTTATTCAGAAGAAGAGGTTTTCTTTGGACCCTTGAACTTAAAAAAGAAATCGGGTTCCTGGATAGAATACTGGGAAAAAGAAAGAAATAGGATCCAAAACTTGCTAAATCTTCCAGATTTGCCAAAAGAAGATAAAACAAGATATCAAGGCATTTTAGAAAAGATAAATTCCGTGATTTAAACAACTATATTAGAACTAAATAACTACTAATATTAAACTAATAAATTTATTATTATTTACATTTCATCGAATGTTTTGTTAAAAACTCATAAACTTTGAAAATTTCTTCTTTTGGAGTAGAGGTTCCTGAAGCCAAAACAACTTCAGAAGCTTCCATGAACTCCTTTTCAAGGCCAACAAACTCTTCCAAAGAAGAAACTTGAATGCACTTTTTTGTTGGGAAGTGATTTTTTATTTCTTGATAAAGCTTTGCCGTGTTATTGCTATTTTTCCCACCCATTACAATAAAAGCATCTGCGTTTTTCCCTTTGAGGATAACTTCTTTTTGCCTTTCTTCAGTTGCGTAACACTGTTTTGCCATAAATTTAGCGTTTGGAATTTTTTCTTTGATTTCCTTCTCACAAGAGAAAATATCATCACTTGTCATCGTGGTTTGAGAAACAACCAATGGAGATGAAGAATGGGCATCGGAAAAGCAGAAAGACTCTTTTGGAGTCATTAGATGAACTCTTTTAGAATTAATGCCTAAAGCCGCATTCGTTTCCGCATGATTACAAATTCCGATATATATAACCTCATTCCTATTTTGGATTTCTTCGGCTATCTGTTTTTCGTTTTTTCTAACGAAAATACAGGTTGCATCGTATATTTTTAATTTCTTTTTTCGAGCGATTTCATCTAGCTTTGGTGAATGACCATGCGCGGAAAAAACCAAGATAGACTCATTTGGAACTGCAAGAAGCTGCTTTTCTAAAGATCCCATTTTTTCGCTAAGCAAAAAGAAACCATCTTGTTCGAGTTTTTCCGTTACGCTTTCGTTATGAACAAGGTCGCCAAGAATATATATTTGAGAGCCTGGATTCTCTTTTTTCGCTTGATAGGCTGTTTCCAACGCCTTTTCAACTCCGAAACAGAAACCATATGGTTCGATGATTCTTACATTCATATACATTAATATAGTGCATTCCTTTATCTTAAGCCCACTTTTCTTTATAATATCGGCATGAGTTTCAGTGGTTTTTCATTATCTAAAAAAATGGTATCGGCTCTAAATGCGTTAGGTTATAAAGAGCCATCAAAAGTACAAAGCACCGTAATTCCTAAGGCATTACGTGGTGTTTCTTTATTAGCTCAAAGTGAGACAGGGTCTGGCAAAACGCATGCTTATCTCGTTCCTATCATTGAGAAAACAGACACAAATTTAAATCGTCTGCAGACGATTATTGTTGCTCCGACAAGAGAATTAGCACGTCAAACTTATGAATTCGCAAGACAATTCCAGCGTTTTTATCAAACTCTTAGAGTTCGTCTTTATACATCAGAAGCTGACGTAACGCAAAATGAAGAAGGAGTTAGCGTCCCGCCTCAAATCGTAATCGGTACTCCGGGAAGATTAAAAGATTTGCTTGTTGATAAGCATATTTTGACGCTTCAAAACGTGAAAACAGTTGTTCTTGATGAAGCGGATATGTTACTTGACTTGGGTTTCTTTGCTGATATCGAAAGTATCTTCGCTTTGTTGAAAGACCCTCAGACTATGGTCTTCTCTGCAACATTAAAACAAAATCTTCGTGATGAATTGGCAAAGTTTGTTCGTTCGGATTTTGAATTTGAGAACGAAAAAACGGAGACTTCATCGACAGTTAGACATCATTTGATCGATATCAAACATCAAGGAACGGTTAACGCTCTTGTTTCTTTCTTGAATATTCGCAAACCTTATTTGTGCATTGTTTTTGCTTCGACCGTAAAAATGGTTAATGAAGTGGCGAAAGGATTAAAGAACAACGGTATTAATGCTATTTATTTCAGTGGTTCTTTAGATGATCGTTCTCGAAAAAAGGCGATTCGTGAAATTCGTTCCAACAAATATTCTGTCATTGTCGCTAGCGATTTGTTGTCTCGTGGCATTGATATTCCGGATGTGACGGACGTTATCTCTGTTGATTTGCCGTCTGATTTGGATTTTTACCATCATCGTGCAGGAAGAAGCGGAAGATTCGGCAAAGAAGGGGATTCGTGGGTTTTTTATAACGCCGACAGTGTTAAAGAAGCCAAGCGTATTATGGATGAAGGCGTTATTTTCGATTTCTACGTTCTCCGTAAAGATGAATTGAAACTTGACCCTGTTGGATTGTTGCCAAAAACAAAATTATCCAAGAAAAAGGAATTCCCTGAAGAGGAAAAGAAAGAGATTTCTATTGCAAAAGCCTTAGCTCGTCCAAAGCATATTGAGCCAATGTATAAGAAGAAGAAACAATTTGCGATCGAAAAGGTAAAACGCAAATACCGTAAGAAAGCCATTCAAAAATCCATTCGTAAAGAGCTTGAGAAACAATACAAAGCCCAAGCCAAAGCGGTGAATAATAAAGACTAAAGCTTATTTATTTCTTCAATCAAACAATCATAAACAGTGGATTCGTCCACTGTTTTTATTACGACGCCTTTTTTAAAGATGGCCCAGTAGCCATTTCCTCCGGCAGCGCCTATATCGGCGTGTTTTGCCTCTCCTGGTCCATTTACAATGCAACCCATAATAGCAACCGTTTTATGAATCTTGTTTTCTTCAAGATAAGCGCGGATCTTTTTGGCCAAAGGGAGAAGATTCACTTCTGTTCTGCCGCACGTAGGGCAAGAAATAAAAGTAGGCCAATCTTCCTTTAAGCGTAAATCATGCAAAAGTCTAGAAGCGGCCATTACTTCTTCAAGTGGGTCCTCCGTTAAAGAAATACGGATGGTATTGCCGATACCTTCTAAAAGCAAAGGGGATAAAGTAGCAGCGGAACGAAGCAAAGAGGTTTCCATTGGTCCTGCTTCGGTTACCCCTAAATGTAAAGGATAAGGCAAGGAAGAAGCAGCTAAACGATACGCTTCAATTGTTTCGATGGCGTCGCTTCCCTTTAAAGAAATGACGATATCATGAAAATCATATTTTTTTAAGAGACGAACGTGTTTTAAAGCAGATTGATAAAGGAATTCACCTTTTATCGTTTCTTTGCCGTTATAAATGCTTTTATCCAAAGAGCCGCCATTAACGCCGATACGAATCGGAACATTTCTTTGCTTGCAGGCGATTACAACTTTTTGCACATTCTCTTCAGAACCGATGTTTCCAGGATTTAGACGAATTGCATCAACGCCGGAAGCAAGAGCGGCCAACGCCAACCGATAATCAAAATGGATATCAGCCACAAGAGGAATGGACACATTCTTTTTAATCTCCTTGAAGGCGAGAGCATCTTCCATATCCAAGCAAGAACAGCGCATAATTTCACAGCCCATCTTAGCGCAGCGATTGATTTGTTCAGAGACTTCTAAAACCTTTGAAGTCTTGATGGAAGCCATGGATTGAATGAAAACATGGTTATTCCCTCCAAGAAGAAGTGGGCCAATTTTTACTTGTTTTGTTTTTTCTCTTGTGAACATAAACAAATTTTAGCCTTTTTACCTCTTTTCTTGTAGAAGTTTTCTTTTGTCTATGATACGATAAGCAACGCTTAAAGAAAGAAGAGTGAATAAATATGGCAAAAAGTAAACGTGATCAAGTAATTCTTGCTTGCAGTGAATGCGGTGAGCATAACTACATTACAACGAGAAACAAAAAGACCCATCCTAATAAAATGGAGATCAAAAAGTTCTGCAGCCGTTGCAAGAAAGAAACCCTTCACACTGAAACAAAGAAATAAAAATAAGGCTTCGGCCTTATTTTTTTACTCATGAAAATCGAAAAAATTCAATTTCCGCCAGAAGAAAGCTGCAATACCTATTTTCTTTCTAACGAAAAAGGAGAATATATTGTCGTCGATCCTGGCTCTAATCTTAATGGCCGTCTTGATTCCTTTCTTGATAGAAGAAATGCCGTGGTGGTGGCTTATTTAATCACCCATGGTCATTGTGACCACATTTCGGGTTTAAAGGAAAATAAACATCCTGCATCGGTTTATCTCTCTTTCGAAGAAGATGATTTCTTGGTGAATCCTGATTTAAATTTAACTTCTTATTTGGGTGGAAATCCCCTCGTCATCGATGGTTTAGAAAAGCGATTTGTATCAGATGGACAGGAAATAAATCTTCCTTCTTTCCCATCGTTCAAAGTATTGCAAACTCCGTTCCATACCATAGGCAGCGTTTGTTATTACTTTCCAACAGAAAAAGCGTTATTTAGCGGAGACACCTTGTTTCATTTAGGAATCGGAAGAACGGATTTACCAACAGGAAGCGAAAGAACGATTGTTTCCTCTTTAAGAAAATTTCTTTCTCTTCCAAATGAGACAAAAGTGTATCCAGGACACGGTCCGAATACCACATTAGAGAACGAATTTCGTTACAATCCGTATTTTAAAGGCCTTTTTAAGTAGATACTTAAAAGAAATTGGTTTAAAATCACAAAGGTTATATAAGGAGAACTTAAAATGAACGTTACAGAATTACGCCCAGGCAATTACTTCGAAGACGAAAACACACTTTATCAAGTCATCGATATTTTGCTTAACAAAACCGCTATGAGAAAGATGGTTGCAAAGGTCAAGGTCAAAAATGTCCGTACCGGTGCCATCACCGAAATCGCTCGTAACAGCGGTTACGATGTTGAATTAGTCAGCATCAATAAAAAGAACATGCAATATCTTTACGATGGCGGAACCACATTGGTTTTCATGGATCCAGAAACCTATGAACAAGTGGAACTTCCAAAAGATACTCTCAAAAACGAAATCCCATATCTTGCCCCAAACGGTGAAGTTATCATGGTTTCTTATGAAGATGAGATTCTTGGCGTCGAATTACCAGCAAAGGTCGCTCTTGAAGTTGTCGAAACCGAACCAGGCGTTCGTGGCGATACAATCTCTAACGGTGGAAGCAAGGATGCCAAATTAGAGACCGGCTTAACCATCCGTGTTCCTCTCTTCATCAATGAAGGCGAGAAAGTCATGGTTGATACCACAACCGGTAAATACGACAAGAGAGCCTAATCGAAATGCAAATTGAGGTCTGGCAATTCGTCCTTTATATCATCTTAGCCTTAATTGTTGGTGGGGTCGCTGGTTTCTTCGGGGCTAGAGCCCTCATTAAACGTGAGATGAAGAAAAACCCTCCAATCAACGAAAAGATGATACGTGCAATGTTTGCCCAAATGGGAAGAAAACCTTCCGAAGCTCAAATTCGTTCTGTCATGAATTCCATGAATAAGAACCAATAAAAGAGAAAAAGAAGAAATACAAGGTCTTAGTTAAAAAGCTAGGGCCTTTTTTCTTATATTAGAAGGATAAAGGGCGCTTTTATATACCATAATCAATACGCGAGGCTATGAAGAAGCTCGTTAAAAGGTATTAATGAGTATCAATAAAACAAACCCTAAATCTGAATTCTCCACAAAGTGTGCAGGAGACATAAATTTCAGAAGCAACCCTTCATCGCAAGAGTAAAAGAAGCCAAGCAATATACGAGTATCCAAAAAAAGCTTTTAGCGAGTGTTATATGAGAAGATTAAGATTTCATTAAAGTGTTTGTTTCTGATAAATCGTCTTAACGTTTATTTAGCAGCCTTGAGAAAAGAAATTCGATGTCTTATGCTGCCTTATGATCAACTTATGTATAGAGAAAAACTACCTTCTTTTTCTAAGCGAAAGCGAAAGGAAAATTTCTTTGATACATTTAACAAAAAGAAGCGGAGTAGTGGTAAACGTCTAAATTTCAAAATCCCATAAGTCAAAGATAGGAAAGCGATCATTTTTAGCGACTAAAAATCTTGGAAATAATTTTCAAAAAACTGATAAGAAACGCCAAAAGAATGACTACATTGCTTCATTAGAAATAGCAATAGACAAAAGAGATCAAATATTACGAGCAGTTTGAAAAATGCCTCTGTTTTCCAAAAAAAGATAAAAAGTAGTTTTTTCTTATAAAGATTGTGAGATAAATTAGAAGAGGAATAGTAGAAGGGGGCGTAAATAACATGCATTTTTATATTTAAAGCGAAAGTATGGTTTACATGTGGCATTTTAAAATTTTAGTCAATTAAAAACAATGATTAAATCTTTCGTTTTTCAAAAATAAAAAAGTGTGAATAATTTTTCCACACTTTTTTAAATATCCTAAATAATTACTAATTAATAACTATTTCCATTCAACAGGTTTTTCAGTCCCGTCTTTCAATCTTTTAATATTTGAAGAGTGGCGAACAATTAAAACAAACATAATTAAAGTGCTAATTAATGCACACTCCCATCCATAAAAAGCACCGCCTCCGTAACCAAGATTAAACATGAAATAATCCATTATTCGTTGACCATTATTTGGAAGAAAGTTTCTTATTAAAAACAAAACCCATTGCAAGGCGGAAATGATTATGCTGCTAAAGATAGTGGCAACAGACATCACACGTTTCTTTTTAAAGAGTGCGGTAAAGCAAGTTACGCATAAAGCAAAATTTAAAAAGCCTTGCCCACCGGTCGAACCCATAAAGCAGGCGACGGCCTTTCCACCTTTAAAATGAATCCAAGGTGAAAAACAATGTCCTAGCGAAACGAAGAACAAAGTCAAATAATTGTAGAAGACTCCGTCATCCCAAAGAGAAACGTTTTGACGTATTCCCGAGAAACGAAGAACGGCCCAAACGCTCCAGAAGGCAAAAACCGCTTTAAGAATGTCTAAAACAATTACGGCTATGCCAGCCTTTTTTCCGAAGGCGCGCCCTGAATTTGTTCCGCCCGAATTATGCGAACCATAGTTTCTTGGGTCATCTCCAAAAAATATTTTTCCGATAATTACGCCATTTGGGATACTCCCAAGCAAAAAACCGTACAAACAAACGCAAACGACAACAACGACATTCCAAATCACATCATTCATGTCCGTTCTCCTCCTTTGTGAAGCGGCAATATTATCTACTAGATAACATTACTTTTTCAATCTTAGTTTGCTATAATACTTTGTAGGTAAAAGAATCAGTTATGGACGATATCGAAAAAGCAGAACGTAATTATACCGCTAGAAACATCGAGGTTTTAAGCGAATTAGAGGGCGTAAGAAAGCGTCCGGGCATGTATATCGGCAGCACCAATTTGAGTGGTCTTCATCACTTGGTTTGGGAAATTGTCGATAATGCTGTTGACGAGGCAGTCAATGGCTATGGTAAGAAAATCACCGTCACTATGATGAAAGACGGTTCTATTTCCGTTGAAGATGAAGGCCGTGGAATCCCTGTCGACATTCATCCAGAGGCTAAAATTCCTGCTGTTCAGCTCATTTATACGACTTTGCATTCAGGAGGCAAATTCAACAGTAAAGTTTATCAAGTCTCCGGTGGCTTACACGGTGTTGGCGCCACAGTAACAAACGCTCTTTCTGAATTCTGTGAAGTTACCATTTATCGTGATGGAAAAATTTATCACATTTCCTTCCATAATGGCGGAGAGCTTTATCAGCCTCTTGAAGTGATTGGAACTTCCTCTAAACACGGAACTTGCGTGCACTTTAAACCAGATCCTGCCATTTTCCCTAACACAAAATTCTCCTGGGATACCATTTATAATCGTCTTGAAGAAAAAAGTTACCTTTTAACGGGCGTTCATTTCGTTCTTAAAGATCAAAAGACCGGAAACTCTCATGAATTTTATACGGAGCATGGTCTAAGAGAATACGTTCAATCCTTGACGCAAAATAAAACACCGATTGGTGAAACCATCGATTTTGTCGATAGATCAAATCCAATCATTGTTGAAATTGCTATGCAATGGTGTTCTCAAGACTATAACGAAAGCATTCTTTCTTATGCAAACGACGTTAAAACGGGAGATGGGGGAACCCATGAAACGGGATTCAAAACCTCTCTTACAAAAACTTTAAACGATTGGGCTCAGCAAAATGAACTAATTCGTCCAAACCAAACAATTGATGGCAGTGATATCCGCGAAGGACTAACTGCCGTTGTCTCCGTTAAGATTCCAGAAGAAAAATTGGAATACGAAGGACAGACAAAAGGAAAATTAGGCACGCCAGAAGCAACATCCGTTGTTTCAAACGCCGTGCAAAACTTTTTCACTTACTATTTGAACGAACACAAAGACTTCGCTTTGGATCTCATTAAAAAATGCCAAGCTTCCAAAGAAGCAAGAGATGCCGCGAGGAAAGCGAAAGAAGCAGCACGTGGAACAAAGAAAAAATCCGTTGATTACGTCATTTCCGATAAATTAGCCAGCGCTCAATCAAAAGACTATAAAAACAATGAACTTTTTATCGTCGAGGGCGATTCTGCAGGCGGCTCAGCCAAAACAGGAAGAGACCGTCTTCATCAAGCGGTTTTGCCTTTACGTGGTAAGCCATTAAACACAGATAGTGTCACGATGGAAAGAATTGTAAGCAACACGGAGTTCTCCACTTTGATTCAAACCATTGGTGCAGGAGTAGGGCAGGATTTTGATGTCAATGAATCCCGTTATGGAAAAATCATCATCATGACCGATGCCGATACAGATGGAGCTCACATTCAAACCCTCCTTTTAACTTTCTTCTACAATTTCATGAAGCCTCTTATCGATGCAGGCATGGTATATATAGCTCAGCCTCCTCTCTATCGTGTCTATAAGAAAAGCAATCCAGCGAATCACATTTATTGCTGGGATGATAAAGAATTAGAAAAAGCCAAAGTAAAGATCGGTGCTGGATATGGCATCAACCGTTATAAAGGCCTTGGTGAAATGAACGCCGAGCAACTTGCCGAAACCACAATGGACAAAAGAAAACGTGTTTTGATGCAAGTTAAGATAGAAGATCCTCTTGTCGTAGAGAAAAGAATAAGTATTCTCATGGGCAAGGATTCCCAATCCCGTTGGAATTGGATCCAAGAAAACGTAACTTTCAACGAAGAAGACACCTTCCTTTCTGAAGTGGAGAAAGAGAAATAATTATGGCAAAACGAGCGAAAGAAGAAACAATAATTCCTGAAAACATAATCTCTGATACCTTAGACGAATTAATGGGCGCTAAATATTCCATTTACGCCAAAGACGTCATCCAGGATAGAGCTATTCCAGATGCAAGGGACGGCTTGAAGCCAGTTCAACGCCGTATCATTTTTGACATGGCCAAAACGGGCAACACCATTGATAAGCCAACGAAAAAATGCGCCCACATCGTTGGAGACGTCATGGGAAAATATCACCCTCATGGCGACTCTTCCATTTATGAAGCTTTGGTTCACATGTCCCAAAAATGGGCCTATCGTTATCCATTAATCGATTTTCAAGGCAATAACGGTTCCATCGATGGAGATGGGCCAGCCGCTTATCGTTACACCGAAGCAAGATTAAGTGCTTTATCTAATGAATTGGTTGCTGATTTGGACCGCGACACAGTAGATATGGAGCTTACTTTCGATGATACCGAATTAGAGCCAACTGTTTTGCCATGTCGTTATCCAAACCTTTTAGCAAATGGTGCTGAAGGCATCGCCGTTGGTATTGCTACAAGTATTCCTCCCCATAATCTTGGAGAACTTTCCAAAGCGATTGCCTACAGAATCAAACACCCAAATTGCGATTTAAATTCTCTTTTAAGCATTTTGCCAGGCCCAGATTTTCCAACGGGCGGCATTATTTATGACAATGATTCCTTAAAAGATATTTATCTTAAAGGCAGAGGAAAAGTCACCATTTCAAGCCGTTATGAGATTATTGATGAAGAGGGGAAACAAAAACAAATCATCATTACCGAAATACCATATAGAACGAATAAATCCGATCTTGTAAAATCCATCGATCAAATTCGCCATGACAAAACAATTCCTGGAATCGAGGAAGTTCGTGATGAAACCGATAAAACGGGAATTCGTATCGCCGTTGATTTAAAAGATGAAGCTAAACCCGAAGCAATCATTGCCTATTTATTAAACAAAACCGAATTAAAAGTGTCTTATAGCGCCCACATGGTCGCCATTGTCGACAATCGCCCAAAAACGATGAATTTATTGGATTATTGCGATTGCTATATTGCTCATGAACTTGAAGTTATTTCCAGAAGGACCCGTTTTAATCTCGAAAAAGACAAAACAAGAGCAAATATCGTAAACGGTCTTATCAAAGCGATTTCCATTCTTGATGAAGTCGTTGATGTAATTCGCCATTCTAACGATAAAGCGGATTCAAAGATAAACATTCAAAAAAAATTCGGCTTTGATGAACCACAATCTGAAGCAATCGTTACGATGCCTCTTTATAAATTATCTCATACCGATATTACGGTATTAGAGGATGAGGCCAAGCGTCTTAGTGAAGATATGGCGTATTTAAACGAACTTTTATCCGATCAAGGCAAGAGAGAAGATTTGATTATCTCCGAATTAAGCCGTATCTCCAAAACCTATGGAGATAAAAGGAAAACGGAGATTCGTCCTGCCAAAGAAGAAAATGTCGTTGTCAATAAGCGTGACCTCATCGCTAAAGAGGATGTTTTCGTTGTTGCCACAAGAGATGGCTATATCAAGCGCTCTTCCTTGAAGTCTTGGAAAGGAAGTGGCGGACATAATGGTGCACGTCCTGGAATCAAGGCGGGCGATATTTTCGTCTTTGAAGCGCAATGCGTGACAACGGACTTTTTAATACTTTTCACCAGCAAAGGAAATTACGTTTATATTCCAGTAAACGAAATTAAAGAAGCAAAATGGAACGATGAAGGTTTCCACGTTTCTTCTTTGGTGAACGTTTCTCCAGAAGAAAAATTCATTGGAGGGTTTGCCGTCCGCAAATTCCGTGATGATTTGTTTATCATCATGCTAACGAAAAACGGTTATGTGAAACGTGTAAGGCTTTCCTCTTTTGAGGTTGTTCGTAAATCCAAAGCCATCGGAGCAATTCATCTTTCAAAAGGTGATGAATTAATCGATGTTTGCTACACCTCTGGAAACTCTAATCTCTTTATTGCTTCTAAAGAAGGCAAAGCTATCTTCTATAACGAGAACGAGATTTTTATTTCGAATCCACGTACATCCGGCCTTAAGGCGGGCTCTTTCCGTGGCAAAGAAATGGCAGGAATGCTTTCTTTTGCACCGGACGAAAAACCAGGGAAAGTCCTCCTTGTCACCGATAGAGACCACACAAGAGTCTTTGATATGAACAAGATTCCTCTTTCTCACCGTTTGGATAAAGTCTTTACCTTATATGATATGTTTAAGAAAGAACCTCATGTTCTTGTTTACATGGATAAAGTCGAAGATAAGGATGCGCCTTATTCATTAGATGCCGTTTTAGGCGATTCAACCCGTTTCGATGTGACTTTCGAAGACTTTTATCTAACGCCAATGGAAAAATACGCCAAGCGTCCAGACGATTTCCCAAGCAAAAACAAAATCGCGAGAATTTCTCGTGAAGTCTCTCCTTTATTGGATGAAAACATTCCTTCTTTCCAAGTTCCTGATGAGGAGGAAGAAGAAACGGAAGAAAAGCTCGAAAAGAAAGAGGATTCTTCTGACGGTTTTGAACAAATATCCCTCTTTGACGATTTAAACGATATAAACAATGAATAAAAAAGCCATTCCTTTTGCTATTGCCTCTTCCGTATACGAAATTCCCTTTTCCTTTTATAAAGAGAACGGAATCAAACATATCTTATTGGATTTAGATAACACTTTGGTTTGTTATAAAGACAAACTTCCTTCGGAAAAAGCGAAAAAGCTCATTCAATCCTTAAAAGAAAACGGATATGAGGTGGCGATTGCCTCGAACAATACCAATAAACGCGTTTTGGAATTTGCCAAAGAGCTAGGCATTCCCGCTTATTGCGCCTTAAGAAAGCCATTTTCCGGTCCTTTAAAATCTCTAATGAGAAAAGAAGGCTTTTCTAAAGAGGATACCGTTTTGATTGGCGATCAGATCTTAACTGACGTTTATGCGGCTAATGGCGCCGGAGTTAGAGCCATACTTTGTAAGCCTTTAACCGAGCTTGATCCTCTTTGGACAAGAGTTAATCGTTTCCTTTCGAAGAAAAAAATGAAACAATTATATCAAGAACCGTATAAAAAATTATGGAGGGAGATTCCATGACACAATTCGAAAGTTTAAAACGTTGCTGCCATTGTGGAGCAGTTATCCAAAGCGATGATCCTAAAAAAGAAGGATATCTTTCTTTAGAAACTCTAAATGAAATCTCTGATAGAGAGGTCCTTTTATGCGATAGTTGTTATCAAAAACAACGTTACAATCGTTCTCCAGCGCCTATGAAGACATCGGAAGGTATCTTAACGATGCTTAAAGATGCCAAAGCAAGTGACGCCTTGATTGTTCAAGTTATCGACTTAACTTCCTTTGAGTGTTCCTTTGATCAAAATGCCGCTGAATTCGCAAAAAATTTGAAATACATCGTCATCGGGAATAAAAAAGACCTGATGCCCAAGAATTATTCAGACGAAGATTTAAAAGAACATATTTGTAACGTCTATGGAGAATACGGCATTAAGTTAAGCAAAGACGACATCTTTTTGACTTCATTACTTTTTTCAAATGACGTTTCTGATATCACAAAAGCCATCGAAAGAAAAAGAAATGGCCATGACGTGTATATTCTTGGGGATGTTTCAAGCGGAAAGTCTCTCTTTTTCTCCGCTTTCTTAAAAAACTACAAGAATCGCTCCAATCACCCTGTTGGAGTAAGTCGGTATTTTGGGACGGATTTAGACGTCTTAAAAATTCCTCTCGATTCATCCAGTTTTATCTACGATACTCCAGGGAATCTTCTTTCAAACTCTTTTACCCGATATAAAGATGATCCTTCGTTAATGAAATATATCTTAACGGATAAACCATATATCAGTAAAAAGATATCAATTAGTTTAAATGGTTCCATCTTTATTTCTAATTTAGCCAGAATAGATTATTTAGAAGGCAAGAAACACATGAATTTTTTCTTGCATGTTTCGCCTAAAATCCAATGCAAGGGAATCACTCCAAAAAACAACATGGATGAGCTCTTCCTTAAATACAGTGAGAAACGTTGCCTCAAGCCATGCGCAGGTTTCTTAAAAAGCATGAGCGACTATGATGTATTCGATATCAAGTTAAAAGGAGAAGGATATCAAGAATTAGCCATTTCTGGCTTGGGTTGGATCTCCTTTCAAAGCGAAGATGGAATAAAACTTAGAATTTACGTTCCAAAGGGAATAGGATTATATGCCGGAAAGGCGAAAGGACACAGTTATGTTAACAGCAAAAAATAGAGCATTATTAAAAGGATTAGCCAATCATTTAAAACCACAAATCAATTTAGGAAAAGGGGAGGTCGATCAAAATGTCATCTCTTCCATTGATCAATCTTTAGAAGCCCATGAGCTTATTAAAGTGAAGGTTTTGCAAAATTCCAATGAGCTTTGCAAAGATTTGGCCAAACAAATCACAGAAAAAACATCCTCGGATTTGGTTGATATTATCGGACATACAATCATTTTGTACCGTCCAAGCAAAAAGAATCCAAGAATTATTCTTTAATCCATGGAAAGATTGATTATCTTCGGTGGGACTTTTGATCCCATTCATTGCGGGCATCTTCGTATCGCTAGACAAGCGTCTTTGTTATTAAATGCAGACGTTGTTTTCGTGCCCGCTAAATCTCCACGTTGGAAAGAACCGTCCGCCTCCGCAAAAGATCGTTTGAACATGTTACGTCTAGCCATCCAAGAAGATGGTTCGTCTTCATTTTTCATCAGCGATTGCGAATTAAAGCGCGAAGGTGACACAACTTATTCCATCGATACGGTCCGTTATTTTCAGAAAAAATATCCAAAATACGAATTATTTCTTCTAATTGGCGCCGACGAAGTGAATCAATTTCCTAAATGGCATGAGGCAAAAGAGATCGTTAAAATCGCTAAAGTCATCTTTGCAAACCGTCCTGATATAGATATCGATAACAATATCCTGAATGAATACAAAATGATTTCATTGAATTTCTTTGATTCAGGCGATGTTTCTTCCAGCGCCATTCGTTCTCTTCAATCCGCTGACCTTCCTTCTAAAGTTTTAAACTACATCGAAAAACATGATCTTTATTTTATGAAGAGACTTCATTCCTATTTAAGCGACCATCGTTTGAATCACTCTTTGTCTGTCGCTCATTTAGCTTACTCTATAGCAATTTCCAATCATATTCCTTCGCCAGAAAGAGCTTATATCGCTGGAGCATTGCACGATATCGGAAAAGAATTAAGCAAAGAGGAGTCATTAAAGATCATGGAAGAAGAATTCCCTGAGTATAAGGATTATCCCGCTTTTTCTTTTCATCAATTCACCGGTTCTTATCTTGCGAAGAAAGAATTTGGAATCGAAGACAAGTCCATTCTGGACGCAATTCAATATCATTGCACGGGCAAGGCGCATATGTCTCCGCTTGCAAAGATTATCTTCTCTGCCGATAAAATTGATCCAACAAGAGGTTACGATTCCTCAGAGATGATAAAAGACTGCAAAAAGAATTACTACATTGGATTTCTTCATGTAATTCAAGAAAACGCCAAATTCTTATCTGCTAAGGGAGGAGCTTCAACTACGGAACTTAGCAAACAATGTTACGAAGAATATCTAAGCAAGGAGAAACAACAATGATTGTCTTAGAGGATATATTAAATGCAATAGAAGATAAAAAGTGTGAAGACGTCGTGGCAATCAATACGGAAGGAAGAAACCCTTTTGCGGATTATGTCATAATCGGAAGCGCATCTAACGAAAGACAACTAGAGGCAGTCGCCCAAGCTTTAGAGGATCTTCTGTTTCGAAAAGAAAACATAGACATTAGAAGAGATGGAAAACCAGAAAGTGGATGGATTGTAATTGAAGCAGAAAATTTCATCATCCACATTCTGACAAAAGAAAAACGAGAAGAGTTCAAGCTCGAAGAAATAGCCTAAAAATTCATTATAAAAAGCAGTCAAAACATAGACTGCTTTTTTCTTTTATATTGGAATCATTATAGATATAGACAAAAACAGATTGTAGAAGATGTGGTTATCAAACAAGAAACGCGAAAGAGAAACGAAATAATAAATAGACTAGTTTTTTAAAATAGGCAATAGAAATTACTTGCTTAAATAAACGAGAGATATCTAGTAGTTATAAAAAAGAAGAGTGGTACTACAATTTAAATTAATAAACGTATTTCTACTTTGATAGTTTTATGCAAGATTTTTCATAAAATATGATGACTTCGCATAATGTCCGTTATGTTAATAAAAACGTATCTTAAAAGCATAAATACTATATTTCAAACATAATAAAATAATCATTATTGTAATTTTCCACATAGCTAATCCGACTTTTCAACACATTTTTAAAACTACTAAATAAATACTATTCATTAATTTGTTATATTTGCCATATATTTTATCTTTATGAGCTTTTCTCTTAAAAACAGTCTTTTGATAATAAATAATCTAAAACCCTTATTTTTAAAATAAATCGACTGATTATTCATTTGAAATAACAGGCCTTTGATCACCGTATTTAATTTGCCTATTCTTCTTTCTACACATTTAAAAACTTATATAACGTTAAATAAGTAAAGTTTTACCTATTTATTTTATATAGTCATTTTATTTTTTAAGTATCTTTATTTTAGATATGAAAAAAAGACCATTAAGATTTCTCTTATGGCCTTTCTTTCATCTTGTTGATTATTCTAAGATCTCATCAATTGGCGTTCCAATTAAGTCTTCGCTTCTCTTCAAACCGAAGTTCTTTAAAATGGTCGCGCCAATATCTGAGAAGGTTGGTCTTTCTTCTAAATAACGTCCATCGACAATACTTGGGGAATAAACCAATAACGGAATCTTTTCTCTTGTATGATCCGTGCCTTTGAAGGTTGGATCGTTTCCGTGGTCGGCTGTAATCATTAAGAGATCGTCTTTTCTCATGACTTTCATCATTTCACCGATTCTCTTATCTAAATCTTCCAAGGCTCTTGCGTAACCTGGAGCGTTTCTTCTATGTCCATATTCAGAATCGAATTCAACTAGGTTAACAAAGCAAAGACCTGTCCAATCATCGTTTTTGACTTGTTCTATAGTCTTATCCATTCCATCCATATTTGAAATGGTATGAACGGTCTTTGTAACGCCAGCCATATCGAAGATATCTGAGATTTTTCCAACACAGCTGGTCATAAAGCCATTCTCTTGCAAGATTTCCATGTCTGTCTTAAAAGGTGGCTTTAAAGCGTAGTCATGACGATTTGGCGTACGTTTGAAATTGTCTTTATTTGTTCCAATAAATGGACGAGCGATAATTCTTCCGACTCTATATTCTGGTCTAAGACATATTTCGCGGGCAATCTCACAACAACGATAGAGTTCTTGAACTCCCGTTGTTTCTTCGTGGGCAGCAATTTGGAGCACGGAATCTGAGGAAGTATAGACAATCAAGGAATTGTCTCTCATTTGTTCTTCGCCAAGGACTTTTAAGATCTCTGTTCCGCTGGAAGCGTAGTTTCCGATGACTTTATGCCCAGTTTTCTTCTCTAATTCATCGATGAGTTCTTTAGGAAATCCCGTATCGGTAAATGTTTTGAAAGGTTCTTTAGTTAAAATCCCCATCATTTCCCAGTGGCCGGTTAAAGTGTCTTTGCCATTTGAGGCCTCACGACAACGTAACGCGAAGCTATTTGGATGAGAGTCAACTCTCTTGACTCCTTCAACATCGTCTAATTGGCCGACTCCAAAGTTTTCCATAAAAGGAACGTGAATTCCTCCGACGGATGCAGCCGCATGAGCCCAAGTGTTAGAACCTACATCGCCGAATTTTGCGGCATCAGGTTCTTCGCCTACGCCAGCACTGTCAGCAACAATCAAGAAGATTCTTTTGAATTTCATTTTTAATCCTCCTTAAGTTAGAATTATCTAACAATATAATGATATTTCATTTTCTAGACGCATACAAATCATAGGCGCTCATAATACGTTTTGTCGATACTTCAGTATATATTTGGGTGGTTGCGATATTCGAATGTCCTAACATTTCTTGGACCGCTCTTAAGGAAGCGCCATTTTCCAAAAGATGAGTCGCGAAGCAATGCCTCAAAGTATGAGGCGAAACAGAGGAATCTATGCCTTTTTCCTCAGCGTAACGTTTAACTTGCATAAAGAAATAGGTCCTTGAAAGAGCCTTTCCATCACGATTCAGGAAAATAATATCGGTATCTTTCGATCCTTTTACCCGCTTTCTAGGGCCATCCATATATTTGCGAAGAAATTCCAACGCAAAAGATGAAACAGGGACGCTACGTTGCTTATTTCCCTTTCCATAGACAGTAATTAAGCCGTTTTGCATATTCACATTACGGAATTTTAAAGACAATAGTTCTGAAACACGTAGACCTGTCGCATACATAAGTTCTAACATAGCTCGATCCCTCATTCCGTTGTCTTTGGAAATATCTGGCGCCTCTAATAGTTCATCTACTTCTTCGTTACTCATCACAAAAGGCAAGCGCTTAGAAGATTTAGGTTTGTCAACATCGGGTATTTCTTCATGAAGAATATTTTCCTCGTTTAAGAAAGAAAAATAATTCCTCAAAAGGCTATAACGTCTAAGTATTGTCGAAGAGGAACGGGCAAGTTCATCTTGTCGGCGAACGAATTCCGGCAACATATCAACGTTTAAATCATTGGTTGTTTTGACATCTGGAAAAGAAAGCAAAAAGATCTTAAAGTCCTCTCGGTAATTTTTTACTGTTATTTCACTGACGCCACGCTCGACTCTTAAGTATTGGATAAAAGCGTCGAAGGATTCATTGATTTCCATTCTTTTTATTAACCTCGCTGGCTATCTTCAAAGCCGGTTTCTTCATTTTGCGATTTAACTCATTTACCAAAAGTTTTGTTTCATCCATCTTTTCGTATTCTTCAAAATTCCAAATGTTCATCTGAACGGTTTCTTCCGATGGGTTATATAAGTTTTGAAGAGTGACGCCTACTAAACGAAGCATGACCCCAAGATAATTGGAATCATATAGTTTAGAAACCGTTTCAAAAATAATTTCGCCATCATCCGTTCCTTCCGAAAGAGTCATGGATTTATTGTGATTGGAGAAATCACTATCTTTAACGACTAAAACGACTGTTTTTCCTTTCTTTCGTTCGCGTTTAACGCCTTCAGAAACCTCCATAGAAAGTTCTTTTAATTTGTTTTTAATAATGTATTCTTCGTTTGTATCATAGGGAAAAGTCTCGCTATGTCCGAGAGATTTCGGATCATAAGGAGTAGGATCGACAACATCGTCTCCATAACCGTTGATTTCTTCCTTAATAACAAGGAAATATTTCCCGAAAAGTGTTTTTATCTCCGCATCATCTTGGTCGACTTTTTTCTTTAAGTCGCCAATAGTCGTAATGCCTATGTCTTTTAATTTGGCGGAAGTTTTCTTTCCGATGCCAAAAAACGATTCAATAGGTAAAGGATAGAGCGTTTCATTGAGACTTCGACGGTATAGAAAAGTAAGACCTAACGGTTTTTTCATATCACTAGCCATTTTGGCAAGGAATTTAGTTGGCGCTACTCCTATCGAGCATTTGAGACCAATTTCTTTTAAAAGATCGTCCATGATTTTTTGAAAATACGCTTTCGGATCATCGACATGTTTGCAAGCTTCCGTCATATCAACATACCCTTCATCGATGGAAGCTTCCTCAATGAAAAGAGAATAACGTTTTAAAAAAGAGAAAAAGGAGCGAGACATCATCTCGTAATAAGCGAAATCCGGTTTTACGAAGATTCCTTCAGGGCATAGACGTTTCGCTTCAAAATAAGGCATCGCGGAATGGACGCCAAATTCTCTGGCTTTATAAGAAGCCGTAGAAACAACCCCACGGCCTGATTCACTGCAAACAATAACCGGCTTACCGATTAATTCTGGATTCTTAATTTCCTCGCAAGTCGCAAAAAACGCATTGAGGTCTATGTGCATGATTACCTTGCTCATCAAGGATATTGTAAGCAAAAATTTAGCGAAAAGAAAATGTTAATAAAATTAAGATTTTTTCAAGATATAATCGTAAATTTGATTTACCGATATACCATAACGTTTTTCTTGATTTTCAACGGAATCATGAGCTATGAAAGCATTAGGCAGACTAAAGAAAGTAGCTTTCCCGGAGAAGTGATTCTCAAATAAGTATTTTTTTACTGAATCACTAAACCCATTCTCTGTGCCATACGCATCATAAACAACGATTTCCTCGTAAGGCAGTAACTTTTGGAAAGTTTTTTGATCAAGAGGGTTAAGGAATAATGGATTTACTAAAGTTCCGTCATATCCAGACTGAATCAATTTATCGAATAATTCTTTTCCGTGTGGTCCCAAAGCGAGGATAGCCTGTTTCTTATGATTGCCTTTTTGAACGATTTTCCATCTTAAGAATTCGAGTTTTTCCCTTTTTTCCGTTTCCTTAAGGCTTTCAAAGACGCCTAAATAGCGGATAGCAAAAACTCCGTGTCCTTTTTCCATAGACAAATCCATTAAGGCTCTTGCCTCAGATAAAGTCGATGGCATCGTAATAATGACATTAGGAATGCTTCGTAAGAAAGCGACATCATAAATGCCCATGTGGGTTTCACCATTTTTTCCAATCAAGCCGACGCGATCCACCAAAAGCGTCATATCTGCGTGAATCCTTGCGCAATCATGGAAAATTTCATCATACGCTCTTTGTAAAAATGTCGAATACATGCAAAGAATCGGGTGAATTCCTTGGAGAGTGATTGCTCCGGTGAAAACCCCCGCATGCTCTTCTGAAATTCCCATGTCAAAGCAACGCTCAGGGTAAGTATTGAACGCCGATTCCAGCAAGCTTCCTTTGACCATTGCTGGGCAAATTAAAATTGCGTTAGGATTCTTTTCTAAAGCCTCGCAAGAAAGATCGCCCATGAATTTAGAAAAGGAGATTTGATTCTCATGTTTGTTTTTCGGTAAACCGGTATCAATATCAAATGGAACGGTATAATGCCAATCTCCACTTACATCGTTCTCTGCGTAAGAATAGCCTTTTCCTTTTTTTGTGAAAGTGTGCACGATAACTGATTTTTTAGAGCGTTTCGCTTTCTTAAAAGCTTGGTCTAAAGCCTGAATGTCGTGTCCATTTACGGGCCCAATATATTCGAGTCCTAATTCTTCAAAAATAGTTTTGCTGTTTAATTTGATATCAGGTTGTTTTGCTTTTCCTTCATCATAGGTTGGGGAAATTCTTCGTAAGAAGTTTTCCAACCCACCAACAGGCTTAGAAATCGACATATCATTATCATTTAATACGATGATTACTTTATTTTTACGGCAAGCAATGTTATTTAAAGCCTCAAAAGAGACTCCATTTGCTAAAGAGGCGTCTCCAATCAAAACCACGACACTAAAGTCTTCACCATTCATATCACGAGCAATGGCGAAAGCTTCCCCTCCCGAAAGAGCCGTAGAACTATGCCCCGCTTCAAAACAATCATAAGGCGATTCCTCACGTTTAATGAAACCAGATGGACCGTCAAACTCGTTAAGTTTGCTTAAATCCCTTCCTGTTAAGATCTTATGAACGTAGCATTGATGGCCGACATCAAAAAGAAGCTTATCCTTTGGGAAATTAAAAGAACGATAAAGAGCAACTGTAAGTTCGACAATCCCTAAATTGCTGGATAAATGCCCTCCACAAGCAGAGACGTCTTCAAGCAATTCTTGACGGATTTGAGCACAAAGATCCTTTAAGGCATCTTCATCCATGTCCTTTACTATATTTGGGTTTTTGAGTCGTTTTAAATCTACTAATTTATTCATAAATATCTACTAATCTAATACTAATAAAATGTTTATTTATCAGTATTTGTCGTAACTTCTTTAATTTTCTTTTCAGCATCATCTAAAGCTGATTGAAGTTCTTTAATTAAAGCAGTTCCTTCTTGGTAAAGTTTTAAAGATTCTTCTAATGAAAGGACAGAATTTTCGACTTTTCCAACGATTTCACCTAAACGATTCATCTTTTCTTCAAAGGACATTTTCTTTTCCATTCTATTTCTCTCCTAAAACTTCAGATTCGATTATACCATCTTTTAGTTTTGTTTTAATTTTTTGGCCTTTATGAACATTCTTAGCCGATGTAATCGGCATTCCATCTTCTCCCATCGTAATTGAATAGCCTCTCTTAACAATGTTGTCTGGATTGATGGATTTAAGCCTAGATTCATAAGATTTTACCTTATCCGAAAGAGAAGAAAGGTATAAGATTATTGCTCTAGAAAGACGATCTTGTTTATCTTGCACTTTCTCTTTGCTTCTTTCATAGATTGAGGCAGGATTAAGAAAGAACTGTCTTCTTGCTAGGAACATAAGCTTTTCCTTATCGTTTTGAATCTTGTTCAAAAGGCTTTCTTGTAACTCTTCTTCTTTGTTTAGCAAATCATTACGAATATCAATTTGATTTGGTGTCGCCGCTTCAGCAGCCGCTGTTGGCGTTGAAACGCGTAAATCCGCGACATAATCTAACAAAGTAAAATCAATTTCGTGCCCTACGGCTGAGATAAAAGGAAATGGGCACTTAGCAAACTCTCTTACAAGGGTTTCATCGTTAAATGCAGATAAGTCCTCACTTGAGCCTCCGCCACGTGCAATGATTAAAGTATCGATTTCGCACTCTTCCGCTTCATTTAGGGCCTTTATGATGCTTTTTGGGGCATCTAAACCTTGCACTTGTGCGTAGAAAAAGAAAATTTTCGTTAAAGGCCATCTCCGAAGAATATTTTTTCTTAAATCTGATTCGGCCGCACTATTTTTTCCAACAATAATGCCAATCGTGGTAGGCATTGAAGAGATCTTTCTTTTTCTCGCTTGGTCAAAAAGCCCTTCTTTAGCCAGTTTTTTCTTTAAGTTTTCCAAAGCTAAAAGGGAGGCTCCAAGGCCAAATAGCTCTAATGTAAATACTTGGAGGCTATAACGCCCTCTTGCCGCATAAACGGTTATATTGCCAAAAGCAATTACTTCATCGCCATCTTTCGGGATGAAAGAAAGACGGGAAGCGTAGTTCCCCCACAAAAGACAAGAGATCACGCTGCCATTTTCATCTTTTAAGTCAAAAAAGACGCCACTGCGATATATTTTCCAGTTGCTAATCTCCCCTTTGACGTATAAACCTCGTAAATCCGTTTCGCCCTCAAGCTTATATTTAATAAGCGTGTTGAGGCTGGTAACAGAAATATAAGGTAATTCGTTTCTTTCAGGCATTCTTGACTAAAACCTTATCCAATATGGCGTTAATAAAGCCTTTCGCTTTTGGATCGAGATATGTTTTGGCATACTCCACCCCAACATTGATGACAATCTTTTTGCTCACTTCTTCCGTGTCATAGAAGAAATGGCAATAACAATACAAAAGAAGAGCTTGTTCTAGATGATCTAAACGATTCCAAGTCCATCCTCTCATATGTTCTTCATAAGCAGGGATGATTTCTTTCATATGTTTAATGGCAGCAATCACCATTCTTTTGACGAAAGTATCGGCAGATTCATAAGAGGTTTCGCAAAGGGAAGAGATTAATTCTTCCAAATCGATGGTCTTTCCCATTTCCGTATAGAGAAGAACGTCATAGATTGCGGCAATTGTTATTTCTTCTGCTTGTTTACGTTTCATGGTTATTCCTCTAAAGATCAATGTTCGTTTTGAACTTCAAAAGTTTACACCAAAGGGAAGATGATTTGTAGAGGAAAACGCTTCGATGGCAATGTAAATTGTAATTTTAAGTGCAACACCTCGAGATAGCTTCGAGCATCAGTTCTG
>CAVGNR010000003.1:0-138914 GCA_963630675.1 Escherichia coli
TGATATGAGTTTTTATTTTTGCCTAGAAACGTTGCACTTGAACGGTAAATTCACCGGCAAAAAAGAAAACGCTCTTTGCAGAGCGTTTCCAATTTTTTTATTTAGAAAGGGATGAAACTTTGATATGGACACTGAAAGGAACCGCTTCGCACATCATAAACAAAGCGTCTGCGACACTGTTTTGGATATTCGTGCAAATCTCACCAACAGACTCCCCTTTTTTGACGGAAACATCTAAGTTAATATCGATTCTTCCATCTTTTCTAAAGAAAACTTTCACAGGGTTAGTCATCTTGAAAACGGAAGCCTTGCGGCCTTTAAAAACGGAGGCGCCAGAAACATGATTGGTTGCTGTCTCAACAATCGTTGTAAAAGCACGATGGGAAATTCCCATGGTTCCATAAGGGCTAAAATTGTTTAAAAGATAATAATCACGGCTCATAAAATCATTTTACTCATCTTTGATGATGGCTTCAACTTTCTTCGTGATTTCTTCCGGAGTGAAGCCGAAGAACTTTAAGACTTCATTGGCCGGCGCACTACGTCCGAATTCATCCAAAGATATGACATGGTCCGCATATTTGTACCAAGTCGCGCCAGAAGCCATTTCCAAGGCGATGCGTTTATTTCTAGGAAGAGTCAGAATCTTCGCTTGTTCTTCTTTTGAAAGCAAATCAAAACGATTGGTAGATGGCATAGAGATGACATCAAGATAAATTCCCTTTTCAGCCAAGACTTTTTGAACGGAGATGGCTAAAGAAACCTCGCTTCCGGAAGCAATGATTTCATATTGAGCATCTTTCGAGGCTTTAGAGATTAAATAAGCGCCTTGTGCCACTTTTTCTTCACTTGAGTTTTCTTCCAAAGGAAGATTTTGTCTGGTGAGAATTAAAGCGGTTGGATGATCTTTGCTTGCTAAAGCCAATTTCCAAGCCCCAAACATTTCACGGTCGTCACAAGGACGAATCGTGTCTAATCCTGGGATTGTTCTTAAGGCTGCTAATTGTTCGATTGGCTCATGCGTTGGTCCATCTTCTCCAACAGCGATAGAATCGTGAGAAAGAAGGAAAATAGCAGGCACTTTTTCTAAGGAAGCCATACGAATGGCATTTTTGAAATAATCGCTAAAGACCATGAAACTACCGACATACGTAACAAGTCCGCCATGAAGAAGCATGCCATTTTGGGAGGCTGCCATTAAGAATTCACGAATGCCGAAATTGATATTCTTAGCATTTCTATGCTCAGGCGAGAAGCCTGGATCACCAGGAATATTCGTTTTCACCGAGGAGGCAACGTCTGCGCTTCCACCAAAGCTGAAAGGAAGTTTGTTTACCATCTCAAGCAAGAAACGTTCTGAGGCGTTTCTTGTCGATTCGCTTTCCTTTAATTCTGGAGAGATGATGGAATAATCGTTAATATTTCTTTCAAAGCCGTTCGCAAAATCACGATATTGAGCAGGATATTTCGAAGCATAGGCTTTCTTTTCCGTTTCATAAGCCTCAAAGGCTTCTTCTCCACGTTTTGCGAAGCTGTCTTTTAAATCTTGGTAAACATCTTCGTCCACATGGAAAGGAAGATAGCCCTTCACAAATCTTTCTTCAGAAGCTTCGTAGTCTTCTTTCTTTAAAGGAGCACCATGCGTCTTGCTAGAGCCCTGATTTGAAGTTCCATAACCAATAAAGGTATGAAGAAGAATCATTGTTGGTTTTGAGGATTTCTTTGCCTCAAATAAAGCTTCGTTAATCTTAGAAACGTCGTTACCATCGGCAACTTCTAACGTATTCCACTCTGCCGCTTCAAAACGTTTTCTTACATCTTCGCTCATAGAATTGGAGGTCGGTCCATCTAAAGTGGATGTGTTTTGATCGTAAAGAAGAATCAATTTCGCTAGTTTTTGATGGCCGGCAAAAGAAATTGCTTCTTGAGAGATTCCCTCTTCCAAGCAGCCATCGCCACATAAACAATATGTGTAATGGTTCATGATTCTTTCGCCTTCTGGATAGGATGCGCGAAGTTTTTCTTCGGCCATTGCCATGCCAACAGCTTGGGCAATGCCTTGTCCTAACGGACCGGCGGTTGCATCAATTCCACTTGTCACGCCATATTCAGGGTGTCCTGGAGTGCGGCTATTCAACTGACGGAACTCTTTTAAGTCATCCATCGTTAAATCGTAACCAGCTACATGAAGCATGGCATAAAGAAGAGCGCTGTTGTGCCCACTAGAAAGAGCGAAACGATCGCGATTGATCCAAGATGGATGTTTCGGATCGGCAATCAAATGATATTTGAAAAGAACATACATCGCTGGCGCAATATCCAAAGCCATTCCTGGATGTCCGCTATTCGCTTTTTGAATCTCATCTAAGAGAAGACAACGAATACTGTTGATGGATTTTTCGTCTTGATGTTTTTGAGTTTGATTGTCAGCCATATTTTTCCTTTCTAGTAGTTTTTTGGTTGCTTTTTAGTTATTTATATTATCTAAAGATAATATTTATTCTTTTTTAATCTCAACTCCCACTGCATCTAAAGCCTCTTGAGAAACAATAGAAGGAGCTTTAGACATTGGGTCTGTAGCTTGAAGATTCTTAGGGAAAGCTTCGACATCACGAATATTATCCGTTCCACAAAGAATCATGCAAAGCCTATCCAAGCCTAGGGCAAAGCCAGCATGAGGAGGGACGCCATAACGGAAGGCTCTTAAGAACCAGCCAAACTTTCTTTCAACGTCTTCTTCTGATAAGCCAAGTAAACGGAAAATCTTCCATTGAGTATCATGATCGTAAATTCTTAAGGTTCCTCCACCCGCTTCATAACCGTTGATAACAATATCATAGGCATAGGCTAAGACCTTTTCTGGATCTGTGTCTAACAAAGGCAAATCTTCATCTCTAGGTCTTGTGAATGGATGGTGTTCGGCAGTATATTGGTCAGTTCCTTCGATTCTATCGAACATTGGGAAGTTGACAATCCAAAGCAAATCATAGGTTCCGGCTTTGATAAGACCCATTTCTTTTGCAAAGAGGGTTCTTAACGCTCCTAAGCCAAAATCAATATCTCTTCTATCGTTCGAAGAAGCGAAAACAAACAAATCATCTTCCTTCAAAGAAAGGAAAGAGCGAAGTTCCGACTCAATTTCAGGAGTTAAGAATTTGGCGAAAGATCCTTCAAGTTTTCCATCTTCCACTTTCAATGTTAAAACACCTTTTAGATTGAATTTTCTCGCTTCCATCGAAAGAAGATCAACTTTTTTACGGCTCGTTTCTTTGCCTTTTCCCGGGATGAGAATACCTTTGATGTATTTTGCGTCTTTAAAAGAAGCAAAGTCCGTTTTCTTAAGGATTTCACTCACATCTTGAATATGAAGCCCGTATCTCGTATCTGGTTTATCGGAGCCATAGGTATCCATAGCCTCCCAATAATTTATGCGACGCAATGGAAGTTTGATGTCGACGTTAACGATTTCTTTGAAATAACGTTTAAGCATTCCTTCAGCAAGTTCAAGAACCTGGTCTTGATCCATAAAAGAGGTTTCAACGTCAATTTGGGTAAATTCAGGTTGTCTATCCGCACGAAGATCCTCATCACGGAAACATTTTGCGATTTGATAATATCTTTCGATACCACCAATCATCAATAATTGTTTGAAAAGCTGAGGAGACTGAGGTAAGGCATAGAAACATCCATGATGTAAACGAGATGGAACGAGATAGTCTCTCGCGCCTTCTGGCGTAGCCAAATCCAAAATTGGCGTCTCCACTTCCAAGAAACGATTGGAATCAAGGTAATCGTGAGTAATTTTCACGATTTTCGCACGAGTACGAAGATTGTTTAACATGCATGGACGACGTAAATCAAGATAGCGGTATTCCAATCTAGTATCTTCTAGAGCGTCCGTCTTATCGGCAATGATAAAAGGAGGATTTTCCGCTTTATTAATGACTTTCATGTCTTTAACAAGGACTTCAATATCTCCAGAAGGAAGTTTTGGGTTTGGGACATCTTTTTTACGAACGACGCCTTTGACCTGAACGACATATTCGTTACGCACATCCGGAACTTTGCTTGGATCTTCTACACAAAGCTGGACGATGCCTGTATTGTCTCTTAAATCAATAAAAAGGATGGAGCCGAGATTTCTTCTTGTTGAAACCCAGCCTACTAACGTAACTTCTTCGCCAACGTTAGCTAAGCGTAATTCTCCGTTATAGTTCGTTCTTTTCATTTTTCTTCCTCCTCATGATGATGGTGACAATGCTCATGGTTTTCAATGGAATCAAAAGCGGCATCTAATTCATCTTCAAGTTTATTCAAATCAATTTGTTTTTGTTCTTTTGTTGCTAGATTCTTTAATTGAGCAACGCCATTCTCCAACTCTTCTGAGCCAATAATGAGGGCAAATTTCGCCTTTCTCTTTTCTGCTTTCTTGAAGGCGCTGCCTAATTTCGTAGAAGCAAGAGGGTTATCTACCTTAAAGCCAAGAGAACGAATTTCTTCTGTGATGTTAAAGGTATCATCCAAAACTTCTTCTCCAACTGGAATGACATAAACATCGATTCCATCGTCGATATCTTTCAATAAGCCATTGTCTTTTGCTACGTTATAGACACGTTCAATGCCCATAGCATAACCAACTCCGGCTAAATCAGGACCACCGAGTTCTTTAACGAGTCCACCATAGTGTCCTCCGCCACAAAGAGCTCCATAATCAACGCCCGCATCGCTTAATGCGTGAATTTCAAAGACGACTTCGGAATAATAATCAAGACCTCTGACCAACGAATCATCGATTTCGTATTCAATTCCCAAATCATTAATGATAGATAAGGTTGTGTAGAAACGCTTTTCAGATTCCTCGGAAAGGTAATCTTTGATTTTTGGTGCGCCTTTGGCGATTTCTTGGTCTTTTTCGACCTTACAATCTAAAATTCGAAGAGGGTTTAGCTCCAATCTTTCATGGCAGTCTTCGCACATTTCATCGATTCTTCCTTGGAAGAACTCTTTCAAGGCCTTACGGTAATTACTTCTCGTCGTATCATCACCAATCGTGTTGATTTTCAAACTTAGGTTTTTGAAACCGAGCATATAAAGAGATTGCATGGCCATGATAATGCATTCAGCGTCTGCACGTGGGCTATCTTGGCCAATTTCCTCAACACCGAATTGATTGAATTGGCGATATCTGCCTAATTGAGGTCTTTCATAACGGAAAGTAGGTCCATGATAATACAGTTTTAATGGAAGGTTTCCGCCATCTGCATACATCTTATTAGAAACAACGCTACGCACGATTCCCGCCGTGAATTCCGGCCTCATTGTGACCGAACGGTCTCCCTTATCCATGAAAGTGTACATTTCTTTACGGACAACGTCGCTGCTTCCTCCTGTTCCACGTGAGAAAACATCCGTATATTCGAGAACTGGTGGAACGATTTCCTTATAGGCATAAAGCTCTACGCAGGTGGACAAAACGTCGGTGATATATTGGATTCCGGTCATTTCCTCCCCAAAAATATCATGAGTTCCCTTTACTGGTTGATAATTGCTCATATTCTCCTCCTTTAATGGATTATTCTTTTACATTCATAAATGCCTTTTACGCCTTTTAAAGCCGCAAAAACATCTTCTAACGTCTTTGAATCAGACACATAAATTGTTGCGCCGATAACATCGTTCATCGTTTCATGAATAAGATGGACTTTTAAATCGGTGACCTCAACTCCTTTTGAGGACATGGTTGCAAGCATATCCGCAAGAAGATTTTGACGATCGTTGGCATAAATTTGAATATCAACAGGGTAAGTTGATATTCCTAAATTAGGATTCCAATGAACACTGATGGTTCTTTTTCCTGCGTCAGCGATATTTGGACAATTCAAACGGTGAACAACAATCCCCTTCCCTTTTGTAACGTATCCAGTGATATCGTCTCCAGGAATTGGTGTGCAACATTTTGCCAAAGAGACAGCAACATTATCGATTCCATCGACAATAATTGGGTTTTTGCTGTCTTTGGAAGAGTTATGCCTATTCAGGTTCGTTTTCTTATCTTCCTTACGGACCCCAAGATAGTCGATTAAGACAAATGGAGTGATGTTACGATTCGCCACCGCTTCATAAAGTGTGTCCATATCAGAGAAATTGAACTTGCTTAAGGCCTTGCTTTCGAGAAGCCTTTCCATCTCACCAACGCCAATATCCTGGGCCTTAAAAGCTTCAAGGCAGCTTTCGTAGCCTTTACGGATTGTTTCTTCGCGAAGGTATTGGCTATTTTTGGCGATGCTCTTTTTAATGTGAGATTTTGCGCTGGCGGTTTTAGCAATCTCTAACCACCCTTGATTTGGTCCAGGAGAATTTTTGGAGGTTTTGATTTCGCAAACATCCCCCGTTTTCAAAACGGTGTTAAGTGGAACCATTTGCCCATTAACAACTGCTCCTACAGCCGAATCTCCAACTTTTGTGTGAATTTTATAAGCAAAATCTAGGGTTGTTGCTCCACTAGGAAGATCGATGACCTTTCCTAGAGGCGTAAATACATACACGTTCGCATTAAAAATATCGTTAGAAAGAGCGGCCATATATTCTTTGGCGTTGCCACTTTCTTCTCCAGAAATAGAGACAAAATCACGGAACCAGTGAAGTTTATTTTCGATGTCTTTTTGTTCCTCACGAGCATTGTAATTGTTGCCTTCTTTATATTTCCAATGGGCGGCAACACCTTCTTCCGCGATTTGGTTCATTTCTTCAGTTCGAATTTGAACTTCATAAATATTTCCATCTCCGGAAACGATACTGGTGTGCAAAGACTGATACATGTTTGGCTTTGGCATAGCGATATAGTCTTTGAAACGACCAGGAATAGGTTTGAATGTCGCGTGAACAATTCCAAGGATCTCATAGCATTGCATGATCGTTTTTGTAATCACACGAATCGCCAAAACATCGTATATTTCATCGAAATTGTAATTTTTGAGATACATTTTTCGATAGATGGAATAAATGGATTTGATACGCGATTCCATACGGAATGGTATTTTTTGTTCGAAAATCAAGTCAGCGATACGTTTCTTTAAACTGTTAAGCGATTCTTGGCGGTTACTTTCTCTTTCATTCAACATCTTTAAAATCGCATTGTATTTCTCTGGTTCAAGATATTTCAAAGAAAGGTCTTCCATTTCGCTTTGCATTTTATAAATACCTAAACGATGGGCAATTGGAGTAAAAACCTCCAATGTTTCCTTTGCTAGGGCTTTTTGACGTTCTGGGCGCAAAGAAGAAAGAGTTCTTAAATTATGAAGACGATCGGCAAGCTTAACAATAATGACACGAACATCTTTCGCCATGCCTAAGAAAATCTTTCGGTGATCTTCCGCTTCAAAATCTTGCTCCGTACGGTGGGAAAGCTTCATTCTTTGAATTTTGGTTAAAGAATCGACGATTAAAGCGACATCTTCTCCAAAACGTTTCTTAATTTCGGCAATCGTTAAATCGGTATCTTCGACAGTATCGTGCAAAAGACCGGAAATAATTGTCTCAGGTCCCGCTTGAAGCTGAGCCAAAATATAGGCCACTTCAATTGGGTGTTGAATATAAGGCTCACCAGAGCGGCGAAATACGCCAGCGTGTTTTTCTTTCGCTAAAAGATAGGCTTCTTGAATCAATTCACGATCTTTTTGGTCCTTAATATAAACACAAAAAAGCTCACGAAGGTCTTCGTAAGTGTGCATGGGGTAGCCCCCATTAGGAACTAACGCAACTTGTTCTGTTTTCTTTTCTTCCGCCATAATGACAATATTATATTACGCATGCACGAGAAAATGGAATTTTAGAAAGTCCTTTCCGCCATCAAATTAAGAGAAAGTTTTCCTTTAAATTCATTCAAGCGGAAATTTAGAAGAAGATTGACCTTTTCATCCGCTTCAAATGAGTTTTCTCCTAAAGAGAAAGAAAAGATTTTTGTATCCTCGGAAAGTTTTACAGAAAGGTATTTTCCACCTTTAAGGTAAGTAAAGGTTGTTGGATTCAAGCCTTTAAGTAGGAACTTCGGTGCCTCCCAGCCTAAGCCAAAAGGCGAGAAGGTTTCAATCAAACGATAGGATTTCATATTGCATTCATTCAACGATATATCGATTCCATCGTCATTTTTTGCCATTATTTTATGCTTTAAGGCAAAGAAAATATATTCTTTGCGGAAAGATTCAAAATCTTCTTTACGAATAGAACAACCACCCGCAAAAGGGTGTCCACCTTTACTAAGAAGAGGGATATTAATCTCTTTAAATACATCTAGAATATTAACCCCTTCAAGAGAGCGTAAGGAGCCGACAAGAAGAGAAGGATCCTTTTCCATAGGAGAAAAAACAGCAACGGGTTTTTGATAGGTTGCTAAAAGTCTTGATGCAAGAAGGCCATTTAATCCCTCTGGTAAAGAGGTTTGGACAACGATTGCCAAATCACTCGGCGAAAGGGAGAGTTCATCCACGGCGTTTTTAGTCAGTTCTTTTCTTTTTTCGTTTTCTTCGTTAATCCAAGAGGAAATCGTTTCATTCATTTTTGGATCTCTTTCCACGAAATAGCGAAGAAGGCGATTGATCGTGCTTCCTTTTTCGATTCTTCCAATCGAGTTTATCTTTGGTATGATTTCCATTTGGAAAACGGATTCATCAATGTATTTTCTTTCCGTTAGTAACAAAAACTCGTTGATTGGTTTTTTTCTGATGTAATCAAGCATTAAGCGGATAATTTCACGATTATACGAAAGAAAAGGCATCATATCAGAGATGGTAGATACCGCTCCTAAAGAAAGAAGATAAGGGTCTGTTTTCTTAAGCAAGGCGTGAGAAAAAACAAAAGACAAATAACCAGCAGAAATAGCTACTGAACCATATTTCGTTGTTTCTGGGTGAATCACAATATCGGCTTCAGGAGCAACATCATCAAATTCGTGGTGATCAAGAATAATAACTTCAATACCTAATTTTTTCGCTTCTTTTAGAGCGTCATGAGCAGTCACGCCATTATCGCAAGTAAAAATAAGCGAGTAACCTTTTTGAAAGATTTTATCGACGTTGTTGACCGTTAAACCATATCCGTCTTGATAACGCGAGGGAAGATATCCTTCGGTTTGGATGCCAAATTCACGAAAAGCACGCACCAAAATGGAAGTAGACATCACCCCGTCTGTATCATAATCCCCATAAACAAGGACTTTTCCTTTTCTTTCCTTGATGTCTTCCAAACGTTCAATTGCCTTTAAAACAATAGGGTTGTCGTCCAAAAGGGGCAATTTAGAAAAAGAAGGAGGAAGAGAAATTCTCTCATATTCCTCCTTCGTGATTCCGTAATGTTGGCAAATTCTATCCAGCAAGCTATCCATTATTAGTCGTTAATTCCAATGAAGGTAGCTTCTTCAGGCTCAGAAGATTTCTTCTTTTGTTTACCGTTCTTATCTTGATTACGAGGGCGATTTTCCCAAGTTTCCTTAACGGATCTTCTAAGTGAAGAGATTCCTTCAGAAAGAAGTTTTGTAGTAGGAACGGTAATGGTAAGAACTAAGGCAAGTGCAATCAAAATTGCGATGGAAATTCCTAAGAATACTGTTCTATAGAGAGCTGGTGCAACACCAATAAATGGTAAGAATGTACCGAGAAGCAACAAGGAATAGATAATGATTTCACCAGCACTTTGAGAATTCGCCAAAGTGAGCATAGAATTTCTGAAAGAAAGAGTGTTCTTATCTTTTTCACGGCTGTCTTTGATTAATTCTTTTTCCTTATTAAATAAGATGGAACCAAGCATCTCAAGAACAAAGAAAGCAGATAAGACGCTAAGAGAAACAACAGGTGTGACAGCAAGTCTTGTCAAAGTGAAGAAGCCTGTGATCACGACGCTATTTCCTAAAGCAAAGACAGTTGCAGGTAAGGAACGAGAGAGACCGAAACGGAGCCAATAATAGACAAGCATGGAAGCAGAAGCAACGCTAAGCGCCACATAAATCATGCTTAAATCTGGGCTTCCGGCTTGATAAACAACACGGTTGCCACTCACGGTGATAGCTTCCATATCAGCGTTATAGGTAATCGCCTTTGCTAAAGCCTCATTCAAATAATCATGCATGGCTTCATCTTTAACGACGAAATCATATTGGGCTTCGGCATCGAAATAAACGCTAAGTGGGACGTCAAAATGATAGACGTCGTATTTTTTAATTTCGCTATCATCGTTGATAGATACGGTGGTTTGTTCCAAAGTGATATCACCACTTACATAATCGGCTAATTTCTTGTCATTATAAGAAATGACATCTAAAAGATAATTACGGACATCGTCTAAGGAAGCCATCGTCTTAGTGGCTTGGGATTTAGAGTCAACACGATACTCTACAGAGATAGATGTTGTGTTTTCAAAAGCACCAGAATAATTGAAGGCATCGCCTTTCAAGGAAGAGAAGACGCTCACCCCAACTATCGAAGCAAGAGCTAAGACCCCTGCTAAAACTTCCCAAATACGTTTATGTTTAGTGAAATCCTTATCGGCATAAGCACCGAAATAGGTTTGTTTTTCTTCTTTAAGAAGGTTAGGAATCTTACTTTCGTCAACAAAGTAGGTTTTATTTAAAGTTTTTTCGGAAGAGGAATCATTTGCAAGCATCCAACCTTGGAAATGTCCTAAAATCAAATTCAAGATAGTTCCTGCAGCAGCCGTCCAAATAAGAGATAAGCCCATTTTTCCGACTGTTCCTGGAATAAATCCATAAATGCAAAGACCGATGACGATTGCAACAATGCCAGCATCAAGTGTAGGCCAAAGAGCTTTTTTGGCACCTTCGGATTCCGCTTTCTTTAAAGAACGGCCCTTGTAAAGTTCGTCTTTTAATTTGGAATAATAATAAACGCCGCCAAAGATGGTAACCAAACCACCAAGAATAAAACCGACTAGGGCGCCAATTCCAAATTGAGCAGAGAAATAAGAGAAAACGAGAATGCCCAATTCAATAGAAAGAAGGGTATTGCTCATAATTCCTAAAGCACCTAAATGGTAGAAAAGAGCGAGAACAACGGCTGCAATGCATAAAGAAACGATCATCGCGATCATCGTAGGCCCCATATTAACGCTTAAATGCCAGTCATTTGGGGTGATGATGCTATCTACAGAAGCAGGAACATCGGTAGAATAATCGAAAGTAATGTCGTATTTATAAGAGGAAGCATTCAAAATAGAGCAGTAATATAAAGCCGCTTTATAGGCAGCTCCTGCCTTGGAAGAATCGAAATTTCCATTTTGAATAGCGTCACTATTAGGAATTAATTGGAATTTCGTGTAGTTATTATTTTCGTTGGTTGTGTCAACATGCCAAGCATTGGACGCGCCTTCTCCGAAAACGAGACGCTTTGCCATATTTGGATCATAATCCTCAGCGGAAGTATTCGTGGCATCAAGATAGTTATCGCCTTCTTGGAAATGGTTCCAAAGAACAACATAACAATATTGAGCTTCCGTGGAAGATTCGCTGTCCGCTTCTTTAGAGTTGTCAGAGCAGAATTTAATAAGTTCGTTTAATTCGCCATTTTCGCCAGGTTGATTGACTTTGATGGTGACAACAGGAACATTATTAACGTATTCGATGGCGGCTGTATTGCCTTCAAACATTTTATTGCTACGATAAGAAGTTCTAGAAGGAGCGTCTTTTTGAATTTCTTGGGTAGGTGCACCAACACCAATGGTGATATCTTGGCCAGAGAAAGAAAGATAGTCTTCCAAATAACGATATTCGGTATCATCGTTAGAAGCAGTTCTTACGGTGACTTTGATGGTATCATAACCAACTTTGTCCACTTCCGCATTCACGTCCCAATTTTCAAGACGGTTTTCCATTTCTTCCGCTACTTCATCAACGGCATCATAGCCTTCGGTTTGTTGGATGTAATTAGCGGGATCCACTCCTTTATAGGTGGTATCTTTTTTGGAAATCTTAAAATAAAGCGCCTTGCTATTGCCATAGCTAACATCCGTGTCCATCATGGAAATGGCATTGCCCATAGTGGCAAGAGAACCAATGATGAGTAACGAGCTTGTTAGGATATAACCGAGTTTACGTAACATATCTCTCCTCCAAGTATCTAGCAGGTCTAGCATAAAAGAATGCAGACAATTGCGATAATTATTTTACGCACGCACGTATGCGATAGCAAGAAATAACGCTGGAAAACACGCAATCAAGAAAGAAAAGGAAATCAAAAAAGATATTCCTGACTCACAAACCCTAAGTGTTTGCGAGCTTTTGAAGTAGCTTCACGTCCCCTTGGTGTGCGGTTAATCATGCCAATCATCACCAAATAAGGTTCATACACGTCTTCTAAATTGGTGATTTCTTCGCCAATCGCGGAAGCAATCGATTCAATACCCACTGGTCCGCCATGAAAACGCTCGATGATTGTTCTTAAATACTTAATATCAACATCGTCTAAACCAAGTTCATCGATTTTTAAAGCGTTCATGGCTTTTAAGGCTATTTTAGAGTCGATGCTTTCTAGCCCTTCATATGAGGCAAAATCACGGACTCTTCGATAGATTCTATTCGCAATTCGTGGAGTTCCACGAGAACGTTTGGCCAAAAGGGAAGAGGCTTCTTCATCAATTGGCATTTTTAAAACGCGAGAAGTTCTCTTGATAATGGCTTCAATTTCAGCATTCGTATAGAAATCCATTTTCGCAGAAATTCCAAAACGAGCCCGTAAAGGAGCGCTTAAATCACCAGCTCTTGTTGTCGCGCCAACAAGAGTGAAAGGTGGCAAAGCCATATTCAAAGGCTTGGAATTTCCATCGTGATTAACCATGATAGTTAATTGAAAATCTTCCATTGCGCCGTAAAGAATTTCTTCGACCTGTCTAGGAAGACGGTGAATCTCATCGATAAAAAGAACGTCTCCTGGTTCTAATTCGCATAATATTGCCGCTAAATCGCCTGTTCTCTCAATGGAAGGTCCGTTTACTGTTTTAATGTTCCCGCCCATTTCATTGGCGATAACATAAGCGAGCGTCGTTTTTCCTAAACCTGGCGGGCCATAAAGTAAAACGTGATCCAAAGGTTCTTCTCTTTTTTTAGCCGCGCCAATAAAAACACGGAGATTGTCTTTTAATTCAGTTTGTCCCACATATTCCGAAAGAGTATGAGGTCTCAAAGTAAGATCGCTAGAGAGATCCCCTTCTTCTTTATTGGCATCTAAGATTCTTTCTTTTTTCATTTACGACTTCCTCTAAGTTTCAATAAAGCGGCACGAAGAATATCTTCTGTAGAAAGATTTGGCTCATTAATGCTAGAAAGAGCAACATCTATATCTTTGACTTTAAAGCCCATGCTCTTTAATGCGGCACGAACGTCTTCGTATCTTTCATCGTTAGCGTTCTTATTGGTTGGCGAAGCGAGTTTCCCTTTCAAATCCAAGATAATCTGAGAGGCGGCTTTTGGGCCAATTCCAGGAAGTTTTTTCAAATATGAAGTATTACTAGCAGAAATTGCGCGGAAAAGTTCATCTGGAGTTGTCGCACTAAGGGCGTTTATAGCCGTTTTTGGGCCAATGCCCTTCACTTGAATCAACGATTTAAAAGCGTCTTTCTCCATCTTTGTCGAAAAACCAACCAAATAATGGTCGTTCTCGTTATAAACTTCATAAGAATAAACGGTCGTTTCCGTGCCAACTTGCCATTCTAAAGGTCTTGCCACAAAAAGTTCAAAAGCAATTCCATTGACATCAATGGCAATGGAATCGTTCGAAACATCAATGATTTTTCCAGTAAATGAGTAATACATAAGTCAGTTTAAACAAGCGAAGAAGATACAAAAGAGAAGAATAAAGAGAGCAGACACTAAGGAAACAACACCAGCAAAAAGCGTCTCTTTTTTCATAAGAAAATTATAGCTATTCCGTATAGGTGAAATCAAATTCTCCAATGGAAACCGTATCACCATCAACAGCGCCAGCCTCTTTTAACTTATCATCGATATTCACGGAATTTAATAATTTGATAAGTTGCTCAACGCCTTCATCCGTCGAAAGATTGATTAAAGCAGCTCTGGCTTCTAGCTTTTCGCCCTTAATAACCCAGGCATGTTTTCCAAGAGAAAATACTTGATAGTTCTCTTTGGAATCTTCGTGAGCGTCGTAGACTTTCATTTCCGTCTCACTATTCACCCCTTTGATTGGGAAAAGTGGCGTAGAATCTACTAAATCAGCGATTTTATAAAGAAGCTTTTCAATACCTTTATGCGTAATTGAAGAAAGAGGAATTGATTCGAATCCTAATTTTTTATCAAATTCGGCTTTTCTTTCTTCCGCCCCTTCAGAGTCCATTTTAGAAGCGACAACAATTTGCGGTCTTTTTTCTAAATCCGCACCATAATCTTTTAATTCAGCGTTGATGATTTGGTAGTCAGAATAGGGATCTCTTTCCCCGCTCATTGAAACCATATGAACAAGAACACGGCAACGTTCTGTATGGCGGAGGAAGGTAATTCCTAAGCCTTTTCCTTCATGTGCCCCTTCGATTAAGCCTGGCAAATCCGCCAAAACAAAGCTTCTTCCATCTGGTAAATAAGCAACGCCAAGATTTGGAATCAAGGTGGTAAATGGATAATCGGCCGTTGGAACATTCGCTTTAGTAACAACATTTAAGAAAGTTGACTTGCCAACAGAAGGGAAACCAACAAGTCCAGCATCAGCAAGCATCTTTAATTCAAGAATCAAACGCTTTTTTTCTCCTGGATGGCCGTTTTCTGCGATTCGTGGAATACGATGACGAGAAGATTTAAAGCAAGTGTTCCCTCTTCCTCCTCTTCCGCCTTTGGCTACGCAAACCGTTTGCCCTTCTTCATGCAAATCCGCTAAAACACGCCCGGTTTTTTCTTCACTGATGATTGTTCCGCAAGGTACTTCAACAAAAACATCGGAGGCAGCATGGCCATACATGTTTTTACGTTGGCCTTTTTCTCCGTCCATAGCGATGATAACGCGAGAATGGCGGAAATTATAAAGAGTATTCAAATTCTTTTTCGCAACGAAAAAAATCGAGCCTCCTCTTCCTCCATTCCCCCCATCAGGTCCGCCTTTGGTGGTATGTTTATCTTGTAAAAAGGAAATGGCTCCGTCTCCGCCTTTTCCACTTCTTACTTCTATTACACAACGATCGATTAACATGTTTGTGTCTCCTTAATTGTTCTTTTGAGATAGTTCTTCTTTTTCTTCAGAGTTCAAAAGATAGTTCTTTTTGTTTTTCTTAATTTTTACTAAATCCTTATAAAAGCGAATGGATGTTTTTAAAGGAGAAGAAACGGTCGAAGAAGGATCGTCCGTCCAAGTCGCAGGAATTTCTTTGATAGAAAAACCATTTAATTGTAAAAAATAAAGATATTCAACATCAAAGGCAAAACCATTGATGATTTGTCTTTTAGCCATTTCTTTTGCAACATTCAAACGGAACAATTTAAAACCGCATTGAGTATCATGAATTCCCTGAAGATGGAATTTATGGCGTACGATGAAACGCGCTCCCCAAGAAGTTAAACGACGAACAAAGGATTGCTTCGTAAGGATTTTTGATCCTTTGCTATGTCTTGAGGCGATAAAACAATCATAATGAGTAATTTGCGGAAGAATTGAATCTAAGATATGAATGTCGGTTGCAAAATCAGCATCCATAAAAAGGACATAATCTCCTGTGGCAGCTAAAATGCCTTTTTCGACTCCGTGTCCCTTACCGGGAATGTCTTCATATGGCAAAAGTTTTACTTGAAGAGGCATCTTTTTCATTCCTTCTTCAAGGGCTTTTTGTGAAGGCTCATCAGAATGATCAGAGACAATCAAAATATCATAGGCAACACCTAAAGAATCAAAATAAGGTATGCCTACATTTTCTAAGTGGTCCAACAATTTGGCCGTCTGATTTTTAACGGCAATTACGATGTCTAGTTTCATACGAATAGATTATAAAGTATCCCTGCAAGGGATTCCATTTTACATTAATGAAAAACGGCTCCACACGGGAGCCGTTTCTTGAAGAATTGCTTATTTCGCTTCGATTGGATAAACAGAAACTTTCTTTCCGTTCTTTCCAACGCGCTCGAATTTCACGATGCCTTCGATGACAGCGTAAATGGTGTCATCTCCACCGATCTTCGTGCCTGCTCCTGGACGAATTTTTGTTCCTCTTTGGCGATAAATGATATTGCCAGCAAGAACGTGTTGTCCATCACCGACTTTTGCGCCTAATCTACGACCAGCAGAATCACGGCCGTTTTTCGTGCTAGATACACCTTTTTTGGAGGCGAATAATTGCAAATCAATGACGAAATTCATTTGTGCTTCCTTTCTAGCTTCACATTCTTCGAATAAGAAGAAGCGACGCTTTCAATTTGTTTCTCGATGGTTTCGAGAACAATGTAATCGTGTTCAGAAACTTCCTTAAGAGCTTCTAGATACACATGGCCTTCTTTTACTTCGCTTTTGTAATTCTGATCTCCATCTTGAAGATTATTCAAACCCCCAAGAAGAATTCCACTGACGGCTGCACATACCAAGTCGTGTCCATAGGGACCACTTCCAGCATGCCCTTTCACCTCCAAAGAGATAAACTTACCGTTTTTTTCAACAAAAGTAACAGAAATCATTAGGCGTTGATGGATTCGATAACCAAGCAAGTATAAGGTTGACGATGTCCTTGTTTTTTACGGACATTGGCTTTGCTCTTGTACTTATAGATGGTTAATTTCTCGTTTAATCCTTGTTTTTCAACTTTGGCAAGAACGCTAGCACCCTCAACATAAGGTTTGCCAACGACTGTTTTCTCACCACCGAGTAAAAGGACTTTTTCGAGTTTCACTTCTTTTCCAGCTTCAGCATCAAGTTTCTCGACATAAATTTTGTCACCAACAGAAACTTTGATTTGCTTGCCACCAGTCTCGACGATTGCGTACATGCTATTTCCTCCTTTTTTGTCTAGTACTCGCTTTAATGGTCCGATTTTGATTCGCGTTAGCTACCACTTCAAAGCGGTTGAGGCGCTAAGGAGCGTCACAACGTTAATAACTATACCACTTCATTTTAAGAAAACAACGATGATTTGTAAGGCTTTCTAATTTTTTTCCTTCTTTTTTCCAAATATCCCACCAAATGAAGAAAATGAAGAGAAAAAGATAGCGTTAATCAACCATCAAATCATTTTCGTGAAACGAGAAATAAGCGTCATTCGAAACGATAATGTGATCCAATAGACGCACCCCGAGTAAAGCGGAGTTTTTCGCCAATGTGTTTGTAAATTCGATCTCCCCTTTTGAAGGCAAAGGAAGACCAGATGGATGATTGTGAAGTAAGACAAAATAAGAGAAGAAAGAGCCAGTAATTTCCATTAAAATGATTTTGGAGGAAGCACAAATTCCATTCTCATCTCCAGTGAAAACGACTTTTTCTTTACGGATTCTCTTTCGCTTGTCGTAGCAAAGCAAGAAGAGCATCTCTCTTTTCTCTTGCCCCAGAAAAAGTCGATAATGCTCGAATATTTCCTTCGCAGAAAGCAAAGAGAGGTAAGGTGCTTCGACAGAAGAGCGTCTAGCGATTTCGAAGGTGGCAGCCAAGGTTACCGCTTTGGCATCAGAAATTCCCTTAATGGAATAAAAGGATTCCACAGGTGTACTTGCCAAGGTTGGAAAGTCCTTGTAAGTAGACAAGATTTCAGAAGCCAGTTCTAAAGCGTTTTTCCCTACACACCCACTTCGAAGCAATATTGCTAAAAGCTCAGGGTCGTTGCACGTTGAGATTCCTTTCCTTAGGGCCTTTTCCCTAGGTAAGTTCTCTTTTTTCATTTCTTTGATAATCATTTCCAAGTGAATTGCCAGCCACCGGGTATTTTTGCACTCCCCGAGGAAGTGCGGAAAATCCGATAAACCATAACCGCCGTTATCGCAATCGCCAAAACCGCCATAACAGCAGTTAAGGTAATCGCTTCGCCAGGAACAATCGTCTCTAGTTCTTCCGGATTTAATGCTCGCATATTTGAAAAACCTCCCTTCACTTATAAGAAGGGGGGTATTTCGAAAAACGGACAAAAATTTTTACTTATTTTTGAATTTCCGCTATTTTGGCTTCAACATTTGCTAAAAGTTTGCTGTTGTTAGAAAGTTTTTCTTCCTCAACGCGAACTTTTTCTTTCGGTGCTTTTGCTAAGAAACCAGGATTGGAAAGAATTTTATGAGAACGGGCAATTTCCCCTTCCAAATAAGTCTTTTGCTTCAATAGGCGCTCAAGCAATACCGATGGATCCACATCTTCTTCCACAACCATGGAGAATCCAGGATACATGAAAGGATTTCCACCTAAAGCTTCTTTTTTCACGGAATAAGAGGTAGCGAAAGCAAAACGAGAGAGATATTCTCCAAAGCCAGCGAACGGCTCTTTTGGCGAAACGATCAATCTCACTTTGGCATTAGGCGCTATGGAATTTGTAGATTTGTAATTACGGATATCGCGAATCATATCTTGAAGAATAGCAACCTTATCGCTTGCTTTTTTGTTCAACAATTCCTTCTCATAAACCGGATATGGTTCACACATAACGGAATCTTTATGAGCAGGCAAAGAGAGATACATTTCTTCGCTTACGAATGGGCAATATGGATAAATCATGAGGATGATTTCACGCATTACCTTATATAAAACATCCTTCGTGACTTCCGCTTCTTCTCCACCATGCGAAAGAGAAATCTTAGAGAATTCCAAATAGGAAGAGCAGAAATCATCATAGACAAAGTCATATAAAGTTGAAGAGGCTTGTCCAAATTCATAAGAATCCATCTTGCTTCCGACTTTTTTCACAGTCTTTTCAAGACGGTCTAAAATGAAGGCGTCTAAGGTCCCTAATTTCTTCTTGTCGATTTCATGAGGAGTATAAGAATCTCCTAAAACGCCTTCAACATAACGGCAAGCGTTCCAGATCTTATTCAAATAGGCTTCACTCGAAGCAACCTTTTCTTCGATATAACGCATATCCATCCCTGGGGTGCAGTTGGTGGTAATGAAATAACGAAGAGCATCCACGCCATAACGATCGATGACATCCATCGGATCGATGCCATTTCCTAAGGATTTAGACATCTTTCTTCCTAAAGAGTCACGAACAAGGCCATGGATAACAACATCTTTGAAAGGAACTTCATCGGTAAAATGAAGGGATTGGAAAATCATCCTTGAAACCCAGAAGAAGATAATGTCATACCCCGTTACCAAGCAAGAGGTAGGGAAATAACGTTGGAAATCAGGACTATCCGTGTTTGGCCAGCCTAAAGTGGCAAAAGGCCATAAAGCGCTAGAGAACCACGTATCCAAAACATCTTCGTCTTGGCGGTAGACGTTTAAATCTGGAGTTTCTTCGGTAACTAAAAGCTCTCCTGTTTCCTTATTGTAATAAGCAGGAATACGGTGTCCCCACCAAAGTTGTCTAGAAATGCACCAGTCTTCGATATTGCTCATCCAACGTAATAGGACTTTCTCAAAACGTTTTGGGACAAAGTTAACTTTTCCGGAAGTTTTTTGTCTTTCAAGAACTTTATCGGCAAGAGGCTTCATCTTCACGAACCATTGCTTAGAAAGCATAGGTTCCACGACCGCGTCACTTCTTTCGGAGTGTCCGACAGAGTGGACGATTTTTTCAATTTTTACAAGATGCCCTTCTTCTTTAATCTTCTCAACTAAAGCTTTACGACATTCATAACGGTCCATGCCTTGATAGATACCACACTTATCGTTCATATGGGCGGTTTCATCAAGAACTTTAATCATTGGGAAACCATATTTTTTAGCCAAAGCAAAGTCATTCGGATCATGAGCTGGAGTGCATTTCATCGCGCCTGTTCCAAAAGAAAGATCGACATAGGAATCAGCCATCAAAGGAAGTTCTTCCCCATTGGCTGGATTGATAACTTTTTTCCCGACTAAATTCTTATAACGAGAATCTTTAGGGTTCACGAAAACGGCCGTATCGCCAAACATGGTTTCTGGACGAGTTGTTGCAACGATGATGCTTTGGTCTGTTCCTACCACATCATATTTAAAATAGAAGAATTCTCCTTCATCATCTTTGTGAATGATTTCAATATTGCTTAAAGCCGTCTTTAATTCAGGATCCCAGTTGGTAATCCTTTCTCCTTGATAAATAAGACCTTCATTATAAAGAGTGACGAAAACATGACGAACAGCTTTAGAAAGCCCTTCATCTAAGGTAAATCTTTCGCGGGAATAATCGATAGAAAGGCCCATTTTCTTCCATTGTTCATGGATGGTTTTAGCGTATTCGTCTTTCCATTCCCAAGCTTTCTTCAAGAAACCTTCTCTTCCTAAATCATAACGGGAGATATCTTCTTCTCTTAGCTTTGCCTCGACTTTTGCTTGGGTGGCAATGCCAGCGTGGTCCATTCCCGGAAGCCAAAGGACATCATATCCTTTCATTCTCTTGTATCGTGTGATGATATCTTCCAAAGTCGTATCCATTGCATGTCCAAGATGTAGTTTTCCTGTAACGTTTGGTGGCGGAATAACAAGAGAGAACGGGGGTTTTGATTTATCTAAACCAGCTTTGAAGTAATCGCCGCTAACCCATTTTTCATATTTGCCCTCTTCGACTGTTTTTGGGTCATAATGCTTATCGAGCATTTTTTCTCCTCCTTAAAATAAAAAATACGCCGAATCCCATATAGGGACGCGGCGCGCGGTACCACCCTAATTCCAAAGAAGATTTTCTTTGGCTCTTTGGCTTTAACGCAGCAAACGGAATTTCTTCTATTCTCCAAAGCGACTCACCTTTTCTTGATGACCAGTTTTCAGCTACTCTGGCTCTCTTTGCATCAAGAAGGAAGGATCCCTCTTCTTCAACGAACGGGAAAATTATAAAACCCTGTAAGATTTTTAACAACCTTCAAAGATTGTAAAAAGATAAAGCGATTTCTCTTTCTTCTTTGGTTTCTCCTGCATGATGCGCTTTAAGAAAAGTTTTCTTGTTTAGCACCTGTTTGGAGTTCCAAAGAACGCTTTCTCCAACTGCAATAGCAAGGAAATCTCCGATAAACTCTTGAAAATGAGGATTTTCTTCCCCAACGCCAAAGATATTTTCTTCAAGAACTTCCTTTTTCGTTAGAAGAACGAAATCCGGATAATACTTCGTAAAAAGAGAGGCAAATTCTTCTTTTTTACCCTCTTTCACAAAGAAAGTCGCATTTCTTCCTTCTAAGGACATAGGCAAAGAAAGGCAATCTACCAATTCTTTATGGAGAGCGATATCTTGATATTTCACGTTGATAAGACCATGGTCAGCCATACTAATTACTAAGACGTCTGGATTTTCTTTCACGAATTGTCGAATCATTTTATTGATTTTACGGAACTCATTCCAAACAGAGAGGGATTTTACGCCATATTGGTGCAGCTCTTTATCTGGATGAGGAGTATAAGAATAAAGGAATTCTCCACCATTTTTGAAAAAGGAAGTCGCGTGTTGAACCATTTCTTTATAATTCTTCGGAGCTTTTTCTCCACCAAGAGGATAAAGATATTCCAGTTTGGCATTCACGCCTTTCTCTTGCATAAGAACATCGATTTTCTTTAATGGGCAATAACGGTCAAAGAAATGACTGCCATCATGATAATAGTCCACTTTTTCACCCGTTAAATCGTTCACATCAGGAAAAACACAAAGAGGGAAATGAAGGCTAGGAATGTATTGCGTCCAACCCATCCAGCCATTTTCCTTAGGCCACTTTGCCGTTAAAAAGGCGTTTGTTGCTGCGACAGTTGTCGGAGGATTCGTCGAAGAAATAACGCACTTTTGATGGGAAATAAGGTATTTGTTTGTGTGAGGGAAAAGAGAAATGTTGTATTTTCCCGCTCCATCGAAAAGAAAAACACAAACTTTCTTATGTCCTTCCAAAAGACGATCAATTTCAGGGTCTGTCTCATGAAAAGACTCAACATGGAAGTGTTTTAAAAGGGAGGAAGAGAAGCCAACTAGGCTTTTTTCTCTATCAAAGATTTCTTTAGGTAAATTTTTCATAACGCTAAATCATAGTTGAAATAAGGTGTTTTGCAAGGGGAAGAGAACTTTATTTCAAAAAAGCAGCGATTTTAGCACGTAAAAGATCTGGTTTATTTTTCTTTGAAGAAAGCAATACATCCATTCCAGCATATCTTTTTTTCGCCAAAGCGATATCCGATTGTTTGGCTAGATCAGATTTCGTTAGAACAAGAAGAGTTGGTACTCCTTCTTCTTTTAAGTGCTCGAGCAACATTTCGTCTTCTTCCGATGGTTCTCTTCGAGAGTCGATAAGAAAGATGCAGCCTTTTAATAAAGGGTTTTGGAAATAATCTTCCATCATCTCGCCGAAAGAAACATCTTCTTTACTGCCATAAGAGGTAAAACCATACCCAGGAGAATCTACCAAATAGAAAGAGTTATCGATTAAAAAGTAATTTAAATAACGGGTTTTCCCTGCGTTTTTGGAAGAAAAAGCAATCTTTTGTCCCGTTAAAGTATTGATTAAAGAAGATTTCCCGACGTTTGACTTTCCAACAAAGACGATTTCTTTGAGATTGTCTTTGGGGCGAAAGCTCTTATTTGGAGCTGAGAGAATATATTTTGCGTTTTGAAATTTAATGATAGCCATAAGCAAATTATAGCAAAAAGAAAAGAGAAACCCCTATGCGGAATTTCTCTTTTTCCTTTACGCTTTGTTGTTTTCCGTTTCAAAGACAAATGGTAAGGCGTCATCGACACATTTCATAAAATGAATCGCAAGACCCTTCTTGACTTCTTCTGGAAGTTCATCAACGTCTTTTTTATTCTCCTCAGGAACCAAAATCGTTTTAATTCCACTACGGAGAGCAGCAAGGGATTTCTCCCTTAAGCCACCAATCGGCAGAGCTTTGCCACGTAGTGTAACCTCGCCCGTCATCGCTACGTTATTGTTAACTGGCTTTCCAGAAAGCGAAGAGATAATGGCGCAAGTAATAGCGATACCAGCACTTGGGCCGTCTTTTGGCACAGCTCCTTCAGGGAAATGAAGGTGAATGTCGTTCTTTTCAAACATTTCTTCCGGGATGCCATATTTGGTAGCGTTCGCACGGACATAATCAAGAGCGATCATGCAGCTTTCCTTCATGATATCCTTAAGGTTACCCGTTAAGACAAGTTGTCCTTTACCATGGAAATGAGTTGCTTCGATTGGCAAGATATCTCCACCAAATTCGGTATAGGCTAAGCCAGTAACCACGCCAATTTGAGGCTCTTTCTCTTTCTTCGTGTCTTCAAAAATCTCCACGCCAAGGTATTTTTTCACTTGTTCGGCATCGACTTTGATCGGGCGAGGAAGGGATGGATTCTTAATCAACTCAACGATGGCTTTTCTACAACAAGAAGCCACAAGTCTTTCAAGTTCACGGACACCCGCTTCACGAGTATAGAATTCGATCATTTCGCGGATTCCTTCTTCGGTGAAAACGATGTCCCCTTCTTTTAAACCGTTTGCTTTCATTTGCTTTTGGATTAAGAAATCCGCAGCGATTTTTAGCTTTTCAATCTCGGTATAAGAAGGAACTTCGATTAATTCCAAACGATCTCTTAATGGAGCTGGGACGTTCTCAAGGTAGTTTGCTGTAGCAATAAAGAGAACGTTAGAAAGATCATATGGTTCTTCAAGGAAGTTATCATTGAAGGCGAAATTTTGTTCTGGATCAAGTACTTCAAGAAGAGCGCTAGATGGATCTCCACGATAATTTGCTCCACCAACTTTATCGATTTCATCGAGTAAAAAGACTGGATTTACGGTGCCAGCGCGAGTAATTCCCTGAATGATTCTTCCAGGAAGAGCGCCAACATAGGTTCTTCTGTGTCCACGAATTTCCGCTTCATCGGAAACACCACCAAGGGAACATTTATAGAATTTTCTTCCTAAAGCTTGGGCAATAGACTTCGCAAGGGAAGTTTTACCGCATCCTGGCGGGCCAAAAAAGCAAAGGATAGGAGCTTTTAAAGTGCCTGTAGCTTGTTTGACAGCAAGATATTCGATGATTCTCTTTTTGACTTTTTCAAGACCAAAATGGTTCTCATCTAAAATCTTTTGAACGTTACTCAAATCATCATTATCTTCCGTTCTTTGGAACCAGGGAACATTAATTAAGGTTTGAATGTAATTCAAGATCAAGGAACTTTCAAGAGAGCCGTCTGGCATCATTTCCATACGGTGAAGTTCATTCTTAATCTTTGCTTTGACATTTTCCGGATATGGGTTCTTTTCAAGTTTTGCCTTGATAGCATCCACATCATTGACACCAGCGCCCTCACCAAGTTCATCCTTGATGGCTTTCATTTTTTCGCGAAGGAAATACTCTTTTTGAGATTTTTCTGCTCTTTCACGAACGGTCTCATCGAGTTTTTGCTCAATTTGGGTGATTTGTTTTTGCTCATCTAAAAGACGAAGCAAAATCTTTAAACGCTCATTGGTGTTTCTTTCGGCAAGAAGAGCGACTTTATCGGCAACGCGGAAATCTAAATATTGGGCAATCGTATCCACGACATTTCCAACAGAATCGCCGTTTTGCAAAGATGTTAACGTGTTTTTGACCACGTTAGGATTCATAAAGTTCGATGTCGCAAGAGATTGAGAAAGCTTTGCGATAAGCTGAAGTTCCTCGTTCGCATCCCCTTCTTCATCTTCAAGAATGCTTCCATCGGCAATATAGCTTCCTTTTTCGAAACGAATGTTAGAAAGAAGAACTCTTCTTGATCCGATTAAACGAACCTTGATGCTGCCATCTTTCTCATTGCTATAGACAATGCGGCATAATGTCGCTGTTTCAAAGACGTCATCAGGGATTTTGATATCATCTTTATCCGCTTCTTTTTGGCAACCAACGAAGAGAAGGCTATTCGAATTTGCCTTTGCTTGGCGGATTGCTTCCATGGAGTATGGACGGCCCGCATCTACGGCCTCGTTCATATTCGGATATACGACCAAACCTTTTGTAATCAGGAAAGGGAGAGTTAACGGTTGTTTTTCATTGGGAGTTTTATCTTCCATTTTTCATACCTCCTTTTTGCAATGATAATTATAGGATTCCTTTTAGCACTGTCAAATGTTAAGTGCTAATTTAATAAAAATAAGGCAGAATTTCTTCCGCCTTATCCATTTTTTATTTTTAAGAGATTATTTCTCTTCTGCTTTTTTAGCAGGTGCTTTCTTGGCTGTTGCAGTTTTCTTTGCAGGAGCTTTTTTAGGAGCTGCTTCTTTTTCTTCGGCTTTTGGAGCTTCTTCCTTTAATTCGGTCGCCCCTTCTTTTTTGGCAGCGCTATTCATGATGAACTCACGAACTTTACGATCGGTGATTTGGCCGCGGAAATCTTCTAAGTTCTTGTTGATGATGTTTCTCACATCTTCTTCTTTCATCTTATATTGCTCAGCCATCTTCTTGATTTCGGCATCGATATCTGCATCGGTAGCGGTCAAATTCTCTTTGACTCCGATTTCGTGAAGAACTAAGAAATTCTTGATGTTATTTTCGGCGTTAACGTGATAGGTCTTGTGGAGATCTTCCGCTTTAGCACCGGTGATTTCTAAGTATTGTTCGAAGGTTAAGCCATTGGATTCAATCTGTTTTTTAAGATTTTCTTCCATTTGGTGAGCTTCGTTTTCGATAACGGCTGGATCAATCACAAAGGTAGAATTCTTGATGATTTCACCAACGAGTTCATTATAGAAAGCATTTTCGGATTCTTGGACTTTTTGAGCAAGAAGGGTCTTCTTCTCATAATCTTTTAAGCCATCAACGGTGGCAACGTCTTTAATGGCAAGATCCTTAACGGCTTCATCATTAAGTTCAGGGATTTGTTTTTCCTTGACCTCGTGCATGGTGATTTTGAAGGTTGCTTCTTTGCCAGCGAGTTCTTTGACATAGTTTTCTGGGAAGGTGACTTTGATTTCTTTCTTGTCACCATCTTTCATGCCAACAAGTTGTTCTTCGAAGCCTGGGATGAATTGGTGAGAGCCAAGTTCAAGGCTGTAGTTATTGGCTTGTCCGCCATCGAATGGAGAAAGTTTGCCGTTTTCATCAGCAAGATATCCATCGAAATCGATGAGGGTGGTGTCACCCATTTGAGCAGGACGTTCGGTAACGACTAACTCAGCATTGTCCTTTAAAAGGTTATCAATGGCTTTGTTCACTTCTTCATCGGTAACTTTTGGAGCGACCTTGACGGCTTTTAAGCCTTTGTATTCGCCAAGAGTGACTTCTGGAAGAAGAACGATGGTGTAAACCAATTCCAATTCGTCCTTGGAAAGTTTGGTAACGTTCACTTGTGGACGATACATTGGTTGAAGTTTTTCTTCGGTGATTAAGTTTGCGAAGACTGGTGTCAAGACATCATCGATAGCTTCATTCCAAACGGCTTCTTGGTTGATTCTTTCTTCAATGAGCTTACGTGGGGCTTTTCCTGGGCGGAAGCCTGGGACGTTCACTTTGCTCGCGGTCTTTTTGAATGCTTTTTCTTGAGCATTTGCCCAAAGTTCTTTGTCGACGTCAGCGACTAATTTGACGCGGCTTGGGCTGATTTTTTCAACTGTGTGTTTCATGTAATTGAATACCTCAATCTATTTTGCTAATCGCAACGTGCTCTAGTTTACCCTATCTTTAGATACTTTCCAAACGAAAAACGCTAAAAAGGTGAAAAAGTAATGTTTTAGACTTTCATCTGTTCCGCTTTTTTAAGCACGGAGGAGATGTCTTCCTTCACTAATTCCACTTCCTCCTTTTGGAGAAAATTGTCTTTTAAAAATGTTTCTTCATCAAAGGCGGATTGAAGATATTCGTGTGATAAAATGACGAAACACGCAAAGAGATTTTCCAAAGAATATTTATCAAATATGGAAAGAGGATATAACTCAAACATATAGTTGTTTAGCAAGGTTGTTGCAATATGGAACAAAGAGGGATCTTTCATTTCTTTTTGTAACATGCTAACTAATGTTTTTGCCTTTTCTTCTTCAAATGGCAAAAGAGTTTTGCAAGGAATCATATGGAATTCTTCTCCGTTTTTCTCGAAAGACACTTCCAAGGGATAATTTGCTTTCACTAGCAACATAAAACCATATGTTTTGACGATATTTGATGTAGACGTTTTTAACATTTCTAACAAGCTATCCGCATAAAAAATCGTCTTCGCGTCATTGAAAGAAGATAACAAGGACATTGCTTCATAAGTGTCTTTTGGATGCAGAAGAGTTTCTCTAACATCTTCTTCAGAATAATTTTTCTTTAAAGAAGACTGTCTTTCGTTATAACGGATCCTTTGGGGCAAAGAACGTAGATATTCCTCCACTTCTTGAGAAACGTAAGGCAAGGAAGAAAAATATTTTTCATCTTCATAGGCTTCATCGAATTCTTCGAGAAGAAAACGTAACTCAAAATTAGCTTTCAAACATTTTAAGGGAGAGTCTTGCCAAAGAATTTCTTTGTTCTTTTCAACGATTTCCATGGCTTCTTTCGGCTTTCCTAAGCCTAAATAAGCGGAAACTCTACAAAAGAGTGAGGAAGAATCTTTGCTTCCTTCACTTAAATCCAAGACTAATTGATATTCTTTTCTATCAAGTAACGTTACTAAATTATCCATAGTGGATATTTTAACCTTTCTAAAGAAAGGGAAAAAGACAAACGAAGGCAAAACGTTTAAAATACTTTCGATGAAAAAAAGCGTCTTTCTCTTATTTCCTTTGCTGATGTCTCTCTCTTCTTGTCAAAAAGAAGAAAAAGAAACGACCTATGATGAGGCTTTAAGCATGCTTAAGAAAATCGATAGAGAGATTAACTACACCCCTCTTACGAATATTCCAAAGAGCTACACTTTAAAAGAAACCCTTTCTTCTTACCAAGATGAAGACAAGCTGATTCAAGATGTAACCATCGATCGTGAAATTGATCAAAATAGCCATTATTCTTTCGTTAGAATCAAAGGAAAATACGGCGCTAAGCTGTATTTCCGTGAGAATTGGACCTATGTTAGCCAAGATAAGAACGTAACTTGCAATTATTTAAATTATGAGGAAGATGGGAAACTTATTAACAAACGCTATCGCGAAGAAACGAAACGAAATCTGAAAAGCTGGGAAAACTTTGCTTTGAAAGATATCGAGGAGATGCAACGTCTTTATGCTCAAATGGCAAAAGAATTCTATGTTTCGATTACCTCGATGAATGAAGGAATCACCTCGGGAGAATTTTATTCGGATTCGGTAGGTTCTTTGAAAGTTTCCGTGAGCAATGAAAAAGAACGCTATTCTTGCGAATTTCAAAACTATTGGTTTGCAAACGGATATAGCGAAAATAAAGAAAAAGAGACGTTTTATGGTGCAAGCGTCTCTTGGAATCGTTGTGATATTTCTATGCCTAATTTGGATTTCTATCCTCTTTCGAAGAAGATTTCCTGAACCAAGCTAGGCAAAGAAGAGAAATCTTCCATCTCTTTGTCTGGATTTTTTGCTTTTCCAAAGCCATATCCTGCATGAATGAAATAGAAAGATGCTTTTCTCGAGGATAGCTCATCTCCTAAAGTGTCTCCAACGTAGATGCATTCCTCAAGATGATTACGTTCTTGAAGAGCTTTCATCGTGACTTCTTTTGGAGCAAGGGTATCGCCCCAGCAAAGATAATCATCAAAGCAAGAAGAAAGGGAGGTTCCTTGAAGGAAAGCCTCGATATATCCTTTTTGAGCGTTGCTGACAATATATAAAGGATATAGGGAATGGAGCTTCTCCAACGTTTCTTTTACATGGGGATATAACTTCCCCGGATGAGAAAGAAGATAGAGATTCTCTTTTTCCATGCATTCATTCAACAAAGGAAGGATTTCTTCTTCCGCCAAAGAAGGCCAAAGTTTCTTCCCAAGTTCTAGCATAGGAAGGCCCATTGCCCCCTTCATTTGTTCCAAAGTGATAAGATAACGGCCTTTTTGGTAATTTTTTAAAACCTCATTCCAAGAAGAAACCACTTCTTGAGAGGAATCCCACAAGGTGCCGTCTAAATCAAAGACAATCCCTTGTTTCATTTTATTTTCTTCCATTTCTGTCAGAAGAGTTGCTTATCTTAACACGAGTTCTCGTGGTATAAAGGTAGGCATCCTTCCTTTTATATATGTCCATGCTTCCTTGACGATAATAAGTTTTCGCGCCCTTTTGAAGTTTGACCGGTTTTAAGGCTCTACGATGATATTCGCAGAAAATAAGTCCTGGTATCCAGCCAAAGAAAAAGGAAGCAAAGATAATAAGTGTCCAATTCGTGACTACAGCTCCATCCGAAACGGCGAATAGATACATCAAAAGGCCAATAACAGCAGCCGTAAGCACATAGAAAAGTGCGAAGAAAGTGGCATATTTTCCTGCTGAGCAAGGCAAATTTCCAACAATCTTTCCCGTTTGAGCATTCATGCTAAAGGTGAACTTTTTATCTTTCCACTTGGAATTTAAAATCCAAACAGGGAACAAAGCATAACGCGCTTCAGCATTCTCAAGATTTAAAGAAGTAGAATCCACCCGAACACTCGTATATGTGTTGATGGTTTCACGGAATTTATCCGCCGTGCCTTCACGGAATCTTTGATTGGCTCTTATTGCGCAATCATCTTTGGAAACATCGTATTTATCGGATAAATAACCAGCTAAATAAACCGGGGTGAATTCTTTCATTCCTTCATAATCAAAAGGCTCGATTGATTCCATGAGCTCATCTGGCATTGATTGAGAAGCATCGACTGGAATATGATCAAATCCAGCTTTCCCATCGATCATAATGCGATAATGTGAGACTTCGGTGATTTGATAATCACCAGAGATATAGCTACGAGAACGTTCTGCGTTAAAGAAGACCTTTCCCACAACGTCCGCGTTATAAATCCAAAATGGTTCGTAAATGCCTTTTACGTTTTCGATTTTGTTTTCGCTCCTAAAAATCTTTGGTAAGAAGAATTTGCTCTTCAAGTAACGGCTCATTATTTCTTTTGTCGAGGCTTTATCGTATTTAAAAGGTATGATGAGGTCTGGTTTTAAAGCGCCTGAAAGTCTTCCTTTCAAAATGACAGGAGATTCACAGAATGGGCACGTTGTTGCTGAAACGTTTTCGTCTCCAACAATTTCGGCTCCGCAAGAATCGCAATGGTAAACATTCATCGAAGAGGCTTCTTCGGAAGAAAATTCACTCGTTACGGTTTTCCAGTTTAATTCATCCCCTTTTGCGTTCTCTAAATCTTCCTTAAAGGAGTCGATTGCTTCGGCATCAAATTCCGTTTTGCATTGAGGGCAAACGACCTTTTGAGTCGAAGAATCGAACTTTAAAGAACCACCGCAATTGGGGCACTTATACTCAATGACGTTAGACATAAACTAGTGCTTATCGTTATCGTCGAATGGATCGCCACAATTAGGGCAGAACTTAGGTGGATTCTTTGGATCTTTTGGTTCCCATCCACATTTATCGCAACGATAGAGTGGTTCATTTTCAGGTTTTTTGGTTCCGCATTCAGTGCAGAATTTTCCTTTATTCACCGTTCCGCATTTTGGGCAACTCCAGCCGTCTACTGGTTTCTTTTCACCACATTCTGGGCAGAATTTTCCAGTGACTTCATGACCACATTTTGGGCAAGTCCAAGTGTCTTTTGCTGTTTCTTTTTTGGCTTCTTCTTTTTTCGCTTCTTCTTGAGCGGCTTTTTCATAGAAAGTAGCGGCATTTGCATTATTTCCAGCACCCATAGCCATATTCATTCCGAAGAAGCCCATGGCAGCTCCATTAGGATTATTAGCGGCATTCTTCATAGCTTCGGCTTGAGCTTCCACTAAAGTCGCACCTGCCATACCGGCATTCTTGTAAACGGCTTGACGTTGGAGGTTTTTGATTAAATCTTCATCTTCCTTTGGCAAGGTCAAGCTTGATAAGGCGATCGAGACTACTTCTAAGCCACGTGTATCTCTCCATTTTTCAGAAAGGGCTTCGTTCATGGCGTTTTCTAAATCCGTGACATGGGCCACAATTTCGTTTGGTCTCATTTCTTTGGCAGAAAGTTTTCCGAAGGCAGGTTGAAGAGCGGAAACGAATTCGTTCTTTAATTGACCTTCAAGCTCTTCGGTAGTGTAAGTATCGGTAACATTGCCACAAACGTTTTGATAGAAAAGTATTGGGTTCGTGATTTTATAAGAGAACGTGCCAAAACAACGTAAGGAAACGTCAATATCAAGGCCGATCTTGCTATCAACAACACGGAATGGGACAGGGTTAGCAGTTCCGAATTTGTTATCTAAGATTTCCTTGAGATTGAAATAATAGACTCTTTGGTCTTTTCCAGAATCTCCGCCATAGCCGATTCTTTCCCACATCGTGCGGAACATACCGGCAACGCCTTTCCAAAGGTTTCCAGTGAAAATGCTTGGTTCGGAGCCTTTATCATAGGTATATTCGCCTGGTTCGGAACAAATATCCATGATTTTGCCTTGTTCGACGATAATCATGCATTGTCCGTCTGCAACCGCAATTCCCGAACCGTTAGAAATGATGTTGTCATTTCCTCTATGGTTAGAGCCGAATCTTTTGGTGACTTTCTTTTCACCTTTGGTCATTAAGACCGTTTTATCTAAGGATTCGCAATAGAAAAACTCTTTCCATTGATCCCCTAAAGTTCCACGAATGGAACCGCCTACAGCACGAATTAATCCCATGGTATTTCCTCCTATTAAATCGTTTGAAAAATTATAACAAGAACTTCCTTAAACAAGAAAGAAAAACCGATAATTTGTTACGAAATATGTATAGATAAGAAAATAGTCAACACTTTTTAGGAATACTCATCCAAAGACGCCATTATCTTCAATTTATAAAAACAAAGCCATATTTTAAGCGTTAATCGTTATTAAAATCCGGCATTTCCTTCTTTTTGGGAGACTTCCATTAGCAAAAACCTCTAAAGAAAGAAAAAAGTTCAATGCAATATGGCATCGAACTCATTTTCGTTTTGGCGCGCCCGAACCGACTCGAACGGTTGACCCACAGCTTAGAAGGCTGTTGCTCTATCCAGCTGAGCTACGGGCGCAGCGCTTTAATAATATAAGACTCTTTTAAATATGAAACAAGGATTAAAGCGAGCGAATTTTCTTATAGAGGGTCAAAGCCACCTCTTCCGGAAGAATTTGGCGAAGTTCTTCCACGGAAGCGTTTTTAAGCGCATCGATTGTTGGATAGTTTTTTCGAAGGACTTCTTTGCGTTTCTCTCCGATTCCTTTAACGTCATCAAAAAGAGAAGAATGCATGTTCTTTAAACGTTCCGCTTTATGGAAAGATATCGCAAAACGATGAACTTCATCTTGCATTCTCATGAGTAAGAAAAACAAAGGAGATTTATTATCTAGAGGATAAATTACCCCGTCATTATCAATGATTCCTTCGGTTTGATGCTTATCATTTTTATATAAGCCATACACAGGGATCGAAACGTCGATGGAAGCGAGTGCCTCTAGGGTCGCATGAACTTGAGGAAGACCACCATCCGTGAGAATACAATCGGGATAGGAGAGTTTTTCTTCTTTAAGACGGCGGTAACGGCGAGAGACAACATCGATCATAGAATGATAGTCATCCCCTGCATCTTCTTTTTCGAGATGGAACTTGCGGTACATCGATTTCATCGGTTCACCATTCACATAACAAACCATCGCGCCAACAGGATTGGACCCTTGAAGGTGAGAATTATCAAATAATTCGATGCGATAAGGCGTTGGGATATTTAGAAGTTTGCCCAATTCTTCTAATAAAGCGTTGTTATCATCGTTTAAACGTGCGGACATGAAATGACGGTCTAACCCCTCTTTGGCATTTAAAGAAGCAAGGTCGATTTGTTCCAAAAGACGTCCTTCTTTCGGGGAAACAAGCCTTGCTTCAGGATAAACGGAAAGGAATTCTTCGGAGGCGTTAGGGATATTACAAAGGATTTCTTTAGGAAGATCGTGTTTTTGATAATATTCTTCCATTAATTCAACAGCTTGGCTTGCGCCTCCTTCGAAAGAAGGCACGACCATGACTTTTTTCCCTAAAAGAAGACCATTTCGATAGGTTAAGACACTTAAAGAGATATAAGAATCCCTTTCGGAATAGGCAAAAACATCGCGGTCCGTGCGGTCGCTAGAAAGTTCTACGCTTTGCTTGGCTGTGATGCGTTTGATAGCATCGATAATTTCTTTGTCATTTTGGGCATCTTCAAAACGAAGTTCCTCGGAGGCTTTTTTCATCTTTTCGGTGTATTCTTTAATGACATCTTGGGTGTTCCCATCCAAAAAAGATTTGATTTTATCGTATAAATCCTGATACGTTTCCGAAGAGATTTCATTCACGCAAGGAGCAAGACATTGCCCCAAATGATAATAAAGGCAAGGCTTTTTCCCTAAGGTTTTGCATTTTCTCGTCGGATAGATACGATTTAGCAAATCCATGATTTTAAATGCGTCTTTAGCGTTCGGAAAAGGGCCAAAATAGAAATATTTCTTATCATTTGCTCGTCTAGCAATCTTTAAAAAGGCATCTTCTCTACGAATAGCAATATAAGGATAATGAGAATCATCCATCATCATGATGTTGTAACGTGGGTAATGGGTTTGGATGAGGTTCATTTCAAGGATAAATGCTTCTTTGTCTGTATGAACAATGATGAAATCAAAATGGTCGACATGACTAACCATAGCCGCGACCTTGCCTGTTTGAGGGCGAAGAAAATATTGGGAAACCCTGTTTTTGAGATTTTTTGCCTTCCCAATATAAATGATTTTGTCGTTCTCGTCTTTCATTTGATAAACACCAGGTTTATCGGGTAAAAGAGAGATCAAACGTTTTAATTTTTCTGTCAAAGCCATCTTATTTTAGATAGACGATGGTGGCTCCTCCTCCACCTTCATGTCCATCCGCTCCTTCATAATGGTCAACGAAATCCTTGTGGTTATCGCAATAATTACGGGTCATTTTGCGTAAGATTCCACTTCCCCAGCCATGGATAACACGAACACGTTTGTAATGTTTTAATAAGCAATCATCGAGATATTTCGCAAGATTTCTTTCGGCTTCTTCATAACGTTGTCCAATGAGATTAATTTCAAGAGGAACACTTTTTTGAAATGGAAGGTTGTCTAAAGGAATGGTCGAAACAACCTCCTTTTTCTCTCTTTTTGGTTCTTCGACACGAATTGCTTTATCTTTGGCAACATGGAAAGAAACGCCTTCTGGAGTGATGATATCCATCTTGTTTCCCTTGATGTTTTGTATTTTGCCAGTCACAAAAAGGGATGGAACGTTCACATAATCCCCCACTTTTAATTCCTCATTGTAGGTTTCTTCTTGGGCGGTTTCTTGAAGATCGTCTAAGTGTTTTTTGACTTCAATGACTTCATGAAGTTTAACTTCTCCGCCGTTTTTCTCCAAGGCATGCATGATGTCGTCGAGTTTTTCCTCATAGTCAGAAAGCATCTTCTTTTTCTTTAATTCGATGTCGCTAAGGAAATGTTCTTCTCTAAGACTAAGAGCCTTTTCTTTCGATTTTACCGCTTCTTTTTCTTTTTCGAGTTGCGCTTCTTTCTTTAAAAGCTCTGTTTTTAAATCTTCCGTTTGTTTCGTTACTGCGGAAAGACGTTTAATCGTTTCTGTTACCGATAAGTCTTCTTGAGAATCGATGTTTTTCTTTGCTTCTTCTAGAATCTCTTCTGAAAGGCCGAAACGTTTGGCGACAACCAAACCATAGGATTCGCCAGGTAAGCCCATCTTTAAACGATAGGTTGGCAATAGCCTTTCTTCATCGAAAAGCATAGAGGCGTTTGTAACTTCTTTGTGGGATAAAGCGTATGTTTTTAGCCCTTCAAAGTGAGATGAAATCATCGTTAAAGCGTGTTTTCTAAGTAAGAATTTCATGATGGATAAAGCAATTGCTTCCCCTTCTTTTGGAGAGGTGCCAGTGCCAACTTCATCAAGAAGAACCAAGTCTTTTCCTTGCACGATTTGTAAGATTTCTCCGATATTTTTCATATGTCCAGAGAAAGTAGAAAGATTATCGCTTAATGATTGAGAATCACCTATATCGACAAAAATGTGACGGAAAAAGGATAAGGAGGAACCTTCTTTGGCAGGAATTGCTAGGGCGCATTGGTTCATCATCACTAAGATTCCTAGCGTTTTTAAAGCAACTGTTTTACCACCGGCGTTTGGGCCAGAAATAATAACTAAGGAAGATTTATCACTAAGATGAAAATCATTAGGAACCACCTTATTTTTATCAATTAACGGATGCCTTGCGCCATATAAATCAATAAGGGGGGTCTTGCTATAAGTTGGAATATGGCAATCGTTTTCTTCGGCAAGTTTGGCTTTTGCGGATAAGAAATCCAAATAGCCAATCATCTCGTTATTTTCTAGAATGGCCTCGCTAGAACCCGCCACTTCTGAGGAGAGTTCAAGTAAAAGACGATGAATTTCCTCTCTTTCGTCATTTTGGAGTTCCATCATCTTATTGTTCATTTCAACAAGAAGCTCAGGCTCGATAAAAGTCGTTTCTCCTGTGTTGGAAACATCTTGAATGATGCCTTTTACCTTGTTTTTATAAGAATTTTTGACAGGTAAAACATAATGCCCGTTCTTCAAAGTAAGGCTGTCATTACTTAAAAAAGAACGATTTTCGTCAAGAACATAGCCAAGTTTCTTCTTCATCGTGCTTTCTAAACGACGAATGGCTTGGCGAATGGATTTTAATTTTGGTGAAGCGTTATCAAAAATCGTAAGATCTGGAGCAATGATTTTATGAATATCCACTTCAAGGAAATGTAAATGAGGGAAGTTTCCAACATATTCTAAAAGCAAAGGAGAGTCTGTTACTTTTTTGAAGAAAGATAAGATAGATTCGGTGTTTTTTACATCGTTTGCAACTCTTTCTAGCTCTTCAACATTCAAACATCCGCCTTTTTTTGCCAGGGAAACAGGATCTTTTAAATCGCTAGAAACATCAATGGGAAGATTTCCATAACGGGCAACGAGATTTCTCGTCTCCTCCAAGAAATGAAGTTCTCTTTGCAAAAGATTCTCATTCGGAATCATGCTAAGAGATGCCGCTTTTTCTTTACCAATGTCGGTTTTTGCTAGCTTTTTAAGGATTTGTCTTATTTTTTCAAATTCAAATTTTTCGTATACGTCTTGCATAGCAAGAATTATATCATTTTCTTTCGTGTCTAAAAAATGTCAGGAATGTTAAAATACTCGTATGAATTCAAACGGAAGTAATACCATTTCCTTAACCATTTCTTCAAACGAAGAAAAAGAGATCCGCAAGGATTTCCTTTCTTACCAAACAGAAAATCCTAGCGTGTATATCGCCTTTTTTGCTAAAAAGGAGGGTTTATCCGTTTCTATCTATAAAGTAAACAAAAAAGGCAAGACCGTTGTTGTTTTTCAAGGCAATAACGCTCAAAAAGCAACCCAAAAATATCAATCTTTAGAAAAGAGAGAGCCCCTCTATCAAAATCATTATCCTCAAATTGGTAGCGATGAAGTCGGAACGGGCGATTTTTTCGGCCCCGTGTGTGTTTGCGCCGCTTACTTAGAAGAAAAAGACCTACCTCGTATCGAAGAATTAGGCATTACGGATTCCAAGAAGATGAACGATGAGTACATTCTCAAAATCGGTCCAACTTTGATTCAAGAGTTTGAGTATTCCCAATTATCCTTGCCTAATTCCCGTTTTAATGAGATACATGGTCAAATCAATATGAACGCCATCAAAGCCAAGATGCATAACCGTTGTTTGTTAAATCTCTATGAGAAGCATCCATCAAGTTTCATCTATCAAGACCAATTTGCTGAATCTTCCTTATATTTTTCTTACCTAAAAAACGAAGAAAAAGTTGTAAAAAACATTATTTTCCACACCAAAGGAGAAAGCTTATTCCCTGCGGTTGCTTTAGGAAGTGTTATTGCTCGTTATTCTTTTTTAAGAAAAATAGAATGTATGAATGAGAAATATGGTCTTTCTTTTCCTTTGGGAGCAGGTAAAGACATTGACTCTTTTATTCCTTATTTTGTCGATAAATTCGGAGAAAAAGAGCTTGGCAATGTAGCCAAGCTCTCATGGGCGAATTATAAGAAATGGAAAGAAACTCATTGAATTTCATGAAGTCTATCTAAGACTTCCTGGAATTCTTTAGGCAAAGGGGCCTTAAAGGTCACGAGTTCTTTTGTTCTAGGGTGACGGAAGGTTAATTGATAAGCATGAAGGAGCTGTCCTTTATCATAAAGTACGCAATTACCTCTTCCATAGAGAGGATCACCAATCACAGGATGATGAATATAATCCATATGCACACGAATTTGATGGGTACGTCCGGTAAGAAGACGACAAGATATCAAAGAACAATTCTCGTGATAACGTTTTAAGACATGGAAAAAGGTTACAGCCTCTTTTCCTTTTTGAACATTCACCGCGAACTTGATCGGGCTTTTTGGATCACGCCCTAACGGAGCGTCAATCTTTCCATCATTTTCGTCAATGATACCATTCACAAGAGCAATATATTCTCTATGCATGGAATGGTCAGAAAGTTGACTTTTTAAATAAAGCTCTGCCTCATCATTTTTAGCAATCGCTAATAAGCCAGAGGTGTCTTTATCAATCCTATGGACTAAGCCAGGACGAATGGAATTACCTTGATTAGGAAGGTTCTCCTCATGAAAAACAAGGGCGTTAGCGAGTGTTCCTTCTTCGTGACCGTTACCTGGATGAACAACCAAACCGGCTGGTTTATTCACGACCAGGATATCCTCATCTTCATATATGATATCCAAAGGAATATTTTCACCCTTCATCTCTAGTGGTTTATTAGTATATTTTTTATAAGTTATAACATCGGCAAGTCTTAAGATGTAATGGGACTTTTCTTGCTTATCATTCACAAAGACCTGCTTTTCTTTGATTAAAGCTTGAACCTTACTTCTAGAGGGCGCAATCCCCTGTTCAAAAAGGAACTCATCTAAGCGTCTTCCGACATCATTTTCACTTACTAAAATCTTATCCATAAAACCTCTATTTTTTCTGCACTGCTTCTTTAATTGAACGAACGATGATGAGGACAATTAACATAATCATAGCCACCACTAAAGCAGCATCCGCGACATTGAATATAGCAAAGGAATTGTTATTAAACCCAAAGATGTAGAACTGGAAGAAATCCACTACACCCGAGAAACCTGTGACACCTTCCCAATAGAATGTTCGATCAATGGCATTCCCGAGAGCACCACCCAACGCAAGCATTAAAATGCAGTCAATCAAATGGTCATTTTTATTAAGGTTTTTATACCAATAATAGATAATTCCAGCTGAAGCTAGCCAAGAAACGACGATAAAGACATATCTCATCCAGGTGACCTCGCTCCCCATTCCGAAGGATGAACCTTTATTAAAGGAAAGAGTGAGATAGAAGAAATGAGGAATCACTTCGATGGAATTCGTGCTTATATGGGGGTTTTCCTTGACGTTAGGGTTTGCCCTAAAGAAATTCACGACCCCCCATTTACTCGCTAAATCCACCACTATTACAAGGACGGCAATCCAAAGAAAAGAAAGAAGGAAGCTCCTCCAAGTCCAGACGAACTTCTTTTCTTTCTTAATAGTTTCTTCTTTTGCCACGTTCTTTTCTTCCATTATTCTTCTCCTAAAGCGGCAAGGCAACGTGAGCAAAGCACAGAACCGTTTTCACGCATGACAGCGTCTTTTTTATGGTTTCTGCATCTTTCGCACACAGGGTCATCATCTTTTTCGATCACGGCCTTCGTTTCGCCTTCAACGATATTTGCTTCAGAAACACCGAATAAACGCGCAATTTCGTTATCATCAAGTTTCTTTAAAACATTGAAGAGAGTTTCGTTGTTAGTAAAGACTTCCGCTTTCGCTTCGGTTGAAGAACCGATGACTCCAGAAGCACGTTTTTCTTCCAAGGCTTTCAAAACAATTGACCTTAAAGTGATGAAATCATCATATTCTTTTAAGGTTTCCTCGCTATATTCATGGCTTTCTTTTGGCATGTCCTCTAATTGAGGAGATGCTTTCTTAACCCCAGGAATAAAGGAATAGACTTCATCCATCGTGAAGGAAAGGATTGGGTTAAAGAGCAAGCACATTTCAAAGCTGAGTTTATAAAGAACGTATTGCACAGCTTTTCTTCTTGTAGAAAGGGCCTCTTCGCAATAAAGAATGTCTTTTGCGTAGTCTAAGTAGAAATTTGATAATTCAACCAAGAAGTTAGTTAAAGACATCGTTACGGAAGCGAATGAGAAATTGTCGTAATCTCTAAGCGTTTTGTTCTTTACAGCCTCAAATTTCGCTAAAACCCACTTATCGGCTGGATAAAGTTCTGGTGTCTCTTTTGGCTGGATATACGGTCTATCTTCGCCATCTTGGAGGTTTCCAAGCATGAATTTGAAGGTATTTCTGATCTTACGGTATTGTTCGGACACGCTTTGAATGATGCTTTCGGAGATACGAACGTCAGCAACATAGTTGACGCTTGCTGCCCATAAACGGAGGATATCCGCGCCAAATTGGTTTGCAACCTTGCTAGGATCAATGCCATTTCCCGCGGATTTAGACATCTTGTTCCAGTTTTCGTCCATAACCCAACCATGAGTTAAAGTCTCTTTATAAGGGGCACAGCCATTGTAAGCAACGCTAAGAATCAAAGAAGAGTTAAACCATCCACGATATTGGTCATTTCCTTCCAAATAGAGATCAGCAGGGAATTTTAATCCTCTTTCTTGAACGGTCCCTGCCCAGGAAGTTCCCGAATCAAACCAAACATCCATGATGTCGGTTTCCTTACGGAAATTGCCATTTGGTGAGGCTTTAGAGGTATATCCTTCAGGAAGAAGCTCTTTTGCACTGTATTTCCACCAGGCATTAGAGCCTTCTTTTGCGATTAAATCATGAATATGAGCAAAGACTTCTTTCTCAATGATTGGAGAGCCGTCTTCGTTATAGATAATTGGAATTGGAACACCCCAGGCTCTTTGTCTAGAAATACACCAATCGCCACGGTCTTTAATCATGTTGACCATTTTTTCTTCGCCCCAAGCAGGATTCCATTTCACTTCACGGACCGCATCGATCAATTCTTGACGGATGGATTCGATGGAGAAGAACCATTGTGGGGTAGCACGGAAGATAATCGGTTTATGAGTGCGCCAATCGTGTGGGTAAGAGTGAATGATGTCCACTTCTTTGAGCATATGGCCATTTTCTTTCAATAAATCACAGACTTTATCGTTTGCATCCTGATAGAAAAGCCCATCGCATGGATCTCCTTCTCCAAGATGCATAATACCCTTGTCATCGACTTGTTTTAAAGGGCCGATGCCATATTTTGCACAAGCATTAAAGTCATCCACACCAAAATCCGGAGCGGTATGAACGCATCCTGTACCATCACTATCTGTGACAAAAGAAGCAACGATAATCAAAGATGTACGGTCCTTATATAATGGGTGACGAACGGTAGCGTATTCCAATTCTTGTCCTTTGAAAGATTTGATTAAATCGCATTTTTCAAAGCCTAGTTCTTCTTTGATTTTTCCTTCAAGGCTTCTTAAGAAGACGAATTGTCCTTTTTCGGTTTGAAATAAGCCATATTCAAACCGAGGGTTCAAAGTGATGGCTTGATCTCCAGGAATTGTCCATGGAGTGGTTGTCCAAGCAATGATTTTTGCATCATTTGGCACAACGCCTTTTCCATCGATGAAATCAAAATAAATATAAAGCGTTCTTGCTGGAACATCAGCGTATTCGACTTCCGCTTCCGCTAAAGCGGATTCGCTCGATGGCGACCAATAAACCGGCTTCAATCCTTTATAAATGAGTCCTTTTAAAGCCATTTTGGCGAAAACATCAATTTGATGCGCTTCGTATTCTGGTAAAAGGGTAAGGTATGGATGATCGTAGTCGCCTAAACAGCCTAAACGTCTGATTTGTCCTTTTTGATGTTCGACTTGTTTTAAAGCGTATTCTTTACAAAGGTTTCTAAAATCAACAACTGGCGTAGTTTTACGGTTTACACCGCTTTTTGTGACCTTTACTTCAATTGGAAGGCCATGGGTATCCCAGCCGAAAATGAAAGGAGTTTTGTATCCTTCCATGTTTTTGAAACGAATAATGAAATCCTTCAAAAGACGGTTAAGCATATGCCCGCAATGGATGTCGCCATTGGCATATGGAGGGCCATCATGAAGAAGATATTCATCGCAGCCATCGCGGTTTTCATTCATTTTTTCGTAAAGATGCATATCTTCCCAATGGCTAAGCATCTTTGGTTCCTTGTTAATGAGGTTGGCTCTCATTTCGAAGCCAGTACGTGGCATTAACAGGGTCTTTTTCATTTCATTTCCCATTTTTTCTCCTTTGGGCAAAAAGAAAACGCCCCCTAAGGGCGCTATTTGCGCGGTACCACCTTAGTTCGGATATACATCCGCTCTCGAGACACTTGTAACGTAAGTTTTGCGTCTTCCTTACATCTCTTCAGGAAGAAGGCTACCATAGTGATGGATGTTTAGCTTGCCCCGTTCTCATCCAAGGGGCTCTCTGTCATTTGCCGTGATCGCTCTATGATCTTCGCCGAGACAAATATAGTTGATTCCCCTTCTCTTTTCAACAAAATTGAAAAAAAGCCTTCTATAAAGAAGGCCGAAAAATGATTTTTTTCTATTTATTCGTGATCGAAATGAGGACGTAAGGTATCACTCAAATCAATATCAGGACCATATTCGTTAGAAGAATCTGTTTTTGAAGAATCTGGAACGGCGTTATCCATATTCGAAAGAGGGTTGATAATTGGTCCATCATCTGGAGCTGAAATAAAGTCACGATCCCCATCAAAATCCGAAGCAATGACGCTCACGACGAGAGAATCTTCGAGATTTGGGTTAATGGAAACACCGAATTTCATATCCGTGATGCCGCCCGCTTCCTCAACGATTTTCATCGCACATTTCTGTGCTTCATACATTGTAACTTGTGGTCCGCAAGTAACGGCGCAAATAGCACGCTTAGCACCTTGAACCTTTGCTTCCAAAAGTGGAGAGTTAATCGCATTTAAAGCGGCTTCTTCCGCTTTGTTCGGGCCTTTTCCCATGCCAAAGCCAATCAAAGCAACGCCCGAATCCTTTAAGGTGGACTTCACGTCAGCGAAATCAAGATTCATCATCGCTGGGACTAAAATAAGGTCAGCAACCGTTTTCACTGATTGAGCCAAAATGTGATCTGATTCTTGGAAGGCTTGATCGATTGGAGCTCCACCAGATGAAGTAAGAAGCTTATCATTCGAAACAATAATGATGGAATCTACGACATTTTTAAGGTTTGTTAAACCTTGAATGGCATTCTCTGTACGTTGTTTTCCTTCAAAAGTGAAAGGTCTTGTGACGATAGCAACAGTTAAGGCACCAGAATCTTTCGCGATTTTAGCGACTACCGGAGCAGCACCCGTGCCAGTTCCTTTTCCCATACCGGCAGCAATAAAGACCATATCCGCTCCAGCAACCACTTTTTTAATGGTTTCTATGGATTGCTCTGCAGCCATTTTTCCTACCGATGGATCTCCTCCAGCGCCAAGACCTTTGGTGGTTTGTTTGCCTAAAATGACACGATTTGGCGCTTTAGATGAAGCCAAAGCTTGTCTATCGGTGTTCATAACATAGAAATCTACGTTTTGAATATTGTCATCAATCATACGATTGACGGCGTTATTTCCTGCTCCACCAATACCAATGACGACAATTTTAGCAACAGGCTCAAAACTATCTAAATCATCACTATTGATGTCATTATCGAAATTATCTAATTCCTCATCCATAATGGTCTCCTCTTTTATTCTCTACGAAGTGATGAGACGCCACGGCAATTCTCAATCAAATTCGATTTTTTAATTTTTCCTTCCGCCACAATCATGCCTAAGACATTCGTCGCAGACGCTTCCCTTCCACCAATAACGTTAGGAAGGTAAGCGAACATTTTACGGGCGCCAAAGTTAGGAGCAAGCAAATTTCCAATTCCTTTTAAACGGCTTCCTCCGCCGGTTAGAAGAATAGGATATGTGCCGTATTCTTGCCCATTTGAGGCATTTAATTGTTTTAAAGCCACATCCAAGTAATTATGGAATTCATTGAAATAGTCTTCAATTACACGGTTAACGTCTTTTTGATAAATCTTGATTTTAATCCCATTTTCATTTGTCCCCGTATAAAGAGGGGTTTCAAATTGATGGGCGTTAAGGTCATAGCCGAATTTTTCTTTAATGGAATTAGCCTCTTCTAAAGGAATGCTTAATTCTTTCGATATTTTCTCGCTTAAAGAAGCTCCCCCAATCTTGATGAAACGTGAAGAATATGGTTCGCCTTTACCAACAAAAGAGACAGTCGTTAAATCCGCGCCCATGTCAAAAAGGACGTAGGATTCTGGATATCCTGGAGTAAGTTTGATAAGTTGTGAGGCACAATAAGAGGCAACCCCACTCCTTAAAACACGGAAACCGGCATCTTGCACCACTTGGCTAAAATCAGTAAGTAAATCCTGTGGAAGAGTATAAACTTTTGCTCTAATCGTAAGGGTTTCGCTTTTTACGCCTAGAGGTGGCTCTTTAAACGCCTGGCGATTGGCAACATAGTAATTCGGAACGACATCAACGATCGTATTTCCTTGTTCTACGACTTGCTTGTAGATAAGGGACATCACGTTCTCCACGTCCACTGGAGCGATAGCGTCATCCGAAGCGACAACGCGAGAAGCCTTATCACATTGGAAGACTTTAAAGCCCAAAGAAGGCAAGACTAAGGAAACCGCATTCGGTTCCGCTTTGAAATCTAAAGGCGCATCGGAAATGTTGTGGAATTCGTTTAACGCTTCCACAAGCTTATCGTGATTAACAATTCGTCCGAAAGAAACAATGCCATGTATTGGCTTTTTCTTGTAATAGAGCAAATGTGGCACGTTGTTAGAAACGTAACCAACTGCATATTTGATATAGGAGGAAGTTATCTCCAAAGCACGTGAATAACGAACATTTTCCATAAGCATATTCTATTCTAGAATAAGAATATTACTTTGCCAATAACATTTAGAAGTAACTTAGAATGTATTTAGTACTTTTTTAGTTGTTTTTGTTGAAATACGGCAATATAGGTAAAAATTAGATAACATCTAACAATTTTAATAAAATGAAAAGAAAGAACCTAAAATATAAATTGAAAGAAAAAAGAGAGCCTTAATTTTCTCGGATCTCTTGTGGGATTTCTGTTTTTTCTTCTTCGGAAGGAGACTCTGAAGTGTCTTCTTGGCTGCTACTTACCTGACTCGTGTTCTTGTATTCTTCAGCATGTGCTTCTGCTACACGATAGGATAAGCCAACCGGAATGGCACAAAGCGAGAAGAAGCCAAACACAATCAAGGATGCTTTTAAAAGCATTTGTTTGCGGTAATATCCACGCTTATGTCCGCTTTTTTCTAACTTATCTTTCATTGTCGTCTTCTCCTTTCTTTTCAATACATCTTAATTTAGCTGGCTTAGAACGATGGTTCTCTTCTAGCTCTTTTTCCCCTGCTACAATCGGCTTTTTGGATATTTGTCGGTAAGGGGCTTTCTTTATTTCGTTTGGTCTAAGTTCAAGATCATCTCGATTTCCTTCTATTACTGATAGGGAACGGAACTTATCTTTAACTAATCTATCTTCGAGGCTCTGGAAGGTGATGATGGCGATTCTTCCACCCGGTTTTAGCACTTCATCGAAAGTGTCTAACAATTGGCGGAGGTTTCCTAGTTCATCATTTGTTTCTACTCTTAAGGCTTGGAAGATTTGTTTGGCTGGATGGCCTTTTTTAGCCAATTCTCTAGCAGGTTTCACACGTTTGATTAACTCCACGAGTTCCCCTGTCGTTTCAATCTCTTTCGTTTCTCTTTCTTTTACTATTTCTTTAGCAATTTGATAAGAGAAAGGGTCTTCACCATAATCCTTAAATACTTTGAGAAGTCTTTCGAATGGATAGGTATTAACGATAATCTTGGCGTTGAGTGGATTTTCTCTATCCATTCTCATATCCAAAGGTGCGTCTTCACGGTAAGAGAAGCCTCTTTCCGCTTCATCGAATTGAGGGGATGAAACACCTAAATCAGCGGTGATTCCGTCCACTTCTGTTATCCCTCTTTCTTGAAGCTCTTTAACGAAATAAGCGAAATTGGACTTGATGATGGTGAAGTTATTTCCCGTCTTTTCTAGTCTTTCCTTGCTTTCGTCAATGGCTTCTTGATCCATATCAAAGGAATAAAGATGACCATTCGGGATTCTTTTAAGGATGGCTTCGGAGGTACCGCCTCTTCCTAAAGTGAGGTCAACATACACTCCATCTGGACGAATATCCATGACATCCATCGTTTCGTTAAGAAGGACGCTATAATGGTATCCCATATCAGTTTCCCTCCTTCGAAAGGTTGCTTAAATCCTCAGCAATCTTCTCATAAGAGTCTTCGTTCTTCTTCTGATATTCTTCATAGGATGCCTTATCCCAAATCTCAAAATGATCTAAAACACCGATAATAACGACTTCAGAAGAAAGGCTATAACGTTTTGCGATAGCACTTCCTAAGGAAATTCTTCCATGGGAGTCCGTATCAAGGACTTCCACGCTAGAAAGAGCTGAACGCATATAAGTACGTGCTTTTTCTTCAAGGAAAGACATTTTTTCTAAAGAAGAAAGATATTTTTGGAAATCTTTTTCTTCATAAATGGAAAGCGCCCCCTCAAAACCGCGGAGTAAGTAAAAATGTTCTGGCATCTCTTTGACTAATTTATTAGGCAATTGGAGACGGAATTTGTTATCTAGATTTCTTTGATACGTTCCAAAAAACATTCCCACTTTTTCCCACTCCTTGCAATTAATGTATCACTGCGGGCCATTTCTTGAAAGAAAAATCAACAAAAAGATGAAAAAAGTCTCCGAATGACGGAGACTCTAACTTGAAATGAAATATTAACGATCGTTCTTTGAAGGGAAAGAAGGCAAATCATCCATGGAGAAATTGCTTCGCTCTTCTTGAAGTTCCTCTTCGCTTACGAAAGAAACGCCAGAGATTCCCTTTGGAAGAGGGATGTCTTTTTTCCTAGCTAAACGTAAAGGCAAGGATGATTGAAGGACATCTAATGCAAGTTCATCTAAATCAATACTTGGACCTGGAATATAGATTCCTTCTTCCATTTCATCTTCTTGATCGATGACTTCCATTTCTTCTTTGCGTTTCATAGGATAGTCGAATAAGACATTATCCCTTGTATCATGAACGCGAAGTTTTGCTTGAATTTCAAAAAGTAACAATAGAAAACCATCTTGGCGCGACACATTCACTTTGTAATGACAGGATAAAACCTTGTCTAAAGGATAACGCTTAGGGTATTCTTCAAAGGTTGTGTCGTTTGAAAGAGATTGTTCTCTCCCTTTTATAATGGCGCTCTTATTTATTTTATTCATTAAGAACGTACCTCAGCATTAAAACGCATTAAGAGGGTGTCGGTAATCTTCTTCATGATGAGGTTAACTTCTTCATCTTTCAAAGTTTTATTCTCATCTAAGAAAGTAATGGTAATAGCCATTGATTTCTTGCCTTTTTCAATATGGTCGCCTTCATAAACGTCGAAAACATCGACCTTTTTGATGATTTTATCAAGACGAGAGATTTCACGTTTGATATCCGCATATGGAATATCGTTTTTCAAAACGAAGGCCAAATCACGGCTTATGGATGGGAATTTTGGTGGAATAGACGCTTTTTCGGCACTTGTCTTTAAGGAAAGAAGCGCTTCCAAATCCATTTCTAACACGGCAACAGGATTCTTACCAAAGCCCAATTGTTTTAAGGCACTTGGATGAAGTTCGCCAAAAACAGCGATTTTCTCTTTTCCTAAGAGGATTTCTGCGCTGCGTCCTGGGTGAAGTTCTTCTTTTGCATCTTTATAAGCTTGGAGCTTAAAACGATTTTCATTGATGCCAAGTAAGGAAATAACGCCTTCGAATAAGCCTTTGACACTATAGAAATCGTAAGGGCGGCGTGTTAAAGAACCTTGTAAGGTTTCTTCTCCAAAAAGAACAATGGCAAGATGCTTTCCTTTTGCTTTTGGAGTATCCACATCCGATATTTCAAAAAGAGCGAGGTTCTTTTCTTGGTGGGCGAAATTGTAAGACGCCACTTCTAGAAGTGAAGAAAGGATATTCTTTCTAAGATACATTCTATCTTCTGTGAGAGGATTCATGAGTTTATAGTTCTCTCCCGTAAGAAGAAGTTCGAAAGCGTCTTTGTTTTTATTGCTCACTAAAGAATAGGTAATGCATTCGCTTAAGCCATTGTTTCTAAGGAAACGACGGATTGCGTTCTTATCGGCTTGTTTTTGGCTATATCCGCCATGGTTAGTAGAAACGTTAGGGAGTTTGGAGGTAATGTTTTCATATCCTAAAAGACGGATGACTTCTTCACTTACGTCTGCTTCTCCACTCATATCGATGCGGTAGAATGGCACGGTCAAAAGGAATTTGTCTCCTTCTTCTTTTTCAATTCCCATGTGGTCTCTTTGAAGGATAGAAACCACCGTTTCCAAATCGAAGGAAGTTCCTAAACGAGCGTTAATATAGCTTAAAGATGCTTCAATTTTCTTTGGCTCATGTTTTAGACGATCGTAAGTTGGGATGCTAAGAATTTCTTTTGCGTCCGCCAATTCTTTCATCAAATAAGTGCAAATTTGAAGAACTCTTTCGGTTTGTTCGTTGTTTAACCCCTTCACAAAACGGGAGGAAGATTCGCTAGCTAAGCCTAAACGATTGGAAGTTCTTCGAACGGAAGCGCCAGCAAAAGAAGCGGCTTCAATGATAACGTTCTTTGTTTCAGGAGTAACTTCTGCGGCTTTGCTTGTCATAATGCCAGCAAGGCACATTGGCTCTTTTGCGCTAGAAACAACAAGATCCCCTTCTTTTAAAGTGTAGCTTCCATCGTTCATTGCCACGAATTCGCCAACGTAATCATCACGAACTTCCAAAGAGGAGTTAGGAAGCTTATCCGCGTCATACATATTGATCGGTTGTCCTGTTAATAACATAACGAAATTGCCGATATCTACGACGTTATTGATGCTTCTGACTCCTTCAGAAGAAAGGATTCTTTTTAGCCACTCCGGTGATTCTTTTGTCACGATAGAACGAACTTCTCTTGCTCCAAAAAGAGGGCATTTATCCGTTAAAGAGGTTACTTTAAAAGAAGATTCGCCCGTAATTGTTTCAGGATATTCTTTGATGTTTTCTTTTTCATTAAGAAGACAAGAGACTTCACGAGCCACATTTTCCATCGCGTTCATATCTGGGCGATTAGCAAGAAGCTCGATTTCAATGATGGAATCATCAAGTCCTAAATAATGAAGAACATTCTCTTCTCCAACAGGAGCGTCCATAGGAAGTTCTTCGATGCCGTTGATTTGTTTCTCGCTTAAAGAAGATTTATCCACACCTAGTTCTCTTAAAGAGCAGCACATTCCGTCGCTTTCCACTCCACGAATACTTGATGGGGTGATGGTGACTTCTGGTAAAACGGCACCAGCACGAGCAACAATGACTTTTAAGCCTTTTCTAGCATTTGGGGCGCCACAAACGATTTGATGGACGCCAAATTTGCCTTCATCAACATTCAAAACATGAAGGTGATCGCTATCTGGATGAGGCTCACAAGTAAGGATTTCTCCGATAACAAGGTTCGTTCCGGAGGCAATTTTCTTGATTTCATCGACTTCAATGCCAGCAAAGGTAAGTTTTTTTGCAACTTCTTCTGGAGTCGTATTATCTAGATTGACGAATTCTTTCAGCCAATTCCATGAAATTTTCATATCTTATCTCCTTATTTCTCTGAGAAATCTTTTAAGAAACGAACATCGTTCGTATAGATTCTTCTAATATCGTCGATGCCATAGCGGAGCATAGCGATTCTCTCTATGCCAACGCCAAAAGCGAAGCCACTATAGATTTTTGAATCATATCCACACATTTCTAAGACATGAGGATGAACTTCCCCCGCTCCAAGAATTTCAATCCAACCGGTGTTTTTGCAAAGAGAACAGCCCTTTCCACCGCATTTGGAACAAGAAACGTCAACTTCTACGGATGGTTCTGTAAATGGGAAGAAAGAGGAACGAAGACGAATTTCACGTTTTTCTCCGAACATTTTCTTAACGAATAGCTCCAATGTTCCTTTTAAATCAGCCATGGAGATGCCTTTATCTACGACAAGTCCTTCGATTTGACCGAATTCATGGGAGTGAGTCGCATCATCGTCATCACGGCGATAACATTTTCCTGGGCAAATCATCTTGATCGGTTTCTTTTCTTCGTTTTCAAGCATGGTATGCGCTTGAGCGGCAGAAGTTTGAGTTCTTAATAAAAGATTCTCGGAAATATAGAAGGTATCTTGCATATCTCTAGCAGGATGGTCCTTAGGAACATTTAAAAGTTCAAAGTTGAAATGATCCGTTTCAACATCTCTTCCTTCAACAATATCAAAGCCCATTGAGGCGAAGATATCGGACATTTCATCGACAATTTGCCAATATGGGTTGATGAAACCTTGGTGGTAATTTCTACCCGGAAGGGTAAGGTCGATTTTTTCAGATTGAAGTTTTTCTTCAAGGGCTTTCGCTTGAGCCTTTTGCATCTTTTCTTCAAAAGCGCTCTCCACTTTCTTTCTTGTATCGTTTACAAGTTTTCCAAAAGCGGCTTTTTCTTCAGCAAGAAGGTTTCTCATTAACCCCATAAGCTGAGCAAGATGGCTTTTTTTCGAAAGATAAGTGTTTTTCCAGTTTGTTAATTCCTCGGAACTGTTCGCTTTTTCTAAAGCGGTTAAGGCTTCTTCTTCCGCTTCTAAAACGGTTTTCTTTTCGTTTTCCATGAATTTTCCTTTCTGAATATAGAAAAAGGGATGCAGGGAGTGAATAAACCACGGTGCCATCCCAATTCGTTTTTTCTTTTGATAAAACGCGACTTTTTGGCTATAACCCACGACGGAGGGAATCTCTTCCCTGTTCTCCAAGGCGAACTTCGGCAAGCTTCTTAGAAGACAGTCTCTCTCTCTTTGTCTCTCCCAGAACTAAGAAGGTCTTGCGTACTCTTCCTTTTCTTCGAACGATGATATTTTAATACAAAGAAGAAGACTTGTTACTTCTTTTTGAGTTCATAAAGAAGAATTCCTGCAGCAACCCCTACATTTAAAGAGTCAATGCCGTCCATTTCGATACGTACTTTTTTATCCGCAAGGGAAAGAATCTTCGGATTTACGCCCTTTCCCTCATTTCCAAGAATGAGTGCATAAGGCTTTTCAATGCTTAATTCTTTTAACGGGTAGGAGGATTTTAAATCCGTGGCAAGGATTTTATAGCCTTTCTCTTTCAAAGAAAGAATATCTTCTTCAGGAGAAACGTTTCCTTCTTTGATATTCAGTTTAAAAATGGCTCCTTGGGAAGAAGAGAGGGTTTTTGAAGAATAGGCGCTTGCACATCCTTTGGAAAGAAAGACGTCTTGATAGCCAAAGGCAAGGCAAGTTCTTAAAATCGTGCCAACGTTTCCAGGATCTTGAAGCTCATCGAGATAAACAATGACATCGGAAAAAGGCTTTTCTTCTTTCTTTTTCTTGCACAAAGCAACGATTCCTTCAGGAGTTTTGGAAGAAGATAGACGTTTAATGATTGCCTCATTTGTTAGATAGAATTCTACATCTCCATGAGGATATTCTTTTAAGGAAAAAATTCGAACGGCTGAAGCGTTTTCTAACGCCATCTCCACCATATGGAAGCCTTCCACGAGGAAGAAATCGTCCTTTCCATCTTGGTAAGAGAGGGTTTCTTTTATTTTTTTGTTATCTTTAGAAGAAAGAAATTCACTCATTTGTATTGCCCTTTCGTTAATTTTTTATGATAGAAATAATAATCAGGATAATAAGCAAGGACAATCTTATAGAAATTTTTGCTGTGATTACGGACTTTATCATGAGCGAGTTCGTGAATGACAACACTTTCAATAATCTCCTTGCTATAATGGACTAAGCATAAAGCGAAAGTTAAAGAAAGGGTGCGTTGATTATTTACACCCCATCTCGTTTTCATTTGGCGAACACGGACGCGATAAGAAGATGTAACTCCCATTTTTTCTTTGTTTTTAGCGACATTTTCTTCGAGAAAAGAAAGAAGAATCTTTTTCAGATACATCCTTTGTTTCTCTTCTTTCCAAGTAGAAAAAGCAGGAATTTCGTATCTCTCCCCGAATAAATAGACAAAATCCCCCTCAATGGGATTAGGTGCCGTTTTCGCCTTCACTCTTTCAATCAGCTTTTCCGCATTCTTGTTTACGAAACGAAAAACCTCATCCTCTCTAATATATATAGGAACATTACAAGTAAAGTCTTTTCTTTCTGGATTATAACGAAGACCCATGCTTCTTCTTTTTCGATAATTGACTGTCACGGGGTAAGTTTCTATACCGATTTGAATTTGCCAAAGCTCTTTTTTCTTCATCTTATTAATTATAGGGAGCCTTCTAACTCTTTGACTAGTAAAAGCAAGGGAAATAGAGTAAACTTCCTAGACGTATGGAAAAGATATTAATTAGTGCGTGTTTAGTTGGTGAAAATACCCGTTACGATGGAAAGAATAATTACCTTCCAATCGTTGAAAAATTAAAAGAAAAATACGAGTTGATTCCTTTTTGCCCTGAAGTAATGGGTGGATTGCTTACTCCTCGTGAGCCTTGTGAAATCCAAGGACCAGACGTTAAAACAAAAGATGGCGTCAGCAAAGTCAAAGAATATAACCTTGGTGCGAAAAAAGCCTTGGAAGCGTGCCGCCTTTTTGGCATCCGTATCGCCATTTTAGCGGAAAGTTCCCCTTCTTGTGGGGTGAGAAATATCTATGATGGACATTTCAATCAAACCAAAATTCCAGGAAAAGGCATTACAACAAGACTTTTAGAAGAAAATGGCATTGCCTGCTATTCTTCTTTAGATGATCTCTCCTTCTTATTCACCGATCCTGAAAAGAAAGAAAAAGAATATCTCTCTTATGAAGAAAGAGACTATCAACTTCGTCATCCAATGAAAAAGAGAAGATTCGGCGATAGAAAGCCTCGTTTCGTAAAGAAAGACGAAGAAAAACCAGAAGAAGAGAAAGTCTCCTCCCCTAACGAAGGCGAAAAGAAGGAATTCACCAAGAAAGAAGGATTCCATAAAGATTTCCGCAAATCTCGTTTTGGTGGAAAATCATTCTCTCGTGGCCCAAGAAAAGAAGGCTCCTTCCATCATGATCACGAAAAACGTTATGACCATCATGATCAAAATGAAGAAGGCAAGGAAAGAAAGCCATATTTCAAGAAAAAAGATAGTTTCCATGACCATAAAGACGGAAAGAGTTTCTCCAAAAAGAGATCCTTCCATGGCAATGACGAGAAACGTTCTTATGGGAAGAAGGACTTCCATAAGGGTGGTTCCTTCCACAAAGGCGGTTCCTTCCATAAAGGAGGAAAATCATTCTCCAAAGGAAGAAGCTTCCAAAAAGGGAACAAAAAGGATTAGTTTAACGAAGGGTTCGTTATGGGACCCTTTTTTATTAGATGGTTTTCTATTAAGGAAAACGTTGTATTTAAAAAAACCGTCATTTCTGACGGCTTTCCAAATCTTTTGCGATTAATAGATACGTTTGCCACTCTCCGTATCGAAGAGGTGGATTTTAGACATATCAATCAAAATCTTGATGTCATCGCCAATCTTGATTTCGTTTGTAAGAGGAATCTTAGCGACTAAGTCAATTCCACCAAAGTCCGTATGGACGTAGTATTCATGTCCTAATAGTTCAGCAACCGCAACCTTGATGTCCACTGCCTCGCCACCATATTTATGAACATGTTCTTCATCGCCTTGGTGGATATCTTCTGGACGAACGCCAAAGGTAACATCTCTTTCGTCATTATTACCATAGAAGGCTTCCATTCCTGCTTTGCAATTCGCTGGAAGAGTGAGAACTTGACCACTAGAAAGAGTAATTTTTCCATTTGCATAATGGGCGGTCATTAAGTTCATGGCTGGAGAGCCAATAAAGGAAGCGACGAAAACGTTTGCCGGTTTGTTATAAATTTCAATTGGTGTGCCAATTTGTTGGACATGTCCTAACTTCATAACGACAATGCGGGAAGCCATCGTCATAGCTTCGGTCTGATCGTGCGTAACGTAAATGGTTGTCGCGTTTAAAGATTCATGAAGTTTGATGATTTCCGATCTCATTTGAACACGGAGTTTAGCGTCTAAGTTGGAAAGAGGCTCATCCATTAAGAAGACTTTGGCATTTCTAACAATAGCTCTTCCTAAGGCGACACGCTGTCTTTGGCCACCAGAGAGAGCCTTTGGTTTACGGTCTAAGTATTCTTCAATTTGAAGGATTTTTGCAGCATGGTGGACTCTTTCGTCGATTTCTTGTTTAGGAAGACGACGAATCTTTAATCCGAAAGCCATGTTTTCATAAACAGTCATATGAGGATATAAGGCGTAGGATTGGAAAACCATGGCGATATCTCTGTCTTTTGGTGACTTGTCGTTGGAATATTCTCCATCGATATAAAGTTCACCATTGGTGATGTCTTCAAGCCCTGCGACCATACGCAAAGTGGTAGATTTACCACATCCAGATGGGCCGACGAAAACAATGAATTCATGTTTGGCGATATCAAGATTGAAATCAAAGACGGCTTGGACACCGTTATCATAGACTTTGTCGATATGACGAAGAGAAACATAAGCGTTTGGATCCCACTTCTCTGTCGGAATAAGCGCTTCGATTTCTTTCGCTCTCTCTTCAATTTCTTTTTTGGTGACGGTCGTCAAAGTATTCGGCTTTGTTTCTTTTTTGTCTTTCTTTTTGAAGAAATTTTTCATTTTTTATCAAACCATAATTTGCTTATGGTCTCCTGTTTGAAAATATTATAAGAAAGGGCTTTCAATTTGTCTTGTGCAGAGTGCACAAATCAACTTAACGTTTATTGGTGAATTGGAAATAAAGCTCTAAAAGCAAGGCGTTATGGTAAGAACGAATATCCAAAGAAGTTTCTTCGATAAAAGAATTTAAACGATAATTGAAGGTATTGCGATGAATAAAAAGTGTTTCGGCCGTAAGGGAGGCGTTTAATCCGCAACGGAGAAAAGTTCCCGCAGTCAAAAGAAGATCCGGTGAGACTTTCTTAAATTCATTTGCAAGCAAAGGGATTGAAGAATAATCACCGAAAGAAAGCTCTTTTAATAACATATCCGTAAGGAAAAGACATTGGTTTGGGAAATAAGAAATGGATTCTTTAAGCATCTTTTCCTCAAATTCTCCCAAACAATGGGAGACAACAATCGTAAGATTCACGCCTAAGTCATCGTGAATGTTAAAAAGAACCTGTTGAAGGGTGCTGGATAGTTTTTCATCCGCAAGGAAATATCCTTTTTGGAGATTGAAGTAATGAAAATCCAGTTTTTCTTCGCTGACGGAAGAAATCGCTTCCTCAAAAAAAGAACGTTTCAATGGGGTATTTGCTAAAAAGAGATAATATAGGATCATTTGACAATTAAAAGGTAGGTTTCAAAAGGACGCAAATGGAAAACGTGGTTTTCTAAAATCACATCCCCATAATTATGAAGTTTAATGTCTAAAATATCGAAATAAAAAGAAAAATAGACTTCGTAATCTCTCATATTGGAGATAACAAGGAGTTTTAATGCTCCATTATGAAGATAAGAAAAGACATCAGGATGATTTGGATCGATGATTTTTAATGGGGAATGAAGAACGGTTTGATTTACAAGGGCGTTTCTTCGATAGGCAATCGCATATTGATAGAAATTCAAAATGGAATAAGGGTTCTCCATTTCTGAAAGGATGTTCACCCCTTCTTTATAATTAGGATTAAGAGGGAAATAAGGTTTTGTATCAGAGAAACCGGCATATTCTTTATTTTCCCATTGCATGATGCTTCTTGAAGAGAGGCGGGAAGAACGATTTAAATAGCGAAGGATTTGTTCGTCATTAATGCCTTCTTTTCTCCAAGAAGATACTTCAGCCTTCGTTGGTTCATCCAAATAGAAATCCTCAATATGTTCAAAATGAAGGTTGGACATACCAATTTCATCACCATACTGCATAAATGGGGTGCCGTATAAGAAAAGAGAAGTAACCAAAAGCATTTTTGCGGATTCATCGCGATATTTCGTTGAGCCATATTGGTTTAGAAGGCGAGGATTGTCGTGATTTTCCCAATAGATAGGCAAATAGGCATCCTCATGAAGGACGTTATACCAACGCATGAAATTTCTTTTTAAGGAAATGACATCTGTTTTAATTTCTTCGTCCGTTTTAGCGAACGATTCGTAGGAACCGTTTTCGTTTACCGTATCGAAATTAAATAACACATCTAGAGGTCCATCGTTTTTGTTCACAAGAGGAAGGGCCTCTTCAGGTTGAATGCAACCTCCAGACTCACCAATAAGAAGAAGGTCACTATCGCCTTTAACGGCATCGGAAAACTCTTTTAAGTAAGATAAAAGTTCTGGACGATTGCTAAATTTAGAATAATCAAGAGCTACCCCGTTACTCTCAGGAAGAGAAGAATTTTCGAAAGATAAATCCTTTGCAAGATGGGAACAGGCATCCAAGCGGAAACCATCAACCCCTAAATCGCGATAAAAGCAGGCGATTTGAATCATTTCTTTTCTTACTTCTGGATTATCCCAACGAACATCGGGTTGCTCTTTTTCAAAAATATGAAGATAAAAGGTGGAAGTATCCCCCACTCTTTCCCAGGCACTACCTCCTAAGAAAGAACCCCAGTTGTTTGGAGGAAGAAGCTTGCCATTTTCTTCTTTTCCTTCCAAGAAGTAATAGAATCCTCTTTCTTTTGATGAAGGATCCGTTAACGCTTTTTGGAACCAAGGGTGTTCTTTCGAAGTATGGTTCAAAGGAAGATCCATAATCAAACGAATCTCTCTAGCATGGGCTTCCTTAATAAGTTCTTTTAAGTCCTCCATATTTCCAAATGCAGGGTCAATTCGGTAATAATTGGAAACGTCATACCCTCCATCGTGGAAAGGAGTTTCAAAAAGAGGACAAATATAAAGAAGATTAATTCCCAATTCTTTCAGATAGTCTAGACGTGAAATAATTCCCCTAATATCCCCATAACCGTCAGAATTGGAATCTTGGTAGGAAATAGGATAAATCATGTACCCGATTGATTTTTCCCACCAATCATTGAAATGTTTGCTCATAACTTGATTATACATTGACATTCCATATATTTCATATATATCTATCATAGGTTCTTATTAATCTTATGAAAAACTTTTTGAAACTCTCACATCATTTACTAAAAGGGATACACCCTCTCTTTTATTTCCAGGTTTTCTTACAAACTCTTGTAGGTTTCTTTTCGGTCATGCAAACTTTTTTGATTAAGGTTCTTGTCGATACAGTCGAAGGTTTAGATAAATTAAACGAAGCAGCGGCCGTAGAAAAAGCCGTGATTTATTTAATCACTGGCGGAAGAGGAAACGTCTATCTTTATGAAAACGGAAGGTATTTGCTTCCAACGGCCATCATTGTTGTTGCTGCCGCCTATGTTTTATCGATGTTTTTACGTATGTGGATGAGGGCCCTTTTCTCGGCACGTTTTAACGCTCATTGCCAAGAAGAAATCTTCTACCATATTGAAAGGCTTCCTTATGAGGAATACAAAAAGAGCAAAGAAGGCGATCTTTTACAAACGGCAACGAGAGATTTAAAGGTTTACCGCGAATTCATGTCCAATGGCATGAGCAATATCACTTGGGCTTTATGGATGGTTCTTTTCTGTTTTTCCATCTTGATGTCCATTTCTTGGAAAATGACCTTGGTCAGCGTTTCTTTGTTCCCGATTCTTTTCCTTTATTCGATGTTACTAACCGGACATGTGAGGAAACTTTATCGTTTAGCCGATGATTCCGAAGCAAAACTTACCGATAAAGCCTCGGAGAATCTTGCATCGGTACGTATTGTCAAAGCTTTTAATAATGAGCTTTATGAGATTTCCTCTTTTGATGCGATTTTAAAAGATTATCAAGGTAAGTTCTTATCTTGGAAGAAATTCAACGCTTTCTTCTTCTCAAGTTCTGATGTTTTCATTTTTGCCTCAAAGGTATTAGCTCTTTTATGGGGCATTTATCTTGTTTATACCGGAGAAATAAATGCAGGAACCCTAGTTATTACCCTTCTTTACGTCAATATGATGGTATGGCCTGTCCGTGATGCTGCTCAAACCTTATCGAATTTTGGTCAAATCTTTGCTTCAGCAGACCGTATTCAAATCCTTTTAGGGAAACCATTAGAGGATTTAGAATCTGGCGAATGTCCTGAAATTAAAGGAAATATCGAATTTAAAAACGTTTCTTTTGCATATCCTGATGGGGAAGGAGACATGATCGAAAACGTTTCTTTCTCTGTTAAAGCAGGAGAGACTGTCGCCCTTATGGGAAAAACAGGTGCAGGAAAATCCACTTTAGTTCTTCTTTTAACAAGACTCTATGATTACGATTCTGGCTCAATAAAAATCGATGGGGTCGAATTAAAGAACATTCAGAAAAGTTATCTGAGGAAAAAGGTCGTTCCTGTCTTGCAAGATCCTTTCTTGTTCTCCCGTTCTATCGAGGAAAATATCAAGATCGCCTCTCCTTTATCAAGCGAGAACGAAATGAGATTTGCCTCGAAGAACGCTGATATCGACCACACCATCCTTTCTTTTAAAGATGGTTATCAAACAATGGTCGGAGAAAAAGGCGTTACGCTTTCTGGCGGGCAGAAACAAAGGGTTGCTATCGCTAGAACTTTATTAACAAAAGCCCCTATTTTGATTTTCGACGATTCTTTAAGTGCCGTAGACACCAAAACAGACTTGGAAATCCGTCAAAGATTAAAAGAAAACGTCAAAGATTCCACCACTTTCCTTATCACTCACCGCATTGCTTCAGCGAAAAGTGCCGACAAAATCATTGTTTTGGATGATGGTAGAATCGAAGAGATGGGAACGCATGAAGAATTAATGAAGAAAGCGGGTCTTTATCAAAGACTGGCTGAAATTCAAGAAAGAATGGAGGTTTCAAAATGAGTAGCAAAGTTCTCGAAGAAAAACTCCCGACCAAATTGAATTTTGGCATTTGGTTCCGCATCATGAAATACGCGATGAAACGCGTTGATTTGTTCATCATTATTATTTTGACGATGTTTATTACCACCTTCTATGACTCCGCTTTCGTACCTGCGATGAATGCGGCTGCCATTACTTTGGTTGGGCAAACTGGCGTTTTATCCTCTATCTCTTCCCTTTGGGAGCTTCCTTTGCACGTTATTTTCATCAAAAACGTTTGGGAAATCGATATTACGTTCTTAACCTTCCTTATTACTCAAGGTATCTTCGTTATCATCCGTTGCGTGAGTATTTTCGTAACCTTCTATTTAACGAATTATTTGAACATGGTCGTTATGATTTCGTTAAGAAAAGACCTTTTTGATCACGTTCAGGAACTTTCTTTCTCTTATTTCGATAGAACGAATTCCGGTTGGTTAATTGCGAGAATGAATAACGACACTTCTGCTATAGGAGATGTTCTTTCTTGGTCTTTAACATCGATATTCTGGTCTTCTTTCGACCTTATTTTCACGATTATCACGATGTTCTCCCAAAATGTGAAATACGCTTTAATTGTCATTGCCTCCTTGCCATTAATCGCGATTATCGTTCCTTTATTCGAACGTTTGATTTTGAAACGTCACCGTATAGCAAGAAACGCTTATTCCGCTTATGTTGGCTGGCTTGCCGAAATCATCAATGGAGCGAAAACAGTAAAGACATTATCTTTGGAAGAGGAAGTTTCAAAGGAATCGAAAGATATTGTTGATGATTTGAAGAGAAAACGTTTCCGTGCAGGAAGAATCGGTGCTTGCTTTAGACCTTTATTGGAATTCATTTTAGCCGTAATGATCGTAATTATTGTCGTTGTTGGCTATCAAGATATTGACAATATCGCCTTGCAAGATGGGCTTGATATGGCCACGCTTGTTGCTACCATCGTTCTTTTCGTTGGCTTTGCGCAATCCATTTTTTCCCCACTCGAGAGTATGTCTGACACCTTCTCCTCTTTTATGGAAAACCAAGCCTCTGCCGAGAAAGTTGAACAGCTTTTAAAGGCTCCAGTGGAAATTAAGGACACGGATGAAGTCGTTGCTAAATATGGTGATATTCTCTCTCCAAAGAAAGAGAATTATGAGCCATTTTCTGGTGATATCGAGTTCCGTAACCTCTCTTTTCATTATGGAAACGGAGTGGAAGTTATTCACCCTTTAAACTTAAAAATCAAGGCAGGAACCTCGGTTGCTATCGTTGGTGAAACCGGGTCTGGCAAAACAACTTTAGCAAACCTTCTTTGCCGTTTCTATGAACCAACAGGCGGAGAAATCCTCCTTGATGGAGTGAATTACAAAGAACGTTCCTTGGGCTGGCTTCGTTCGCATATCGGATATGTTCAACAAAATCCGTTTGTTTTCTCTACGACCTATTTCCAAAATATTGCCTATGGTAAATTAGATGCGACGATGAACGAAGTTAAAAAGGCGGCAAAGGTCGTTGGAATCGACTCTTTCATCGAAAAAGAAAAGGATGGGTATAACACTTACCTTGAAGATGGAGGTTCCTCTCTTTCCCAAGGACAAAGACAACTTGTTTCTTTTGCTAGAGCAATGATTAGAAATCCATCCTTATTGATTTTAGATGAAGCCACTTCGTCAATTGATACGGAAACCGAGGAAGAGATTCAAAATCGCATCCAACCCCTTTTAAAGGACAGGACTTCGATTACCATCGCCCATCGCTTATCTACAATCGTCAATTCCGATCGTATTTTAGTCATGGAACATGGAAATATCGTTGAAGATGGTAACCATAAAGAACTTATGGAGAAAAAAGGCTATTACTATAACCTATATATGAACCAATTCAAGGGAATGTCGATGGGTGAGCAAATCGAGAAATACCAGAAACAAATCGAAGATAAGAACATAAAAATCTAATCTTCCTTGCTCTATAAAGGAAAGATAATTTGATTGAAAAAGCCGTCTATAATAAGGCGGCTTTCTTTTGTTTTTCGAATATTTTTGTTACCTAATTATGGCTTCCGTATTTACTAAGATGCCAAATATCACAGTTATATTCTTCAATGGTTCTATCAGAGGAGAAGACCCCAGAAGTAGAAATGTTATCAATAACGGCTTTAGCCCATCTTTCTTTATCAAGATAGAATTCTTCCGCACGTTTGCAAGCGTCACAATAAGAGGCGAAATCTTCCAAAATATAGTATTGATCTCCCTTATTCATGATTTCATCGAAAATCATTTGGAAACGGCCATTGGCTTTTAAAGCCCAAGGTCCGGAGAAAAGGGAATCCATGACTTCTTTTACGAGGTTGTTATTATTGTAGACATCCCAAGGATTGTAGCTTCCTTCTTCGTTTTTACGTTCCACTTCTTCGGCGGTTAAGCCAAAGATGATTTCGTTTTCTTCTCCGGCTTGTTTCGCAATTTCGATGTTTGCGCCATCTAAGGTTCCTAAAGTTAAAGCGCCATTCATCATGAGTTTCATATTGGAGGTGCCTGAGGCTTCTTTGCCAGCGGTAGAGATTTGTTCACTAAGGTCAGCCGCAGGAATAATATGCTCCGCTAAAGTGACCCCATAGTTTTCTACAAAGATGATCTTCATGAATTTAGAGGCATCCTCGTCATTATTGATAACCTCTTGGACAGCAAGGATTAATTCGATAATGCATTTGGCATATTCATAGCTTGGAGCGGCTTTTGCACCAAAAATGTAAACATGAGGCTCCATATGGAAATTGGCAGGGTCCTTCTTGAGTTCAAGATATTCCGCCATGATATGGAAAAGATTCAAAAGTTGTCTCTTATAAGCGTGAAGTCTTTTGATTTGAACATCGAAAATAGCGTCTGGAGAGATTTCAATTCCATATGTTTTCATCACGAAATCAGCAAATTTAATCTTGTTTTCGTGTTTGATTTCCATGATCTCTTTCTGAACTTTTTTATCTGTATCAAAAGCCTTGAAAGCGATGAGTTTCTCTGGATGCATAATCCATTCATCACCGATTTTGGAGGTAATTAAAGACGCAAGCTTCTCATTCGAATAAAGCAACCATCTACGATGGGTGACGCCATTGGTCTTATTGGAGAATTTCTCTGGGAAAAGCTCATAGAAATTCTTGAAGGTATAGTTTTCAAGAATGGAAGTATGGATTTTAGCAACACCATTGACACTAAAACCAGCATAAATAGCCATGTTTGTCATATGAATTTGGCCATCTTTGATGATTTGCATCTGATAAGCTTTTGCTGGATCCACTCCTTTTTCCACCATATAAGCGTTAAAACGACGATTGATTTCTTCAATAATCATATAAACGCGTGGAAGGAGTTTTTGCACATATTGAACTGGCCATCTTTCTAAGGCTTCAGGCATAACGGTGTGGTTTGTATAAGCGATAGAATGGGTTACTTGATCCCACGCTTCATCCCAACCAAAACCATAAACGTCCATTAAAAGACGCATCATTTCTGGGATAGAAAGAATTGGATGGGTGTCATTTAATTGGAAAACATAATGATCTTTTAAATGTTCTAAAGTCTTATATCTCCCATATTCTCCACGCATAACGGATTGAAGGCCTGCGGAAACAAGGAAATATTGTTGGCGAAGACGAAGAATACGGCCATGTTCGGTAGAATCATCAGGATATAAGCCAAAGGAAAGTTCTTTTAAAGTAGAAAGATAATCATCGAAAGAAACATCGGTTGGAAGGTTCTTTTCGCTTGGTTCAGCACTCCAAAGGCGAAGGGTATTAGAAACGCCATTATGATAGCCAACCACGCTAACATCGTAAGGCATAGCGCGAACGTGAGTAGCGTTTACGGTACGAAGAGCGTATTCACCGTTTGGCTTTAAATAGGTTTCTGCGTTTCCACCAAATTCCACTTCGACAGCGTGTTTTGGCTTTTTCACTTCAAAGACAAAGCCGTTAGAAAGCCATTCATCTGGAAGCTCCGTTTGCTTTCCGTTTACGAATTTCTGTTTGAAGAAACCGTATTCATAACGAATGGTATTTCCGTGCATTGGATAGCCTAGCGAAGCGGCAGAGTCTAAAAAACATGCGGCTAATCTACCTAAGCCACCATTTCCTAAGCCTGCATCCGGTTCTTGATCTTCAAGTTCGTTTATATCAATGCCATAATCAGCCAATCCTTCTTTGGCAACCTTATAAACTCCAAGATTCTGAAGGTTGTTTAAAAGCAATCTTCCGATTAAAAATTCCATGGAGAAATAAATGCATTGCTTTCTCCCGTTGTCACATGTGTCTTCACGGCAACTTCTCCAGCCAATACCAGCATAGTCGCGAACCATTTCGCCTAATACTTCATATCTTTCCGTGATATGAGAATCTTCGACTGAACGGCCATATAGTTCCGTTAAGCGTTTCTCAAATTCTTTTTTGAATTCTTCTTTATTGTCAAAAATCATAGATTAATTCTTAGCCTTTCTCGTAGTTTTCTTTTTCTTCGTAACGGTGTTCTTTTTGTGTGTTTTCGTTTCTTTCTTAGGATTTTCTAACTTAAAAATCATAGCGCCATAGGAGGCGAGTTTCACACTGATATGATACGCTCTTCCTTCTGGAGCGCCATCTTCTGCTAAAAGAGGCAACCCATTATATTGATTGTTTCCTCCATAGACATCTTTATCGGAATTGAAGATTTCTTTCCAAAACCCCTTCTTTTTAACCCCTACATCATAATTTGGATAGAAATTAGGAGTCATGTTGAAAAGGAAAAGGAGGGAAGAATCGCCGTAATCCCGTTCAAAAGCAAACACGCTTTGATCGGAATTGTCAACCATCATCCATTCAAAATGAGCGGGATTGTATTCTTCTTTATGCATGGCTTCTTCCGCTTGATAAATAAGATTTAAGTCTCTTACTAAACGTTTCATGGAATCGTGTTTCGGATAGGTCAAAAGATTCCAAGGAAGAGAACGGGTTTCATTCCATTCATCGAAGGAGGCCATTTCGTTGCCCATGAAATTAAGTTTTTTGCCTGGATGGGCGAATTGGTAGGTGAAAAGGTTTCTTAAGAGAGCAAATTTCGTTTCGTAATCCCCGAACATTTTATTAATCAGAGTACCCTTGCCATGCACCACTTCGTCATGGGATAAAGGCAAAAGGAAATTTTCGCTAAAGAAATAAGCCATGGAGAAAGTAATATCGTGGTGTTCGTATTTCTTATAGATTGGATCGAGAGAATAATATTTTAAAGTATCGTTCATCCAGCCAAGATCCCATTTATAATCAAAGCCAAGACCGCCATATTCCAAAGGTTTGGTCACACCAGTAAAATCCGTGGAATCTTCGGCAATCATAATAATTGAAGGATGAGCCAAATGCAGTTTGCCATTCAAACGTTTGATAAATTCCGTGGCGCCATAATTCTCTCCGAGAGATTTATTGCCTTCCCAATAAACGATATTGGAAACAGCATCCACACGAATTCCATCAAAATGGAAATAAGCAAGATAATAATTCATCGCACTCATTAAGAAAGAACGAACAGGGTCTTTTCCTAAATCAAAATAGCAAGAGCCCCATGGGGAGAAGGTATGTTTCATATCGCCATATTCATATAAACAAGAGCCATCGAATTCTCTTAAGGCGAATTTATCGTTAGCGAAATGAACAGGAGCAAAATCTAAAATGACAGAAAAGCCAGCTTGATGCATACGGTCGATAAAAGACATCAATTGGAAAGGGTTGCCATATCGTGAGTCAACCGAGAAAAAACCAGTTGCTTGATATCCCCACGAGCCATCGAAAGGATATTGGCAAATAGGCATGATTTCTACATGCGTGAAGCCATTTTCTTTAAGATATGGGATTAAATAATCCGCGGCCTCTTCATAAGAAGGATACCTTCCATCAATAAGGCCTTTCCATGAACCAAGATGAATTTCGTAAATAGAAACTGGTTTATCGAAACCTCTATCTCTCTTTTTTAAGAATGTTTCGTCATGCCAAATGAAATTTTCAATGTCAAAAAGGCGAGAGCAAGTATTCGGTCTTAGTTCTGAGAAGAAAGCAAAAGGGTCCGCTTTATCGACATATTCTCCCTTAGCGTTTAGGAAATGATATTTATAGGATTGGTAATTATGAAGACCAGGAACAAAGGTTTCGAACACTCCAGAAGGATCGATTTTCTCCATCTTATTTCGTGTAACGTCCCAATTATTCCACTCACCGATTACCGACACATCGTTTGCAAGAGGGGCATATAAACGGAAAACAACTCCGGAGACTTTTTTCCCATCAATTTCTTTGTCTAAAAAATGGGCGCCAAAGTAACGATACGCCTCAATGCTTTGACCCATCAAAAAGTCATAGAGAATGCCGTAAGCCATAATAACCCTCCCTGTTTTGTTTTATCTTCTACATTATATCGTATCTATACGTGCGCACGCAAAAGGAAATGAGGTACGTAATTGGCATTTTATGGTTCTTTTCCCTTTTAGAAAGCAGAAAGTTAGATTAGAATGTTTAGCGATAAAAAGAGGTAAGAAAAATTATGGTAAAATGCATGGCCGTTAACGCTGGCTCTTCTTCAATCAAATATAAACTCTTTGAGATGCCAGAAGAAAAAGTTATTTGCGAAGGCTTAGTTGAAAGAATTGGGCACGAAGATGCTCATTTCCGTTTGAAATACAAAGGAGAAAAACACGACGAATATCTTCCAATTATGGATCATAACGTTGGTGTTGAATTAATTTTAAAAGCATTGAAGGACTACGAAATCGTTAAAGATTTCGAGGAAATCAAAGCCATTGGTCACCGTGTTGTCCAAGGTGGTAAGTATTTCTCTAAATCCGCCTATTTTAATGAGGATACAGAAGAGAAGATCACCAAACTTGTTCCGCTTGATCCTTTACACGCTCCAGCTCATTTAATTGGCTATCACGCTTTCAAAAAGGTGTTACCTAACGCTGTCACCATCGCTGTTTTTGATACTGCTTTCCATCAAAGCATGCAACCTGAGGATTATTTATACCCAATCCCATATGAATACACTGAAAAATACGATTGCAGAAGATATGGTGCACATGGTACTTCCCACCACTATTTAGCTGATAAAGCCATCAAAGATTATTTCCATGGCGATAAAAGCAAACGTATTATCACTCTCCATTTAGGAAGTGGCGCTTCTATTTGTGCCATTAAAGATGGCAAATGCGTGGCAACCTCTATGGGCCTTACCCCATTAGGTGGCGTTATGATGGGAACACGTTGTGGCGATATCGACCCATCCGTCTATTATTATCTTGCCACTTGCACAGGAAAAAGCTCCGAAGAAATTTACGATATTTTGAATAAAAAGTCCGGTTTCTTAGGTGTCTCTGGCCTTTCGAATGATACACGTGATATCTTAGCGGCCGCAGAAAAAGGCGATGAGAGATGTATCAACGCTTTAAAACTTTGGGCAAGAAGAGTTGCCGATTTCGTTGGCTCTTATTATGTTCGTTTAGGCGGAGCAGACATGCTCATTTTCTCTGCCGGTATTACCGAGAATAACCCAATTTGCCGCAAAATGATCTTAGACGATATTTCTGAGGCTTTAGATATCCATATTGATTGGGCAAAGAACGACGAATTAATTGGCAAAGAAGGAGAAATCTCCACCCCCGATAGCAAGGTTAGAGTGGCTGTCATTCCAACCGATGAGGAAGTTATGATTGCCCGCGATTGCTATAGCGCATTAGAGGGAACTTTATAATATGGCCAAACTACCAAAAGAAATCACGAATTACGGATTAGATTTAAAAAAGAATTATTCATATTTCTATTCTTGTGTTAAAAAGTACGATCACATCGTTATTTTCCGCCACATTAAACCAGATTTTGACGCAATGGGCACCCAGATGGGTCTTTATACCTTTATTAAAGATAATTTCCCAAATAAAGATGTCCATTTTGTTGGCGATAACCATGTGACTTTCACTCCAAGGCTTTTCCCAGAAACAGAAAGACTCAACGATTCCTATTTCGATGAGCCTTTCTTAGCTATTATTTGCGATGTTGGCGACCACGAAAGAATTGCTGACCCTCGCTACACAAAGGCTAAAAAGATTTTGAAAGTAGATCATCACCCATGTAAGGTTGAGATTGCTTCTCATCCTATATTAGATAAAGAATCAGCGGCTGCGGCCGAAATTATGACCGACATCCTCTTAAAGTGGAAGGGAACCACTCTTTCTAAGGAAGCAGCTTCCTACCTTTATATCGGTATTGTCGGAGATTCTGGAAGATTCCAATATTCTTCCACAAACGCTCACACATTCGCTTGTGCCAGTGCTCTTATCGAAACAGGAATTTCCATTCGCGATATCTATTTAAAAATGTATGAGAAAAATATCGATGATTTGAAAGTAACGGCATACGTACTTAACCATTTCTCGGTATCCCCGCATGGAGTCGCTTATTATCTATTACCAGATTCCGTTCAAAAAGAGCTTAAGATTACCTCCGAACAAGGGAAGAACAATGTCAATCTCTTCGCAAATATCGAAGGAATCAATGCTTGGTGCTCTATTACCGAAGACCCAAATCCAAAAGATTACTGCTGGAGAATTTCCATTCGTAGCAAAGGAAAAGATATTTCCGGAGTTGCGAATATGTGGGAAGGTGGCGGACACGCTCAGGCAAGCGGTTGCAAAATCAAATCCCTTGATCAATTAGACGCCTTCGTTAAATCTCTTGATGACCTCTTCCTTTCTTAATAGGAAGGGGTTTTCTTTAAAAGAGGGCGTTTCGTATTCTTTCTCTTAAAAAAGAGACGTTTTCTTACGATAGAAAGGATTGTTTTTCATCCTTTCTTTTTCTTTAGAAAAAGAGGTCAACCATCCTATGATATCGAAAACTTCTCTTGCTTCGTTTAAGAAAAATGAACGTTCTATGTTATACTTACTAAGATTTATGGCAAACGTATTTGAAATTAGTAAAACTTATTTGACGCAAATTGAAAATTATCAGGATGAAACTTCCCCTTTAAGCAAGATTCTTGAAAATTCCCAAAATGTCCTCTTCCGTGCTTATTTAGCAAGAAGGAAAAACAACAAAGTCGGTTATTTCGACGAAGAAATCGTTCCTTTTGTTCTTCTTCGTTATTATGTAGGCGATGGAAGATTTATCCTTTTTGATTTAAACGCTTATAAAAACGGCTGGCATGCCAAAGAGCAGGAAAAACCTGAACCAAACGAGATTTCTTCCCCTGTTTTAGATTTGCTTGATGAGACCTCTTCTTTTGCTCATCAAGATGTTTTGGCCAACCGCCTTGAAAGCTATCCAACCTTAACCGATTGGTTTAAGAAACTTCTGGATAAAATTCCCGAGGAAGACAGAGAAAAGATTTCTTTAGATGGTGTTAAGGTTAAGAAGTATCAAGAAGTTTTAAAGGAAGAAAAGAAAAAGCTTGTTACAGAAGAAAAAGACGCTTCCCCTGTTACCTCTCCTCAGAAAGTTGAATCGAAACCTCTTCAAAAAGAAAAGAAAGCATTTAAGAAAAAACAAGAAATCAAGAAAGTTCAAGTTAAGACCGTTTCCTTTAATAAGAGCGATGATTTGGAAGAAAAGAAACTTATCGCTCTTCAAAATCGTGCCACCGAGCTTAATAATCGCATCAAGAAAAGAGTTGGCATTCATTTTGGTTGGGATGAATTGTTTGTCTACGCCCAAAATGGCGATGCGATGCTTACGATGATTGATAAAAAGGCACGTAAAAAAGGCCTTAAGAGTCAAGACAAAGACTGGATTATCGTTGCTACATACACCGTTGAAGATGAGGATTTCTTGCTCATTAAGGAACATTATCCTGATCATACCTTTAGAAGCGATGATATCCTTCATAAGCCGAGTGCAGAATTCGTTTCTTTAGCCATCGTCGTCTCTCCCGTGAAAAAAATGACGCCAAAGGTGGAGGATGGGGTGAAGAAAGTTTCGCAAAAAGCCGTTTCTTTCGTAAACATCGTCCCAGAAACGGGATACAGCGCTTCCGATGACCCTCTTTTGAACGATGACGAAGAAGAAGAAATCATTAAACGTCCAGTAAATGATGGCATTATTCGTAAAGTGAAATACAAAGGGGCGAACATCAATCATTATGAGGAACCAAAATCCTACTCGGTTCCTAATCAGGAAGAGGAAGAAGACATAGAAGAAAGTGGCACGTATTCTAATCCAAACGGAGAATACGGAATCGACAATTATTCTGAAGATGAAGACGAAGTCGAAATTCCTAAGCATTGGAAATGTCCTTTCTGCCCTTCCAAAAATCCTTGGCATACAGAAGAACCTGCAAGAATCGTTAAAAACCCTGATGGAAGCTATACATTCCTTTGCAAGAAACATAAAAACAATTCGCTAAATTGAGGAGATAATATGGAAAAAACGAACTACACAAAAGAACAAAAGAAAACCATTTTAATTTATTGTGGAGAATTAGTCATTTTCTCAGTGGTATTCTTTACTATCGGTCTTCTTATTCTCTTAGAAGTAATTGGCATCAAAGACTGGAAAAGATATGTGTTTACCTATCTGACATTAATTGGCGGAATCTGGCCTATCGCTGATTTCATTTGGATGTTAGCAAGTCCTAAACATCGTTCACATAATTCCATGGTCGATAAATGCCTTCTTCTCCCTGTTCCTTTAGCGTTAATTCCATTCGATATTTGGGTTTTAACACAAGGCATTAACAATGTTGAAGATGTTGTTTTCCGTTTCGGAATTAGCATTCCATTAATGTATATTTCCGTTGTTTATCTCTTTGAATGTGTTTACCACTACTTCAAGCCAATCCCAATGCTTCTTGAAGAAGATGAGGAAGAAAAAGAAAAGAAAACAGAGGAGAAATAAATCTCCTCTTTTTTATAAATCGATATCTAATTCAACCGGACAATGATCCGAGCCAAGAATTTCCGTATGGATTTTGCTGTCTTTCACATTATCCATAAGACGTTTTGAGACAAGGAAATAGTCGATTCTCCAACCGGCGTTCTTTTCTCTTGCGTGGAAACGATAACTCCACCAAGAATAAGTGACTGTATTTGGATATAACTCGCGGAAAGTATCGACAAAGCCTTTACTTAGAAGATTAGAAAACGCATTTCTTTCTTCATCGGTGAAACCTGCGTTATGGTGGTTTGTTGAAGGATTTTTCAAATCGATCTCATTATGAGCCACATTCAAGTCTCCGGTATAAATAACCGGTTTCTTCTGGTCTAATTCCGTTAGATATTCCACAAGATCTTTCTCATATTGCATACGGAAAGAAAGACGTTTTAATTCTTCTCCGGAATTAGGGACGTACGCGCCAACGAAATAGAAATTATCAAACTCGAGCGTAATCACACGCCCTTCTTCATCATATTTATGCTCTTTAAGGCCATAATGAACACTTAAGGGAACCAATTTGCTATAGCAAGCAACCCCCGAATATCCCTTTTTCATCTGGCTGGTTCTTTGATAAAGATGATAGCCTTCTTTCTCAAACGGAAAAGGATCTTTGCCGTTTTCCGTGAACTTACTTTCTTCAATAAAGAAAATATCCGCGTTTAAGGAATCGAAGCTTTCTTCAAATCCTTTTTTAAGAATGGCACGGATTCCATTGACGTTAAATGACACTAGTTTCATGCGAATATTCTACATTTTCTCTCTCCCTTTCTCCATAGGAGAAGAGAATCTAGTATAATGGGAGTATGGCATTTATCCCTTTGCATGTATATAGCGGTTTCTCTTATCTTCAAAGCGCTTTAGAAGTAAACAAGCTTCCTTTTTTAGCAAAGAAATATGGCTATTCTTCGATTGCCTTAACGGATAAGGGAACAATGTCAGGGTATGCGCCTTTCGCCCATCGTTCTTTAGAAGCAGGCATCACCCCTATCTTTGGGATGGATATTGCCTATGGCGAAGAGACTTTTTCACTTTATGTAAAAAACGAAGAAGGATATCGAAATCTTCTTCCCCTTACCTTGCTTATCTCGGAAGAGAAACTTTCTTTGGAAGATATTCAAAAACATGCAGATGGACTTCTTCTCGTTTATTCTCCAAATCCTCTCGTCTTCGCTAAACTAAATCCTGAAGAAGAGAAAAAATACGCTTTCGATTTAGCTCATAAAATAAAGAATTTCTCTGAGGTATATCTTGCTCTCCCTTATTGGACGGAAAATAAAGAATATGTCGATAAAATAAGGGGTTTTTCTAAAAAATATTCTTATAAAACGGTCGCTTTCCCTTTTCTTCGATACGAAAAGAAAGCAGATGCGATTGCCTTAGAGATACTTTCCGCCGTGCAAAAGAATATTAACCTCGTTATCAAAGAAAAAAGCGGAAACGAATGCTTTTTAAGCAACGAAGAAATCTTTTCTTTTTATAGTGAGGAAGAAATCGATAGAACAGAAGAAATCAAAGACGCGTGCAAAGCTTTCGTCTTCTTTCAAAAACGAGGTGGCTTGCTTCATTTCCCTAATTCATTAGGACTTTCTAGCGAGGAATATCTTGCTAAATGCGCTAAGGAAGGACTCGCTAAAAGACTCCCTAATTACGATGAAAACTACGAAAAACGATTGAATTATGAACTTGATGTCATAAACCGTATGGGTTATGCAGACTATTTCTTATTGGTTTCGGATTATGTTAATTACGCTAAAAATAATGGCATCACAGTCGGTCCAGGAAGAGGCTCTGGGGCAGGATCGTTGGTTTCTTATTCTTTAGGAATTGTCGAATTAGATCCTATCCGTTATAACCTCATTTTTGAAAGATTCTTAAATCCGGAAAGACAGTCTATGCCAGATATCGACGTTGATTTTGCGGATATTTCTCGTGAAAGAGTTGTTACCTATCTTCAAAAGAAATGGGGAAAAGATAGAATCGGCCATGTGTTGACAACCCAAACCATCTTAGCCAAACAAGCTTTACGTGATGTTGGAAGAATCTATGGATACGATGATAAAAAAGAGGTCTCTTTGTTAATCGATGCGATGCTTTACCCTTATCATTCGTTACGTTTTAATTATGTCCACTCCCCCAAATTCAAATCCATCATCGATGGAGATAAATATTTTTTAACTTTAGTTTCTTTAGCTTCTAAAATCGAAGGCCTTCCTCGCCAAGCGGGTTTGCATGCCGCAGGAATCGTGATTAACGATAAGCCTTTATACGAAGTTTTACCGACCACAAATAACAACGAAGTGGGCTTTGTTGCTTGCTTAGAAAAAGATTTTTTGGAAGAACAAGGTTTCTTAAAGATGGACCTTTTGGGATTAAGGAATCTTACAATTATCGATGAATGCCTTGCTTTGATTCGAAAATATGAGGACGTTACCTTATCGCCTTACACTTTGCCTTACACCGATCCGAAAGCCATTCAAATCATTCGAGACGGCAAAGAAATGGGCCTCTTCCAGTTAGAAAGTTTAGGGATGAAACGAGCAATTAAAGAAGTTCAGCCTACTTCTTTTGAAGATGTAGCAGCTCTTTTAGCCCTCTTTAGACCAGGCCCAATGGATTCCATTCCCTCCTACGCCCGAAGAAAAGCAGGATTAGAAAAAATCACTTACTTATCGAAAGAACTTGAACCAATCTTAAAAGATACATACGGCATTATTGTTTATCAGGAACAAATCATGCAAATCGTCAGAGAAATGGCTGGTTTCTCTTTTGGACAAGCGGATTTATTCCGCCGTGCGATTTCGAAGAAAAATGTTGATAAATTGGAGTCTTTAAAAGGTTCCTTTATTCAAGGATGCATTCAAAATGGCAAGGATGAAGCGCTTGCAAGGAAGGTCTACGATTTGATTCTTCGTTTTGCCAATTATGGATTCAATAAATCACATGCTTTCTCCTATGCCGTTTTAACTTGCCAAATGGCTTATTTAAAGGTTCACTATCCTAAAGAATTCTTCTGTTCGATTCTCGATTCTCTTTCTCCAGGAGACAGCAAATTTGCAAACACCCTGAGTGAATTAAAAGAGATGCGTATTTCTCTTTCCGTTCCGGATATTAATTTTTCTGAGATGGGTTTTGTAATTGATAAAAACAACCTTCGTTTCCCTTTGTCTTTAATTAAGGGTCTTCAAAGCAAATTTCTCTCTTCTATCATCGACGAAAGAATGATGAATGGAAAATACGAAGATATCTTTGATTTTGCTGCACGCACAAAGAAATACGGCCTCAATCTTCAAACCCTCGTCAAACTGATTGATGCAGGTTGTTTTGACTCATTATGTTCATCAAGAGAATCTTTAAGAGCAAGCGCCTATGCCGCGATGGAATATGCAGAAATGCTTTTTGGAACCGATGGGCAACAATTTTTGATGGAAATTGGCATTTCTAAACCTGTTTTAGAAAATGTCTTAGACGATAAAGGCATCAATTTGCAAAGAGAATACGATGCCTTAGGTATGATGGTAAGTGACTCCCCTCTTTCTCTTTACGAAGACGTTTTGAAAAAAGAAAACGCCATCTCTTTGGCAGATATGGAGGAGAAAAACGGACCCATTATCAGTGCAGGCGTGATTAAATCCATTCGAGCGATTAATACAAAAAGAGGCAAAAAGATGGCGTTTATGCAACTATATGACGCCAATTCTGAAAAGGAATTCGTTCTTTTCTCTGAAGTGTTCGAAAAAAACTATCCAATCTTAAAGAACGATGCGGTAATCCTTTTTCGTGCCCATAAAGACACAAGGAAAAACGGTTCCTTTATCATCGATGATGTTAGATTATTAGGAGGCAACGTATGAAAAAACTATTCGTAATAGACGGGAACAGCCTTTTATTCCGTGCTTATTATGCAACTTCTTATGGCGGAGGAGCGGTTATGTCCACAAAGAGTGGGATACCAACAAACGCGATTTTCGCTTTTGGAAATATGCTCACGAAGCTTCTTTCTTCTTTCAAAGGAGGTGAATCTGTTTTCATTGGATTCGATGCGGATTCTCACACCTTCCGCAAAGAAGAATACAAAGATTACAAAGCCAATAGAAAACCATGCCCAGAGGATTTAAAGAAACAGTTCCCCATCTCACGAGAATTATGCAAAGCCTTGGGAATCATTTGTTATGAAGAACACGGTATCGAGGCCGATGATATTTGCGGAACTGTCGCAAAAATGGGCTCTAAAGCAGGATATGAGGTTGAAGTTTTTACTTCCGATAAGGATTATCTTCAATTAATCGATTCCCATATTTCGGTCTCTCTTTTGAAAGTGGGCTTGTCCAATATGGACCTTGTCACGAAAGAGAACATGAAGGAAAAATACGGTTTTGATCCTCTCCAAATCATCGATTATAAGGGACTTAGAGGAGATTCCTCCGATAATCTTCCTGGTATTCCGGGCATTGGGGACAAAACGGCCGTTAAACTCATTCAAGACTACGGTTCTTTTGCTAAAATTCTTGAAGTTGCACCATCTCAAAAAGGAAAGGCTTGGCAAAATATCGTCACCTATGCCGAACAAGGCAAGCAATGTTATGAGCTTGCTACGATTCTAACCGATGTAAAATTGCCCTTCTCTCTCGAAGAGTTGGAATATAAAGGCTATTCTTTTTCTGAGGTTTCCGCGTTTGCGAATAAATATGAGTTAAAACAATTGCTTTTCCGTTTACCTCAAAATTTAAAAGCGCAAGAAAAGACCAATAGCGAAATCGTCTCGAAACAAGCGACTTCTTTAGAGGGCATTTCTTTCGGAAAGAAAATCGGCGTAGCCCTGGATATGGATTATTCCTCTTATCACGATGGAGAAGTATATGGCATCGCCTTTGCTAATGAAGAGGGAAGTTATTACGAAACTTTAGACGTTTTCTTAAAAGATCCATTGGCTAAAAAGATGCTCGAAGATCCCAATATATCCAAAGATATCTACGATGGAAAGGCCTCGATTTACGCTTTATCTTTATTAGGCATTTCTTTGAAGGGAATTGAAAACGACCTTCTTTTGGCCGCTTATTTGCAAGATTCTTCCTTAAATAGCAACCCTAATCTCGTTTATTCCTCTTTCGGGGTAGACATTTCTTCTGAAGAGGAAGAAATTTCTCTCTTTAGCAAAGGACAAATGAAAAGCTGCATGAAAATGGCTTATTTCGCCTTGTCTTTAGAAGAAAAAGCGATAAAAAACCTTAAGAGTGTCGACGCATATTCCCTTTATACGGATGTGGAAATGCCCCTTATGAAGGTGCTTGCTAAAATGGAATTAGAGGGTTTCCCAATTCATAAGGAAGTTCTCGAGGATTTTAAAGGCTCTTTCGAAAAGAAAAAGAAGGAATACCAAGAAAAAATCTATTCTTTGGCAGGGAAAGAATTCAATATCAACTCCTCGAAACAAGTCGCGGATGTTCTATATAAAGACCTCGCCCTTCCGGATACGAAGAAAGGCTCCACTTCCGTTGAAGCGTTAACGGAATTAGAGAATCTTCACCCCATTATTCCGATGATTTTAAATTATCGCAAATACGCTAAGCTCTTAAGCACTTACATTGATGGATTGGTTCCTTATATTAAAGAAGATAAGAAAATCCATTCTTATTTCAACCAAGCTCAAACCTCTACCGGGCGTCTTTCTTCCTCTTCGCCAAATCTTCAAAATATCAGCGCAAGAGACGAAGAAGGAAGACAAATCCGTAAGGCTTTCTATTATGACGATCCCAATATCCTTCTCCTTTCTTTAGATTATCACCAAATCGAATTAAGAATTTTGGCCGCTTTATCTTCTTGCCAAGCCTATATCGATGTTTTTAATAACAATCATGACGTTCATACAGAAACAGCCAAGAAGATTTTCCATGTTGACGAGGTCACGCCTGCTTTAAGAAGGCAGGCAAAAGCCATTAACTTCGCCATTATTTATGGCACGACTGTTTTTGGTTTAGCTCAACAAATCGGTTCATCTTTTGAGGAAGCGAAACGAGTCATTAATAATTTCTACCAATCTTATCCAGAAGTAGGAACTTATCTAAATCAAATCATTCATGACGCCGAAACAAAAGGGTACGTTACGACGATGTTTGGAAGAAGAAGATATCTTAGAGAAATCAACGATCCGAATTTCGTAAAAAGAGAGGCCGCCAGAAGAGCTGCTTTAAACGCGCCAGTTCAAGGTTCGGCAGCTGATTTGATTAAAATCGCGATGGTTCGTATTGATCAATTCCTAGAAGAAAAGAAGCTCAAAAGCAAAATGGTTCTTCAAATTCATGACGAGCTGATTTTCGCTGTTCCGAAAGAAGAATTGGATTTTATGAAAGAAAACATTTCTAAAATCATGACTTCTGCCGTTTCTTTACCAGTTAAACTCACCGTCGAAGCGGGTATTGGCCATTCTTGGTATGATGCAAAGGATTAATTTATGCCAGAACTTCCTGAAGTAGAAACTATCGTTCGTTATTTAAATGAGTATCTTCCCGGAAAAAAGATAAAGGATATTCGTATATTCCGGGAAAAGAATGTTCTAAGTGGCACTCTTTCTTTTCAAAAAGAACTTGTTGGCGAATCTTTTTTAAAGGTTACTCGCCGTGCAAAATTCCTTATTTTTCATCTTAGTAATGACAAAGTGGTCATTGCCCATCTTCGTATGGAAGGGAAATATTATTTCGAAGAAAAAGATCTTTCTCAAAAGAAACACGATATCTTGATTTATGATTTCGTGGATGGAAGTTCCTTGCATTATAACGATGTAAGAACTTTCGGAACCTTAGAGTTATCCAACGAAAAGGATTATCTTCAAGTTTCCTCTCTTTCTTCTTTAGGAAAAGAGCCTTTTTCCATATCTTCCGAAGAGCTTTTCTCTCTTCTTCAGAAAAAAGGAAAACATCCGATTAAACAAGCTCTATTAGATCAAAACTTAATCGTGGGAATTGGGAACATCTACGCTTCAGAAATACTTTTTGCCAGCAAGATGAATCCAAGAACCCCTTGCGAAGATATTTCTTTAGAAAAATGCAATCTTCTACTCAAAGAGACAAAACGTATCCTCTCGGAAGCAATCGCCCTAGGTGGTTCCACTATTCGAAGCTATCACCCAAAAGAAGGCGTCTCAGGAAAGATGCAAAATGAACTTCAGGTGTATGGACAAGAAAATAAACAATGCCCTAGATGTGGAACGCCTATTCGAAGAATCTTTATGAATGGCAGAAGCACCTTTTATTGCCCTCTTTGTCAAAAAGAGGAGGGACATGGCATCATTATCGGTGTAACAGGTCCTATTGCAAGCGGCAAAAGCACGGTAACATCGTATCTTTCCGAAAAAGGTTTTATTGATTTGGATTCGGATAGATACGCCCATGAGTCTTATGAAGATAAGGATGTTAAAAAGAGATTAAAAGAAAGCTTCCCAAGGGCATTTTCTAAAGGACATTTAGACCGTAAAAAATTGCTTCAAATTGTTTCAAAAGATGAAGAAAAGATGCGTATCCTAAATTCCATCATTCATCCTTACGTGTATAAGCGTACGGAAGAGGAAATAAGAAGACATCCTGAAAAGAATTTCGTCATTGATATGCCTCTTCTTCTAACATCCCCTTTTCTAGATCGCTGTGACTTCATTATTGGGGTAAATGCTCCATTAGAAATCCGGAAAGAAAGATTAAAAAAACGGGGAGTCGATATCGAAAAAGCCTTAAAGTTGAATTCTTCTTTCCCATTTAAGGAACTAAAAAAAGCTGCCACAGTTTACTTAGAAACCACTGGCAGCATAGAAGAAAGCAGAAAAATACTAGATTCTTATCCCTTTTTAACGGGAAGCAAAATTTTCTAAGCCTCTTTCAAGATGGTATTCCCCTTCTTCGGGTTTGAGGTTACAACGAATAATATCCACTAATTTTCTAGCAAGGATATTTGCGCCATAACGTATGTTATATAGTTGCTCCACTTCAGAAAGAGAATAATCGGAAGCAAACAAAGTAATCTTGTGTTTCTTAGAACGTTCCGTTAATAAAGGAATGACGATTTGATCACGAACGTAATCAGATTTGAATTCAGAGCCGAAATCATCAATGGCTAAAAAGTCTAAAGAGGAGAGTTCTTGCATCGTTTGATCAAATTTCATTTTGTCTTTGATTGCCAAGCCTTTCAGTTCATCGAAACGTTTGTTTGCGTTTATGAATGCGACCTTTTTCCCTTTTCTAGCCTGATCATTCAAGAAGGCGGCTAAAGCAAAGCTTTTTCCCGCTCCTAAAGGACCATAGGCATAGAACCAGTTCTGATAGGCTCCTTTTAAAGAAAGAGCGATATGTTTCTTAAATTCTTTTTCTCTCAACGTGCGGAAAGATTTCAAAGAAGAAACGAGCCAATCATCAGGAAAATCTCTAAAATAATAGTTTTCTAAGAGACGTCTTTCTTCTTTTGTGGTCTCCGTTTCTTCATAATGGCATGTAAGTTTTCCCGCGTCGGAGATTTCTAAAACCATTTTAAGGGTGTTAGGGTCTTTTTTAACTTCTTTTTGATTGTCTTGATAGGTTGCTAAAAGTGGCAAATAAGAAGGGATTTCTTCATCCTGGATGCCTAATTCATGAAGAATATCCATCAAAGATTTGTCGTTTGTGATGTCTTTTAAAAGAGAATTCACCCTATCTTGATCAGGGAGAAAGCCTAAAGCGTTCATTTTTTTAAGTTCTTCCATTTTCGTTCTCCTTTATAAGTTATCTAATATTGCGTCATAGTCCTCATCTTCTTCGGAAGCAGGTTTTTCTTCTTTTGATGGAAGAGGCTGTTTTGGAGGAAGAGTTTTTTTTGGAAGAGAAGACGATTGTTTTTTAAAGGTTGGTTTATCGCTTGTTGTCGTTTGAGGATTCCATGATTTTTTAACATTGCGTTCAAGATAATTCAACGCGTCTAAAGCCGTTTCCACTCCTTGACGGACCAAAGTGGCGGCAAGCCCTTCTACATAGGAAGGGACAAGAGCGTTGTCATTGATTTTTAGCACATGGAAAATGAGAGCGTTCGTTACATTCTCAGGCAAGCCCATTTCCACTACCAAAGTATTAATCAGTTTCAAATCATTCTGCGCTGGCTTGCCGCCTTTTTGAAGAAGGGTAAGAAAATCAACGGAATTCATAGAATCCATGGCGCGAATAACGGTAGCCACTCCACTTTCGCCATGTATTTCGCTTGCTTTTCCTGCTTTTCTTCGAAGGTATTCATGAGTGTCATTATCCATGCAAAGTTTCTCTAAAGCGTGGAAATTCACTCTTGAACCATATTCTTTGTTCATATCGAAAACATTTCTTGAAGAAAGGAGGAAAGAAGCCATCGTTTCTTCGTCAAATGCATATAAGCTTGCGTAACGAGCAATCCTTACATATTCCGTTTTAGCAAGAACATTCTCTTGGAAAGATGGACGTTCTTCTTTCATTCGGTTTAAGAATTTTCTCTTATCAAAGTAAAGACTAATGGCTGGGCATCTCTTTCCCGCCAAAGAATTTTTCGAAGATAAAGATAGATATAGTTTTCCACTCATATCCAATTGGAATTGGTCCATGAACTTCTTAGAAACATCCTGATATCCTTCAGGTAAAGGAGATAAAGCGTATTTCTTTTGAAGAGAGAGAACGTATTCTTCATTTGTAAAACGAATTAAAGTCCCACTTAAAAGCTCATTCGAGAGGAATTCTTCTGGAGAACGAGGAGAATAAAGAGCAAAACTAAAGGAATTGGATTCGCTCTTTTCGAGAAAATAAGTCTTAATAAGGCCTATGGCTTCTAAGCCTTCTAAGGAAGAAAAGAAATCTCCTTCAGAAATTTGATAATGAAGGTAGAAAGAAGAGAAAGGTTTGTTTTCTTCCCCTGCTTCATTTCTTAAAGCAAGATAAACACCGATTGCCTTTAAAGAAAGAATCGGTGCATAAAAATCCAATAAATAAGCATCGTCCTCAAAAGAGTAAGAGCTCTCTTTCAATACGTTGTAACTATCTGTTGGCTTTGCTTCTTTCATAATATTCCTATTTTAGCATTTCTTTTTGTCTGATTATACATTTTCCTTCGATAAAATCTAATCTTTTTAAGGTTTTCCACAATAAGAAATCAATAAAAAGATGCGATACAATGTGGAAAAAAAGAGTTTTCTTCACACTAGAAATAAAGTTTTCCACATCTTTTGAAAGCCTTTTCTTAGAAGAAAAAGACGATTTTTATTATCCATTGTGCAGGGTAAGTTTATAATCTAAGCGTTGAAGGTTGGCAAAATGATTAAAAAAATCGGAATACTAACATCAGGCGGCGACGCTCCAGGAATGAACCCCGCCATCCGTTCTGTCGTCAGAACGGGACTCTCTTATGGCTTGGAGGTTTATGGAATCCACAATGGCTATAAAGGGTTAATTAACGAAGAAATTGTTCCTATGGATCGTTCTTCGGTTTCGGATATCGTCAATCTTGGCGGTACGATTCTTAAAACGGCTAGATTGCCTGAGTTTAAGAATCTCGAAGTCCAAAAGAAGGCGGTCGAGATTCTTCGAAAAAGAGGAATTGAAGCCTTGGTCGTCATTGGTGGAGACGGTTCCTATCGTGGAGCATTAGATCTTACGAAGTTGGGAATCAATTGCATTGGTCTCCCAGGAACCATTGATAACGACATTGCTTCAACGGATTTCACCATTGGTTTCGATACGGCACTAAATACCATTATTGATGCCGTTGACAAAATCCGTGATACGACCGAATCACATTCTCGTTGTTCCATTATTGAAGTAATGGGCAACCACTGTGGCGATCTTGCTTTGTATTCAGGCATAGCTGAAGGTGCAGAAATCATCATTACTCCTGACTTTATGATGAGTAACGAAGAGGTCTTCTCCGCATTACGAAAGATGAGGGAGAAAGATTCCAACAAACGTGCCATCATGATCGTTTCGGAAAAGATTTATCCTGACGTTCATGAATTTGCCAAAGAGATTGAAGCAAATACTGGCTTCAATACGAGAGCCACTGTTCTTGGTTACATTCAAAGAGGTGGCGCGCCTTCTGCAAACGACCGTGTCTTAGCGGGAAGAATGGGCTCTTATGCCGTTGACCTTCTCGTTAATGGAAAAGGTGGCAGATGCGTAGGAATTCGTGGCATCAATTTGGTCGATTACGATATTAATGAAGCTTTGAAAATGGAACGCAATCCTCATAAAAATATGATTGAGCTCATCAAGAAAACGAATAAATAACAAGGAGATAGAAATATGTTTAATATGAAAAAAACAAAAATCGTTTGTACGATTGGACCAGCCTCCGATAACGAAGAGATGATGTATAAGCTCTTCCAAGCCGGAATGAACGTTGTGAGAACAAATTTCTCCCATGGCACCCACGAAGAACAATTAAGGAAATTAGAAATCGCCCGTTCTTTTGAAAAGAAATATGGCATCTATATTCCTGTGGCACTTGATACAAAAGGACCAGAAATCCGTACCGGTATGATGGAAGGAGGAAAAGTCATTGTCAAAAAAGGGCAAATCCTTCGTATTACCGCCGAAAAAATTCTTGGCACTGCCGAAAAATTCACCTGTTCCTATGCAGGCTTATATGATGATGTTGCAGTCGGTCACACCATTCTTGTCGATGATGGAAACCTTCTTTTGAAAGTTATCGAAAAAGACGAAAAGAATCGCGAACTTGTCGTTGAAGCTCAAAATAACCACTGGATTGCTGATCAAAAAGGCATGAATATTCCAGATGACGATTTGTCTATCCCGTTTATTTCTGAACAAGATGAAAAAGATTTAAAGTTTGGTGTCGAAAACGATGTCGATGCAATCTTTGCCTCTTTCGTCCGCCGTCCTGAAGATATTCGTGATATGCGTAAAGTTCTTGCTAAATATGGCAATCCAAATATCCCTATCTTTGCAAAAATCGAAAACCCAGAAGGTGTTAGAAAGATTGAAGAAATCGTCAAAGAAGCCGATGGCGTTATGGTTGCTAGAGGCGATTTAGGCGATGAAATTCCACCAGAGCAAGTACCACTTGTCCAACGTCGAATCATCAAACTTTGCCGTCAAGCTGGTAAACCAGTTATCACTGCGACCCAAATGCTTGATTCTATGACCACTCATCCACGTCCGACACGTGCTGAAGTTTCTGATGTCGCCACCGCTATCGATGAATCTAGCGATTGCGTCATGCTTTCAGGAGAATCCGCTTCTGGACAATATCCGGTTGAAGCCGTTTCTATGCAAACTGCTATCGCCCGTGCTATGGAAAGTGAACTTCCATACGAAAATATGGCTAAGGAAGCATACGATTGCTCCGATCACACGGTTAATGACGCTATTGCAAACTCCATTGCCAATACTGCTTTGCTTATCAACGCCCAATTAATTTTCAATTTCACCCAAACAGGAAAGAGCACCAAGCGTATTTCTAAAGCTCGTCCATGCTGTCCAATCATTTCAATCACCAACAACCGTAAAGTTGCTTTGGAAAGTGGCTGGCTTTGGGGCGTTTATGCTCACTTAATTTCCACCACTATGCCTGATTTCATCGAAGAAATGGAAGCAATTGCCTTAAAGATCGCCCGTGACCTCGGTGTAAAGGAAGGAAGCCGCATTATCATTGCTGGTGGCACTCCTACAGGCGCTGGAAAAACAAACTTCATGCGTATTGTGACCACCCCTGTTATTTCTAACATCGACTAATCATTAACAAGCAAAAGCTCGCTTCGGCGGGCTTTTTTCTTTGCTTTTTTATATTTGCTATTTTTTTCAAAAGAAAGCCTTGCATTTCCTAACAATCGTCTTAGAATTTAGGGGCGTTGACGGAGACATGCTTAAATGCCTATAGGCATATGAAGTACCACTCCTGAGCTCCTGGCGATGAGTCAGGCGAAGCCAAGCTACGTTACAGCAGGAGAGTGCATTTGCCTAGCAAATGAAACAAGGTGGTACCACGCGGAAGCGTCCTTCAATTAGGGCGTTTTTATTTTTCGCCCGGAAAGAGAAAAGGATAAATATGAAAATCATTTATCAGGACAAAGAGATTGAATACCAAGATAAGATGAATGGCTTTGATCTCGCCAAACTTGTTGACAATGAAAACAAGAAAGAAGACATCGCCGTTATTATTAACGAGAAAATCTCCGACATGAGAAGCGAATTAAAGGAAGGAGATAAGGTTTCCTTTGTTAAAATCGGAACCCCTGAAGCCTTTGAGATTTTAAATCACTCCACTTCTCACTTGATGGCCCAAGCTTTGAAACATCTCTATCCAGATTGCAAATTTGGATTTGGACCAGCCATTGAAGAAGGTTACTACTATGATGTGGATTTCGGAGATAAGACCATCACCGAAGCGGATTTCCCAGCCATCGAAGCCGAAATGAAGAAATGCGCTAAAGAAAATAACGCTTTCATTCGCCAAGATTTAGATGCCGATGAAGCTCGTAAAATCTTCCATGATAATCCATACAAGATGGAATTGATCGCGGAACATGAAAAAGAAAAATTATCTTGCTATACCCAAGGTGATTTCACCGATTTCTGCCGTGGACCACATCTTCCAAGCACTTCCTTAATCAAACATTTTAAGCTTCTTTCTGTCGCAGGCGCTTATTGGAGAGGCGATTCCAAGAATAAACAATTAACCAGAATCTATGGTACTTCTTGGTGGAGCGAAGAAGAATTAAAAGAGCATCTCGACATCTTGGAAAGAAGAAAGGCGAATGACCACCGTAAATTAGGACGTGACCTTGGCTTATTCTTCATTTCTGATTATGGCCCAGGTTTCCCATTCTTCTTACCTAATGGCATGATTGTTAAGAATGCTTTACTTGAATATTGGCGTGAAGTCCATCGTCGTTATGGATATCTTGAAATCGAAACCCCAACAATCCTTTCCCGTGAATTATGGGAAATTTCCGGACACTGGGATCATTATAAAGAGAACATGTATACGACAAAGATTGATGGTAAAGACTTCGCCATTAAGCCGATGAATTGCCCTGGCGCTATTCTTTCTTATCAATCCAGCATTCGTTCTTATCGTGATTTGCCTTTGCGTTTTGCTGAATTAGGACACGTCCATCGTCACGAAGCTTCTGGCGCTTTAAACGGTCTCTTCCGTGTACGTGCCTTTACACAAGATGATACGCACATCTTTGTTAGACCTGATCAAATCGAAGACGAAGTAAAGAACATCATGAAACTCTTCGATGAGGTCTATGATGTCTTTGGCTTAACCTACAAGATCGTTCTTTCTACGAGACCTGAATCCTATATCGGAACCCCTGAATTCTGGGATAAGGCCGAAAAAGCCCTTGCTCAAGCTTGCACCGATTCTGGACATGAATATTCCGTTAATCCTGGAGATGGCGCTTTCTATGGACCAAAGCTTGACTTCAAGCTTCGTGATTCCATGGGCCGTACTTGGCAATGTGGCACTATCCAACTTGATTTGAACCTTCCTCATCGTTTTGGCTGCACCTATGTAGACAAAGATGGTGAAAAGAAAGAACCAGTCATGTTACACCGTGTTGTCTTTGGATCCATCGAAAGATTCTTAGGCATCATCATTGAAAACTATGGCGGAGCCTTCCCAACCTGGTTAGCACCAGTTCAAGTGAACGTTCTTCCTGTTTCGAATCTTCATCATGGTCAATATGCTCATGAAGTTGAAAAGGAATTATTTGATATGGGCATCCGTGTCAAAGTGGACGATTCTGAAGATAAGTTAGGCTATCGTTTACGTAATTCCCAAGTGAATAAGATTCCATTCACCTTGGTTGTTGGCGATAACGAAATGAAAGATCATAGCGTCACTTACCGTGTCTTTGGTAATGAAAAGCAAATCACTGTTAGCTTAGAAGAATTCAAGAAGATTATTAAAAAATCTATTGATACCAAGGCTAGATATTAATTTTAGGTAAAGAAAAAGTTCCGATAAATCGGAACTTTTTTTATTTTTAATGATTACCTATCGCGATATTTCTTCTCAAGTTCAAGGAAGAATTTCTTGAATTCAATGGAAGAGGAGCAAGGATTCAAAGAACCATCTTTTCCAACCACACGATGATCCGGAATAAAGATAGGAATTGGATTATGCGCTAAAGCATTTGCGACAGCCTTCGAAGCATTCGGCTCGCCAATTGCTTCCGCCACTTCTTCAAACGTTCTTGTTTCCCCATAAGGAATAGTACGAATATAGTCAAACAGTTTCATTTCAAATGGAGAACCGTTATAAACAAGTTTGATATCAAATTTCTTTCTTTGACCAAAGAAATATTGGTTCAACTCACAAATGGCATCATAGAGGAGAACATTCTCTTCATTCAAAGAATCAATAGGATCAACAGCGCCAAAAAGAAGGCCTGTTAGTCCCACCCCATCCGAAATCATCGTGATGTCGTCGATTAAAGTGTCATAAATAGCGTATTGTGAAGCCAATTTCTTTACCCCTGTTGCGAGTATTATCTATAATTTTCAAAAAAAATGCAAATTTCATTGATGTTTTCTAAGCAAAACGCAAAGATTTGTTCCTTTGTTTCAGAAAATATTTTCTTGTTGTTTTATTTAACATTTATCGTATCTTTTTGTTACCTTTTATTGAATGAAAAGGGAATGGGTTTCTTTTTTTGAAAAAATGTCCTTGCAAGTAAAGGAAAAAAGGGGATAATAATTGTCGTTAATAAAGTAGAAAGCAGTTCCCACGAACTCGCCGGACTTCCTAAGGAAATCGGCCCTACCGCTACAACAAAGGTAAGCGTGCGTGGAAATTGTCCACGCTATTTTATTACTTGAAGGAGGAAGATCTTATACCTTACAACAACAATAACAATCGTCGTCCAGAAAAAAGACGCGATCCAATCAATGAGAACGTGCGTTATCCGCAAGTTCGCGTAATCGGTCCTGAAGGAGAACAACTTGGCGTTATGTCTTCTCGTGAAGCCAATAGCTTAGCGATGAGTTACCAACTTGATCTCTATTGTGTGGCACCAACGGCTGTTCCGCCTGTCTGCCGCATCTGCAACTATGGAAAGGTTCGCTTCGAAAAGCAAAAGCAAGACAAGCTTAAGAAGAAGAACCAAAAAGTCCAAGAGCTTAAACAAATTCAGCTCACCCCTCAGATTGGTCAACACGATTTGGAAACCAAAGCCCGCAAAGGACGCGAGTTCTTTGAAAAGGGCGACCGTGTTGAGGTTTGCGTTGTCTTCCGTGGAAGGCAAATGACACATACCGAAATTGGTGAAGATGTCATGAAGAAATTCAATGAAGTCTGCGCTGATGTCGCATCTGTCGAAAAAGCCCCCTACTGGGAAGGAAAATGGTATAAGGAAATCCTCATGCCGATCAAGAAAAAGTAAAGGAGAAACATTCATGCCAAAAATGAAGACAAGCCGTACCATGGCAAAGCGTGTCAAATTCACTGGTACCGGAAAAGTTAAAGTTCACCACGCTGGAATGGGTCATTTAGCCCCACGTAAAACAAGAAAGCAAAGAAAGCATCTCGCAACCGCTTACTACCTCCACAAGAAGGATGAAAAGACGGTCCAGGAATGGGTTTCTAAATAAGGAAGGAGAATAATCAACTATGGCAAGAGTTAAAGGTAGTGTCGCAACTCGCGCACGTCGTAAGAAAATTTTAAAGAAGGCAGAAGGATATTTTGGTTCCAAACACCTTCTCTTCAAGACCGCCAAAGAACAAGTTCTCCACGGATATAACTATGCTTATGCATCCCGTCGCGATCGTAAGAGCGACTTCCGTAAGCTTTGGATTAAGCGTATTAACGCTGGCTGCCGTCTTAATGGCATCTCCTATTCTAAGTTCATCAATGGCTTAACAAAAGCTGGTGTTCTTTCTAAGGAAAACGGCGGACTCAACAGAAAGATGTTAAGCGAAATGGCCATCAATGATGCAACCGGATTCGCCAATCTCTGCGATATCGCCAAAAAAGCTTTAGAGAAATAAATTTTCTTAAAAGGTTAAGCGTCCCAACTCGGGGCGCTTTTTCTTTTGGTTAAAAGAAAAGGCTGATTTATTCAGCCTCACTCTTATTTTCTTCGTTGTCCTCTTGCATATCATCATGCTCATAGAAGGTAGAAACTCCATCTTTAACAATGATGACAGAAACGTTTTTGACCGCCTCACCAACCAAGCTTTCCCACTCGAAGTGCTTTTCATAATATTCGCATTCCGAAATCTTTGGTTTGGTTTTCGGACGTTTCGGTTTGAAGATGGTGCAACAATCTTCAAATGGTCGAACGGAAATTTCGTAGGTTCCAATCTTTTCCGCCATGGCAATAGAGGCGAGTTTATCCACGACTGCTAAAGGGCGAAGAATTGGATAATTCGTCACATCGTTGATAGCAATCATGCTATCGAGAGTTTGGGAAGCAACCTGGCCTACGGACTCTCCTGTTGCAAGGCCTAAGCAATGATGGGATTTTGCTAGTTTATCGGCAATACGGAACATCATTCTTCGCATAATGGTGATGCAATAAGGTTCCTCAACATTTTGATAAATCGCCAGTTGAAGTTTGGTGAAAGGAACGATGTTCAAACGAATATCCGCTTGATAAATATTGAGTTTGGCAAGGATGTCTTTTAATTTGTCTAAGACGGCATCGGAAGTATAAGGCGGAGCGGCAAAGTGGATGCATTCGATACGAATTCCTCTTCTTAGAAGAAGATAAGCTGCAACCGGGGAATCAATGCCACCTGATAGTAACATCATAACCTTCCCATTCATTCCAAGAGGATAACCTCCGGCCCCTCTATAAGAATGAGCGTAAAGATAAGCCGCTTCGGCACGAATTTCAACGTGAAGAGAAATATCAGGCTTATGCACATCAACGCTTAAATCGGTGTTTTTAAGAATGCATCCGCCTAAATCACAGGCGATATCAAAAGAGTGTTTTGGATAGGTTTTATCAATACGTTTGGCAATGACTTTAAAGGTTTTTCCTTCTTCGTTTTGAATGAGTCCCAAAGCATTTTTAGCTAACGTCTCAAAGTCTTTCTCACTTTTATAAACGAGAGAAATTCTTTGAATGCCAGCCACTTCTTCTAAAAGAGAAATGATGGGTTTAGGATCTTCTCCGTTTAAAGTGATATAGGTATGGTCGTGGTCAGAATGATATTCTAACGAAGAATATCCTTTTAAAGCGTGACGAATGTTTTTGCCTAATTCTTTAATGAAGGCACGTTTATTATTTCCTTTGGTGCTTAATTCACCATAATGAATCATGATATGGTCGTAGTTCATCGATTAATTGTCCTTTCTAGGATGTTTTGGAGGGTGTTTAAGAAGGTTTTCGCTTCCTCTAAGGTATTTTCTCGAGAGAAAGAAAGACGAATAGAATTCATGGCTCTTTCTTTAGAAAAGCCCATTGCTTCAAGAACATAGGAGATCGGTTCTCCTTTGCTATTACAAGCCGAGACGCTTGAGACGTATATTCCTTCGTGGGAAAGGGCTTCTGTAACAACGGATGCTTTTTTTCTTTTTAAGGAGAAATTGAGAATAAATGGGCTGCCTTCCAATGGGGAATTCATAAGAATTTCATCGTTTTTTTCAAGTTCTTCACGAAGGAAGGAGGAAATCTCTTTGGCGTGAGCGATATTGTCTTGGAGATTTTTTGTAGCCTCTTCTAGAGCCACGGCAAGTGTTTCATCTCCTGGAAGATTATCCGTTCCAGCTCGGAAGAAATATTCTTGATCACCACCGTCTATTTGGCGTAAAAGAGCAATATTTTTCTTCAAAATAAGGGCTCCCGTTCCTTTTAAACCATGAATTTTATGTCCAGAAAAGGAGAATAGATCGATGGAGGAGTAAGGTAAGTCTCTTTTTCCGATGGCCTGGGTAACGTCAACGTGGAAGAAAGCCTTCGGGAAGGTATGAACAATCTTTGAAAGAGCAAGAATATCGTTATTGGACCCTGTTTCGTTGTTTGTTGCCATAATCGAAACGAGAATCGTTTCTTTATTCATGTTTTCTTTCAAAGTTTCAGGATCCACTGTCCCATCTTCTTTTGTAGGAAGGTAAATGACTTCGAAGCCTTCTTTTTCTAAAGAGCGGAAGGCCTCTAAAACGCTAGGGTGTTCTACTTGGGTGGTAATGATTCTCTTACCTCTACGTAGGTATTCCTTAGCAATTCCCTTAATTGCAAGATTGTTGCTTTCGGAAGCCCCACTGGTGAATAAAACACGGTAATCGTTAGAAAGAGAAAGGCTTTTTAAGATAGAAAGGCGAGCGTTTTCTAATTTACGATATGCTTCTCTTCCATAAGCGTGACGCGAAGAAGGGTTCGCAAAGCATTGTTCGTTTTCTTTTTCAAAACATTCTAAAACAGCAAGGGATGGCCTTGTGGTTGCGGCATTATCAAAATATATCATTCTTTTTCCTTTATTCTAATCCATGCACATCTTTCAATGCATTATGGGCTTCTTTATAAGAAGTATTGGCGAACATTGCTTCGGCTTGTGAAACAAGTTGGTCCATGGCGGTATCATCATTTCGATAACGATTGGCGTTAAGGATAGATTTTTCAGCGTTTTGGAGATCCGTTTTTGTGCTTTCCACCTCCGCTAACAAGGAGTCGCCTTTTGTCTTTAAGTCTGCCATTTCGCTTTGAACTTTTTTGACATTGATTGGCATTTTCATCAAATCAGCATACAAAGCATCGATAATCCCGTAGATTTCTTGGAAACGTGGAGAATAACGCTTGTTCAAAGCATCGACATTTAAAAGACGGAGCTCGCTTTCTTTTTCACGGGTTTTGTTGAAATATTCACGAATAAGCTTAGACGCTTCTTGAGAATCCGCTTTTAAAGATTGCAAATAGTTTTCGAATGAATCCAATTCCCCTTTGGCTTTTTGAACCATTTCATTAAGAGAATTCATCTTTTCAACAAGAACAGTGAAAAGCTGAGCGGAATTCGAATGAACGTAATTATCCAAAAGAGTTTTTGAGGATGAGACACTGTTAATGCTTTGGCTGATTTCTTTGAATTTCTCTAAGTCTTCCGCCCCTAAAAGGTAATAAGTCTTGATGGTATCTAAACTATTGGAGAGATTGACAAAATTCTGATGTACTTGGTTTTCTTCACGATAAATGCCTTCGTATTGGCTTTCAAACACCTTTCGAGCTTCTTCTTCTTTGTCGAATTGCTCGTTATAAGCATCAATACGGTTACGAATTGTTTCGATGTTTTTGCTAATGCCGTTATTGTTTAGCACTTTGACGTTTTCAATCATCTTTTGAAGAGTTTCGTCCATATCGTCAATTTCACGTGAAGGAAGAATGTGATTTAACGGATAGCCATTGGCCATCATTTGTTGATAACGGTTCTTTAACGAAGAGATTTTATCTGGCAAAACGGTTGTTAATTCAAGGCAGGTTTTTTGAAGGCTTCCTAAAAGGAGGTCGATTTTATTCAAAAGATCATCCACACGATTCATATAAATGTCTTTTGCTTCTTGATAACAAGCTTTTTCTTTTTGCTCGTCGGCTCTTAAAATGTCGCTATCAATCATTTTGAAAAGGGAATTCATCGAGTCTGCAACAAGTGAAAGATCATCTTGCCCATTAAAGAATTTTTGTTTGATGGTGCGATATTTCTCTTTTTCTTGCAAAGCAAGAGAAACCACTTCATCTTCAATTTTAAAAACGCCTTCCAAATCACTTTTTAATTGTTCGACGTTGTTAGCGTATTCCTGAATGTCCTTTTTGGCTTTTGGGATAAAGCTTTTTAATTCGCCCCAGTGTCTAGCTTCCAAAGCATCGTTTAGGGAATTAACGATTCCCTGAGCATTGGCATCGTTTCCATCGCGGACGTCTTTGAATTTCATTTGCCACTTGGTAAATTGATCAACATAAAGCAAATTTAATTCGGAAATGGCCTTTAAACGAGAGATATAACGTTGAATATCACCGAAAAGAATGGCGTGTTCTCTTTCAAAAGTTCCGATAATATCACGCGTTTGTTTCTTTAAAACCCCACGGGAAATAATGGTGAAATATAAAAGCAAAGCAATGCCGATAATGGCAATAGCAGAGAGAATAATTACGGCAATTAAAACAGGCTGTGGCATGAGGAATCCTCCAATCTTTAATACTATAACACGCCTACCCCTGCGCGCGGATAAAAAGAAATAGAAAAAGAAAGATAATTCCCTCACGTTTTTCCTTGACGATGTGTTCTTTGAAACCTAGAATATTTCGTGCGTGAAGGCTAGCAGGCTTCTACGTTTCCGTCTGACGTTATCTCAAAAACAAGTAAGACCAGCTAACGGTACCGAACAGAGATAACACCCGGGAAATGGGAAAAGCCCTCTATACTTTGTTAACGCAAAGAAAGGAGACATCAATATGTCTAAATTTACTGGATCCAAATGGAAGAAATCCCGTCGTCTTGGTTTTAGCGTTCTCGAAACCGGCGATGAACTCAAAAAGAGAGCATATGGCCCTGGACAACATGGCCAAGATCGTAAGAGAAAACCATCCGAATATGGTGCTCAGTTGGTCGAAAAACAAAAATTAAAGGAACTCTATGGCATGAACGAAAGACAATTCCGTCGTCTCTTCGTCATCGCTAAGGCTGATAAGACAACCGTTACCGGTCTTGCCTTCTTCCGCATCTTAGAGAGCCGTCTTGACAACCTTGTCTATCGTATGGGTTTCGCCCGTACAAGAGCTGCTGCTCGTCAATTAGTTAACCATGGCCACGTCACCGTCAATGGCAAGAAAGTCGATATCGCTTCTTACCTTTGCAACGTTGGCGATGTGATTGGCTTCAAGGAGGAATCCCCTCTTGCAGTCGTCAAAGCTTCCGTGGAGGGAAAACCAGCCACCCCTGCTTATGTCACTGTTGATGCTGAGAAATTCCAAGGAACCCTTGCTCGTCTCCCAGAAAGAAACGAACTTCCAAAAGAAATCAACGAAGCTCAAATCATCGAATACTACAACAGAAAGTTATAATCTTCGAATGGAAAATAGCGTCCCCTTGTGGGGCGCTTTTTTCTTAGAAATTCTATTTCATTGCCTAAATAAAAATGCGACTCGTGTTTGAGCCGCATTTTTAGCTTTTGACGATTTAGTTTGTCGTTACTTCTTTCTTCGGTGGAAGTTTTTGTTCTGGATAGACGCTTGGGTTGGACAAATCTTCTTTTGAAGGAAGAGCTGCGTAAGTCCAAAGATGTTTTTTCAAGACTTCTTGGTCGATATCATCCATCGAAAGTTGATAGATGGAGTAATTCATTTTTTGATTGAGCTTAATTTGTGTTAATCCAATCATCGTTCCATCCGTCTTTGGATCATAATTAGGATCATTCTTTCTTTCATCAAATATATCTTTGTAGATAGATTGATTAATGGTTAAATCCATATTGAGAGCGCCATTCAAAAGGACTTTATCATTGTAAGTGAGTTCGTAATGGAATCCTTCTAAATGGGTAGCGTCTTTCAATTTATCGGAAAGAGCTTGAAGTTCATCTTTAGTGATAACGATTTGAGTGGTTTGATTTTCTCCAATAGGAAGATCAACTGTGTAAGACCAATCATCCTCTAAGGAATTTAGAAACTCTTGAATGGCTTTTTCAACATCTTCCCCACTAAAATCGATAGTAAGCGTGTACGTATCGGCAGTTTTGGAGGAAACGATATTGTCTGGGAACTTATCTTTCATCGCGTCTAAGAAGCCGATTAAGATATCTTCCCATTCGTTTCCAATAAGAGGGGAATCCGTTGGAGAACTTGGATTATCCGTACTTGGATTGTTCTCTTGGTTTAAAGAAACGTAGGCTTTGGTTTGGATTTCGTAGGTAGGAATGTTTTTCGGATTATCATTCTTATAAACGGAATACCCAGCATTATCGAGCATTGGAAGAATAAATGGGGTTATTCCTTTTAATAATTGCCCAGCCATGGATGCCTTTCCACTAGGATCATCGAAATCATAATAAAGACGATCTGGGTAAAGTTCACCAGCATAGTATGCGTTTGCGTACATATTTTTCCCTAAAGCGGAAATAAGACGATTAATTGTCTCAGCATTTCCCTCTTCATCAGAAACAAGATGCCCAAGGCCGTATTTGCTCTTAGCAAGAGAGCCGTTAATAACCTTAATGGATTGGTTAACGTTATCTGGAGAGGAAATATTTCCGGTGTGGGTTGATGTTTCAATGACTTTAGAGGCTTTTAAGAGAACGTCCCAGTTTGTTGTTTTGACACTATCATCGTCATTGCGGACATAACGAATTCCACCAAGTGTGGCATTAAAAGGTGTGATTTCTGTTTTGAAACCATTTGCATCCGTCATTTTTTCCATCGTTCCTTTAAGAATGGCAAAATTTTCATCCGCGGAATGAGGAACATCTGGTGTTGGCTTACTAGATTCGCTGCTATTGACGGGATTTTCAGAAGAGTTCTCCTTACTTTCTTGAGAGGAATCTCTCGAATTGCCTGAAGAGGTGCTTTGTTGCTCAACGCACGAAGCCAAAAGGAAGGATGCGCTAAGAAGAGGCAACATTATTATTTTTGAAGATTTCATAGTTTTTTACCTCCAATTAATATTTAAAAGACTTTTTCACTAATTTCAATGAAATTAAGAACAAATTAAGCTCCGTATCCACTAGGATAGTCAACCTTATCGTTAATATGGGCTTGAATATAGTTTGTATAAAGGTCATTAATCTCTATCCAATTGTCTTTTTTATCAAGATCAATATTCTTAATTGTTCCGGAAATGCTGATAATGCTAATCAGTTTTAAAGAAATATCGAACTCACTCAAAAGATAGCAATTATTAGTTTCAGAATAAGAGGAGGATATTTTGGCGGTCAAGTCTTTTAAAGTGTTGCTATTTAAAAGAACTTGAACGGCAAGACCCATATCCCACTTTCTATTTGTTTCATCGTAGGTAAAGGCAGAAATGAGTTTTTCGTAATTAATTGCCTTTCCAGATGTATCTTCTTTTGTGATATTGCTTTCTATCTGGTTATAAATTAGGTCAGTAACGTTAATGATGTCTTTGAAAATAAAATGGATAATTCCTTCCGTTTCTTGGAAATAAGAGGAATGGTATTTGTAATGGCCACCATTCACGTTTTCGGAAAAGTCGTTTTTATTCTTAGCCAAGCCATAGCTTAAATAAGCATATCCTGAGTTGTCTTCGAACGCTTTTCCGGTTTCGGGATTGATATCATCGAAATAAAACACGGAATTTCTATAACTGTACCCAACTTTAAAACCTGAGGTGATTGCAAGTTTTGAAGGAGCGTTGATTTTTCCATATACTTTTACGATGTTGCCGTCGACAAAAAGATGGAAATCCAAATCCAATTTGATTTTTGGAAAACTTAAGCCAACATCCTTTGCGGTTAAATGGTACGTCTTCAATTTTGCTGTGTTATAAAGGTCGGAAATTAATGGGGATAGCCCAGTAAAATCCATTTTGATTTTGTCTTTTTCAACAATGGAAGTCTTATTTGGATCGTATTCGCTTAACGTAATGGTAAGGTTGAGCGTTTTGCCATTCGTCACAAGATTTCCAATAGAGAGGGATTTCACCTTATTGTTTTCATATTGCAAAGAAAGGGAGAAATCATTGCTATTCTTTTCATCGTTAAAGCCAAAGGCTTTTCCAGAGAGAACGATTGTTGAAGAATTTGTCGTGAAAGAAGAAGAAATCACAAGATTTGTTCCAAGCAATGGAGAGTATCTGCCTGTTTTTAAGGCATCAACGACGTTCGATGAAGCCGCTCCTGCTACAACTTGGAACCATTTGCTGAAACGGGGATCATTGGAGTTATAAATGTTTTTTACGATGTCGATTACGTCTTTAAAGGGACCAATGGACATTTTTCCATAAGTGCCCTCTTCTTTTTTCTTACCAGCAAAAAGATCTTCGTCGTAATAATGGAAATAAGCCGTCTCCAGTTTTTCTAAATCCAAAGAGATATGATGGTTCTTTTTATCGCCGAGCTTAGAGAAAGTGCCATCACTGTTATTAACACCGATTTGTTGAGCGAGTTTTAAATCAAGATAACCGCCATCAAATGTGTAAATGGCGTCTTTGCCCGAATGTCCAAGAAGATTTGCTTCTCCTTTAATCTCAGTAAAACCAACACCATTGGAATCGGTATAGTTTCCTTCTAAAGCCAAATGGAACTGAGGAGCGGAATAAATGTCATACAATTGGCTATAAATATCAGGAATTCTATCAACAAAATAATATCCTTCCGCATCAAAAACTGGAGCATGATAATCGGTTACGGTAATTGTTGTATCTTGGAAGGTGAAGCCTTGAAGTCCGATATTATCCAAATAAATGGTTGCAAGATTGCCGTTCGCATTAAGTTGGAAATCTAATTTGGAATCTTCTCCTAGCCCTAAACCCCCTAAGTTAAGCGATACCTTAATCATATTGTCTTCATTAGAGAGGGAGTTTATCATGCCTAAGAAGGCTTCATAACGTCCTTTTTTGAAAGAGGAAACAAAGTTTTCATCGAGTAAAGAGAGTACTTTATCAAGAAGATCGAACCCCGTTCCAAAATCCGCTTTCACACGTGCAAGGAAGTCATTAAGCATTGAATCGGACAATCCGATTTTCATTACATCGTTGTAATTGAGGTATGTTTTTTGTTCCTCTTCTTGGCGAGTGAGGAAGGAGACACGATTTGGGGTTTCCTTTAAATCGCTTGGGAATGCGGCAATATCTCCAGCATATATTTTTGAAGAAATATCAAAGGAAAGATTGGAGTTTAAAGAAATGTCTTCTTCTGAAGCCGTATGGTGATTATTTTCTTTCACATCATGGTGAAGGGTTCCGTTTAAAGAGACGTCGAACTTTGGCGATTTTACCAAATCGTGGATTTTTCTAACCAGATCCATCGAATCGTATACCTCTTTATAAGAAGCGATATCCGATGGCTTTAATCCTTTAATAACGGTCAATTCATTATCATTTCTAAGTGTGTCGAATTGAAATGAAAGAATAGAATCTCCAAACGTCAATTCATTCGCGTATATTTTCGAGAGATTGTAATTAGAATCTTCTTCAAGGTGGATGAAATTACGCTTCCCTAAATCGATTTTATAAGCATATGGAGAGGAGGTCTTTTCTTTTTCAAAAGTGACTTTTTTGCCATCCGTATCTTTCTTAAAAAGAACGTCCATGAAATCGTAAACAGAATCTGGGACTTTTAAAACGTCCGCTCCAAAGATAGAAATGATTTTGCCTATTAAGCTCTTGTAAGTCGTATCAGAGTATTTATAGGTAAGGCCTGCAAGGTTCATATAAGCCACATCATCCGCATAATTGATGTGAACGTCTTTGGAGACATCGTTATAAGAGACGCTGGCGTTTAAGTCTAGCCCAAAAGTATTTTGATCAGGGCGAGAAAGACGTAAGGAAGCGTTTTTCGTTTCAACGAAAGAATAGGAATTGGCCGCTTTATCTTTTATTTTCAAAGACAAATTGAGTTGACCTTCTACGCCTGTTGTCTTTTCTAAAGAGTCCCGGAACTTCTCTTCTTTGGTTTTTCCTTCCGGAAGAAGAGAAACAACAGGAGCATCTTCTTCCACGGCTTTTGCCATTTCCTTTTGCGTTCTATTTCCCAAACTTCCGAGAGTTAAAACTATGCCAAAAAGAGGGGCAGCCCCCTTTTTGCATAAGTTTTTAAGGTTAAATTTTGGGAAATTCATATATATGGGTCGCTTATTTTGCACTCACAGTATCATTTTGATGAGCAGAAATATAACTATTGAAAGCGTTTGTTGGGAAACTATTTTGGCCAATGCTTTCTAAAGAGACGTCGGCTAAGAGTTGAATCTTAACGCCAGCAAAGATAGTTAAAGCCATATCCATGCCTTTAATGTATTTATCTTTTGTTCCAGTCACATTCAATTCTAAGTCTTTCAAGAAGTCATTCCCTAAGAGACCACCTAAATCGAGCTTGACGTTCCAAGCAACGTTCTCTTTATCAAAGGAGAAAGATTTAAAGAGTTTCTCAGTTGCTAAAGCAGATTTGCTTTCTGGAAGAGAAATACCATTGGTGTTCACTTTCTTTAAGAGACGATCTTGCATATTAATGACATCTTTTAATAAGAAATGGATGATGTTGTCCGTTTTCTTAAAGTAGGACGTGTCATATTTATAATCTTGAATTTCAGTTAAATCGTATGATTGCTTCACGCCATTTTCATCTTCCGCTTCAAAAACCCCAAATGGGTTAACGCCATGAGCATAGATGTTCTTTCCATCATAATAGAAATCAACGCTACGATAGAAAGAAGCGTCATCGCCATGATGCCCAAATAACCAGGTATCGTTATTGACTGCTGGAATAAGAGGAATGTTGCTTAACGTGCCATAAATCTTCGTTCCATCTTCTTGAATAGAAATGTATAAATCAGCATCAATTGTGATGATATCAGCCGTCCAAAGAATAACGGAAACACTGCTCTTTAAATGATATGTATCAAGTTTTGTTGCGGTGTTAAGCATATATTCTGCTAAATCAGTGACACCAGAGAAATCCGTATATGTAGCATTCTTATCTAAGGTAGAAAGAACGTTGTTATATTTTTTCAAAGTGAGGGTAAGGTTAATCTTTTGTCCAGAAACAACGCAATCCTTCAAAGAAACAGATTTGATGTTTCTAACAATTTCATCGGTGGTTTCACCATTTTCGTTTGTTTGGGCTTTATTTGTGTCAGCAAAAGCAACAACGATATCAAGATCGCTTTCAAGAGCAAATAATTCACCATTGATAACCAATTCAACTTGGCTAGAAGAAATGTGGCAGGATTTTAAAATCTTAGCCGAGAGTAAGGCAGCGTATTTCCCAGCAAGAACATCATTAACGATTCCTGTTGTAGCGTCTTGCTGCAAGGAAGAGAAAATTCCACCAAAACGATTTTTGAAAGAAGCCTCACCAGTAAGTCCTTTAATGAAATCAATTAAATCAGAAACGCTAGAAAGAGTAATGGATCCGTTTAATCCAGGATATTCTTCTTTCTTATCATTGTCATTGTAGTTAAAGAAAGCTTGTTTCTCATCTATATCAAGGGCAAAGAGATGATTCTTTGTGTAGTTAGAATTGATTTGAGAAAGAACAACGGAACCAGTTCCATTCTTAAGGTTAGCATCGAAGCTTGTTTCGCCATTTAAGCGAACCCCGTATTGATTTTCGTCCAAAACAGAGCCCTCTAATCCCAAAGTAGCTTGTTTAGAAGAAACCAAATCGCTCACTTGGTCAAAGACATCTGGCAAATGATCCATACGGTAATAGCCTTGGGTATCCATTTCTTGGTAGAAATAGGTATTCACTTTAATAGTACCGTCTAAGGCGAAATTCTTTGCTTTAATGGCGGATAAAGTGATTTCGGAAATAGGAGCGTCTTTCTTTCCATCAAAAACGATGTCGATTCTTGAAGAGGAGCCAAATCCTAATTTATCAAGTTTTAAGCCTAAAACAATTTTATTGGCAGAGACGTTAATCTTTTCGATTTCGTCCGCAACGATTTCATAGCGTCCTTTTTGAACGGCTTTGACTATTTCACTATCAAAAACAAAGTCAAAAATCTTTGCTAAATAAGACAGGTCTTGACTGTTTTCATTATTTCCGTCCTTTTGCATTCTTGATAGAAGGGCTTCCATCGTCAAAAGGTTCATGGACGCTTTGGCAACGTCATTGTAGTTTAAATAAGCCGTCGCATCTTCTTTCGATTTTGCATCGATATACGCCAAATTAAGTTTTTGAGAGTAAGTCTTATCCCCTTCATTTACCAATTCGAGGCCGGCCATAAAGTTCTTCTCGCCAAAATCAAGATTTCCATCAAGGTTGATGCCAATGTTTTCATCGACTTTTTCTTCGGTGTGGTTGATATTAAGATCTACATCTAAACCGAAGCGTTCTTTTGCGATTGCTGTACCAACTTTGCGAATAATTCCGTTTAACTGATAAAGAGAGGTGTAGTTCTTTGCGTCAGCAGGAGTCATAGCACGGATGCTTTCTAGTTCGTTGTCGTTAATGTTAGTCTTGAAATCAAGATTCATTGTCGCATCACCGAAAGTAAGATTTTCAGCAAGAACACGGGTAAGGTTGTAATCCGCATCACTCCAAAGATTGAGAGTAATGGTCATATTGGAAATGCCTAAATCTAATTTATATTGTTTGCTTTGAGCACCGTCATCGACTAGGGTCCAATTCATGGATGTATCCGCTAAAGAGGAACCACCCTCTTCTTTGGAAGAAGTCGTTCCCTCCTCAGAAGGTTCATCCGTTGCTCCAGAGTCGTCACTTCCAAGAATCTTATCCAAGAAATCATAAAGCTCATCTGGAACTTTCACGATAGAATCGCTGAAGATACTGATGAATTCACCGATTAAATCTCTATATTCAGTATCTAAGTAAGCAACTTTACCACCCCAGAAGTCGATATACGCATTTCCGTCTACAAAATTAATGTGCGTAGACGCTTTTTCGAGACTTTCGGAATTCCAATCGTTGTAGTTAATGTTTCCTCTGAAATCAAAGCCGATGTTTTTCGTCGAAGGAATGGAAAGTTTTAATTCCGCATCTTTGACGCTAATGACATTCATCGTTGTCGGATCGTCGTCTTTGTCAGGAAAAGAAACGCTGAAATTTAAATTTCCGTCAATTCCGGTCGTTTCCGTAAGTTTTGAAGCAAATTTATCAACCGAACTTTCTTGATAACTGTTACCACCATCATCAATGATGATATCGTTTCCTCCGGCATCACCTTTTATGATGTTTGGGAACGCAAAATAAGTGATAGTCCCAGAGATTCCAGCTACCAAAGAAAATACCAAAGCAGCACGCACGCTGCGCTTTTCGAAGAATTTTGAGATGGATTGTTTTTTCATAAATACTCTCCTTATCGAGTTATTTCTCTTTTGATGTATCGTATTTCGTTTGCTCATTTATTTTTGGGATAGAAAAGTTTCCATTTGTTTCGAAGTATGTGGTGACTTTTGCTGTCATATTTGAGCCAGCCCCGCTAGAGGTTTTAGCGTAATACTTTTCGTAATTAGTCATGGATATTAAGTTCAGTTTTGCATCGGTTTTGAATGTAAGATGAACGAATTTAAACGATGGGGGTCCTGCTAAATCAGCGGTTGCTTGCATTTGAACAACGTAGTTCTTAACGGTGATTTTTGGATCAAGTTCGATATCTATTGTGTAACCAGTAGAGGTTTTCTCAACTTTTGTTGGAATTCTCGATGTAACTTCTTGGTCATCTTTGCTTAAGCATTTATCAGAAATAAGGTAGATGCAAGGAATGCTGTCGAGATATCTTCCGGACTGCGTCTTATAATCTTCCCTACTGTATTCAACCATTTCCATTTCATTGAATTGGGAATCATAGATGCTTTTGTTAACTTTACCCGGGTAACGTTTTACAACAGAATTATCGCCAGAATCGTATTTTTCATACATTCTCCAAGCGGCTTGAACAATATCCGACTTAGAAAGAGACTCTTCAAAATACTCATTCCCCACTTTCATGAAAGTCGAACGAATTTGTTGATCTCCTGAAACGCCAAACACGTTATAGGACGTTTTCCCATAACCTTGAGTCATCCAGGAATCGGAGCGATATATAAGGCTAAGAGATAAGTTTGCCATTTCGCATGGGGTAAATTCTTTGGAGTAATCAGTTGTTTTCAAAGAGTTATATTTATTGACCAGCTCATCATAATCGACAGCATACAAAGAGGCGTTAACGTTGTTATAATTGCCAATTCCACCTGAGTTAAAAACGGTTCCTAAAATAAAACCAGCACCAACGCCTATTACAAGAGAGATGGCGCCCCCAACGCTCCAAAAAATGATGTTTTTCTTACGAGACCAATGTTTTTTCTCTTTTTTGGTTTCTTTCTCAACTAAAAGTCCTTCAGAAGCAACAGGCTCTTCTAAAGAAGAAATCGACGTGGGGTTATTTTCCTCACTTATTTCAGTTTCGTTTTCTTTTAGTTGATCCATAATTATTCGCACCTGGACACATAAATTTTAAAACCTGACAATTTCAAGACACCCTACTGGACTATTTATAAATAGTAGATACTTATTCTACGATTTGTAGATACGTTTTTTATTAGCGTTCATCGTACTTTTTACTTTTTGTTATTGATTAATTCTACAAAGATATTTTTTCGCAATAGAATTCATTTTTATGATAGTTTTTACGAGAAAAGCGAAATCTAAAAAATATAAATAGTACTTTTTACCTATTCTTTTTGTTACCTTTTTCTAAGGTATCTTTATTTTTTGCCTAAAATAACTATTTGTAACTGTTTTGAACTTGTTTTAGACTAATTTCATGGACGAATTAGCAACCATTGTAGCCGAAAATTTAACCTCCTTAAGAAAAGAAAAACATCTTACCCAACAAGAATTAGCTGAGAAGATTGGTTATTCCGATAAGTTGGTTTCTAAATGGGAATTAGGCAAAGCCATTCCTTCCGTTGATAAGTTAATGCAACTATCCACTTTTTACGGCGTCTCTTTAGATGCAATTGTTACCAAAGACGGCTGCAAGAAGATAGTTCAAAATAAGCAAAAAGATAAAAACATGGCGAATAAAGTCGTCATCATGGCGATGGTCGGAGCATTCTTTCTCTTTGTCGCTGTAGCTATCTTCATTAATTCCTTGTTCACAGGCTCTAAACCAAATTGGATTGCTTTCCTCTATATAATACCTGCTATTTGTTTAATTGATGGCGTACTAGATTTCCGTTTTTATGGAAAGAATTTAGCCCTTTGGATCCTGTTATCGATTTTTATATGGGGTTTGCTTTTTTCCGTCGCAATCCACTTCTACTATTACTATGAACAAAATATTTTCTATATTCTCTTAATCGGAATTCCTCTTCAAATTGTCGTTGCATTATTTAGTCAATTTAAATAAAACATTTTGTTTACAGTTTTTCTCAAGTTTTGTTTTTTATAAATTAGTCAATTTATTTTATTTTGTTTAAACGGATTCTTTTGTAATTGTAACCAGATATTCATTAATAGCATGGAAACATTCTTTTTTAAAAGAACCCTAAAATAAAAAACGACATTTTTTGTCGTTTTTTATCGATAACATCTATGTTTTAAGGAATTTGTTCCAATTATCAGTCTGCTAAAGTCCCCATTGGATCCCATGGATGTAAGTGAATTGGCTCTTTTGAGGAGGCTTCTAATTCTTCTTTTGTGAGGTATTTCTTCAAAACAACAGCCTGGTAAGCGAAGTGATCGAAGAAAGAAGAACTCATAACGTAATAGCCCTTATCGCCATTATCAACTCCCCAACTATTTTCAATCTTCCATTTTGTTGGTATGCCATCAACGAGGTTCACACCGGTTAAAACCATAGCATGGTTCATCGCCGACGCTTTAAAATCAAGCATTTCAGCTTTATCGAATTGAATATCAAAGCCAAAAGAATTCGCATAATCGAAGGCCTTATCATTCCAGGCTGGGGTATTTCTATCACGGTAGAAAGAAACGTCGCTTCCAAACCAAACCACTTCATTATCGGATAATTGTTGAACGATGATTTCTTTAATACGTTCCATTGGTAAATTTAAGTGATTGATTTTCTTTCCTTCGATAACATTTCCAAGATAATCAATCGTATAGTTCTTTAAATATGGCTTATCCAAGGTCGGTGAATGAATCAAAGACTGATATTCATCGATTTTATTTCCAATATATTTTTCAAAGAACGTTTTTGGAGTGAGATTTCTCTCAACATGATACCCATCTTTATTGCAGTATTCGAAATCAAAGGTTTTTGGAGGGAGACCAAAGCAATTTAAAAAGAAGAAATAAATCTTTTGGATAGTCTCTTCTTTTAATGCTCTGGCTTCCGTTTCTTTTCCATCAACTAAAAGAGTATGGGCTTTGGCAGCAAAATTACGGATTACAGCATTAACGATAGCGTCCGATTCCCTTGTGCTTTCAGATTGGCAGGTTTCAGGAAAAGCCGCTTTAGGCATAACGCCGTATTTCTTAACGAGGTTAACAAACATGTCCCATTGCCCTCCATCAGAAACAGGTTCTTGAAGAATATAGGCAAGTTCTCTATCGTCATGGTCTCTTTTGGCCAATTGAAGAAGGCTTTCCAAGGCAAAGTTTGCTTTCTCGATCTTATCAAATAAGGATATATAGTTTTGAGACAATTCAAAATTGCTTAAATCACATTCCTTTGCAATGATCTCTCTTAAAACATTCAAACCAGCGAAAATCCAGCAACGGCCAGATTGTCTTTGATTGGCTACTGGCAAGGTTTTGATGTCGATGGAGAATTTGGCGTCCACGTCTTTTAAAGAAGCACTGTCAAAAATTACATTCGAGATAGAGTTTCTTGCTAAAGCGTGGCGCATTAGGAGATTGGTCTTATCTTTATCGTATTCATTACGAATTTCTTCGGTGCGTGTAAGATCTAATGCACCAATTTGTTTTTCATTCATAGTTTTATCCCTTCCTAGTTAGAAATAACTTACTTATTGTCTTCTAAACTGTCCTTATTTTCAATAAGATACATTGTTAGAGTATTCCTTTAAGGGTAGAATATCCACGGAAAAGAGGTTTATTTATGGAAATTGATGAGAATTTAGAAAGATTTCTAACTTACGTAAAGATTGATACTCAATCAGACGATACATCGAATAGCACGCCAAGTGCGATGAAGGAATTAGATTTAGCACGTCAGCTTATGAAAGAGTTTGATGAACTAGGGATTCCTAATGAACTAGATGAATATGGTCGTGTTTATGCCCATTTAGACGGTGAGAAAAATCTTCCAACCATCGGCTTAAATTCTCATATGGATACGGCTTTGGAGTGTTCCGGAAAGAACGTAAAACCACAAATCCATGAGAATTATGATGGAAAAGATATTGCTTTAAACGATGAATACACTCTTTCTCCAAAAGATTTCCCTGAACTTTTAAACCATATTGGTGACACTCTTGTCACAACCTCTGGCGACACCTTATTAGGTGGAGATGATAAAGCGGGAGTCGCGATTATCATGTCTGTTTTAGCTTATTACGTGAAACATCCTGAGGTGAAGCATCACCCAATTGCCATTCTTTTCACCCCTGATGAAGAAATTGGCCGTGGACCAGAACATTTTGACGCCAAGAAGTTCGGTGCCGAATTTGCCTATACCATTGATGGAGACTTCCCAACTCATATCGATATCGATAATTTCAACGCTTCCCATGCAGATTTATCTTTCTATGGGATTGGAATTCATCCAGGAGAGGCAAAAGGCAAAATGATTAACGCCATCCGTTTAGCTGAAGAATTTGACTCTCTTCTTGATGCTAACGAAAAGCCTGAATACACCGACGGATATGATGGTTTTAATCACATTCTCTCTTTCCAAGGAGATGCAACCGAAGCGCACCTTCATTACATCATCCGCAATCATGATAGAAATTTGCTCACAAAACAAAAATATGAATTTGTCATTGCCAAGGAATTTTTGGATAAGAAATACCCGAACGCCAAGATTGAATTAGAAATTCATGACGATTATCGAAACATGAAAGAAATTCTCGATAAAGACCCACGTGCTGTTGAACATGCTAAAAAGGTCTTCCGTTCTTTAGGGATTGATCCCGTTTCTCTCCCTGTTAGAGGAGGAACCGATGGAGCGACATTCTCTTTCTTAGACTGTCCGACACCAAACTTGGGAACCGGATCCTATAATCATCATGGACGTTTCGAATATCTCTCCGTCCGCGATTTCAATCAAATGTTTGAGATTGTCAAAGCCATCGTCAAGGCGTAAAGAAAAGGTCAGCTCGGCTGACCTTTATTCACGTTTTGGCTGGGGTGACTGGGATCGGACCAGTGTATCTCGGATTCAGAGTCCGATGCCTTACCACTTGGCTACACCCCAAAGCGCTTAACTATTTTACTCGATATCCCCTACTTAACAAGAAGAAAAACGAAAAGGAAAGAAAGAAAATATGGAACAGAAAAAAGAAAAAGTGACGATGATTGCGCTCGGTGGAGGTTCAGGGAGTGGCAAAACCACGATTGTGAAACGTCTTTTGAAAGAATTCCCTGAGGCCTCTTTCTTCTCTTATGATTCCTACTACAAATCCTTCCCCGAAATGCCATTCGAGAAACGTTGCGAGCTTAATTTCGATGATCCTGCCATTCTTGATGAAGAACTCTTTAAAAAACATCTTCGCATGATTCGTGAAGGAAAAGAAATTCATGTTCCAGTTTATGATTTTCCTCTTCATTTAAGAAAAGAAGGGGTTTTCACGACCATAAAGCCTTCCAAACTCGTCTTCGTTGATGGCGTTCTTATCTATACTTTACCTGACGCAAAGAGCTTCTTTGATTATTGCATCTACGTTGATTGCGATGCGGATATCCGTCTTGCTCGAAGAATTCTCCGTGATAGTGAAGAAAGGGGAAGAACCCCTCGTTCGGTTATCGAGCAATATTTGAGCACTGTTAAGCCGATGCACCAAAAATACGTCGAAAAAGGTCGTTATTTAGCAGATTACATCTATTTAAATTCCTCTAACGACGGTTTGGAAGAAAAAGAGGTCCAAGTTCTCCTCAACAAATTAAAAGAGGTGATTGGAAATGATCATTGATGCTCATGCCCATATAGCATCTTGGCCAAGCGTTTCTCTTTGCAAGAAGAATCTTCTTTCAAGCATGGAGAAATATCATATTAACTATGCCCTCGTAAGCCATTGCGATTGTAGCGAATTCCCTTCGATTGAGGAACGTTATCCCATTCGAAAAATCACGCAAAGAGCAGGTTTGAAAGAGTGCCTTGATTTCGCAAAAAGACACCCTGGAAAAATTGGCGTCCTCGTTTGGGTTAATCCTCATAGAGAGAAACTTTCCCCTGCCTTCAAAAGATTGATCGAGAACAATCTAAAATACATTCACGGTTTTAAATTTCACCCCTTCGAAAGCAAACTTCAAATAAGCGACATAAAAATGAAACCCTATCTCGATTACATTGAGAAACTAGGTCTTCCTTTGTTAGTTCATACGGCTAAAGATGAATACTCTTCGATTACGGAACTAGGGAAAGTTGCAAAAGAGTATCCTTCTATTTCTTTTATAGCCGCTCACCTTCAATTATGTACAGATAACAAAAAAGAGGCCATGCGTGTGTTAAAAGAAAACCCAAATGTCTTTGCGGATACTGCCTGGGTTAAAGGGAAAGACACCAAGAAAGTTCTACGCGATATTGGAATAGACCGCATGTGTTTTGGAACGGATAATCCTATCGATGGAGGAGAGACCTTACAAAATCCCATCTATCAAGAATATTTCTCGAACGCCCTTCGTCTTACCAAAAAAGAAAAAGAGCATTTGATGTGTTCCAATGCTCTTAGGATTTTTCATATCGATCCAAAGATGATTCATTAATCATTTCTTTTCGATTTGTTTGATTTCAGGATTATCAATGACTTTGACGTCTTCCTTCTTAGAAAGTGAAGAAACGTTTTTCTTTTCTTCTTTAGCCTTCTTTTTGAAAGGTTCTTTTTCTTCTTTAGAAGGAATGGTGTTTTTAATTAAACCAGGGGCATAACGTTCAGGATTCTCTTTTCTCCAAGCCAATTTCCACGTGGAATAAAGAGACATCGTTCCTTCAAGAACAAGTAAAACGATGGCGAAGCATTTTAAGAAATTGCCCCATGGCTCATTTCCAACATCGAAACCAACCTTGCCTAAGAAGGAAGCAAGTAGCAATACCAAAGAAGCAATCATGTTAAAAACACGAAGGAAAAGTTTCAAAGCGAACACCACATTCACGCGAAGATAACTAAAACCATCTTCATTACGAATAAAGGCAAGGCAAAGCACCACGATAGAAACAATTAAGGAAACAATGCCAAAACCAAGCGTCACATATAAATAGGGAACCGATGCAGAGCCATTTTCCACAATGATTCCAATTCCAGACAAAGCAAGTAAAAGCAAGCCAAACAGTCCTAAAAAGATATAAGAGAGCAAATAAAAAGTCTTTGTAATCTTGTTCTTATAGAATAGTCTTGCTTCTTTTTCTTCCATCTTTATGCACCATCCTCATGATCTTTGTATTTATCCGAGCCACTTTTTCCTGCTTCAGGATCCATTTCATTCTCATGAAGCATATCGTAATCTTCGCCCGTTTGATTCATGCCTTTCTTTCGACGATAAGGCTTGTATCCTTTTTCTCTTCTTGTTCCAAAATAAGGCATATCTAAATCCTAACCCAAATAAAAGAATAACCCAATATTAAAGCGAAAAAGAAAGAGAGACCAAGAATAATAAACGCTTGACCAATATGTTTCTTATTTTTCAAAAGATAAAGAGGGCCTAAACCCGCGGATGCACTTAATCCGGCTAAAAGAGCACCGAAAGGCAAAAAGCCATCCAAATAAAGGTTTGAAATAATAACGGATGCTGCACAGTTTGGGATTAAGCCAATCAAAGTGGAAAATAAAGGGGACAGGTAGTAGTTTTGGCTCAAAAAAGAAGAAATGTTCTCTTCCCCGATTCCAAGAATCAACAAACCAAAAGCAAAGGAAATGACATAGGAATAGATGAAGATTTTAAAAGAGTGTAACAAAGGATGAAGAAGATGCTCATGCCATGGATTTTCATCTCTTTCTTTTTCGATTGGATGGTGACAACAGCCGATATGAATCGTTGTTTCTCCTTCGCAAACTTCAAGATGTTTTTCAACGTTATCGCGGCTTTTTGTGGCTAGAAGGTCGACAAGGAAACCCACAAGGGCAGCAAAAACAATCTTAATTCCCACCACAAGGAATCCAACATACCATCTTCCTTGCCAATTTCCAAAAAGGATCGGCAAAGCTTCATCTGAGCAAGCAATGAAGATAGCAATCAAGGTTCCGATTGTTAAATGCCCTTTGCAATATAAATCCGCGCCAACAACAGAGATGCCACATTGAGGAATAGCCCCTGCTAGAGAGCCAAAGAAAGGTGCAATCCCCTTCTTGCTTTCCAAAAGACGAGCAATCTTATCTTCAAAGAAAGAAAGAATAAGATACAAAATAAAAGCAACGGCAAATACCTTCAAAGAGTCTAAGAGTGTATCAAGTGCTAATTCGCCAACAGTTTCCCAATTCATGATAAAACAATTATAACGTATCTTAAAGAAAGGTCATTGAGAAAGGCTTTTCAATCTTTTCTTTTTCCTTTCTTTATTGCCTTCCATTAGCATTAAATGGGCGTTTTGACTATAATGAAGAGGAGGAAAAAATATGGAAGAAAGCGACGCAAAATATGACCCTAGAATTCGTAGGGCCAAATTAAAACCACACAAAGATTCTTCTTTTCAGAAAATCATTGCTGTGGTCTCCGGAAAAGGTGGAGTTGGAAAATCTTTCGTGACTTCCTTATTGGCTGTTTCTTTGATGAATGAAGGCCATAAGGTTTCGATCATGGATGCTGATATTACAGGTCCTTCCATCTCGAAAACCTTTGGGGAAGATAATTACACCTGCATGGGCGATAAAGAAGGAATTTTCCCAGCTAAAACCTCTCGTGGATTAACTTTAATCAGCTCCAATAACTTATTAGACGACCCAACAACTCCTATCGTTTGGAGAGGGAGCTTGATTTCTTCTTTGGTGGCTCAAATGTTCACGGAAGTTGTTTATGGCGAGAAAGAATTCTTGTTAATCGATATGCCACCAGGAACAGGAGACGTTCCTCTTACCGTTTTTCAACAATTGCCAATCGATGGAATCGTCATTGTCACCTCTCCCCAAGATTTGGTCTCTGAAGTGGTTACTAAATCCATTAAGATGGCGAAGATGATGAATGTAAAAATCTTAGGCGTCGTCGAAAATATGGCCTACGTTAAATGCCCTCATTGTGGGGAAGAAATCCCTCTCTTTGGAAAAGATAACGTCCAGGATTTATTAAAGAACATGAACGTTTCTCTTCTTGACCGTTTAGGAATCGATCCCGCTCTTACTTCCCTTATCGATGAAGGGAAGATCGAAGAATATAAGGGAAACGATTTGAAAAATACTGTCCAAGCCGTTACCAATCTTCTAAAATGAGCTCTTCGGAGCTCTTTTTTATTGCTCTTTTAGGTAAGAAAAAAACCTAGCGTTAGGCCAGGTTCCTTTCAAAAAGAGTCTCTTTTTTATTTATACATTCCAAGATAGAGATAATGAACTTTCGTTCCATCATCTTTGGTTTGTTTTCCAACTTGGACGTAGATAGTAACTCCATCGGAATTTTGATAGAAGACAGTTCCTGAAGAATTGGTTCCAACCTTCTTCCAATGTGTCGTATCTTCATCCAATTTTGCAAGAAGAGCCGTCTTTTGAGCGGTTGCATTTTCTTCTGTGGTGTTTAAACCATAGATGAGATAACGTTGATAGGTTCCGTCGAATACACTCATTGTGGTGAGTTCTTGTTCACCTTCGCCTAACCACTCACTTAACCCTGGGATGGCAATGTTTTCAACTCCTAAACGGATTTGCGCTTCTTTTAAGATCGCGGAAACGTTTCTAGATGTGGAACTATAGCAATTATAATAAAGGAAGACATAGAGGGTTGTATGCGCTTCATCGAAATAGACGGCGATATCATAGAAACCATCTTTGGTATGATAATAATGGTATCCGTCTTTTACTTCACCCTTCACAAATCCTGCTTTAAGCAAACTTTCTCCATAGGTCGTCACATCTTCTGCTGTAGCATCGCTTCCAGAGAAGCCGAAGACGTATGGAAGAGAAGAGTTCCTATTTCCAGTGACCTTCTTATTTGGAAGAGCAGGTATGGAAGTAAGACTTCCACCACCGACATTTTGCTTTTCTAACCATTCAGATAGTTTTTCGTAAGCGCTCTTTGCACGGATGATAACCACTTTGCAAAGATCACTCATTAAGCCTTTGATCTTCGTGGAATCATAATAGGTGAATTGCATGACGTGTTCACCCGTTGGTGAAGAAAGAGTGAACGTCCAATAATAGCTAGATGTTGATTTTGAATAAGAATAGCCTTGGGCATAAAGCTCATTTAAGACTTCATCGAAGGCAATCTTGTTGCAAGCGGATACAACAAATCCTGGACCGACGTTTTCTCCAGAGGAGTATCCGTTAATTAAAGAATAGGCTTTGCCAATCTTTGCAAAATCAGGGAAGGAATCCGGATAAGCTGCACTGGTGATGCTTTCGTAATCCTTAGCAAGTTCTTCCTTAGTTAAGCTTGTTTTATATGCGCTATAGAACGAGGCCATAACCATGCCTTCTTTCGCGCCTGCTGCCTTTAAAGAAGAATCAAGCATTAAGGTCATCTTGTTAACCGTAGAAACGCTGACAATGCTGCTCATGAATGGATCAATATAGAGAAGAGATGTGCTAGAAGCAAGGCTATATCCGACACCTTTTAGATAGTTGCCAAAGGATTTGGCGGCATCTTCATCGGCTTCTTTTGGGGTGTAGCAAAGAACTTTGACATCGGAAATAAGACCATTGACGATTTTTCCACGTTTTTGGGTGACAATGAATTTCTTACTAAGGTCTTGATCTTTGTCATTTTTTGCAAGCGTAAACCCCTCATCCTTCAAATAAAGGGAGGCATCTAATGCACTAGAAATTGTTCCTAAAGCATTCGATGGGAATTTTCCTTCTTCATCATTAAAGGACAAAGTGTATTTGAGTTCTTTATTCGCATAAGTAAGAGAAACGAAATAACGGCCTAGTTTATCTAAATAAAGGCCATTTCCCTGAGAAACAAAGCCATTTTCAGTTAGAAGATCACCCGCTTTATTTAAGGAGTTTTCCTCTACATCCACTGCTTTAAAGGAATAGGTTTCTTTCGATAAGTCCTCATATGGCGTCTCTTCTAAAAGAGGCAATGGAGAATAACCAAGTTTTTGATAAGCTCCGAGAGTGAGCTCAATTTTATTCGTGACCCCTTTATCGATGAAGCTAACTTCATATCCGGCATAGAGAGTCAAAGAAGAAGTAACGGTATCTTCGAAATGAAAGATATTTTCGTTATTTTCTCCAGCGTCTAGCGTTTTAGCGGCTTCCTCTGTTTTAAACCAATTCACAAAGGAATGGTACTTATAGTTCGTCGTTAGAGTGGCAATTTCATCGCTAGGAGCGACTTTCTTATCCTCTCCAACCTCCACTTGGAGGGAGGAAACCCCCTCACGAAGTGGATTGAAAGTAACAAGGATTCCGTTTGCTTTGCTAGAAGCCTCTCCTTTCCCGCAAGAGGAAAGAAGAAGCATACTTGATAAGAGCAAAAGAATAGATTTTTTCATATTTCTACCCCCTTATTAAGCGATGGTGACATCTGCTTCACCATCACCGCAAACAACATGAACAACACTGCCTTTTGTTAAGCCAGTCTTAGCATTGGTTAAGAGAGCTTTGGCTTTCGCAAGTGTGCCATTTTGCCAATTCAAGGTGCTTAAAGCTGTTCCGTAGAAAACCCCGTAAGAAACTATTTTGTTAGTTGTGTTAAGTTCTGCTCCTTCAATGGTAATCGTTGTCAATTTAGAGCAGTTCTTAAACGCTTTTTGGCCAAGCAAGGTGACATTTTCAGGAATTGTAACGGTTGTTAAGCTTGTTGCACCTTCGAAAGTGCTCGTAAGAATCTCCGTATATTCAGCAGTCGTTGGAATATAAGCAGTCGTTAAGGAAGCACAGTTTAAGAAGGTACTCGAACCCATAGCGGTGATCTTGCTCACATCCAAATCTAAGGAGGTCAATTTAGAGCAACCACTAAATGTATTCGTGTCCATAGAAGTAACACCACTTAAACCGGTAACGGTTGTTAAGGCTTTATCTCCTTCAAAGAAGTACGTTCCTAAAGCGGTGATGCTGCTATTTAATTGAGCGGTCTTTAAAGAGGTGCAATTCCTCAATAATCCACCAGAGTTGGCTTTATCGAAGGTTGCATTAGAAGGAAGCACGAAGTTTTCAATTCCTGTTCCTTGGAAGGCAGAATAGCCAACCATTGTAATCTTCTCAGTAAGAACGAACTCTTTCAAAGAAGCACAACCTTTAAACATCGAGGAAGCAATTTCTGTTAATTCTGGGGAGAAATAAGCGCTTGTTAAGGAAGTGCAGTTTTCAAAAGCGTTTGCACCAACACTTGTAACACCACTACCAACGAAGCTAACTAAGTTCTTGGAATTTGCAAAAACGTGATCGGCCATTGTTGTAACAGTGTTTGGCAAGTTGATTGTTTCTAAACCTGAACCATTGAAAGCATATCGCTCAATTTCGGTAATACCTTCAGGGAGGGTAACGCTCTTTAATTTAGAACAACCATCGAATGTGCTTTCTGGTAAAGCGGTTAATGGATTATGTAAGACGACGTTTGCTAAAGCCGAACACCCACTAAACATATCCGTGCCAAATTTCGTAACGCTTGCTGGCACTTCAATGCTTGTTAAGGCGGTCATCTTTTCAAAAGCAGCATCCGCTAAAGTAGTTAAGGAAGAAGGTAAGCTTAAGCTTGTTAAGGCAGCGTTTCCATTGAAAGCATCTCCTTCAATAGTAGTTAAAGCTGTTGGAAGATTGATTTCTTTTAAAGCACTTGTGCCATTGAAGCAATCTTTTGGGATGCTTGTAATCTCATTGCTTAAAGTAACTTTTGCTAATTTAGTGCATTTTTGGAAAAGAGATGTTGCTAGCTCTTTTGCTTGGTAGTCCACTTCTTCAAGAAGAGAGAGGCCATAGAAAGCAGAGCCGCCTACGACAGCGTCAGCTGGAATGGTGATCTTCTTAATAGCGGCTTTGCTTAAATTATAGAAGGCTTTTTCACCAACCTTTGATAAGGTGTCATTTAAAGTAAGGGAAGTAAGATAAGAGTTACTTGTGAAAGCGGAAGCGCCAACTTCTTTAACCGTGCTAGGAAGGGTAAGAGAGGTGATCTTCGTGGAATAGAATGCGGAAGCGCCAATCTTTTGAAGGCCTTCTTTTAAGGTAAGGGAGGTGATCTTAACGTTCTTTAAGAAACCATCTGCAATTTCAGTAACAGTCGAAGGAATGACGACTTCTTTTACTTTTGGATTGTTCTTGGTGCCATTGAAGTAAAGAGCTTTCGTGACATCTTTGTTATAGATCATTTCTCCCTCAATGTGGTAATCCGCGTCTTCTGGGAAAGAGACAACAGCCTTGGTAGAAGAAGCAAACATGTCATCGCCAAAATGCGTCATGGCTCTTCCTAAACGGACGTTAACAAGTTTGCTACAGCTTGCAAAGGCTCTATCACCAACAAAGGTAAGGGATTCAGGTAAGATGGCCTCAGTCAATTCGGAATAATGGAAAGCTTGGTAACCGATATAGTTCAAAACGGTGTTTTTGCTCCAATCGAATTCGCAGCTTTTTCTTCCTTTAAATGCTTCGCCTTGAATGGTCTTAACATCTTTGCCAATCACGATTTTCTTGATATAGCGGGTAGCGCTATTGTTCGCATTTAATGCACGATAGCCAATGGTTTCAACGCCATCTTTAACCGTGAAGGTTTCAGACTTTTCAAGGTCGGCTTCCCCTGCTTCGTTTTCAACACACCACTCCATTGGAACAGAGACAAGCGTCTTCATGTCTTTGGAATAAAGGATTCCATCGACAACCGTGAAATATGGGCTATTTTCCGAAACGGTCCATCTTTGAAGACCTGTTAAGGTAGCGTTAAAGTCACCTTCATTGATGTCTTTTAAACCCGCACCAATGTGAACTTCAGTCAAGAGTTTACAAGACTGGAATGGAGAGGAACCGTAGTAGTTTTGATCTTCACGGAAAGAGCTATTTTTCGTACCAATGATTTGAACGACGCTATCAGGAATATCAAGTTTGGTGATTTGCATGCCATAGAATGCGGTCGCACAAATTGTCTTAATACCTTCATTAAGTTTGAGACTAGAGCAAGCGATCATGCCATTAAAGGCGTCCTTGCTAACGACTTCAAGGCTTCCTGGAACTTCCAAGGAAGTAACGGCCTTCATCGCTCTACAAGCAGCCTCTCCAATGGTCTTTAAGCTCGTGCTTAAATGAATGGAGGTAGCCATTTTCACACCATAGAACGCCTCTTTTCCGATGCTTTCGACATGGTCACCCATCGTAACAGAAACAGCGGTTGTATTGTTTTTAAAGGCGTTAGCTGCAATATCAACGACCGGCTGATTGTTAATCATATTTGGAATAGCGATTTCTGTTGGAACTTCGATACCGGTATGGAAACCGACACAAGAGTAGCCTTTTCCTTCGACAACAACGAAATCATATGTTCCGTCAGTCGCTTCATCGCTTCCTTCAACATAGTGAGCCACGAAAGTAACGTCTTTCGTAACGACGTAAGTATCGATATCCACAAGGGTTTTGCTTTCATCCCCTTCAACATACCATCCATCAAAGAAGTAAGAGGTTCCATTTTCAGAAGCTCTTGTTGGATATTCGCCTTCATAGGTAATCCCACGGTTTTCTTTGACGGAATCGGAATAAAGGGTATTGCCATCATAGTTCTTAAAGAGAACGGCAAAGGTAGAAAGATCTTTGACAACGACCGTTAATTTTGCCACTGCAACCGTTGCATCATCATTGTAAGTAATGGTGATTTCTAAAGCGTTAGTGATATCTTCTTGCGAGAAGACCTTGCCTTCTGGCACAGAAAGAGTGTAAGAACCATCGCTAACGGTGATACCTTCATCTTCCACTCCATCGGTAGAGGTAACAAGTTTTACCACCATGCCAGTTAAATCAAGGGCTTCCCCGACTTTGAAGATTGTTTTGTTAGGGGCGTGGGTGATTTTAAGGACTTTTGTGACCACTGGTTCTTTGGATTCTTCTACTTGAGAAGCTGAAGTAGTTTCTGAAGAAGGAACGTCAGGGGTGTTTTCTTTACATGCGCTAGCTAAAGACATGAGAAGAAAAGAGCTAGCGAATAAGAGTAATGTTTTCTTTGTTTTATTCTTTTGCATAATTGGAGGTCTCCTTTATTTAGGCAGCAACCGGAGAAGAAATCACGGTAGTGTTTATCTTTGTAATACTGAAACTGATGTGGTAAACGTAATATTCCTTAGTGGAAAGGTTCATTAAACGGGTATAGACATCACCTGAGATGTCATCCGTTAATTTCTTTCCAAGGTTGATTTTCATCATATCGTAAGCGCCAAAATAAGCGAACGCTGAGCTATCTCCGAAATATTTATAGGCGGATAAGCCAGCAACAACATAGCGAATTGTGTTCCTTCCGATAGCGTCATTGAAACCGGATAAGAAATAGGTGTCATCACCTAAATCTTCAATCGCGGAATATTTCCAAGAAAGAGTTGGGAAGGTGATACGTGGAAGATAATAGGAGAAAGTTTGTCCTTTTTGCCAATCGTCCATCACATAGCCAGATGTAGGATCATGCTCTAAGACTTCTTTTTTCGTATATTTTCCTTCGTTATTCAAGACATAACGGTTCACCACTTTGGAACCATTTGCTGTGCTATTTTCAAGAAGAACATTATCTTCTTCTCCTCCATCCACAGCGCTCATCCAAGTGGAATGGAAATAATTGGTGTTCCATTCGATGGTGGAATTGATTTCCGGCAAGGAATCCTTGAAGTAATCAGGTGCTTCAATTCGATTGCCCTCTAAATCTTCATAGACACCCTTCAGGGTGGACGTATATCCGGTAATGCCATCTAAACGGGTTGCTAAGGCATCGTTATTGGCATAATTCATAGCAACTTCGGAATTTATCCAGCTTTCAACCGCTTCAATCTTAGTAGTACCAATATCGCTTAAGACATAAGGTCCTTCTAAGAAGGCATATCCGGAGGTGCTAGCAGAAATACCATAGAAACAAAGTTTGTCATTTACGAACTTTGGAACGATGGCAATGGTGTAATAGGTTTTGCCATTGACCGCATGTTGATAAGACATTCCAAGATTCGTCAAAGCAGAATTGAAGAGATCTTTTGTGGCGGTTTCATAAGCCAAACAATAAGAAGAATCTTCACCAAGAAGTTCACCTGCGGCAGCGAAGTAACGCATCGTATCAGAGGTGAAATAGGAACCTAAATTGCCAAATGTTGCTTTGAAGGATGTTTCTGAAAGTGCCGTTTTATCGGCATTTGTCATAACGTGGAAGGAAGATTGATATTTCCCTTCCACACCGTTAATTTGGTAATAATAGCCAAGATGCGTGCCTTGATGAATGGCGATGCCGTAATAAGAATTAGGGAGATAGACATACTTATCATTGTGATAGAGAGTAGGAACTCCTTCTTTGCTAACAGGCTCATAGTTTTCATTCATTTCAAAAGCTTTGCTAACGGTGTAATTGGAAAGCTGAAGTTTGGCGATTTTGCTTGTGAGATCTTTTAATGCAAGATTCTCGGTAATGTCAAAGTAGCCAAATTCGCTTTCGTTATCGTAATCAACACGGAAATTGACACGTCCACTTCTTAAGCAAAGAAGCTTGGTTGAAGCAAACACGGATGGTGCGTCTGAAGCAACTTCGCTAACTAAGGAAGCGTGGGCAGAATCCACAAGAATGGTATATGTCCAATGTTTGGAAGAATCTCCGTTTTCAATATGAACATAATCGGAAAGATCAATGGTTTTTCCTTGCTCCACTTCTGGGATATCATCCAAAACGATTTTCGTGCTTTCTGGAGTGACGATCGTCTCAGAAGAAGGAAGAAAGCTCTCCGCACTTGAGGAAAAGGATGAAGTTTCATTTCCTGCACAAGCTCCTAAAAGGAGAGAGGAAGATAAGAGTAACAAGAGGTTTTGTTTTTTCATTTTCTTTTTTTCTCCTTATAAGTTTTCTGGCACAGAAAGGGTGCTAATAATTGGATCGAGGGTGGATGTGCCAATATTGGTGTATTTGCAATTCATCACCCATGTATAGTCTTGATCAAAAGCTGAAATGCTCTTTTTAGGAAGAGTGACAGAAACAACAATATTCATACCAGTTAACGTCGTTCTTTCTGTATCCGCATAAGTAAAGCTCCAAGTCATCTTGCCATAATTTGGTAAGAGATAAGACATAAATGGATTGCTATATTGCGTGATATCCGGGTGATAACACATAGCAATCACGGACGTAATCAAACTTAAGCCTGCAGATGTTGCGGCCGTAAAGCTATAGGTGTTATTTTCTTCGTCATAGGTTGGGAAGGAAGCAGCTATTTGGGAGGAAGAAATGCTTAAGCCAATGACATGGCGTTGCATAAAAGCGTAGCTCCACCAGTTTGGATAGCTCTTTGCTTCACCGTTAGAAGAGGATTTCTCAAGGGTTTCTTGTTCCACTTTGAAAACATTAGAACCATCAGATGTCTCGTAGTAGTTATAGGTGGAATTATTGGTGTTCCAAAGTCCGCCTTGACGATATCCGGTCGAATCACTTCCGCCAAAGCGAGATCCGAAATAGGCTTCTTTGGTGATGACTTTATTACCTGCATAACGGGTTAAGTTAGGAAGGGTTCCACTCACGCCCGATAAAGACACGCCATTTTTGAAGATGTTCATATATGGGCTTCTAGAAGAGAGCTTCTTACCATCGGCACCGATATAAGAAAGTTTGGCATCCAAGGAATAATTAAGAAGATTGCTTAAATATTTGACGGCGGAGGTAATTTGGGTAACATCCGCAGGCGTTGGAGCTTTATAGGCTAAAACATAGTCTTCCACTGCTTTGACTTTGGTCGTATTCACATCGCTTAATGTGAACTCATAGAAGCAGGAAAGACCTGTACCCGAGGAATTCACCAAAACTGGAAGGAGGGAAATCTGGTTATTTTGATAGCTTGCCAAAACAAGGTAAGGAGAATAGTTACCAAAACTAGAAGACATTAAAAATAAGGATTTAAAAATTCTCTTCGTTAAAGATGAGGAGGCGGTAAAAGCATATTTGAAACGTTTGAATTGGGCATTTTTCGCAAAGATAGTGCTATATTGCCAATAAGTAGAATTTGCTAACGTATCAAGTGATAAGAAAGTGCCGTTATAATCGGCTTTATCTCCTGCTGGAGACATGTTTACTTTCAAAGCGGAATCCTCGGCATCAACACCATCAAGAGTGAAGGAATAGATATTGTCATCCTTTTTCGAGAGAAGATATCCTTGCTTGGCGGCATCCCCATAGATGTAATTGTCCGAACGATAGACACGTTGAATAATTTGTTTGTTTCCATCCTCATCGTATTTGCTTTGGATGGCGGTGTAATTGTTTTTCGTATTTGCTAAAGCGTTCATCAAATCTTGGCACTCTTTGTTTTCTTCTACTTCAAGAGTGATGGTTTTATATACGCCATTAGCAAGAAGATTCAAAACAACCGTGCCTGGGCGAGCTAAAACGAGGTTAAGGCTATCGCCATCTCCTCCATCAAGATAGCCAACATAAGCTTCGCTACTGCCCTTTACCACATAGGCTTGGAAGGTGGTTGCATTTTGGTCTTCATTTTTTCCTGGAACGACAGCAAAAAATTCATCCAGTTGAATCGAAGCACCTCTTTTCAGAGTTGGGAGAGCCCTTTTCTGATAAATGATGCTTTTTTCCTGAGCTTCAGGCCTTTCATAGGTTTCTTTTGTTTCTGAGGATGTTTGATTAACAGATGATTCTTCTTCACTTATTTTTGAATCGGAAGAAGCGACAACGTCATTACCGCAAGAAACAAGTAAACTTAAAGCACTAATTGACAGGATTAAGAGACTTTTTTTCATAAAGAATAATGTTTTTCTAAAGGAGATTAACCAAAGAATTTCCCTTTAGAAAATAGATTTTCTCCTTTCACGCGTTCTAAATTATTCTTATTGAAAAAACTGTCAATTATTTTTTACAAATCTCACTTATTATTTTTAACGATGAGGTTTTTTGATCATTTATTAATTCGTAAACGAACTAAAAATAGAGTCATTTCATCATTAAGAAAAGAACATCTTAAATTAAAGGCGTCCCTAAATGTTTGTAATATTCGAGCAAGAACGCTTACCAATCTAGGGATTTCTAAACAAGCTAGAAATGCCGAGGATTGCTCAAACGTTTTTGTTTTCAAGCCAATAAATCGGAATGACTCCCAGTTGCAACCAATATTAAGATCAGCTTGTCTTCCGAAATGCGATAAATCAGCAGCCAATCTGGCTCAATATGGCATTCTCAGTTGCCAAAATAATTTCCAACAAGAGCGTGGTCTTTGTGTCTAGCTTCCAAAGGAATCCTATTCGCAAGGCGCTCAACAATCATTTGAAGCTTTTTTAAATCCTTATGTCTCTTTTTCATCGTCTTATAACAAGATTTAAACTCTGATGTATAAACGATCGATAATGCTTTGCTCATTCTTTATCAAGCTCTTCAAAAAGAGATTTGGAGTCTTTAAAAACTTTGGGAGTTGCTCTACCATTTTCGATTTCGTCTGCTTCTTGAATGGCTTTCTCCACTTTCGAATTCAATTTTTGCGATTTGATGGCGAAAGGAATTTGGCCTTCACGAAGAGTTGCTTTGACAAACATATTAAGAGCAGCACTAGCAGTTAAGCCCACGGAAGAGCAAAAATCCTCAAATGCTTTTTTGTCATCAGAATCAACTCTCGTAGTTAATGTTTGCGTCATATTGTATCCTCCCTGAACACATTATATGTCAATTAGCATTAGATTGTATTCAAAAAAACATAACAAATATTGGATTGAAAGCAAACCAAAATGGATGTCCCCTTCAAAATTCAGGGAAGCATCCATCTAAGCTTATGATATGATCCAACCAACCTGTCCAGCTTATTGGGTACATATCATAATTACAACGGTTTTTGCTTTCTTTGAATTTTCCCACAGCTTTTGCTTAAAAACCGTTATCAAAAATGTTATATCTGGCAACAAAGATTTACTTAATTGTCAATCTACTATTAAATTCATCCAATTCTTTACTCGTAAATGTTATTGAATTAAAAAAATCCGGTATCGCTAATATTATTCTATTTCTTTCAATCGAACTCATCTTCTTGAAATCGTTTAAACGTCTCATATTCAATTCTTTTTTGGGGCCGTTTTCTGCTAAGTGTCCTATCGCATTCGCAATATCATGGAACGCAACAAGCCTTTGTTTAACATCGATATTAACGTTTCTAGCTTTAAATAGCTTATCCAATTCAAGCTGGTTAAACGAACTACTCATGTAGCTTCCAAGACTCATTTCCTTTTTTCTAAGTAATGTATCAAACACAATTTGAATGACTTTTCTGTACTTTTCTCTAATCGTATCGATACAACTTGCAATTTCATCAACGGCATTACATTCTGATGCAGAAATCGCCTCATCGAGGCAAACGACAATATGCGTAACGTATCTATTAAAAATGTTCTTCTCGGCAGGATATTTTTGAACTACTTTTTTAATAGTTTCGTTCGTTTTGTTTTTGTTTTTAGACAAAAGTAAAGCCAAGTCGTTTCCACGTTCTTTTAAATCTTGTTCATAATTTCTAACAACTGTTTTAGCCGCTGACACCGCTTCTTCTTTTTCGACAATAGTCTTAGAAAGATTTTCTTCGCTCGTTTTCAAATTTCGTTCTAATTTTTCAACGTCATTTGTTTTTGAAGTCAAGTCAGCTTCTAATTTTTCTTTGGTCTTTTTTAGATTTTTTATCGTTTTCTTCAAATTGCTAATTAATTTTGCATCGTCAACGGATGATTTATTAATAAGCGACTCATTGATAGAGATTTCATTTTCCTTTTCTTTTATCTGATTTTTAACTTCATCAACGGCATCAACCGCCTCTTTTTTCTTCTGTTTATTCGTCTTTTTTAATTCGTTGAAAACAGCTTTAGAATTTTCTAAGTCCTCTTCTAAAGGCATAACTTTCTCATTTGCAACTATAATGGATGATTCTGTATTATCCATTTCCGAAGTGCCATTTGTAATTTTTTTATAAAATTGTTCTTGCATTCCCAAAAATCTTGGCAATTCGTTGTCAACCTTATAATCCTTTGTTAATCCTTCAATAAAGTCTTTAGGCAAAAAATTGTCTTTCAATACAGCCACGTTAAACAATGTTGATTGTTTTTCTTCCTTAGAATAGGAGTATTGTAATAGAGCGTCGAATTCAAATTGATAATCATCTGTTTTTTCCGAGCTGACGTCAAAAGAAAAATCATTTCTTATGTGTATGTTCGTTTTTTCGAAATATTTTGATAAAAGCTGCTTTATATAATCGCTTTGTGATTTAATTGCTTCTACATCGCAATACTTTAGATCATCATTTTGGTTAATAGCACCACTCTTTCTTCTAAAAACGCCATTATTAAAATCTTCTTCCAAAAAGCATTTATTGGCCTCTTTTATATATATTATTTTGTTGCATTCAGCCAGTTTGGTGTCTAATTCAGCGAACATGGCGTTGTTCAGTTCTGGTTTTATTGTAAAATGCATTTCTTTGCATAGTTTGTATTTCTTATTTTTATCACTATAGTCTAAATAAGAATTGTCAATCAGATAATCAACAAAATCTTTTACGCACGCTCTACTTACATTTAAGATGTTGGACAAAGAATCTGTTAACTCATTTGGATCATTAGCTTTAATGCCTTTTTCAAGCAAAAGAATAATGAATTTTTGGTAAAAAGAAAGTTGAGCGCTTTGTAAAACGGGTATTTTCTTTATACGTAAATGTCTAACCGGAAACGATAATTTTATAGCTTTCGCATACACAATCCCGTTTGCTGAATTTGTTTCGATATTTTGATCAAATAATTCTTGTTTGTTTTTTACGTCATCGACGTGTTCATTCAATTCTTTAATATTCGCTTGATCATTTTCATTTAAAACAGTTTCCTTACGTGCATTTATCGGCAAATCTTCTACGGCATCAGAAAAATTTTGTGCACCCGCTAGCCAATCTTCGTCCCATTTCTTTGTATCTCTATCAGACAATAAGCAAACTAATTTTTTACATCCATTAAAAGCATGGCTTTTTACATAATCTATTTTTTTGTTTATGGCGAATATTCCATTTTTATTTTTACTAAAAACCGCAAAATCAAGTACACGCATCTTTGGCAAAATCAATGACGAAATATCACACTTCTTAAATGCATGAGCGCCTATTTGTTCCATCGAATCTGGCAACGTTAATTTCTTAAGATTACTGCAATTTTCGAAGGCGGATTCCCCTATGCTTTTTACCGAATCTGGAATGATAACCTCTTCAATGTTTTTGTTTCCTTTGAAAGCGCAAGAATCGACCTTGATTACTTTTAATCCAGAGTCATCCGTAGATGGAATTTCTAATATCGATGTTTCTCCATTAACCATTCCTGTAACACAAGAAGTTGTAGAACTCATTTTTTTAAAAGTAAAAGCAACATCACTCATAATCTCCCTCCCTCAAGAAAACGCTGACGTTGTTAACGATCTCTTCGGTCGAAACAAGCTCTTCTTTCATGTCATATAACTTTGGAATGAGAGTCTTTACAACAAAGTCGTTTTCTTTAGCATCGTTTGAAGAGCATTCATCCTGGAATGCCTTGGCTGTCTTTCTAGCGATATTAAGCAATGATGTGAAGTCTCCAAGCACAATTAAATGGTTTTTTGCTCTAGAAAATGCAACATTCATTCTTCTAATATTATTCGTAAAGCCCAATTTAACAGTTCGCACCAAACTAACGAAAACTAAATCATATTCACGTCCCTGGAACCTATCAAAAGTACCGATTTGAATCTGTGTGTCGGGTATCGTAAAATTTTTTAGTTTTCTTACTAGATAATTTTGTTGTGCTCGATATCCAGTTATCACACCAATACTTTTTATACTTGGATATTGTTCTTTGTTATTTTTTATCATATTCAAGATGGAAACAATTGTGTCGCCTTCTTCTATGTTGTAGTAAGAAGTACCATGCCCTATTTCATTCCCTTTTATCTCAATACACTTTAAATCGTTAGAAGTCATTTGCTTTTCATCAATCAATTCGAATCCCTTGTGAATCGAATAAATTGGCTGGATGATATTAAAAATTCCTTTATTCATTCTGTATTGTCGTTTCATTACAGCAACGCCAGGATTGTCATTGAAACTTTCTATATTTCTTTTGGCGTTAAAGTTAACAAATTGAGAAAGTAACATACTAAAAGACGATTTATTCATAAAATCCCATTGGTCGGAATTTATTATTGATCGGAATCTAAGATCAATATTTTTGTAATCATCGTACATCGGATCCAATTGCATAAAGTCACCAATCAAGACCAAATGTTTAACTCTTGGCAAAGAAATAATGATATCTTCAAATTTGCATTTACTAGCTTCATCAACAATTGCATAGTCAAAAGTCAGTTCATCCGAACTTGTGCTGTTAAGCAAAGAAGCCACTTGACTTGTTGTCATAGAAATTAAAGACCCCTCGTTATCTTCAGATAAGAGGAACATGTTTGTAAAAATACTACCCCTTCCTTCAAAATAACTGCCAACATTTGAAGCATCGGTTTCTACAATGTTTTCAAGCTCACTAACATAATTAAAAATGAAATCTATAGCCTGGCTTTTTCTCCAGCCGTTATCTATCATCGATTGAATTTTGGAATCGATTCTTTCAAAAGCGGAATTAAATTTATCTATTTTTCTATTTATATCCGTTAAATCGATATTATATCTATCAACAAAAGTTTCATAATTATTGATTAAATCAGCTGAATTAAATTCGAATTCTTCAATCGCTTTTTTGATTTCAACAAGCTCTGTTGATAAAGTTTTGTTCTCTAATGTTAAATTTTCTTTTTCACTTATTTTCTTTTCTTTAGATAACGTTTTTTGTTCTAACATTGAGTTTTGTTCAGATAGAAGTTCTTTGTTTTTAGACGTTTCCTCCTCAATGCCTTTATTCAATCGTTCGATGATTGAATCGATAGAGTTTTGAGATTCAAAGATCTCTTTTGCTTTTTTAGAAATTGCGTCTTTATTAAAGTCTATCTTTGCTTCTAAGCTTTCGTTTTCTTTGTCCGCTTTTTCAATTAAAAGCCTCGCTTTGGCATTTAGCTCTTTAATATTTTCAATCTCATTTCTTGTTTTTTCGGCGATTTCTTTTAGTTGTTCCTCAGTAATCACCTTCTCTACAACATGGAAAATGATGTTTGAATAATTAAATTGAAGTTCTTTTAGGTCTTTATTTAATTGATTGACGCAATTTCTATAGTAAGTTATGTTTTTGCCGTCAACTTTTATAAAAGGTAATAAAGACATTGCTTTTTTCTTAAAGTTTCCAAATTTGTAAAATTTATAAATGTCATTTAAAACAGAAATAGTATCCGTTTTTAAGCAATCAGAGGCGTATTTGCTTTTTGTTACCGTAAATAAAACGTATTCCAACGTGTTCAAATTAAAATCTAAGCCGTTTTCCCAAAAGCTCACATCATTTTCAATTTTGTTTTTAAATTCGACAAGAAAAGCCACTTCATCCAAGCATTTATCTACCAAGGCCGTTTCATACTTAGAAAGAGGGGTTTTAGATATAGCAAAAGATAATACATTTTTCTGAATTTCGGGCAGTGTTGTCCCTTCTAAAAACTCAAGGCGTTCATTTATTGTTGATAATAAATTTTCATTTTTGGTTATGTTTGATTTCGTTTTCTCGTTGGCTTTGTTATTGCTGTCGATTTTCGCTTCATAGGAATCGTTTTCGTCATAAAGGTTCGTAAGTTCCTTTTGAAGAGAATTGATTTTTTCTTTTTTCCCGACTAGCGCTTTTTCTTCGTCTTTTCTTTCGCTTTCTAAACTAGACAAAATAGTTTCAAACGATTTTATTTGTTCGTTGATTGAGTTTATTTCTACATCAAAATTTTCAATCTCTTGATTTATTTTTTCGATTTCCTTATTGTTTGATGTTTCTTTTTTTTCTATCTCCAGTTTTCTTGACTGATTATTTGCGTAAGAGGCCAATTTTTTATCATAATCGTCCTTTGCTTTAATGATTTTGTTTCTTTTTTTGGTCAAGCCATCTCTTTGTTTGCATAAATTGTCATAAGCTTCCACTGATGATATTGTTTTATCTTCAAATTTGAAACCCGCTAATATTTGATTTTCAACATATCTTTTTTGATTCTCAACCAATTCTTTTTCATATTGCTCGCCTTTAATTGCGGTGTATCTTTTTAAGACGATGTCCTTATTATTTTTTAGTCTTTCAACCACATTGTCACAAGCAACATGAACGTTTGATGTAATTAAGGTTTTTTGTTTTCTTTTGGTCAGTTCTTTAGCCAAAGATAAAATTAACTCTGTTTTTCCCGTTCCTGGTGGCCCTTGAATTAGCATGACATCAACATTGTTGCTATTCATTTGCATTATTTTATCGATGGCTTCTAATTGTTCGTTATTTTCCGAGAGGATGTTATATTCTTTTTTTAAATAGTTTATGTATTCCTCGTTTCTAATATATGGGTGTTCTTTAAGCATTTTCGGAATGCGATGTTTAATGTCGTTTCTACATATAATTTCAACAAGTTGCTCATTAACAACCCTATTGGTTAAGGAGTTTTCGATTCCAGAAATAATTCTTCTAAGTCTTGTTCTTTCGCCTTCAACATTATCAACAATCGTGCACTTCTTTAAATCGCCATCATTTAATATTTTTCTAAATAAAAATTTATCCTTATCCAATAAATCGATGACATCTAAGACAACCAACGAGTTTCCTTTGGGAAGTTCAGTTCCGTTATTGGATAACGTTTCCATATGCGCCTTAAGGTCTTCCTTCGAAAGGGTAGAAACATTAGCTTCATAAAAATCGTATTTATTAACGGATCCAGAGTAGGTTTCTGTGACGACTGAAATACCCTTAATTTTTTGGGCACCCCCTTTTGTGGGTAATGCAATCAAATCTTCGTCGGGTATTAAATTAGCAAACAAAGAATAATTTTTGCGCAAAGAATTAAGGTCGATTTCAACTTTAATTTGGTCGGTCACATCGCTTAAATCATTAAGCAGCGTGCTATAATAATTTAATAATGGAACGATTTCATCGCCAAAGTTGGAATCGGTTTTAACCTCAATAGTACACTCATCTAGTTTATAGAGCAGAATTTCGTCTTTTTCCGCATTAGGATTTATTTTTTCTATTTCGCCTTTTTTACGATAGAACCTTATATTTCTGTCCATAGTGGATTCATCAATATAGCCCAAAGAAAAGACGATAATAAACTTGCAATTTGAACGTTCAAAAGCTATAGATACATCGGAAGATGAAGGAATATCTATTTTTAATAATTTTTTTGGTTGGTCCTTTTCAACCAATTCTATATTTTCGATTCTGGCATAATACCTATGATTATGTCCATCTACAAAATTTATATTTTTCGGAATCCAATCGGAACCTGGAACGAGCTTCCTTTTTCCCTGACGAACTTTTTCAAAGCATGTATCAACAGTGAATGTAGACCACATGCAAGAATTATCTTTTATGCTTTCTAGCACTTTATCCTCATCATCAGAATCGTCGTCATTGTCATAATCTATATCTGAGATTTCATCGTTAATCAGTTCATAATTGTCACTACCGTTTTCAAAATCTTCTTCATCAAAATCTATTTTTTCTTTTTTTAAAGCCTCTTTAAATTGATTCAAACATTCTTTTGTTACATCATCTGCGTCTTTATCATCATCTTTGTCGTAGTAATCGTATGAATACGTCGATATCGTGTCAAAAGTGTCGTCATCCGTTGGAGAGGAAACCTTTAGCAACACGTCAGTTCCTGGGTTCACAACATAATCGGAATCGTCAAACTCGATTTTAATTATTCTATTATTCATAAAGTATTCCCATCTTAATAGTTTGAATTGCCTCTGCAGATATTGCGAATCGGCTTGTTCATAAATCAATCGGCCTCTTACATAAACGTAGAGAGAAACGAGCCACGTGTTCGAATAAACTCTGTCCCATTCTTCTTAAAAGAAGTCATATAGAATTGTTTTTTATTGTTGCTATCAAAAATAAAATGCATCGTTGATATCATAATATTCCTTTTGCATATCATTTTTTGATTATCATTAGCAGCATTTTTGTATAAAAACCAAGGGAGTTTTTGATGTTTTTTTAACAAATTCCGAGGGACTTTTCGGTCATTTCTTAACAAATTCCGAGGGACTTTTCTCTTTGCTTTATAGAATTGTCGCATTTAAGGCAACGTTTTCTTAATCGAAGACGAAGTCAAAATCGACATTTTTCTCAGTACTGAGGATTTTGTCGACTTTGATATAAATATATGTCCCAAGGTGAGATAGGATTGTGTGGATACAACTTATGCTTTTTCCTTCATGACCTAATTTTGGGATTAAGGATATGGCAAAAAGATAAATGTTTTTCAGGCACTAGTTTTTATTGGAAAACATATCAAAAGGGAAAAAAGAAAAGCAAAGACGTTATTTTTTCCAATAGATACTTCCTTTAACGATTTTTCGAAGCCTGTTTTCTACCAGTCTAATGAATCCAAATTTGTTAAAAAGTCCAAGAGGCTAATCCTTAAAAAGCCTTCCTTGGTTCGATAATGCAATCCTTCGTTTTTAACGACAATCACTTTTTTGAAGGAATCCGGAATATTTCTAAGAGATTCATATTCTTGGTCTTTCTTTTTTTCGGTGTCTATAGTTAAAGCGACTTGAATGTAATAAGTTTTATTCCCTTTATTAGCGACAAAATCACATTCCGTATCTGTATCCGCGTATATCCAATTGTTGTTTTTGTCTTTTCGCTCCGTCTTCTTTTTAACGTGAACGAGGCCGATATCCACATTAAATCCTCGATATCTAAGCTCATTATAAACAATGTTTTCAATCAGATCGGTTTCATCAACATCTCGAAAGTTAAGCGCCGCGTTTCGAATGCCGACGTCTTCAAAATATATTTTGTAGGGCGTTCCGATATATTGACGCCCCTTAACATCATATCGAAGAACCTTATTCAACAAATACGCTTCTTCAAACCACGATATATAGTTTCCTATGGCGTCATTGGTTAAATCGATGTTATACACGCCTTTGAAAGTCTTTTCGATTTTTGAAGGATTTATCAGAGTCGATATCATCGAGGCAATGACGTTTAGAGTATCGTTTAAATTATTGACATTCACGTTAGGATGCCTATCCTTAACATCCTTAATATACGTTTCGTTTAAGATGGAGAGGGTCTGTTTTGCTTTTTCCGTATCGTTTTTTTGTAGTTGAATCAACGGTATCCCCCCATATCTCTCATACATTTTTAAGCCTGTGTTCGCATCATAGTCGGTCCCATTTAAAAATTCAGAGAAAGTTAGAGGCAAAAGATGGATTCTATCTCCTCTGCCTCCAAATTCCGTATCCACTTCACTAGATAGGAATCTTGAGTTACTGCCTGTAACGTAAACATCATAATTCTCATGTCTTAAAAAGGCATTTAAAGTTCTTACAAACTCGTCCAAATTTTGTATTTCATCGAGCAAAAAGTAATACGGATCATTATCCCTGACCAAGTCTTTTATGTAGCAAAGAAATTTTCTGCTATTCACTAATTTTTGGTTGTTTTTTTCTATTATTGTTGGTTGATCCATTAAGTATTTGTCGAGTAAAAAAATATCTTCGTCGTTATCAAACGCAAAACGAATGATATGATCGTCTGAAACATTCTTTTCCTTGACTAGATAATCATAAAAAATGGTATTTAAAAGATAGGATTTTCCACTTCTTCGAATTCCCGTTATAACTTTAACGAGATGGTTCTGTTTCTTATCTATCAGCTCTTTCAAATATAAATCACGTTTGAACATTCCATATCTCCAATTTTCTTAATACCCTAGGTTTTTGCTACTACATTATAGCATTCATTTAGTAATCAAAGTCGACATTTTTCTCAGTACTGAGGATTTTGTCGACTTTGACACAAATAAAAATGAAACTGCAACATGAAGTTTAAGAAAGACGGCCCAATATCGTTCTATGTTATGAAAACTACAAATATTTTTTAAGACGAGGAGATAAAAAGGAAAGAGCATCCACATTCAAAGCGAAGAGTTTGCTCTTAGAATTGCTTTCTGAAGGGATCAATAAACCGTAACTTGCAAAGCGGTTCAAGATTTTTAGTGCACCTTGTTTAGTGACATCGATTATAGCTATATTCTCGAAATCGTTATAAGTGAATCTCCCTTTGTAGGAAAGCAAGATCTTACGAAGGTAGTTCTTTTCCGTTTCAGTTAGAAGGATCCCTTTATCTTGTAAGCTTTGAGAGATATGTTCCACATTTTCGTAGCAAAGAAGGGACTCCACTAGGGTTTGAAAGACATATTTAAGGAAATACGTTAAATCGTTTCTAGCATCACGAGTGTTTTCTAAAGCGAGATAGTATTCGTTTTTTCTTTGATTGATGGCTTCAGATAGCACGGCTGGCGTATCTTCTTCCCCTATTAACTGCTCTATCCAAAACGAGGACATCCTAGCCATCCTTCCGTTGTAATCAAAATAAGGATGAACATAGAGCAAATAATAATGGACGATATGAGGCAAGAAATGTTTCATTTTAGGATTATGGAGATTCTTTTCGACAAATGAGAACAAAGAGTCCAAAGCTAAATGAATCTTTTCTACAGGGCAACCGAGGTAGTTATCCACCTCCACTCCATCATAACGGTAGAGTTGCCCTTCTTTGAGCCTGTCCTCTTCTGAAAGGCAACCATCGCTAAGGATGTTATAAAGAATATGGAGATTTGTTTCATTGAAGTTTGGCTTGCTTAAAACAAAACGAATGCCTTCACCCATGTTTTTAATGATGACATCGTTTTCGTTTTCCGGTTTTCTTTTCCCGGAGGTGATTTCACTTATCTTTCTTCGAGTAGTAGGAACTTCTTCGATAGAAAGGCTTCCTTCTATTTCAGAACAAATACGGGATCTTATGATTTCTTCGTTCCACGAAGAAGACGAACTTGAAAGGGAATGAGCATTAAAAGGCGTGTGTCTAAATTGCTTAGAGAGATTCATCTTCCTTGTTAGCAACACGTCAAAAACAACGTCTACCGTTTTCTTCTTAAACAGATAATGGCCCAAAGCCGACAAAATCCTCAGTACTGAGAAAAAAGTCGACTTTGATAATGGATATGTTGGGCAACGCTATAGGTTATACATATCTTCTAGGGTGATGAGCTTGCTATCCTTGGCATTCTCAATCATCCATGGGCTGAAACCTGATAAAGAGAAGAAAAGATATGGAGGTATTTTTTGATATTTCAGAGGGATTAAGGATGATCTTCTAACAAGAGTTTCATAGACGCTTCGATCCATTTTCTCGTTTTTGAATTTGCATTCCCCCACAAGATATTTCTTCTCTAAAGACGAAAATGCGACAACGTCAATATCCGCGGATTGATTGACTTTTGCTCCATCCTTGTCGATTCTTTCACTTCCCCACCAGGAGCCTACCTGATTGATGAAAGGGCCAAAGTCTCCCAATAGACCTTTTCTAAGAGCATAGTATCGACACATGTTTTCAAAGACTGGGCCCATGAAGGAATGCAAGTTAGGTTTCACGATTTTCTCGTAATAGAGTTCGCCTTGCTCCATCTCGATAGCACTGACGGCATTAGGGATAAATTTATACCAAAATTGAAACATACTATCTTTAAGGACGTATTGGGTTTTCTTTTTGTTTTTCTCCTCCCCCATGCATTTCTTTTTTTCCACTAAACCGACTTGCATGAGTTTTTCTAAGGAATAGAGCACGGTTGTTTCTCTTTCTTTGACTTTGTTAGCAATGTCGTTAATGGTGTTCTCTCCGTTAGCGATTTGCTCGATGATGTTGTTTACGAGAGAGACATCAGAGAATTCTTGGATCAAAAGGTTCCTCGTCTCATCGTAGAGATATCCGCTTGGAGTAAAGAACAGAGAAACAATATTTTGATCGAGGCTCAAATTAGAATCAAGAAGAGACAGATACTTAGGAACCCCGCCTGTTATGCCATAGCATATGGCTTTTTCCTCATAAGAATAATTCGGAACGAATTTGGCAGAATCAAGATAAGAGAACGCTTCCAATTTGATTTGAGAGTCTCTTCTTCCGAAGAGAGGGCTTTTTTCACTTAAAACCTTATTTTCCATAAAGCTTAAGGAAGAACCGCAAAGAATTAGTTTGATGTTGCTCTCCTTCCATGAAGTATCGATGTATTTTTGAAGGATAGATAGCAAGGATTCATCTTTTTCTGCCCAATAAGGGAGTTCGTCAATTACAAGAATGGTTTTTTCTTTTTTCACGTTTAGGGCAATAAAATCAAGGATTCCCTCAAGGGATTCAAATTTCATTTGCTTTATTTCAGGAGCAAGAAGAGAAAGCACCTGTTTTCCAAAGAGTTCAACGTTTCTATCTTTTCCTACCTTTGTGGCGGTATAAAAAATCGCCTTCTTCCCTTTAACGAATTCGTTTATCAAAGTGGATTTTCCAATACGTCTTCTGCCGTAGATGGTCATCATCCCCACACCGTCTTTAGCATAGAAATTCTCCATGGCTTTGAGTTCTTTTTCTCTTCCGACAAACATAGTTATATCCTCCAATCTCTTTATTCAAAATGATTTGATTCAAATTGATTTGAATTATTTTAGCATGTTTTATTTGTGCATGGAATTTTATTCAGATTGATTTGATTCAAATTGATTTGAACTAGATTTATTTTGCATTGCGCTTGAAAAAAATGAAGAGAATACAACCTTTTCTCCGTTTGGCAAATAATTTTACGTTCTTTTTGTTAATTTGTTCGCAAAAAAGTCGTAATCGATAAAGACTTCTAAAACCTATTTATTCTTTCCTATTTTCTGAGTTAATGCTTCATCCGTAATTCCTTTCCAAAATCTTGCAATCTCGATGATTTCCTCAATATCTCTGTCGATCATGAAGATGGCTGCAGCAATCGCTTCAACACAGGTTGCAATACGTTTATGATTCATGTCTTTTTTATGCATGATATAAGTCTTGGGCATGTAGTAGTCTTCCGAATCACATTTCATACGTCTTAGAATGTCATATCTTTTGCCAATGACTTCGACATAGTTTTTATCACTTTCGTATTTCTCTTTCTCGATAGTTAGATGTTCCACACCATATAGAACGTCACAAAAAGCGAGTTTCAAAACGGCATCTCCATAGGTTGCCAATTCAACGTTGTTGGGAACGAGGGGCAGATGGCGTTTTCCCAAATAATTGTTACGTGAACGATCTGTAAGAGCTTGTACCATTAAAGGATGGTCCTTTAATCTTTCTAAACAGTCGAAGAAAAGGTCATCTTCATCCCTGAAAGGTATCTTGTGCTGATTACAAAGTTTCGTTAAAACGGATTTAGCTTTCGCATTTGGCTCACTCTCCCCTTTTTCCCAGCGACCGATGCTACTAGAGGAAACACCTAGTTTTCTAGCAAAGTCAGCTTGGCTTAGTTTCATCTCATTGCGGAGTTTCTTAATAGAAATGCCCCATTTCATAAATTAACCTTCTATTTATCTTGGATTTAAATATTATAAACACAGTAAATCGATATGCGGGGACACGTTCTTATCTAAAAAGAGTTTGCATCGTTTCAAAAAAACTAAAGATTTATCTTTTTCTTCACGAAAGCGGACAGCTTTTCGAATTGTTCTTTAAACCATTCTACGCTTAAATACAAAATCTCATCATTCACTTTGTATTCCTTTGTAGACCAATGGCTTTTCTTGCAACATTCTGGTTTTCTGCTGGTGATTAAAACTGCATAATAAGCCCCAAGAATCCTCTTCGACTCATCTTTATCTTTAAGAGCGGATATTTTCCTCTTAAGAAATGGTTTTGTATTTAGAATAGCCAAAATAAAGCAAAGGTAGTAGAACGGAGGTGTTGATAGGAAAAATAGAGTTTTCCATTTGGAGCTCTCTTATTTGTCGTTGATATACATTCGTTCCGTATTCCTCAGACACCAATTCCTCATAAGGAAGTTTTTTGTCGAAGTTTCCATGAAAAAGGAAATTGGATTCCTTTAATGCTGTCAAAATGTACGTTTTATATTCCGAAAATGAAATGTTTTTGCAGTTAATCCCTAAATTCCTTTCGGAAATTGAACGCTTATAATTTGCAAATTCCAAACGATTGATTTTACTTTGCGTATACATCGTTTCTGAAGCGATTTTTTCCTGAAAAGATTCAAACATCGGATAATTGATAAACAACAAACCATTCTCTGTATCGTTATTAAAAATATCCAACATCTGCCTAACTGCGATTATTTTATCCTCATCGGACATTGTCTTTTCTTGAAAATCGAAATCAAAAACAAGATATTTTGTCCCAAATCGCATTCCTTTGATTTTTGCCTTTTGTTCCTTTGGAATAGAGGGGGAGAATTCGATTGCCTTTTCTAAATCAATTTCAAAATCATAGCCTTTCATTTCTTGAAAAAGGGCATAGATATTGCAGCCAAAAGGCACAAGACGTATATCATCATTCAAACCGATATAATTACGATTGAAAGTTTCGAAAAAAGTTGTTTCTTTCTCGACGCCTTCCACCAAAACCAAGATTTTCTCAGACATGAAAATCATTACTCCTATAGATCTTCTCCAAGTTATGGCCTTGACGAAGATCTTTTGAGGTGCAATCAGCCAAATTTGCAATATGATTATTTCCAATTAAGAACAAACAATCCGGTCGCATTAAATCGTTGTTCATCAAAGAGGTGTTATGAGTGGTCACAAAAGATTGAAAATGAGTGTCTTCATTTAATTTCTTAATAATTGCCGCACTCAACTCATAATGATAAAACGCATCAAATTCATCAATGAAAACGAAAGAATATTCATGGAAGTTAATGCTCCAATAGTAAAACAATTCCAAAGCCTGTGTTCCGGTGGAAAATATGGCATTCAAAGGCACAGAGCCATAAGCGAACTTTGCAAAAATCCTTTGGATCGATCTACCCGTTGAAGGATTGATTTGGGGTTTTAAAACCAAATCATAATGCAAACCAGCATCTGCTAAAAAGTTCTTGAAATCTGCTAATTTATCTTCTTTGATGATTCTTTGCTCGATGTTCTCTCCTATACCCCTACCCTCAAATTCGTTTCCTTGATTCAAACAGCGGAACCAAAGCATGCCAGACACAAAATGAAATAGTTTAGAAATAGGTGAGTTTTCATCAAATTTGAAAGTTCTATAAAGAAAAAGCAAGGCGGAAAGTCCCTCATTCATTGAGGCGAAGGACAGTTTTTCCGTTCCCGGGAAATTTAAAATAACTTTATTTTTATCTCCGTTATAAAGAAACATGAGTTCTCCATTAACGAATATTTTTTCTGACGTGATGGCGAAAACGCTCTTTTTCGTATATTCATAAACGAGTTCATCTTGTCCAAACACAAAGGTATAGGAGAAAAAAGCGTCTTCTTTGGAATCTAAGCAGCAAAACGTTGGATTAAGGTCAACCGCGAAAATATTCTGAGAATTGTTAATCATGAGATTTTTTTCAATATCAAATAACGCTCTTCCCAAATTGGATTTCCCAGAGCCATTTTTTCCATAGATAATCCCTTTATTGACAACCCCATTTTGAATGAGTTCTTTTTGAAAGTCGTATTTTCCTTTTCGGCTTAAATCCAACGTGATAGTTTCTTTGAAATTTCGATAGCCTTTGACTGAAAACTTTTTAAGCATCTTTATTTCTCCAAGTGTAATTTTTTTACACTTACTATTCTATTTTCTTTTTTAGAGAAAACAAGAAAAAGTTGGGGCAGGCAAAAACAAGACTTGATATATGAAAACGGATGAACCAAATAAATATAGAAGTATTTACCAAAGTGTGAATGGAAAACTAGCCTAATATCGGGTTCTGCTCTTGAAGGCTGCACTTGTTTGGTAGTATTCCCGCACCAACTCGTCTACCCTTTCGGCCATGCTCTCGTTCACGGGGACCGATTTCGCCTTTCCGTGCGAAACCGATCCGCACCATGGGCACGCGATACCTGAATCCACGAAAAAAGTTCCTTCTTTGTGGAGCAAAGGCGATCGCCGGAAGAAGGATTATTGCTAGATAAACCGATCCGACGATCGCCTTTGCCGTTTATCTAGCGCCCAAATTATAGCATGCGGGATTCCGGATTCCCCACGCACACTTTGGCAAATACTTCTATAAAATTAGAACAAAATTGAATTTAACGATAAATGCGTCTCCAATTTCATATCAACGATATCGCTAATGAATTCTGAACTCGTCAAGGAGGACGGCTGCCTCCGAATCTTGATACTTTTCAATTAAGAGTTCCAAAATGCCTTCAAAGGACTCGGTTAATTCAGAATCACATTTAATTTTCTTTTCAAAGTTCGCGAAAGAATAGAACATCATTTCATCAATTGCGCTTTTGGTATTTTTGCTCAAATTAGCACCGATTATCTTGTCTTTTTCTTCAAAGTATTTTTTCAAAGACACACAAAGAGAGGGAAGAATTTCTGGCAGCAACTTTTTGTATTGCAAACACCATACAACAGAAATCATCTCATTTAGATTGAAACAGCCATATTTTGCAAACATTTGATTTAAAAACATCTTATCAAAATACGAGTAGTCGGTTTTAAATTTTGACCAGCCAGAACGACCACCATAACTTGAAAAGCCCAATATTAGAGCCGATGACAGTTTTTGCTTGACACCAACGGCTGAAATTTGGCTGATGCGTTCTTCTATTGACCTAACTATTGTTTCAACTAATTTTCTATTATTTTTGTTGTCATGTGAGTCAAAATAAAATGCCGTTAAGCTATTTAAAACTTGATTGTAGAATTCAATTAGGGAATCATTAAAAATACTAAAGTCTTTATTTTTAAATAAGATGTCGAGCACTTTATCATTATTATCTTTAGACAATAAATTATCTTGGAGGAAACTAACTGCGCAATTTAGCTCTTGCCAGCCAATGATGTTGTGAACGTTTTCCACCCTTTTTGTTGTCTGAAGCTTTACATACAAATCAACATATTGAGATGAAATTGTCTCCAATAATGGATCGCCAAGATCAAATCCAAGGTTGAATGCAGCCGATACAATTTTCAAATCATAATCATCGATAATGAAATCCGAGAAGTCATATTTTTCTTCATTAAACAAATATCTATTAATGATTTGTTCCTTTTTTGAAGAATAGGGAGTATTGTCATCCTTTTCTATGTATCTATCAACGCCCAATAATCGTGGCTGCATATTAGGCTCAAATCTGAAGTCTTCATTAACTCTGTGTTCGCTTAAATATGCATAGTTAAATAGTTGATGCCCCATTTCGTCTTTAGCTAACAGCAAAATCGTCGTCAAGTAAACGTTAGCAATACTTTTATTTTGCTTTAAAAACTTCTTGATACAGAAAAGCATTCGATAATCATTCGACTCATTCGTTTTTGTCGGAATTAGCTTTTCTAATATGTATTTCTCAATCCTGTTTTTGGTTTTCAAAGAAATGTCTTGGCGAATTTGAGCGAATAAAATAGGCATTTTTTTGATGGTTTCATCATCAAGCAACGCGTTTTCTTGAATAAAATTTAACCATAAATTGCAATACTCGTCTCTTTTCTCAGTAGTTATCTCACAATTTGAAAGAATCGATGAGATCAAAGAAATAAACTGTTTTGAAAAAAGAAATGGCGGTAATTCTTCAGTTTTCTTTAGGAACTCTCTTATGCAGTCATCAACTTGATCTGAATCGAACTGGCCACTATCAATATCGCCTTGCAATTTATCCGCTTTTAACAAAAGTTTTGAAAAATCCTCATTTTCTTTCTCTTGAGACTTCGTTAATTTTTCAGCTTCTCCAGAAACGGATGAAACGAGAGCGTATTCACCATTAGAAAGTTTATAAGCCTTGGCGTTTCGCAAATCCATAATTTGAATTTGCAAATATCTCACAGCCTCTGTTTTATTGTTCTCAGTTATTGAATAAAGATAATTCAAGACCTTGTGGCATTTTTCTTTCGCGCTCTGATCATAAAGTTGGCATTCTTTTGCGTATTCTCTCAAATCGATTTTTGAAAGAATGTCAGCATATTTATCATTCGTTTGCATTGATCCTGCATGAACTGTTCTGTCGATATCCTTTAAAACCAAATCGAGGTTGCTTATTAAATCCAGTGAATAGCCAGGCAATTCCTTTCCTGCTCGCAAACCAAGATTGGACAAAATCGACAAGCAAATAATGTTGTTTGCACGAGATAGAATCGTTTCTTTGACCTGCGATGCGAATTGCTTGTCCTTGTTTTCGCTGAACCGCTCAAAGGCAACGCGCTTCGCGCAATATAGCAAATCGCCGAGTATTGCCGGTACGATATTCTCGATCTCGCCAGCTCCCCACATCTCTGGTATTCCTAGAAAGGAACGCTTTCCATTAGTGTCAGAAAAATAAATCTCGTAATATCTCGCATCTCCGTTTTCTTTCATCGTATTGGCTATCTCGTTGGTCAGGTCGACGGTCCAATTGAGCGTGTCTGAAAAATGGAACCTAAACAAAGAATAAAAAATCAAAATTTCGATGGTTTTGCCGTGTGTTTTATACGTATAGTTCTCAGCACGCTCGTTTAAACCGTATTTGGAGCATGAGTCGAAGGAACTGTAGTTTTCATGATATTCATAATTTAAGAGGGACGTATCGTTTCTGCTTTTCTCAAAATAAAAAGCGTGGAGCAAAGAATAGATTTGTTCATTATATTTTTTGGCTAAGGGAATGCCATTCAAGTAAACAATATCCTCAGTCGCGTCTTCGCAAAGTCTCCTTACGTCCAAACGATGAGACTGTAAGCCCCTCTTCAGCAGATCCAAAAATTCTTTTATCCATGCGTCACAATACTCGTTTAGTCTATACAAGGCTTCAACGTAACCCTTGATTTCGGAATAATCGTAAAACACTTCGCCGTCTTGGTTTTTTCTCTCATGTCTCTTGAGAAGATAAAGCAAAACTTTGCAGGCGTCTTCCCCTATTGTATCGCCTGCGTTTGCGCATTTTGAATAATCCGTAAGGAGTTTATCTATGGACTTTTTATAGCGGGCATCATCGCACAAAGACAAATTTGCAGCGATTATTTTTATGATGCTTCCTCTTCCGCAGCCCGTCCCTTTTAGAATCATATTCAGTGGGAATTTTGAGAACGTAATTGAAAATCCATATAGATTGGTCAGTGTTAGAAATTCCAAAAGGATATTTTGGTCGATAAGCTTATCTCCATATTCATCGAAAAAATCAGCACAATAGTTTGATTTAACAATGCCAATTTCTGTTTGAGTTTTCCATTTAGGAGAAAGATTGTTGGTCACTAAGGAACATAAGAATTTTTCCCTGTTTTCTTTTGCGAAAAGCTTGTTTTCCACCCAAATCTGATATCTTCGATAAGCGCATCTGCCTAAATTGGATAAAGTCTCAAAGAAAGAAGCATAGTTTCCTTTTGCGGAATCGAATTCTTTATCGATGTATTGCTCGAAGCAAATATCTTCAAAGATATCGTATTTCAATCTAATACCGTCCGTTTTAGCATCACGCACCAAAACGTTTTCTTTAACTAAAATGGAAATGGTGAGTGCATCGTAATTGTCTGAATTTGACCATAATTCGAATTTGGTCGCCCTTTCAAGAGCAATGTCAGTAATGATTTTCTCGTAATCGCTATTTTTTAAGCAAATCACATTCTTCCAAAGATAGTTCCTTAAATCGGCAACATTTTTGATGGAATCCAAATTTGGGGCTTTCAAAAGCGCATCCAAATAAAATGGATTATGGAGCAAATCACTATATGATGAATTTTTGATAACTTCATTCAAAGAAGGAAAATGGGTGCTAATTTCGGTCAATTGGCTAGAGGAAATAGGATGAATTTCATAGTTAAATACATTATATTCACCAATCAAGGCAGAAAACGCCGATATTTCAGAGTTTCTGCATGATGCGATAATGTGAATGTTGGCAAAATCACGTGTTCTTGAAAACAATACCTTTAACGCATCCATCTTGGTCGGGCTGTCGGATATGAACTCAAGCGCATCGATGTAAATGAATAGATTTCCTTCTACAATTGGGAATATTTTCTTTAAATCGAAATTCCAAATATCGTTCACATTACTTATAGAGGCCAGTTTTTCGGCTCGAACAAAAAGCACATTCCTTTTGCTTTCTAACATCTTTTTGCAAAGAACGCTTTTGCCACCACCGGCAGGACCGGTTACAAAGATAAAAGGATGCTTTTCGGCATCTATTTCTTCGATTCGTTTTTTCAAATCGATGTGGTAACCGTCTCCAATCACATCTCTTATGTCATTCAAATGAACGTTCTTGCTATCCTCCACGGTCGTTTTGAATTCCTCGATATCGTTTTTCAAAAAGTCCGATTCTTTCTTGAGTAGTTCATAAAGGGAATTCTGAAAATCAAGATCATTTTCTGCCTTACGGATTATCGTTTCTGTGGTTATTAAGTTTTCGACTTTTCGAAAATTGATATCGCCGATTTTGCTGTCCCCGGTGAAATCTTTAACATTAGAAACACTGGCATTATTCAAAGCAAAGAAATAAAGATTCTTAATTTCTTTTAATTTGTCATGGTGAATTTACCGTTCAAGTGCAACGTTTCTAGGCAAAAATAAAAACTCATATCA
>CAVGNR010000004.1:0-133397 GCA_963630675.1 Escherichia coli
TGATATGAGTTTTTATTTTTGCCTAGAAACGTTGCACTTGAACGGTAAATTCACCTAAATTATAAAAAATAGGCAGGAAAACCTGCCTATTTCTCGTTTTTTTATCTCTTAAATCAAATTGGAATCTTTTAAGAGAGTCTCAACATCTGTGTTTTTGATTTTCTTTAAGACTTTCTTTAAGAGGAAACGTTCTGCAACCGTCAAATCCATATCTTTTAATTGCTTACGATCGATTGCGTAATAGGAAGCACGGAGCATTTCTCTCACATCATAACGAGAACCCCAAACCTCAGGGACGCCACGATCGACATTCATCAACGTATAGACGGATTCCATACCAGAACGCATCGAATATTCCGTAGTGAAGATGGTATCTGCTGGAATTTCGGCAAACTGACCAATAAAGGCAAGATTCACAGAGCCCTTTGGAACGACATGTGGACGATCGCTATTCTTACGTGGTTCAAAGAAAGCGTCGATATAAGGCATATATGCAGTAGTCGTATTTGCATGTTTCTTCGCATATTCTTCAATCTTGTCTGTTGGCACACCAATGTGATACATCCACTCTTCAGCAATTTCGATACCGGTGCATTCTCTCATTGGTTTCTTGATGTAATTTCCTGAACGGTTGGTATATAAGCCATAGAACCAAATCAAAGTACGATCTTCTGGTTGATCAGCGAACTGTCCTTGACGGTTAATGGTCCAAGAGCATCTCCAGAAATCCCAAGAATCTTTGACAGTAACGATGCCACCCGTGCAAACACGGTGATCATGAGGATTTCTTTGAGTGATCTTCATAATATATGGAAGAAGGGTATCATCCACATCAATGGTCGCACTCATCCAATTGGTTGCTTCAATATTTTTGCAGAAGGCATCTGGATTGCCGAAGCTTCCATCTTTTACTTGGCTAACGAGTTTCTTCCAAAGATCCCAAGAGTTTCCCTCGCCATTTTTCACACTTTGCCAGGCTGGGGCAGTAGTTTGATTGCCATAGCGTGTGCTATCGACGCAAGAACCGTTGGTGACGAAGACGAGATCATCTTCGCTTAATTCGAAGGTCTTGCCTTTTCCAGAAAGGGTGCATTCAATGGCTTTTGCAACTTTGTGGGTTGGATCTTTTGCATCGATAACAATATTCGTTACTTCACAATATGGGATGAATTCCACTCCTCTGCTTGTTAAATAATGAAGTAAAGGAAGGATCATAGATTCATATTGGTTATAACGTGTGAAACGAAGAGCGGTGAAATCTGGCAAGCCATCAATGTGGTGAACATAACGTTGAAGATAACGTTTCATCTCCAAAGCGCTGCTCCATTCTTGGAAGGCGAACATTGTTTGCCAATAAAGCCAGAAATTCGATTTCCAGAAATGATCATCGAAGCAATCGCTGATTTTCTTATCTTCTAGATCTTTTTCAGGGGTGAGATATAGTTTCAAAAGTTCTTTTTGCGCTTCTTTATCAAGGGTGAAATCTTTTCCTGTAGGAAGTTTCTTTCCGCAATGTGCTGTTGCACGGCATAAGGAATAGTTAGGATCTTCCTTGTTTAACCAGTAATAATCATCAAGAACGGAAACGTTCGGATCATCCTTTGAAGGAACGTCACGATAAACATCCCACATAACTTCGAAATGGTTATCCATTTCTCTGCCACCACGCATGACGAATCCATTCTTTGGATCGTGGTAGCCATCGCAAGCACCACCTGCAAGAGGATCACGGTCTAAGATGTGAATTTTCTTAGGATCTAATTGAGCATCTCTTACGAGATAAAAGGCAGCGGTCAAACCTGCTAAGCCACTACCAATGATGTAGGCGCTTTTCTTGTCCGCATCCTTTGGTTTTCTTGGATGGGCGAAAGCTTCATAATTTCCTGCTGAGTAATACATTTTTAATTCTCCTTTGCCTTTTGAGCACATTAAGAATAAAAAGAAAATCAAGCAGTAAAAACGGTCAAAAAAACCACTTTGTCAAAAAAATTTACAAGAAAAATATAATGTCAAAAATTTTGACACGTGTCATTTTCTACAAGAATAGGCTTTCAAAGCGTTAGGAATCGTTCCTTTCACTAAAGGAGAGAGGTGATCAATAATGTCTTTTGGATCTTCTTTCATATCTCTATCCGCCCACGAAATCATAATATCAACGAAAGCAATCGTATAAAAACGTTCGATGAAACCTTTATCTGTTTCGGAAACATCATCTACACCTAAAGAAAGGCAAACTTCATCCACTACTTTTTTAAGCAAAGGGAAAGTGAGTTTGCATAGATAATTCTGAAGAAGCTCTAAAGAAACGCCATGGTAGATGTTTAACAAGAAACTTTTTTCTTTTTTCGCTAGTTTAAAAATGTCTAAAAAGCCTTCTTGCCAGCTATTATAGGTACGGTTTTCTTTTAAAACGGATTCAACCTCGGTATAGCAAGTCCATTCGACTAGTTCTGGAAGGTCGGCAAAATGATAATAAAAAGTCTGGCGACGAACGCCTGCTTTCTCACAGATGTCATTTATTGTTATTTTGCTAATTGTTTTTTCTTTGAGGAGTTCTTTAAGAGAAAAAGACAACGCTTTCTTTGTAAGGTCAGCCATATCAAGATTATATAAATTTAAGAAGAAAAAAGAAAAGCCCCATATTCTTGTGGGGCGAGGCCTATCAATTAAAGTTTTTCTTTCAAAATTCGATCCATTTCCGCGATTTCTTCCATAGTTGGAACATAAACATAAGGGATGTTTCTTTGAATGTCTTTATAATCGAAACCGTATCCAAGAAGGAATTTATTTTCTTTCAATTCTTCTCCGACATAATCAACGTGTATATCCACTTTGTGAGCATTGATCTTATTAAAAAGAGCACAGATAAGAATTCTTTTTGGCTTCCCAATCTTCTGAAGATGTTTTAAAAGGAATTCCATGGAATAGCCTGTATCTACGACATCTTCCACAATAACAATCGTTCTTCCATCTACAGAATAAGACATGTCTTTGATGAGTTTGACATTTCCAGTGGAGCTTGTTCCTTCATAGCTTGAAAGCTGGACGTAATCAATGATGGAAGGAATGGTGACGTGTTTCATTAAATCGACCATAAATTGGATAGCCCCTTTCATCACGCAAACGAAAATAGGAAGTTTTTCCTCATTTTGAAGGTCTTTTGAGATTTCCCCTCCTAAGCGTTTACAAATACCGAAAATAGTTTCTTCCGACATAACCATTTCTTTCATAATGTGTTATCTCCTAATGTGATATTTTATTATATTGTATAAATCCTATTATATCCATCATTCTTAAACGTTTTTAGAAAAGAAAGCGGTATCCTATTTTTTGGTACCTAAAGAAAAATATTAAGCGTATATTATGTAAGGGAAAATAACCTGGAACGGTATATGGAACAGAACTCTTCAATTTTACTATTCTCACTCGGATCGAATCCGACTCTTGCTAATAACGTAGCAAATCTTCTCGGCGTTAATTGTGAAAAGGCAAAGGTAATGCATTTCGCTGATGGTGAGGTTTTTTCGAAACCAATGGTCAGCGTAAAAGGGAAGGACATCTTCATCATTCACTCCACTTTCTCTCCCGCAAATGAGAGGCTTATGGAGCTTTTGGTTTTCTTAAATGCTTTAAGAAATGACGATGCTAGAAGAATTGTTGTCTTCATTCCATATTATGGATATGCAAGACAAGACCGAGTTATTGATGAAGGAGATCCTGTTTCCGCTTTGCTTGTTTCTTATTTATTAAAAGCTGCTGGTGCAGATAAGCTCTTTACTTGCGATCTTCATTCTTTAAAAGTCATGCCTAAATTTGGTATTGAAACAGAGAATCTTTCTGCGATGGAGCTCTTTGCTAATGTTTTTAAAGAGAGACTCACTGCAGCAAACGTCAATTTCAACGACGTTACTGTCGTTTCACCTGATCATGGAGGTGTAGGAAGAGCTCAAGCTTTTGCCGCTTTGATTCCTGGTTCTTCTTTTGCTTATGCTGATAAGCATCGTCCTGCTCCAAACAAAGCCAAAGTTCTTGGACTACATGGTGAAGTAAGAAATAAAGTTTGTATATTAGTTGATGATATTATCGATACCGCTGGAACAATGAGCGCAGTCGCCTCTAAATTATTAGAAGATGGCGCAAAGCGTTGTTGGGTTGCCGCCACGCATGGCGTTTTCTCTGGCAATGCCCTTGAACGTCTTGCTAACGCTGGTGTCTCCACTCTTATGGTTTCTGATTCTATCGAAAACAAGAATCCAAGTATTTCGACAATTAGTGTTGCTCCACTTATTGCGGACGCAATCAAACGCGAAATGGCAGCAAACTAAAACATCTATTAGATTTAGGATGCAAATAATGCATCCTTTTTCTTTATATAGGCAAATGCCTTTTCATACACATTTCTCTTCTTGAATTCATAAAGAGGAGGGACGTGTAGTTGTTTTGATTATTTTATAGCCTAAAACAACGTTTCTAAGCATAGAAAAAAGGCCACCGGTTTTCCGATGACCTTATGTATTAAGATAAGTTATTTAACGTCTGTTTGAGAAGGTTTCTTATCACGGAGAATGGCGTTCATAACAATGCCAAGGATCATAGCAACAGAGACACTTGTGATAGAGACAACAGTGTTTCCTGTTCCGAAGGAGAAAACAAGCCCACCAATGCCAGCGACTAAGATAGTAGAAGCAACGAACATATTCTTGGTGTTGCTCATATCAATCTTTTCACTGATAAGCATTTTCACACCGCTAGAAGCGATGAAACCATAAAGGATTAAGGAAACGCCACCGGTGACGCAAGCTGGGATGGTTTCGGTAAGACCCATGATTGGACTAAGGAAGCCAAGAAGGACGGAGAAGATGGCGGCTAATAAGATAACTTTTGTAGAAGCGATTTTGGTAACACCGACGACAGCGACGTTTTCGCCATAAGTTGTGTTAGCAGCTCCGCAAAGAATGCCTGAGAGGCCAGTTGCAACGCCATCACCGATAAGGGTTCTGGATAAGCCTGGATCTTGTAAGAGGTCTCTTTCTAAGATACCGGACATATTTTTGTGGTCACCAATGTGTTCGCAAATGGTAACAAGAGAAACTGGAACGAAGATTAAAGCGGCTTGGCCAACGGCGCTCCAGGTAAGAGGAACGACGCTTTCGGATTGTGCGCCAACCAAGAAGAGGAATTTAGGATAGTCAATGAAGGATTGAACGGTTACATTGCTAAATAAGCTTGTTAATGGGGTGAAATCAATGACGTGGAAGTAGTCATTGTGGAAGCCATAATAGCCAATGCCTGTAAGGATAGCAGCAAAAACGTAACCAGCACCCATACCAACGAGGAATGGAATGAGGGAGAGAGTCTTCTTTCCATAGTGAGCGCATAAAGCGGTCACGATCATAGCCACAAGACCAGAAAGAAGAGCGCACCAGTTATAGGCTTGTCCACTTCCGGTTGCGGTTGTAAGGTTTGCAATAGCACTTCCAGCAAGGGAAAGACCGATAACCATGATTACTGGTCCAACAACAACTGGAGGAAGAAGTTTGTTTAGCCAATTGACGCCGAAGACCTTGATTAAAAGGGCAACGAGGCAATAGACTGCGCAAACCATCAACATACCAACAGGAAGAATCCAAAGATTGATTGTCGAGAAAACGCCATTGTTAATAGTAGCATCAACTTTGATTGCTTCAGACATGGCGGTCATGTAAGCAAAAGAAGAAGCCAAGAAAATAGGAGATCTAAATTTCGTAACGACAAGATAGAAGATAGTGCCAACGCCAGCACTCACAAGAGTTGGGGCGAGCATTAAGGATGTTAATGGAAGGTTTTGTCCTCCGAAATTAACAGTGATTCCACCATAAACGATAAGTGGAACAGTAACACAGGCGACGAACATCGCGAGGACGTGTTGAATAGCCAAGATTATGGCTTGACCCTTTTTTTGAGGGAACTCATCAACGTCAAGGATGAGATTTTTGGATTTTTCCATGTCTTTTTTTCCTTTCTTTTGATCTCCGAATAAAAAAGAAAACCCCTAGATGAACTGGGGGTTTTAATTTTTAAAGAGATTCAACAACGAACAACAGCCAGAGAAGGGAAATCTCCCCCTAAGAGCATTCGTTGTTCTTAAGCTTTGACTGTTTCTCATGGTTTTTGTCCTTGAATACTTTAACGAAATCTTTAAATATTGCAAGAAAAAATTTAAGAAAAGCAGAAAATTATAAATTCTCCATGATGTGATCAAGAATATGAACACAAGTGCGCACGGCTTCGTCAGTTTTCTTTGAGTATTCATCCGCTCCGCCAAAGAGAGTATCAGCAACCACCTTGATAAAAAGGGCAGGGATTTTATTTCTTATACATGTTAAAAGAATGCCAGAGGCTTCCATTTCGCAAATATCTGCACCGAAATCTTTTGCAATGGCTTGTTTTTCTTCAGCTTTATTAACAAAGCGATCTCCTGAAGCGTCCACTACTTCTAATAAATTAGGTTCCACTTCTAAAGCTTTCTTCCTTAAAAAGGAATCCGTTTCAAAATTTCTTTCAGGGAATTCAATATGACGACCAACAGGGACGTTGTCCACTTCTGAAATATCGAAGCGGTAATCGACTACTTCCTTTATGATGCAAACCAACTCATGACTTAATTTTTCCGTTAAAGCACCGACTACACCATAATTCAGAATCATTTCCACGCCAAATTCATCAATAAGAAATTGAGTGGACATGGCGGCTTGAATCTCACCAGCTCCGGATTGGAGAACATATAGTACGTAGTTTTCCTTTTCGTAAAGGGAGACTTCATACCCTTGTTTATTTATTTTTTGGCTTGCTTTGCCGTAAGCTTGCTCAAATGGAGCAAATTCCACAGCAATAATCATTCCGATTTTCTTTTTCATAAATCTCCTTATGACTAATAACGTAAATCCAGATCGTTTTTCATATACTCAAGGCGTTTATCCTCTACCTTGTCATAAAGCTTAGAGAGCACCTCCAAATCCTTAAGGATGGTTTTTGATTCTCTTTCAAAAGAATAGTTGAAATCCTCTTCATCGTCCAAGTAACAAAAAGACAAATAAACATGATGAGCGTAATAATTTCTTTTATGAACGATTTCAAAAAGCGTTTCATAGTCTTCTTCCGAAAGAAAGGGCTCTTCCCAACTTTGGTCATATTCTTTTAAAAGATGAACGATTTGTCCTAAAGTAAGTCGTTCTTCTTCTAAACGAATCATATTTTCTTTAAAGCCGCCATCGGCCATGAAAGCATAGATGTACTTAACATCATGCTCAATGCATTGACAATACATGAGTATTTCACCAACATGCATATGAAATTCTTCTAGTTCCATAGCCATTATTGTGAATGCATTCGTTTGAAAAAGAAAGTTCAAAGGTTCTTTTTTCGTTTTTTGAAAACGCCTTTCAAATAGAAAAATCCTTGATTCCAACATTCTTTCCTATTAAATAGATTTATGATTGGCTTATTTTTTATTCACAACTCAAGGTAAAAATTCGTTGGATTTCATTGTTCCAACTATTTTTCTTGAAAGTTTTTCTAAAAGAAAAATTTGTTCATCTTAAAATTAACATTACATTTTATGCAGCAAGTTTGAGTATTCGCACTTTAAGTAACAATCATAAAAAAATCTCTTTTTTCTTTATATCAATAAGTCCGCTTCAAAATCTATATTTTTTTAAGTTATTTTTAATTAAAAGAAATATCATTTCGTTGTGCCAAATTGTCTGCCATTAAATTGGCGAAAAGTTCCCCTCTTTCGACAATTTGACACCTTTTTTATTACATCCATCCCTTTGTATAAAAGGGCTTTTTATTTATAGATTTTAACTGAAGCGATAAGCTTTCCTTTTTTGCTTTCCCCCACTACTCCTAGGAAAACAAACTTCCCATATCCACGAACGGAAATTCGGCTATTCTCTTTTACTTTAAAGTCTTTTTCTGTAATCGTTTCACCGGATAGAAAAACGTTTTTCCCGGACAAGAGTTCTTCTGTAACTGATCTAGATAGGTAAAAGACTTCCCCTAAGATGGCGTCGATTCGTAAAGAAGGGATGCGTATTTCTCTTTCTTCAAATTCTCGATGAATCGGGCAAGATGACGGAGGAACCTTTTCAATTTTAATATAGGTATTCCTAATCTTTTTTAATTCATCAGAAATAACAGAGGCGTTCGTATCTAACAGGAAAAGGTAGACATCATGGCCTTGAATGAGGATGTCTCCAAATTCATTTCTCTCGAATCCTAAGCTCATTAGAGAACCAAGCACGTCACGATGAGTCAGCTCTTCGGCATATTTCTCGTTTTTTGGATAAATATGTAAACAAGCGATTGTCGAAGTCTCGTTATTTAAATCATTTTTAAAATCATCCAACGAAAAGAAATCCGGTAAGAGAAAGAGGCAAGCAGCATCGTTTTCATCTTGTCCACCGAAAAAGAAATAATAAAGATCACCGATTTTATCTTTTTCGGTGATGAGTTTGTCTTCCAAAATAATCTCTTTAATAAAGGAAATCTCCGTTTGATTTAAGAATTTTGAAAAAACGGGCATGAAGTATTTTTCTGCCTTATTTATCCAATCATGAAGTTTCCCTCTTAGAATATCCTTATTATCCATAAATCTTATTTTAAAGAGAAAAATTCTCGTTTCCCAATTCTCTTTTGGTTAAGACACCCCCCTTCCCTCATTTTTTTCAAATAACGGTTAATTGTAGGGATGGATATTTTTGTTTCTTCTTCAATTTCAAAAATGTTTAAACCATAGGAAGTGAAAATACTTCCAAGCGAAAGACAATATTTTAGTTTTTCGTCATTTTTATCTTTTGGTTGACTATTTTTTAAACATGCATGCTTCTTTTTTGCTAATTCAAAGGACAAAGAAGAAATCCCATCATGGAAAAAATCAGCACAAAAAGAAACAAAATCGGAAAGATCTCCATGTCCTTCTTTTAAAATTTTAGAAAGCCTTGTTTCTAATTGCTGCTTGTTTCTTTCGATGAGTTGGCCAAGCGTTAACGCCAATAAAGAATAGTTTTTTTCGAATAAATAGGTCGAAAGGACGTACTTACATAGAAAGAAATTTTCATTGTAGTAAGGCATGGAATAAAGAAAGAAAAAGAACACCAAACTCATTTTCGTAAAAACATCAAAAGAAGAATCTAATAGTTGCAAAGTGAAACTTATTTCTTGAATGATTTCGGCCTCAGAAGACAATCCTAGGTAGTTAGGAAGAAAATTTGTAGTTTCATTAAGAGAAAGTACGTCAGTTCGAAAAAGATGGAAACACTTGATGTTTTTCCGATGAAAAGCCACATTTCTTTTAAAGACCACTTCTTCATAAACGCGGTTCAGTTCCTGAACATTTCTAGGCGCTTTTCTTTTTCCTTCGAGCAATTGTTTGTACGCTTCAATGAAATAAGCATTGGAATCTTCTTTTTCATAAATCCAAGAAGCAAATACGCTTTCTCTTTTTAGTGGAATGAAATGCTCTCTAAAAATCAACTCTAATTCATCAATCGCATTCTCTCTAAGAAAACAATTTTTAGCAAAAGAATCCATTTCATCGAAAGAATTTTGTAATGAGCATAGTTCACTCAATAGATTAAAGACCTTGCCTAAATAATCTAAGGAGTATGAAAAACGAAAATCACGATAAGTGATCCCTAATGGATTTTCGAGTTGTTTTCTCTTCTCAAGTCCTTCTTCAATTTGATTGGTTAATTTGCTGACCATATTTATACTATAGACTTTGTAATATCATTTTTCCATTGTTTGATATAGTAATATATTTTTTAGTACATTGTTTACTATAGTCATTTTAATATTTTTTATTCGCAAGAAAAAAACACCTGATTACTCAGGTGAATTTTAATTTAGTTTCGTCAATCAATATTACTCAAAAGGAGTTTAATTGCCTTGCTTACGAATTTATGTCGGTCCATTTCTTTGAAGGTTCCTCTTTCCTTCATCGAGGCGATTCTTTCTTCCGATGGGCAAATCATTGGATATATTCCATAGAGAGCTGTCGTAAAGAGATTAATGATGTCATCTTTCTCTTGTCTACTTGCCTCAGGAAATTGAACAGTCAAAGTTTCCATAAAATCACTGTAATAGCCTTTTTCCCATTCTTCACGATATTCTTTAAGATGCTCTGAAGATGAATTTTCTTCGATTGCATTCTCATAAGAAGAAATAAGCTTTAAAAGATACAGATGTTTTAAGATAACTTCACTCAACTCGTTTGCAAGCGTTTCTCCGTCTACCTTCTTTTTTCCAAGAGTTTTTTTAATGTCATTGCCTAAGGAGTTATATTCCCTTAAAAGAATATCCAAGAAGATTTCTTCCTTCGAATGATAGTAGTTATAAATAGATGGACGAGAAAGATGAGTCAGGGTAGAAATGCGTAAAAGATTGACATATTCGTAGCCATGTTTTTTATAAAGGCTTTCTGCCGCTTTCATGATATCTTTGCGGATTTCAAGTACTTTTTCTCGTGTGTAATACTTCTTCATTTTTAATCTCCTAGAGAATTCTATAGGTTAATGACATGTTGTCAATATAATTCGCATCCTTCTCTATCTTTCGCAATAGAAGTCAGCAAAATATTTTGTAATATCTTTTTTTCTTTAATTTAAATCTAATGAGCAATGTTTGTTATAACGCTCAAATCTTTAGCGTCCGCTTGAATGGATCATATCCGATATTTTTCTGGCATTTTCAAACGTGAAATCATCTTTCGTAAAACGATAAGACCAGTTTCTATCAGAAAGTGTAGATGGGTGATTAATGCGGGCTTCGTTATCTAAATGTAAGAGATCTTGCATACTAATGAAGCAACCTTCCGAAGGATAAGCAAGGGCAATTTGATTCACAGTATTTGTTAATTTATCTAGCGTTTCGTCTTCATAATCGACGTGAAGATAGGTTGCGCAATCATGAATTACTTTCTTATATAAAGTAAGATGCTCTTCATCCGCTTCCTTTAAAAATCCCATTAACGTTTCATTATCATGCGTTCCTACATAAGTCACAGAATGTTTTGGGGCGTTCCATGGTTTGTTGCTATCGGGATAATAATCATTGTTTATAGCAAAAAGAACCACTTCCATTCCGGGATATCCCGTTTCTGTTAACAAATCGATTACGCCTTGGTCAATTACCCCAAGGTTCTCTGCGATAATCGGAAGTTCTTTTTTGTCCTTAAAGAGATCAAACTTAGGTCCATCGCACCATTCACCGATTCTTGCGTCTTCTCTTCCGAAAGGAATTTTATAAAAAGCACTGAAACCTCTAAAATGGTCGATACGAAGCATATCAAATATTTGGAGATTATCGGATATACGTTTATTGAACCACTGGTATTCCGTCTTCTTTTGGTATTCCCAATTATAAATAGGATTGCCCCATAGCTGACCAAGTTCCGAGAATGCATCTGGCGGAACACCCGCTATAAAAGTAGGTTTATGTTCTCCATCGAAAAGGAATAATTCAGGATACTTATAAGATTCCACAGAATCATAGGCGACATAAATAGGCATATCTCCCATGATTTTTATGCCATTTTCGTTCGCGTATTTTTTTAACGCTTTATATTGTTTCAAGAATTCGAATTGTGTCCATATATAAAATAGATAGAGATCGTAATGCTGTGATATGGATTCTTTTTCGCGCTCAGGGGAATAGTTTTTATCTGCGTCTTCCCAAGAGGAAAAAGGTTGGTAATTATGTATTTCTTTTAAAAGCATATAGAAAGCAAAATCGTGATATTCTTTTTGCCCCAAGAATTCAGCAAAAAGAGGATCATTTTTGTTAAAACGTGAAAAAGCTTTTTTTAGAATTGGCAAACGTGCATGAAAGAGCATTTGATAATTCACACGTCTTTCGTCGTTATATAACAAAGAATCATCGATTTCTTCCTTTAAAAGAAGGCCCTCTTCCACAAGAGTATCTAAATCAATGAAATAATAGTTAAGTCCTTTGCTTGAAGGGGATTGATAAGGGGAATCACCATAACTTGTAACGTTGAGTGGCAACATCTGCCACACTTTTGCACCACTTTCCTTCAAAAAGTCAACAAAGTAAAAAGCACTTTTCCCCAGTGTTCCAATTCCATGGGGAGAAGGTAAAGAGAAAATCGGTAATAAGATTCCAAAATAAGGGTTGTTTTGTTTCATGGGCATCTCCAAAGAGACAATGGAAATTTTACAACTTTATAGGTATAGAGTTGAACCTTTCTTGTTGGTTTTATTTAGATGTAATACAATTAAGACAGATTAAGGGACAATTTATGATTGATTTCAATGGTACTAAACCTATTTATCAAGAGATTGTTTCTTTTTATAAAGATTTAATAGACAGAGGTGCTTTAAAGCCCGGTGAGATAATGCCTTCCGTCCGCGAAGTGGCAATCGAGGAGAAAATTAATCCAAACACTGTTGAAAAAGCTTTCACAATCCTCGTAAAAGATGGCTATTTGAAGAATATTCCAAAGAAAGGATTTTTTATCCTGAAAAGAGATGTTCTATTGAGTAAAGAAGAAAGACTAAAAACAACACTATCCGCGTTGTTAAAAGAAGGATATAAAGCTAAAGAGATACGCCAAGCGTTATCTGAATTGGAGGAGAAAGATGATTGAAATTGTAGGTCTAGATAAGACTTTTGACAAAAAAGGCAAACCCGTTCACGCTGTAAAGAATCTTACTGTTTCCTTTAAAGAAGGTGTCACAGGATTGGTGGGAGAAAACGGAGCTGGTAAATCCACTCTTTTCCGTTTGATTGCAGGCATTATCGAAAAGGATGATGGAGAGATTCTTATCGATGGATGCGTTAACACCACGAAAGAAGCAAAATCCAATCTCTTTTTCTTGCCAGATGAACCATATGCCCCTGCTCGTTATACGGTTAAAGAGGTTGCTAACTTCTACCATATTTTCTATGACATGGATATGGACAAATTCAAAGAACTGCTCCAAAAGATTTCTTTGCCAGAAGATCGAAAAATTTCTACCTTCTCCAAAGGAATGAGAAGACAATTGTTCCTTTTAATCGCTTTTTCAATGAAATGCAAAAACATTCTCCTTGATGAAGCCTTTGATGGGTTAGATCCCCTCGTTTTGGATTTAATCGGAGAAGAGATTGTCAAGCTAACCGTGGATGAGAAAAAAACAGTTATTCTTTCTTCTCATAATATGTCTTCAATTCAAAAAATAGCGGACTCCATCATGGTTCTCTACCGTGGTTCTTTATCCGAAAAGGAAGAAAAGAATGATATGGGAAAAGAATTCGTAAAGTATCAGCTCATCACTCAAGAACCTATTAAAAAAGAGGTTTTAGAAGGACTTGGATTAATCGTTGTTTCTTTAAAAAAGGTTGGTTCTATCACCACCATCGTTTTCTTAAAAACTCCAAAAATCGAAGATATTATCCGTACGGTATACTCACCCACTCTCATGGAACAATGCCCATTAGAAACAAGTGAAATTATCTCTTTGGAATTATTGTTAGCCAAGAAAGGAGTTTTACATGAATAAGAAAGCTTTTATTAAGTGGCAAGTAAAGGAACTTTTGCCTGTTTACATCATTTCTTTTGCTCTTCTGGCTGTCATTTTTTGGTTTACGATTCTTAATTCTAATTTATTGCCTAAAGTCTTTGAAGGCTACAACCAAGATGGAACATTGAATAGACAGTATTTATACTATTACAATGCTCTTCCGCCTTTATTTGCTATAGGGGTCCCCGTTATTATTCTTTCTCTCGTTCTTCCTTTTGGAACTTTCTCTTATCAAACAAGTCATATTCGTTCTGATTTCTTTTACCAAGTTCCTTTAAAGGAAAAAGAGCTTAGAAGACTTCGCCTTTTGCTCAATTTAGTGATTGCTTTGATTATTATCAGCGTCGTTTATTGGATTGGTGTGCTTTTCATTTATGTGAGACAAGTCTCCTTGAATGATCAAAGCGATTATTTCAAAAACGATCCATTCTTCTACAATTACGTTTATTTCTTACCATATTATCTAGTGTTACTTTTCTCTTTCACTTGTAATTATTTTATTTCTTCTTATTTCGTCTCTTTGGGAACGAGAACGCTTGATTCCGTCTTCTATTTGATTTTTGGACAGTTCGTTTTAGGGTTAACGGTTTCTTCTTTCTTAGTCCTTATAGCGTGTTTCTCAATCAATAGCGGAAGCGACACATTAAATAAATTAATGCTTGCTATGCCATCCCCTTCATTCATTGAGCCTATGTATGTCACATTTTTGTTTTCAACATTGATTCTAAAACAATTCGAAATTACTCAATTGGAAACTATCACTCGTATCGTTTGCTCTTCGTGTTTTGTTTCCCTTGGATTGTTCTTAGGATGGTACATGCTATTCGGTAAGAAAGATCCATCAGGTGAATATGCTGGAAAAGGAACCCCAGTCAATCTCTATGTTTCTTTATATCCCCACGTTTTTGCTTTCGTGGTTGGGTTATTCTTAGCTTCCTTTATTGGAACCTTATATTCTGGATTTGGCATTATCGCCCCTATCTTCTTTATCCTTTGGGGTGCAATCTATTATTTCTCTATTGTTTTAACAAATGGCGGATTTCATTTTAATTCCAAAAATTGGATTGGCTTCGGAGGAGTCACTATAACCATCATTTTATTAACGATTCTTGCTTGTTGTGTCCGACAATAATCGACCCATGTATGTAATAAGAGAAAAACGATGCCTTATTTTTGAGGCATCGTTTTCTTTATAAATACGTCAATATCTTTTGCAAGTATTTCTTTTTCTGGCTCACTTGGAAGATGGTGAGTGTTATTTGGATAGGTTATATAAGTTTTGATGTTTGCTGGCGCCAATTCTTCAATCATATCTACGCCCTTTTTTAAAATGGACGTATCTCTATCCGCCCATGTCATCATAATTGGGCAAACTATCTGAGGAAGAAGTTTCTTTGCTTTAGAGGCTACGGTTAATAAGTCCGCGGCAGATTTCACATAAAAGCCTTTTTGGCCTCTCCAATATCTTTCGGAATGATCGGGGAACTCCAAATTGGGTCCACTCCATTTCACCTTTAAATGAGTGAAACGGAATAATTTTGATGCCCAAGCAAATTTATTGCTCGGTATTAAAGCTGGTTCGCATAGAATGAGCCCGTCGAGATTGTGTTCTTTTGTCAAAGTAATGGCAAGTGCTCCACCCATAGAATAGCCAAAGACGTATACCTTTTTGTATCTCTTGGCCACTTCTTCATAACCCTTCTTCACGGATTCCATCCAATCCTTAGCACTCGCTTTTCGTAAGGCTTTAATGCTAGATGTTCCGTGCCCTGGAAGAGCATGGGCCACTACGGAATAACCTTTTTCTTGAAGAAGTTTGGCTAAAGGATAAAGTTCCGGTGCGGATCCGGTAAAGCCATGAATCATAAAAATGCATTCATCTGGATTTCCTTTTAATTTGAATCCAGGTATAAGAGCGTCTATTTCTTCGTCAGTCATCATTATTTCATTGTTATTTGTATTCTGCTTTCTTGCAAGTCCTTTTTGTAAAAAATATGTATTTATTCAATGGCAAAAAGTCTTTTTTCCTCTAATATATGAATAACGAGGTAAAAATATGAATGTCGTTTCCCGCCCCACAAAGGACGAACGCCAACAATTTCGAAGACAGAAGGAATTGAAGCGTTTAGAAAAAGAATACCAAAAGCCAAAGAAATTTTGGAAATGGTACCTAGCTTATATGATGCTTATATTGGCATTAATTTATGTTGTTGATGAGGTTGCTACGAACCTTCCAAACTCTCTTCAAACGGAAATCAATCTTGCGATTAATGTTTGGCCATGGGCTCAACATAGCGACCCCGTGTATTCGTTAACGACCATTTGGGATCAAGTTTATCCTGCAAACGGAACTTCTTTTATTCAAGAGATTCAACAAAAAATTGCGAGCGGCTTATCCGATATCAATTTAGTGCATACCTTAGCTAATTTGATGTTAATTGCCTCTATGTTCTATCGCTCTTTATCCGATCGTTATGGAAGAAAGATATTTCTTTTTATTAACACCTTTGGATTGGCTTTATCCTTACTTGTGTTCTTTAGCGCAACCAATTTTGTTGGATATGTCATTGGTTTCTTTTGCCTTCGTTTCTTTGTTACACCTGATCAACAAGTCGTCTATATCTTTGAACTTGCTCCTAAGAAATACCGTAACGCTATTTTTTCTAGCATCAAAGGTATTGCTGAATTCGGACTCGTTTTCATTTGGCTATTAAGAAAGATATTTTTAACCGCTGATCCAAATTCACTAAAAGAAAACGATATCTATGATTATAAATGGATATTTTTAACAGTGGCAATCGCAGCGATTATCATTTCTTTCTTAGCCCTTCTTTTTTCGAGAGAATCAGACGCTTTTTTAGAGCAAAGAATTTCTTACTTAAAGAAGACTCCCGAAGAGCTAGAGGAACTTAAAAAGCAAAAAGACGCCTCGAAAGCGCAAGGAGGTTTCCTTTCCGCTTTGAAGTATACTTTTCATAACAAACAGGTTCTCTTCATTTGCATCGCTACAGCCATTGCAGAACTTTGTTATTCCGCCTGTAATAATTATTCTTCCATCTTAACCTATGGTTTCTTAGGAGAAGGGGGATTAACGCAAGAAACCACTACCGCAGTCACTTTCTTTTCCCCTTTCTCTTGTGCTTTAGTAACGTTTGCCTATGGGTTTGTTTCGGATTGGATTGGAAGAAAGAAAACCTCCATTCTCCTCCTATCCTTCTGCACCCTATGTTTCATTCTCGAATTCCTGGGACTTTATTACGGTTGGCCAGCATGGGTTATCGGTCTTCTTTTAGGCGGGGTTCTTGGGGCAGATTGGGCAAATGGTGACGTTCTTTCTTTAATGGCAGGAGAAAGCGCCCCTACAAACATTCGTTCTTCCGTTATGTCCGCATGGTCCACTTTCTTTGGAATTGGAATGATCCTTTCCTATGGAATTTCTGCGCTCGTTCCTAAATTAGCAGGAACCACTTATCTATCCCTTGCCTATCTTTGTATTTCCTTACCATCTTGGATTATTTCTTTAATCATTCTCATGCTTTTTGTAAAAGAAACAAGAGGCATCGACATCCACACAAAAACGGGTGAAACTTCGATTTAATTTCAAAAAACCACCGATGATTTTTTTCTAATCTTCGGTGGTATGTTTTTATTTTTCTGTATCTTTAAAGCTCAAAGACAAGATATGCGCTAGCTTTTTGATATCCTGATTTGTTGTATTTATTAACAAGTCATAATTATTTCTATCGCCCCACTTTGAGTTTGTATAGAAATCATAGAAAGAGCGTCTTCCTTTTTCTATTTTCTTGATATGTTTGATGATTTCTTTATCCGTAATGTTTTTATCTGCATTACGTTCACGGCAACGTTTGATTTTTGATTCCATATCCGCATAAACGAAGATACGGAACGGATGAAGTTCTTTAAGAACGTAGTCAGCAGCTCTTCCGATAATCACGCAAGAAGAAGCTGAAGCAAGTTTATGAAGCACTTCATTTTGTTTCGCATAAACATCCATAGTCTGATTAAGCGGAGCATTAGAGTGAGCCCAACTAACACCAAAATGAATCGGATACAAGGCGGTTGGCCGAGATTCGCAAATCTCTTGGACATACGCTTTGCTATAGGGCGTTTCTTTGATTATCTCTTCAAGAATTTCATTGTCGTAATAAGCAATGCCTAGTTCATCTGCCAAGCGACGTCCTAATTCTCTTCCACCTGATCCAAACTCACGACCAACTGTAATTAAAATGCTCATAAAATTACCTTTTTCTAAATTTGTTTTTATTTTAGTGTTTTTTTCAAAAAATGTAACCATTCCTTTTTAAACGCTTCTCAATTATAGTGATTTCTTTAGTCAATATATTTTTATATTCAATATAGTTCTTGAAATATTCAATTAAATATTATTTTTAGTCATTTTATTATCTTTTTCTATATCCGCTTTATTGAATAATTTTAATGTTTTAAAAATAAAAATTTATTTTTTCATTTATTTATTTTTCTATTGAAGGTAATTTCACCCTTATTTCTCTTTATTTGTAAGAAGATTCTCTTGTATGGTTTCTTTGTTGCTGAAAGGGATAGGACTTCTCTTCAATCATCGCTAATCTTATTTTGATTACACGGCTCACGTTATTTAATCCTTCAAATAGACTGTCATGTCTTCCTCACCAAACAGAGCGGCAAAAGAAGCATTTACATTCTTTCTATGGTTTTTCAAATTGATCCGTGCCTAATAAATGTACGTGATTGTATGGGATTACTACAGAAACCCTCCATTCACCTCTGTTCATTAATAAAAAGCTCAATAACGAGAAATTCACTGCTATTTTATATATGAATTAAAACCTTGTTCCATTTAAGCGTTAAACACCATATCTACCTTGCATTTAGGACCTCTTTAAATGTTTCTTAATGTTTTTATGCCTTGTGTCTAATAACGTAATAATCGGCAGAATAGACGTTATGTTTTAGAAAGTAACAACATTATTCGTTTTTTGTTCGAATCTTATTGTTATCGCTCTATTAATATTCTCTCTCAAAAAAGGAAACTAGAACTCTTTGGGAAAAAGAAAAGAGGCTCATTTCTGAGCCTCAAATCTGTGTTTTAAGAATTAGTTTCCTTTATAGGCGTCCTTTAAGATTTGGATCATATCTGGGATGAGAGGAACACGTGGGTTTGCTGGAGTGCATTGATCTTCATAAGCAAGATATGCGACTTCTTCTAACTTGCCCATATAGTTTTTCTCATCAGGGATGATGGAAGCGAAGTTTGGATCGATTCCGACTTCTCTTTCAAGAGCGAGAATAGCTTGTGCAAGTTTTTCTCCTGCCTCAGTCTTATCTTTGCATTCGATGCCAAGATAACGAAGGATGTTTTGATATTTCTCATCGCAGCAATATTCTTCATACTTTGGCCAAACGGAGAGCTTAGTTGGAGCAGTTCCGTTATAACGGACAACGTGTGGAAGAAGGATAGCGCAGGTTCTGCCGTGGACAGTGTGGAATTCTCCACCCATCTTGTGAGCTAAGGAGTGAACTAAGCCTAAGAAGCTGTTTGCGAAGGCCATACCAGCAATGGTAGCGGCATTGTGCATCTTTTCTCTTGCCACAAGATCATGTTTGCCATCTTTGACGGCTCTTGGGAGATATTTGAAGACAAGTTGAATGGCTTCTAAGCAAAGTCCATCGGTGAAATCACTTGCCATAACAGAGGTATAAGCCTCAATAGCGTGAGTTAAGACATCAAGACCGGTTTCTGCAGTGCTTCTAGCAGGAAGGTTGGTGGTGAACTCAGGATCGACGATAGCGATAGATGGGGTTAAAGAATAGTCTGTTAATGGGTATTTCTTTTGATTCGCCTTATCGGAAATAACGGCAAATGGAGAAACTTCGGATCCGGTTCCAGAGGTTGTTGGAATAGCGATTAATTTGCTCTTTCTTCCGAGTTCTGGATATTTGAAAGCACGTTTACGGATATCCATGAATTTTTGTTTCAAATCATCGAAGTTGACTTCTGGATGTTCATAGAAGATCCACATACCTTTAGCGGCATCCATTGGAGAGCCTCCACCTAAGGCAATGATGGTATCTGGTTGGAATTCTCTCATCAAATCGACACCACGCTTGATGGTTGTGATATCTGGATCTGGTTCGACATCAGCAAAGAGCTGATAAGTAACAGGATTTCTTCTCTGATTTAATTCATCAATGATCTTGTTAAGGAATCCGAGTTGGACCATAGAATGGTCGGTAACGATGAAGACTTTTTGAATATCTTTGCAAGAACGTAAATATTGAATGGAGTTACGTTCAAAATAGATCTTTTGTGGGACTTTGAACCATTGCATGGTATTTCTCCTTTTTCCGACTTTCTTGATGTTAAGCAAATTGACGGCGCTGACGTTTCCAGCTACGGAGTTATGACCATAGCTACCGCATCCTAAAGTAAGGGATGGAGTGAAGGAGTTATAAACGTTACCGATGCCACCAAAGGTGCTTGGAGAGTTCCAAATGATACGGATTGCTTTGACTTTATCGCCAAATTGATCTGCCATTTCTTGGGTTTTGCAGTGAATAGCAGCAGAATGTCCTAAGCCACCGAATTCAAGCATCTTTTCGCAAAGATCGAATCCTTCTTGATAGTCTTTGACATTATAGACAGCAAGCACTGGAGAAAGTTTTTCTCTCGACATTGGTTCTTTGACACCAACTTCTTTGCATTCGACGGCAATAATGGAGATGTCAGCAGGAACTTTGAATCCGGCTTTTTCAGCGATCCATTGTGGGCTCATGCCAGCAACAGCGGCATTTAATCTTGCGTCTGCAACATTAGCATCTTTAGCAGTGACGCCGAACATGAATTTCTCAAGTTTTTCTTTTTCTTCTTTCGAAGCGAAATAAACGTGGAAACGTTGTAATTTCTTCTTGATGTCATCATAGATATCATGATCAACGAAGATGGCGGATTCAGAAGCGCAAATCATACCATTATCGAAGGATTTAGAGAGAACAACGTCATTGACGGTTTCATCTTGATCGCAATCTTTGCAAATATAGCAAGGAACGTTACCTGCACCAACGCCAAGGGCTGGTTTACCACAGCTATAAGCGGCTTTCACCATGGCGTTACCGCCAGTTGCTAAGATGGTTGCAATGCCAGGATGTTGCATTAAAGCGGTTGTCGCATCCATCGAAGGATGTTCAATCCATTGAATGCAGTTTTCTGGTGCACCAGCAGCGACTGCGGCATCACGCATAACGATAGCGGCTGCTTTGGAAGATTCTTGTGCATTTGGATGGAAAGCAAAAATGATTGGGTTACGAGTCTTAATGCTAATTAAAGACTTGAAGATAACAGTGGATGTTGGGTTGGTAACTGGGGTAATACCAGCAATAACGCCAACTGGTTCAGCAATTTCGGTAATGCCAGTAACTGGATCGGAATCGATGATTCCAACCGTCTTAGCATGACGCATATGGTTAACGACATATTCGCAGGCGAATAAGTTCTTTGTCGCTTTATCTTCGAAGCAACCACGATGGGTTTCATCGATTGCCTTTCTTGCTAAAATTCCGTGGTTGTCAAGACCAGCAACGGACATCTTTGCGACAATGTAGTCGATTTTTTCTTGATCGTAGGAGGCAAAATCATCAAGGGCTTTTAAGCCTTTTTTGACGAGGGCGTCAACTTCCGCCTCTGCCATTTCTTTTGGAGTAAGTTCTTTCTTTTCTGCCATAAGAGGTTCCTTTCTATTTGAAATAATTTAATCAGTAATTTCTTACCGGCAACATTATACGGATTCTATTAGGTAAAAAATTATTGATAACGCTTACATTATGAAAAAAGAACGAAATACCGAATCAAACGAAACGATAAAAATTAGTGTCCAATATTATGCTTTTGAATGTATTGGAGGTAATTTTCTGTCTTTTTATAGCATTCTTCAAAATCATCTTCCACTTTTTTAGAATGTTTGATATTGGTGACATCAATGTTCTTTTTTAGATATTTAGAAAGATATTTCGTGTTTTTGATCGCACCTTTAACATTTAAATGATTAGCATCTCTTAGATCAGTCTTTTCGTCAATTCCAATCTCATTTGCTTTTAAGGCGAAATCTTCTACTAAGTAATCTTTCCTAGCATTCTTTATTTCTTTTGGTCTTTCATTTTGAATGTAGTTTTTTATCCATTCGAAAACGAAAGTATCCACCTCCGTCTCTTCTTTATCACAAAGTTGTCTTGCTGTGCGCGCAAAAATAAACTTGGTATTAGGGTGCTTATCTGCAAAGGAAAGCACTTCCGTTAGATATTTGAATCCGTCTGCATTTTTATCCTCTAACGAAATAGGCTTGTAATCTGGAACCTCCCTCTTTTTACAAGGATGGCCGAAGTTTTGAGAATAGAAACCTTTAGTGAAGTTTCTATCTTCCTCGGTAAATTGTTGCCAAAAGTCTTTTCTTCGGAAATCGTTATGTTCTTCAAAAAGAGTGTCATCTAAGTTACGGTTCCCTTTCTGATATCCCTCCAAAGCCGGATATTTATAAACAAGTGTGTCCCTTTCTTCACTTCCTTCAGGAAAAGAAAAATAATAGTCCACCAAAAAATCATGGATATTTTCATCATTTAAAGTGAAATAACTAACCAAATCAATATAAACGAAACGGATAGAATCTTTTTGCTTCTTAAAAATAAGTTCTAAGGCATCTAAATCGAGCCCTGGGTGAAAGGGAGATTTAGCAATGATACGGGAAGTTAAACCCGTTTCTTTCCAAATTTGTGTAGGAATGATTCCATGCCAAACAGTAGACGAGCCTAAAAAGGTTCCATCTAATGTGTTTTCATCCTCTCTTACATAATTCGTAACCGAATTTTCGGTGATTGTCGGTTTTTTAAAAACATAATTGTTGATTAAGCCAAGTGTTGTAAGCAACATAGTTGGGAAGAGAATGCATTTTATGATGTTTTTAGCTTTCATGTGATATTCTCCTAAAACTGGGTATAACCAAAATCAAAATGAGGAAGCCCATTGCCATACCAGCCAAACCAGACAATGACAACGATAAGAGCAACCATGATTGGCCAACGAACATAAATAGGCAGGCGATTGAATTTGGAAAGAAAAGACGTTTTCGGCCATATCTCCTGAATAAGGTCCACGATGAAGATAGGAGTGAAACAAGAAATTGCCGTAAAGAAAGAACTATCTCCGATTTGATTCCAAATATTTTGAAGAGATAGATTGTTCCAATGGAAACATTGAACGAACATTTGCCAAGTAGAAGAGAGATCATTGCACATGAATAAAATCTTTCCGAACGCTAGAAGGAATAAGGTTAGAAGATGTTGCCAAATCTGAATAAAAACATTGTTACGAGAAATCTTCGTCTTTTCATAGAACCAGTTCTTTAACGGTTCTAAGAAAATGGAAATAATGATGATTACTCCATAATATCCGCCCCAGAGAACATAGTTCCAACTAGCTCCATGCCAAAGACCTGTTAAAAGCCAAACGACGATGAGGCCAAAGACGGCGGGCATTTTTTGTCCTAGGCCTTTAGAGAATTTTTTAAAAAATTTCCCAATGCCTAAAGAGAAACGACTTATTGAAAGAGGGTAGAAAATATAATCTTTAAACCATGTACCTAATGTAATGTGCCATCTACGCCAGTATTCATCGATATTTCTTGCAAAATATGGACGATTGAAATTCTCTGGAAGGACAATTCCAAAGGTCATTGAGGCTCCTATCGCAATATCCATATAACCAGAGAAATCGCAATAATCTTGAATAAAATACAAAACCACGGATAGGAAAGATTCTACGCCAGAAAGTTCAGCCACATTCGCAAAAGCAAATTTTAAAAATGCCATAAGAGTGTCCGCTACGACCATCTTTTTAAGATACCCAAAAGCCATACGTTTTAAACCATTTGTAAAATTATCATAGGTTAATGTTTTCTCTTCAAAAAGGGTTTCTTTCATCTCGTTATAACGAACAATAGGCCCTTGAAGAAGCTTTGGGAAATAAAACATAAAAAGAGCAAAGCGAAAAGGATTTCTTTCCGCCTCGTATTTGCCCCAATAGACATCTACTAAATAGCCAATCGCCTGAAACGTGTAGAAGGAGATACCAACTGGCAAAAACCATCCCCTTAATTCAAAAGCAAAGTTTCCTCCAAATAATTGGACAATAGATTGAACACTTCCTAAAAGGAAGCCTAAATACTTCATTGTTCCAAGAAGAATCGTTACCGCAAGAATTCCAACAACAAGTAAACTCTTGCGAATATGTTTATTCTTTGCTTTGTACGCTTTCTTCTCCTCTAGCGTCATTTCTCCTTTGTGAAGAGAAATGTAGTCCTTCTGTTTCTTCGCGTTTTTATCAATAAAATAGGCACAAAGAAAGATAACAATCATGCTGAAAAGTATGAAGAAAATCGATTTCCAATCGACAAGCAAAAGAAAAACCACACTCTCAACAAGAAGAGGAATGTAGCGATATTTCTTAGGACATAGCCAATATAGCAAAAGAGATGCCGCTAAAAAGAGCAAAAAATAATAAGAATTAATTTTAAGATGAAAGCCAAACATTCGAAATTAGTCTTGCAAACGCTTAACCATCTTCACCAATCCATCCACAGTATCAAAATTTTCATAAGAGATCTCTTGCGGTGGGATGCTGATGTCAAAAGCATCTGAAAGTTCCCCAACTAACATAACAATATTTAAAGAATCTAAGGTTCCTCCGTGGACTAATTCTTTAATACTTTCAAAATCATCAACGTCCGGTTTAATTTCGGAAAGAATTTCTAGGACTTGTTGTTTAATTTCATCCATATGTATTACTCCTTTAAGTAATTTCCTAATTTTGTTCGATCAATTTTGCCATTAGCGTTAAGGGGCATTTTGTCCAATACAACCACCTTATTCGGAAGCATATAGAACTGAAGTTTCTTCTTTGCATCAGATAATATCTGTTTCACAGGGTTTTCAACTACTTGGTTTAGCACTGCAAAAAGAACGATTTTGTCTTTCTCTTTGTCGTAGAGAGCACAACAAGAATCGATATATTCCAAAGAAGTGAGCAACGTATCGATCTCTTGCAATTCAATACGGTATCCTAAGTGTTTGATTTGAAAATCCATACGGGTTGAGAAAACAAAATTCTCATCTTTATCTAAATAAGCATAATCCCCTGTATAAAGAAGTTTCCCTTTGCTGGTTTCACGGAAAGTGGTTTTGTTCTTTTCCGGATCGTTAATGTAGCCTAAAGCAATTTGTTCGGAAGAAATGACAATTTCACCGTTATCTAAGAAAACTTCGTTGTTTTTAAGGGGTTTCCCTGTGGGCAATGGTTCGTTTTCATTCATCTCATGAGTAACTTCATAGGCAAGCGAAACTCCAGCTAGTTCAGTTGACCCATAGATGTTGAAAAAACGTGTATTTGGTAAGGCTTTTAACCATATATTGAGATATTTTGGTTGAAAGACCTCCCCCACAAAGAAAACATATTTCAAATACCCTGGTTTCATAAAATCAAGGGTTCGTAGTTTAGCAATTAATGTTAAAGCGGAAGGAACCCAGGAAATCATTGTGATTTTGTTGTTATTTAGATATTCAATCGTTGTTTGCGGCAAAGCAAAAGAATTCTTATCTGGAATATAGAGCGTTCCTTGGTATTTCAACGTTAAATAGATGTCTTTGCTAGAAGCGTCAAAGAAGAATGGCGTTTGGTTCATAATTCTTTGCCCATTTTCGAGGAAAGGGAACGTTTCGGAAAAATTCTCTACAAAAGAAAGAATGTTTTTATGAGATTTCAAGACTCCTTTTGGCTTGCCTGTCGAACCAGAAGTGAACATTAAATATAAGGGAGAGGTCACTTCACTAGAAGAAAGAAGACGGTTCATCTCGTTTTGAGGAAGAACTTCCTTTATAGAGGAATCAAAATCCAATTTAGGAAGAGAAGGCACTTCTCTCCCATGAAAAGAAAAATAAGCTTTTGCATGGGAATCTTTTAAGATTTGTTCCAGCTTTTCTTCGGGAATATTTTCATCGAGCGGCAAATAATAATTATGGCTTAAAGCAATTCCAAAGAAAGCAATTATCGCTTTCATGGATCGGTCCACAAAGACTAAGATGGGAGAATTGTCTATTCCTTTTCTTAAAAGAGAGTGTGCAATTCCACAAGAAGATAAGAAAACGTCCTTTACGGAAGCCTCTTTTTCAGAATCCACAAATAAAAAATCATTTGGTTTCTTTAGGTAATAACTCAAAACAAGTTCAAAAACGTTCTTCATAGAAATCTAACATTACAATTATAAAACTAAGCCATGAAATAGCAACATCACGCACCGCTTAATAGGCGAAAATGGGTTTGTAAAATTGTTTCGACGCATTTCTTTCAAAGGAAAAACTAGCCTTTGATGGCTAGTATTATTCTAAAAGATGAAATTATAGTTGTCCTATTGTCTTGAGATATCTTTCAAGGATTACCATGGCCGCGCCAGAATCGATCTTTTTTCTTTGTTTCTTAGAATTCAATCCGTTTTGATGGAAAATTGCAGCTGCTTCAACAGTCGTGTTTCTTTCATCTTGGGGATGAACGGGAACGTTTGGGAATTCTTTTTCTAACACTAGAATGAAGTCTTTGACGATTGGCGTCATTTCGCATTCGTCCCCACTAGGAAAAAGAGGGTAGCCAATCACAATGTGGTCAACTTTTTCTTTTTGAAAGACGTCTTTTACCGCATTTAACGCATCTTCGTAATGCGTGGCTTTAAAACGAACTTCTGGCAAAGGGGAAACAAAGAAACCACTACGGGATATTGCTAAGCCGATGGACCCTTTTCCTAAATCAATTGCGAGAATGTTCTTTTCCATGTTTAAGATTCTATTCTTTCTATGTGTTTCTTTAAAGAATCAGTAATTTGCTTCAGTGAGCAACAAAAGATGAGTCTTATTTTGTCTCTTGAAGAAATCCATTAAGAAGAAGCCGACTTTCATAAGATACTCACCTGAGAAAGTCCCTTTTTCTTCATCATCCAAATGAGCAAGATAACGTTTCTTTGGGTCAAGTCCTTTAAGTTTCCAATAATCTAAATGCCAAGTATAGTTACTCTTTTCAAAGAAAATAGCAATTGCAGTCTTTTTATCTTTTGAAACGGAAATCATCGACATTTCATCATGATCTAGGGGATTTGCTAGATGATAAAGAGTGCCGTTCATAACCGCGTCATTATGATATTTATGATAGATATCACTGCCTTTTTGGAGGAGTTTCCAATCGTTTTCATTCAACGTCGTTGGATTCATTTCATACCCATATGTGCCAAAAAGAGCAACGTCCACTTTCGTTTTATAACTTGTTTGTGGAGAAGCGGAAACATGAGAAGAAATACAAGAAAGAGGATAGCCCAAGGAAGTAAAATATTGAATATTTGCTCGTGAAGCTCCGTCGGTCTCGTCAGACGTCCAAATTTGAGGAACGAAATAAAGTGTTCCTAAATCAAAACGAGCGCCACCGCCAGAACACCCTTCAAAAAGGATATCAGGATATTTCAAACGTAATTTAGTGAGCAATTTGTAGTAGCCTAAGGTATTTCGATGATAGACTTCGCCTTGTTTTTCCGCGCTTAAGAAAGAAGAAAAATGTTCTGCCATATTGCGGTTATGATCCCATTTGACGTATTTCACAGGATATTCGTCTAGGATTTTAGAGATGCTTTGGAAGATATAGTCCACTACTTCATCATTAGAGAAATCAAGCAATAATTGGTGACGTTCTAAGGTAGACCAATCTTTGTTTTCGTTATATCCAAGCGCATATTCTGGATGTTCTCGGAACAACTCGGAATCTGAGCTAATCATTTCAGGCTCAAACCAAATTCCGAAATCTAGGCCGATTTCTTCTAAATGTTTCGTGAAACGATGAAGGTCCACTTTCGAAGAATTTACTGTCCAATCCCCTAAAGAAGAGGAATCGTTATTTCTCTTACCAAACCAGCCGTCATCCAAAACAAATAAATTCACGCCAACTTTCTTTGCTTCATTTGAATAGGCAATAAGGGAATCCGTATCGAAATTGAAAAACGTTCCTTCCCAAGAGTTGAAGATTAATGGACGGGGAGCTTCTCTCTTATCAGTTTGAATGTTTTCTTTGATTAAAGAATGGAAAGTGCGAGACATCCTATCAATCCCTTCATGGGAATATGAGATGACAGCTTGTGGGGTTTGAAAAACTTCATTTTTCCCAAGTACAAAGCAAAAATCCTCATCATTTAATCCATAAACAAGATGAAGGGTGCCATACATCGTCTTTTCTAATCTCATTTTCCAGTTTCCGGAATACAAAAGATTGAAACCGATACATTCTCCTGCGTTATAGTTGTTCCTTTCTTCACTTAAGAACAAGAAAGGGTTCTCTTGATGGGAGCTTTTCCCACGGTTAGAGGCAATCTCTTCTATTCCATCATGCACAAGATTGATTTCTTCTTGTCTTTCTCTTGCCCAAGCACCAGAAAAATGATGGAAATAATAATCTGAAGTTGGTAAATCAAGTTGCATTGACATGGCGCGAAGAAGACGGATTTTCTTTTTGCTTTTGTTTTCAATCTTAAAAGATTTGGCAATGACATCCTTATCACGATAAATCGAAATATATTCATATAAATAAACATTCGCGGTGATATCTTTTAAGAGTATCTCCAACGTATCCACGTTTTCTTTGTTATATAGGCTTTCTTTTCTATCCAAAGGAGCATCTAAAGAAGGCAAATCATCTACTGGTTTAATACCATGATAGATTTTATGTTTCACATATTCGAAATCGGTGAGATAAGAGCCGTTTTCATGTTGAATAATAATCGGTGCGTCTCGTTTATCCGCTTGAGCGTGAGAAGATATTTCTTGTAAGCTTTCAGGATAAAAATAAGCCGGAGAGGGGGTCATAATAGACATCTTTTTATCCAAGTAAGTGTTATCTGGATAAACAATACGGCTTTTAAGAATATCGCTTAGATCGTTTAGTTTTTCTCCAAAATAGAGGGTTTCCAATCTCCCAAAGCCATTCAAATGAATAACATAAGAAATATCGCGGTTAAAAAGATGAAATACATTAGCTTCGGAATCAAAATGGATCATAAGTGGCTCCTTTTTCTAAAATCATAGCAAAAACTTTGTTTTTAATCACGGAAAAGAAAGGAAATAGATTCTTCTTTAAAAAGAAGAAACCCCTTTATTCGCGAAAACTATAATGATTTTTTATTATCTTATTTTTAAAGGTTTTTCCTATTCTTTTTGTTACCTTTTATTCAGGTATATTATAAATATTTATGCATGTCTCGTGTATTTTAGACGAATTTCCTTTAGAATTGAAACCTATTTGGAGGTCCTTTATGAAGAAAAACATCACTATCTTAGCTCTTTCTTCTCTTTGCTTGCTTTTTATTTCGTCTTGTAAGAATGATTCACTTTCTTCTTCCTCAAGTTCGAATGATGCTTTTTCTTCAACTGTAAATTCGCAAGAAGAAAAGCCTTCTTCAGAAATAAAGCCATCTTCAAGTCAGGAGAACAGTGAATGGGATACAAATTATTCTGATAAGAACTATGTCGCAAAATATAAAGCCAATCCTAATTTCACTTTAGTAGATATCGACTACAATACACCATCTAGCGGAACGCAACCTGTTCTCGTAATTCCTGTTACTTTTACAAATAAAACATTTACTGACGCAGAATTAGAAGATATAAAAACGTTGACCGGTGGAACTAGAGAAGATACGAAATACTGGGAATCTTTGAAATCCTATTATGAAAAATCTTCTTATGGAAAACTCAATCTTGAATTTACCTATTCCGATCCAGTATCCATGGGTATGGATTCTAGAACGTTCAAAAACAAATACGGAAAAACTCAAAACGACGTAGACTCAGGGAAAGCTGCAGCCGTTGCTTTAAAGGAAGGTGTTAAAGCCTATAAGAAAAAGAATGGCGATTCTTCCACGAAGAAATTCGATACAGATGGTGATGGCTATATCGATTCCGTGATCATGATTTACGCCGAGAACGATACGCCTTCTTTCGATAGCAATGGAGATGTTTTCTGGGCCTATCGTTATTGGGATTTATATGACGAGAGCAACCGACATTTAGGCTATGCTCCTGATGGAAATGTATCTTCCCCTATCGGCAATTCTTATTTTTGGGCATCCTTAAGTTTCTTCTATGAAGGAACGGGAACAAGAAACTCACATACTGGCGTAGATTCTCATACTTTAGTTCACGAATTCGGCCATATGCTTGGAGCCGATGACTATTACAACTCTGATAGTGACGCCTCTTCGGAAGTGACGGGTGGCAAAATCATGATGGCCTATAACATCTCCGATCATGATGCATTTAACAAACTTCAATATAACTGGGTGGAGCCTACTTACGCTTTCGGTTCATGCGAGGTAACCATTCGCCCATTAGAATCGAGCGGGGATTGCATTTTGTTAGCCGATAAAAATGGCTGGAATGGTACGGCATTTGATGAATATGTGTTGATTGAATACTACACCCCTACCGGCTTAAACGAATTAGACGCCAAAACTCCATATGGGTCAAACCATATCCAAGGGGAAAGCGAGGCAGGTGTCCGTATTTGGCATGTTGACAATCGTTTAGCTAAGGTGAGTTCCAAAACAGGTGTTGCTTCCGCCTATTATAGTGACGAAGAAATCAAAAATGGCTCATTCAACGACAATAATTACTATCCTCTGGTCGCTTGTGGTAATGGTGAAGAAAAAGATTTAGAAGTTTGCCAAGGCAAGGGATTTGATTCTTTAACTCTCATTTCTTCAAAAGGTAGTAGATTTACAACGCAAAGCCTTTCAAGCAACAGGGATTTATTCCATAAGGGAGAATCTTTCTCTTTACTCGATTCCTCTTCTTCTAGCAAGTTCAGCAAATATTTCGCTAACTCCTACCATTTTAATAACGGAAATAAATTCCCTTATAAAGTCGAGGTCACCTCTCTTTCAACTGAGGGAGCCTCTATTCGTATTACGGAGCATAGATAACATGAAAGAATTATTAAAAGAAAACCAATATCTCTTTTTAGGAGAAAACGATGAAATTCTAGCGGAAATCGATTTTCCAATGATTAAAAAGGGCGTAATAGAAATCACTCACACGATTGTATCTCCTTCTCTTCAGGGACAAGGAATCGCAAGAAAATTGGTGGAAAAGGTTTTAGAAATTGCCAAAGAAAAAGGATACCGGGTTACGGCATCCTGTTCCTATGCAAGGCATTATTTAGAGAAACAAGGGCTGTTATAAGCCTTTGTTTTTTTATTTTTCAAAAGGTTTTAAATTCTTTACGCAATCTGCTGGATAGATACGTTTTTCATCATTATCGAGATCGATAAGAACGTATTTCATATTGCCCATTCCAAGTTCATACATATAGGTGAGCTGGCGAAGGCCTTTACGGGTTTCGATTCTTTCTATAAGATCGTGATTCTCCTCTTTCTTCATGGCATAAACAATATCAATAGACGCAGTATCGATTGCACAAATATCTAAAGAAGCGAGTATTCCGACGTTTGGAGTAACTACTGGAGCTGCAGAAAGGCCTACGCAATCACAATCGACAGACATATTTCTCATGACATTGATATAGGCAATGTTTTTCCCAAAGAAATCCACGGTGGCTTTGCTTGACTCTGTGATTCTTTCCATGAGTTCCTCTTCGCCAATCGACCACATATCTGAGCTGTTTTCTTTCGTATGGATTATTTTCTTGCCGATTCTTCCATCAGCACAGCCAATACCGATATTCTTATTGGATCCGCCAAAACCGCCCATAACATGTCCTTTAAAATGGGTTAACACCAACATGGAATCGTAATTGGCTTCGTGGGAACCAACAGACATGGAAGTAAAGTATTTCCCGCCTTTGACAGGAAGAAGAATGGTCCCTTCTTCATCCATGATGTCCACAGGAGCAAAATCCCAGCCATTAATTGCTAAAGTCTTGCGATGCGCTTCTGTCGTGTAACGGTCTCCTTCATAATACGTATTCGTTTCCACGATACTCGCATCCTTTAGTTCTTCGTTCATGAGTTTCTTTACCCATTCACGAGGAAGGATGTTTGGTCCATGGGCCTCACCGGTATGAAGTTTGACGGCAACTTTTCCTTTTAAATTGCCACAAATTTTACGGTAGGCTTTCTCCAAGCCTTTTTCCGATAAATCTCTTGTAAAATATACGATGGATTCGTTCCCGACTCTTTCATCATAAGGAACATATTTTGTTTCTTTCATTTCTCTCTCCTTAATTCGAAATCATTATAAAACTATTTTATATAGGCCTTGTAACTTAAAACATCCGAGATCATTTCCTCATCAATTTGGAGAGCAGTCGGTCGAAAAAACGTCCAATTCGTTGGAAGGCAAATAAAATAAGCGGGAAGACCACTAACCCGTATAGATAAGAGAAACAAAACAACTTCTAGACCACCCATGCATCCTAATTTCATCCCCACAATTTTTTCTTTCAAGAAACCTTTATAATAAAAGCATGTACGAAAACGAGCTGATTGATTACTTAACAAAATATAACGGCTTTAGGAAAGACTATAAGAATCTTTTCCCAAACAAAGAAGAAACCATTCGTCTTCTTTTAAAAATTACTTTGCCAAACGATTTAGAGCCCTCCTTTTTTGAAATGGAGCAAGAATTTATTCGCAATATGAACTCCCGAATTCAAGTCACGGATCCAAAGAGTCTTAAATATATAGACGGGGTTGCTCTTTTTCTAGGAAACCCTCTCTTTATTAAAGCAGACATCCTAATGGATCCCCTCTTTTCATCTCTTTACCAGCCCGAATCTTTAATGAAGAGAGAATTTAGCGATGACCTCCTCTTCCATGGTGGAATTGAAATCCGTAAAGACCTTTTAGAAGAGCTTAGCAAGCAAGGACATGAAATGTCGGAAGGAGAAATCCACCTCACCAAAGGATATGCTCTCCCTTTTAAAGAAATCATTCATTGTTCTTTTCCAAATGAGTTAGAAACCAATGAGGATGTAGAGTCTTTCTCCGAAGCCTATTTAAATGTCCTAAAAACATTTGAAAAACAAAAAGGTAAAACCCTCGTTGTTCCTTTATTAAACAATAAAAAAGAAGAGAATATTTTCTTTATTAAAACAGCAAAATCCTACCTTAAAACAATGGGCAGCAAGAAAAAAATCATTTTCGTTACAAATGATGAAAATACATATAACGAATCAATGTTTTTGTTTTAATTTAATTTGTCAATATTCCTTTTTATAAAGAAAGAAATTACAATTGAATAAGCATATTTCGATTTCATAAAAAGGAGGGCTTTATGGCTAAAAGGAAATCAAAGAAAAATTCAACTTTAGGGCAGATTTTAGGAATCTTCGGGAGCATCCTAGGAATCGCCGCAGTCTTTATGGGGTTCTTAAATTTCGTAACCTTGACTGGCAAATTATTGGGGGCAACTAGTGAATTAGGAACCTTAACCGGTATCCAGGCCGCTTTTGGTGCAAAAGCACCTGTTGGAGATAAACCAAGTTGGGCTATTTTTGCAGACGGCACCACTTCAAACGGAGAAATCACATTAGCTAGCAAAACTGGCATTCTTATTCTTTTCATCCTGCTTTTAGCGGGCGCTCTTGTTCTTCTTCTCGGAAGCCTTATAAAAGGCAAAATTGGAAAGTTTTTGATGTTGGTTGGCGGAGCGGCAATGATTGCCGGTGCCATTATGGCATTCTGCGCTATCAGTCTTTGTGCTTTTGAAAGCAAAGGAAGTGGCACGGCTGGATATGAATATTCCCTTGGAATCGGTGCCATTCTAGCAGGTGCTTTTGGCGGACTCGGTGGCCTTGTTGGCTTAGGTTCTGGAATTGTCGGTTTAGTTAAGTAATACCTTAGCAATAGAGGGTCATCGGTTTCTCCCCGTTGACTCTCTTTTTTTATGCTAAAATTCTTACCGTCCTATGATTTATTTTGATAATGCAGCAAATAGACCCGTAAAAAAAGAAGTATTAGATGAGCTCATAAAAACGGAAACAGAATTCATAGGGAATTCTAATTCTTCTCATGAAGCTGGTCTCCTTGCTCACGAAAAATATCTCTCTTTAGAGAAAGAAATCGTGCAAGCGTTGGATTTAGATCCAACTGCCTACGATTTGATTTTCACTTCGGGGGCTACTGAATCGAATAATCTAGCCATAAAAGGAATATACGAAAGCTATTCTGGCTTTGGGAACACCTTCTTGTCTTCCGAATTTGAACATTCCTCCACGAACGCTACGATAGCCTATCTTAAAGATAAGGGTGCCAACGTCTCTCTTATCTCCACTACAGCTGAAGGAAAGTTATCCATCGATGATTTAAAGAAAAAGTTAAATGATGATTGCCTCCTTCTAGTCTTATCCCTTGTAGAATCTGAAGTCGGAACGATACAAGATTATCAAGATGTGCAAAAAGCTCTTGAAGGGAAAGAATGCAAACTCCTTTTAGACGCCACGCAAGGGATTGGCAAAATCCCTTTGCATTTAAATGGCATCGATATGATTTCTTTTGGAGGGCATAAATTCGGGGGAATCACAGGAACAGGAGTTCTTCTAAAGAAAAAAGAAATCGTTTTGACTCCTCTTTTGCATGGCGGCAAAGCAGAAAGCCCATATCGTAGTGGGAGCACTCCTCTCGGTCTCTTTTCTTCCTTTGCAAAAGCGTTAACCCTAGCCCTATCTTCATTAGAAAAGAACTATGCCTATGTAAATGGCCTATCATCGTATCTTAGAGACGCTTTATTAAGTATTTCGGGTATACGTCTCAACTCTTTTTCAGGAAACCCCTACATCAACAATTTTTCTTTGAAGGGCGTACCTGGAGGAGAAATGGTGAAATATCTTTCATCGAGAGGGATTTGCATCTCACAAAAGAGTGCTTGCAGCATCCCTCAAACTCCATCGAAAGTGATTAACGCCATCTATCACGATAAACAAAGAGCCCTTACCTCATTCCGTATCTCTTTGTCCGAAAATAACACAAAAGAAGAAATCAACAAGCTTATCGAAGCAATAAGGAGTTACCATGCCCTCTAAAAAAGAAAGAATATTAACAAGAGAAGAAGCCGTCGAGCGTTCTTTAGATACAGAATTCCGTTATACCATTTGGCGAAGATTTATCGCAGCCCTTGGCAATTACAAACTTATCCTTCCAGGAGATAAAATCTGCGTTTGTATCTCCGGAGGAAAGGATTCCATGTTAATGGGCCTTCTTTTTAAGCATCTTAAGAAATACTCCAGCGTTTCTTTTGACGTGGAATTCCTTGTAATGAATCCAGGTTACAACGAATTAAACCTCCAAATCATTAAAAACAATCTTCAAACATTACAAATCCCTGCAAGGATTGTTGAAACGGATATTTTCGACATTGCCAATAGCACTTCTGAATCTCCTTGCTATCTATGTGCAAGAATGAGAAGAGGGGCTCTTTACCGCATTGCAAAAAGCCTTGGTTGCAACAAGATTGCTCTTGGCCACCACTACGATGACGTCATTGAAACAACATTGATGAATATGCTTAATTCCGGTTCTTTCCAAACAATGTTACCAAAGCTTCATTCTGACCATTACGAAGGAATGGAAATTATCCGCCCTCTTTATCTTGTTCGTGAAGAAAGCATTCTAGAATGGAAGAAATTCAATAAATTAACCTTCATTCAATGTGCTTGCCGTTTCACAGAGAATTGCTCCATTTGCGACAACGGATCTGGCGGATCGCAAAGACAAAAGACCAAAGCATTAATTAAGCAATTGATGGTTACTTATTCTCCAATGGTAGAAAAGAATATCTTCAAAGCAGGAGGAAATGTCATCTTAGATAAAGTACTTGGCTATAAAGAAGAAGGAGTTTATCACGACTACCTTGAAACCTATGAAGAAGATGGCACAAGAATCAATCAAAAGATTTCTTCCTTGAATTTAGAAAAAGCTGCGGTCGATAAAGCGGAAAACGAGCACCGCGCTTTAAAAGAAGACGATACTTTTTATAACCGTTTTAAGCAGTAAGTAGTAACACTTATTTCATCTACATTCTTACTTTTTTGCTATGTTTTGACATTTGCTTTTCGTAATGAATAAGTATCGCTACAATAAAAATATGGAAAAACTAACACATTCAGAGCTTCTTGAAGCAATTTCTCATTTCGAAATCGATGGAAATGTCATTAACATCAAAGAAAATCATAATGGTCACATTAACGATACATTCGTCGTGACCGCAGAAAATGAAGAAAAGAAACGAACCCGTTATATCGTTCAACGTATTAATAGCAACGTCTTCCCAAATGTGAAAAACGTTATGTTTAACATTCAGGAAGTCCTTTCTTTCATGCGAAAGAAGGTCGCCGATAATCAAGGCGACTTGTCGAAAGAAATTCTGACCCTCGTCCCAACAAAAAACAAAGCAAGTTATTTTGAAGATGAGGAAGGTTCTTTCTTCCGCACTTATTTGTATTTGGAAGATTCTCTTTCCTATAACCAAACCACTTCTCCTGAAGTTTTTGGCGCTTCCGGACGTGCTTTTGGCAAATTTCAAAGAGATTTAAATGGTTTTGATGCCGCAAAGCTCTTTGAAGTCATCCCAAATTTCCATAACACCCAAAAACGTTATCAAGATTTCCTTAAAGCTCTCTCTCTCGCTAGCGAAGATAGAAAAGAAGAAGCCAAAGAAGAAATCAAATGGGCCAAAGAGAATCAATACATATCTGAATTTTTATCCGGAAAGAACATTCCTTTAAGAGTCACTCACAATGACACGAAATTAAATAATGTCCTTTTCTTTGAAGGAAGTAATAAAACCTGCGTCATCGATCTTGATACCATCATGCCTGGCTATTCTTTGTATGATTTTGGGGATTCCATCCGTTTTGGCGCTAACGAAGCAAAAGAAGACGAGAAAGATCTTAACAAAGTAAAACTAAGCCTCGCTTTCTTTAAAGCATATTTAGACGGATACATGGAGGGGGCAGGCGAAACATTAACAAAAGAAGAAATCGCTCTTTTCCCTGAAGCAGGAATGCTTATGACCTACGAATGTGGAATTCGTTTCCTTACCGATTTCTTAAATGGGGATACCTATTTTAAGATTTCTTATCCAAACCACAATCTTGTTCGTGCCAAAGACCAATTTGCATTGGTTGAAAATATGAAGAAAAAGCTCCCTCAAATGAGAGAGCTTGTAAAAGAATACCTTTAAATTAACCCTTACGGTAAACCACTTTTCCGTTAACAATCGTCATAAGGACGTGAAAATCTTTATCTAGAACAGCAAAATTCGCTTTCTTATTAGCAGAAATGCTCCCATAGTCTTTATCCAGATGAAGATTTTTAGCCGGGTTCAAAGAAACAAGATTGATAAGGTCGGAATAGGTATATCCCTTCGCTAAATCTCTAACGTTTCTCAACCCTTGGTCTAATCTCAATATCGAAGCGGCAATGGTATTATCTTTTAATCTAGCCACCCCTCCTTCAACGTGAATTTCTTGAGAACCAAGATGAGACGAAGCTCCTTCTGGAAGGTATTTTGCTTCACAAGAATCCGTAATCATCAGGATTTCATTTTTCTTTTTATCTTTGAAGACGAGAGACAAGGCGTCTTTACATACGTGATAGGTATCGCAAATAAGTTCAACATTCACGCCATCTTGCAATAAGGCTTCGCCAGATATACCCACTTCACGATGATGAAAGCCTCTTTGAGCATTGAAAAGATGAGTCACGCAACGAAGGCCTTTAGCAATTCCTTCTTTAAAGAGGGTACTTTTACAGTCGCTATGGCCAATAGATGGAGTGATGTTGTTCTTTAAACAATATTCTAAGAACTTAGAATTCTCATCATCTTCATATGCAAAAGTAATTAAACGCACATTGTTTCCGCTTACTTTTACGAATTCGTCTAAAAGAGCGACATCTGGTTTCAAAATATAATGAGGATCTTGTGCGCCTGGATGACAAAGAGAGATGAAGGGTCCTTCTAAATGAAGGCCTAAAATCGTCGCATCATCATGTTCCTCTTCCATATATTCTTTAACAGTGCGGCATGAAGCGAGGATTTTCTCCTTGCTTTCTGTCATAGTCGTAGCCAAGAAAGAAGTAACTCCTTCTTGAAGAAGAGACTTCGCCATATTCTCTAAAGAGGATTTTGAAGCGTCCATTACGTCCGATCCATTAGCCCCATGAATATGTTCATCAATAAATCCAGGGCATACATATATGTCTTCTCCCTCTAAAATCACATTTTCAGGATCTTCAAAAGAGAGGATTCTATCCCCTTCAAAAGACAAAGAGCCCTTGATTACCTTGTCCTCTAGAACGACATTTACATTTTTAAAACCATTTTTCATGGCTTAAGTATAACATTAACTCATTCTCTTTTTAGGTGAAACGATTCCAAGTTTATGACATATCAAAAGTTGTTTTTTTGAGGGCTTATTAAAAAGTATCTTCTCCATCTACACTTATCATTTGAAATAGAACAAAATACAGGTAATTTAAACCATAATGTCGCTCATTCCCATTATTCGTATTGTTTTTCGGGGAGTGACAATGATGTAACCAATGTTTTTAAATACTTTTGTTATTTATAATCACAACTATATATTTTTCATAATCGTCGTCTCAAAAACTATATGCCATTCCGTGTGATTTCATGTTTCCATTCCGTGAGATTTCATATTTCCGTTCCGATAGATTTCACATTTTCATTCCGTGAGATTCATAGTTCAGTGGAAAAAAGATTATGTGTTATTGGTTAGAAACGTCTGTTTATTCGATGCTCAAAAAAGGATCTAAGCACGTTTAAAAAGGTACACCCCTTTTCGAATAGAAATGATGATGTACTCTTAAGATTGTTTATAAAGTGGCTTCAAACGTGTAATTGCCATGACTACGGATGTAGACTTCTTTGTTTGGCAAAACGATTTTCGCTTCAGAACCATATGGAACGGAAACGTTGAGTTTGAATTGCTTGTCTTTGATTTCCCAAAAAACCTCAATCGTTCCGTATGGAGTCTTAGTATGTGCTTTAGCGTATGTTAAGCTGCCACCGATCAAAGGTTTAACCAAGAAAGAGCGATAGCCTGCTTCAAGAGGTTCTATTCCGGCAACGCGTCTATAAAGGAAGTCGCCAACCGCCCCTGAAGCGTAATGGTTATAGGAAATCATGCCTCCTGTACCGTCTTCTCCGATTGGGCATTCTCCGTTTTCATCTAAGCCATCCCATCTTTCCCAGATGGTGGTTGCCCCTGCTTTCACTTCGTATAGCCAAGAAGGGCATTTTGTATTTTCAAGCATCTTATAGGCGGTATCTACGTAACCATTATCCGCTAAAGCAAAAAGGATATAAGGTGTGCCAGGGAAGCCTGTTCCAATGCAGTAATTGTTTTTCTCTACGAGTTTTTTAAGATTCATCGCTGCAAAAGAAACGTTTTCTTCTTTCAGCATATGGAATTGCAAAGGTAAAACGTATCCGGTTTGGAATTCGTTTAAGAGTTTTCCTTTATGATTGGTAAAAATAGATTCATACGCTTCGGAAACATTTTCTGAGAGTTCCTTATAATCGGCTTCATCTTCTTTCTTACCAAGGATATGGGCTACATTCGAAAGAATCGTAGAAGTGTTTTTTAAGGATGCCGTCGCCGTCCATTTGCTACGTTTTTGCCAATCGCTCATTTTAGCTACATCAGGCGCTACCCAATCTCCAAAATGGAAAATAGAAGGAGTATGCCAAATATAACGGTGTTTCCCCACGCCAAAATGAGCCCAGAACTTACAGGCATTGACGTATTTCTTCATGGATTCGTAGGATTTAGACAATATCGTTTTGTCTCCCGTTTTCTCATAAAGAGCCATAGGAACAAGTAAGGAAGCGTCTCCCCAGAATTCCACGGCCATTTTTGGCATAGTAACAGGGAAAGCGTAACGATGAGATGGAATTGTATTTGGAAGACCTCCGCTACGGAGCTGTTCTTTTCTTAAGTCCAATAACCATTTATCTAAGAAACGGTTCATATCAAAATTAAAACAGGCTGTTTTGGAAAAAATTGCAATATCTCCAGTCCATCCCATTCTTTCATCTCTTTGAGGACAATCTGTAGGAATATCCACGAAATTGGATTTACTCGACCAGATAATATTCTTCTGTAAACGGTTGATCAAAGGATTGGAACATTCAAAATCGCCAATTCGTTCAACATCTGAATAAAGAGCAATGGCTTCAATATCTATATCTTCTATATTTTCGATTCCTTCAATAGAAATATAACGGAAACCCATGTAGGTAAGAGTTGGGGAAAAGCTTTGTTCCCCATCTTTACAGATATAGGTTAAAGTTGCTTTCGCACTACGAAGGAAAGAGGTATTCAAATCCCCATCTTTCTTTAAGATTTCCGCATGCTTAATGACTATGCTCTGGCCTCTTTTTGCATTTTTGAGGTGGAAAGAAACGACTCCGGCAAAGTTTTGGCCAAAATCCACAATCCATTTCTTTTGATTGAAAGGCTTCGTTATCTTTTGAGGTAATAATCTTTCATGAGGCATCACCTTTGTTCCGTAATCTAGAAGGAGTTCCGGGTGAATCTTCAATTTCTCATAAGAAGCTTGATGGAAGACGATATCATTTAGATCAATTCTAGCGTCATAGGTTTCTCCATCATAAATATCCGCCATAAGAACAGGCGAATGCTCACTTACTTGCCAGCTTTCATCCGTACCGATAATTTCTTTTGAACCGTCTTCGTATTCAAGATGAATATCGCAAAGGAGAGCTTGCCTATCCGCTACATCACGATTCTTTCTTGTCATGACAAAGGATCCAACAGCCCAACCACCTGCAACCTCAAAATAGAGAATGTTCTCTTTTTCGAGAAGGTTTGTGACATCGTAGACCTGATATTGAAGTTCGTTACGATAGGAAGTAAAGCCTGGAGCAAAATAAGCGTTTCCCACTTTCTTTCCATTCAGGAGAAAGTCATAGATTCCTAAGGCTGTCGCATAAACCTTAACGCTTTTAATCTTTTTAGAAATAGAAAGCTCCTTTTTGAAAAGCAAGGGTTTTGGTGAAATGCCTTTTTCTTTGAAGATGTAATCTTTATCGCTAATCCATCTTCCTTTAAAAGAGGTACCTAAATAACCAGTTTCATAAATAAGCTCTTGCTTATCTTTTCTTCCTAAGCTGTCCTCTACTTCCAATGTAGCGACATATTTTGTAAAAGGCTTAAGCGTCTCGCCCGTGTAGAGAATGTTATTTTGAGAAAGAGTTTCGATTTTCCATCCATTCATCTTTAAAATGGCTGATTTCAAAGAAGAATTCGTTTCATCGGAAAAGCAAGAAAAACTAAAAGAGGGATTCTTTTCATCCGAATAACATTCTTTAACAAGATGATTTGCTTTAAATTCAGTAATTTTAAACATAAATAGAACCTTTCTAGGAAAGGGGCCGCTTATTTTGCGGCCCCTAATGATTTATCTCTCTGAAGGTTTTTTGAAGAAGTTTGTAACAATAGAGAGGAGACCAGTGACGAACATGAACGCTGTTCCAACAATAGCCCCAATACAAGATTGGTGAGCAACAACGTTTCCTGCTTCCAAATCGGATCCTAAGGCAATGCCGTAATAATAGACACGGTCACCTAAGAAGTAGATTGCCGCTCCAAAGAGAAGGAAAGGCACGGCTGCAGCAAGAACATCGCAAACGAGATCAGCGATCTTGTTTCCTTTTAATGGGGTGAATCCAAGAGCAATATTCAAAAGGACACACACCAAGGCAAGGACTAAGAAGAGGACAATTTCAAAGGAGACGTTTGCTTCCGTGAAATAAGGGAGAGCCTTGTTCACGAAGTAAAGAATCATTGAAACTAGAGTAAATAAGACTAGCGCAACATTTAAGATAAAGGTCACACCTTGTTTTTTTAAGAATTCCATTTTATTTTCCTCCGTTTATTTCTCTTCCTTTTTGCCCTTTAAAGCAACAACAACCATCAAACCGACAGAGGCTGCTAAGGCAACACTGAAGACACCTGTGAGAACATTGAACATGATTTGCCAAGATGGGGTGACGGAAACAAGTTTCGTGGTAGCGTCCATACCGTTAAGGAGGTTGGAATTGGCGTATGCATACCATTGATATTTCATGTTTTCATGGAGACGCTCATTCAATAACTTATCATTAGCGATATTGCTTGCTTCATAGTCGACCCATTCGGTTCTTAAATCTGCCGAAGCACCAGAGCCGTTGGCCATCATAGTGACGCCACCGAGGATGCATTCACCTGGTAAGAAGTAGTTTTGACCATTGACCATGTCGGTGGAGATTAATCCTTTATAGCCCCACTCTTTTCTTAAGATGTTTTGCATCAAGCCTTGGTGGGCATTCAAATTAGAGCAACCGATTCTGTTGAAAGCGGTCATGGTTGCTAAGCATTCACCGGATTCATAAGCCTTTTGGAAGCTTCTAAGTTCGGTTTCACGTGCAGTTTGCTCAGTCATGTATTCGGATAAACCATAACGGTTAAATTCGATGGCATTGAAGGCAAAGTGTTTAGGACCGATTAAGCAACCAAACTCTCTTCCGCCAGAGACCATATTCTCTAAAGCATAAGCAGAAAGGATAGGATCTTCAGTGAAGTATTCATGGGTACGTCCTTCGTATGGAGAACGGTGTAAGTTTGCACCACCCGCCCAGATTGTGGCACCGCCATTCCAGATAGAATGGTTTCCAATTAATTCACCCATTTCTTTTTGGATGGCTTTATCGAAGGTTGCAGCAATAAGAGGAGCATTTGGAGCAGAGGCTTTGAAGCCAACCCACTTCTTATCTTCATCAGAGTCAGAAAGCTTATATGGGGAATCATCTAAGATGGCATAACCTTGGTTAACACCGAAGGAAGAGAATCCGTTTGGACCGTCAGCTTGTCTGTTTCTTGGGTTACCGATTTCATCAATTGTCCAAGTGGTGTTGCCACCCACGGCAATGATCTTTACGGCACTATCAAGAGGGATTTGGCTAATGAAGTCTTCCCATCTTGGGTCATCCCAGCTTGCACCTTTCATATCAGCAAGGGTGTAGCTAGTTTCTTTTGAACCCCAAACAACATTCACTTTTTCATCTTTTTGGATGACGTGCTTCTTGTTACGAAGTTCTTTGATCATATCCGCGTTTGGAGTGACGATTTGTCTTGTTGGATAGGTTCCAGACCAATCGTTTCTCGAAAGATATTTCACAGCATTTGGTTGATAGTAGTTCAAATCTGCATCATCTAATTGATTTTCGATGAGGACTTTTCCACCTTTGGATCTTCCGAATAAGGAAGCGTTTGGAGAATTGTATTTCTTGACGATGGCTTTATTTCCATTGCCTTCTTCGTCCATGCCATTGGAGACAGATTTGCCCATTTTGGCTAAGACGTTATTAACTGCTTCATGGGAGCCATTTCCGATTGCGAAATAGTAATCGCCTTCAGCAAGAAGATATCCGCCTTTGACGCCATCATGCTCTAAAGTATTATCGTAAGAGGTGGCATCGGATAAATCAGCCTTAATGGTGTAACTCTTTTTCTCACCAGGTTGAAGTAAATCTGTTTTGGCATAGTCAAGAAGTTGGATGGCTGCTTTTTCAAGAGTATCTTTATTTTTTCTTGGTAAGGAAACATAAAGTTGAATTGCATCCTTTCCAGCGACACTGCCAGTATTTTCAACATCGATAACAGCGGTAACAGTCTTATCGGAAGTGCTCATTTCCACACTTCTAAGGGTTTGTTCGAAGCTTGTGTAAGATTCGCCAAAGCCGAAGGTGTAGCTAACTTCATCTTGATATTTCCAAGATGTTGCGCCTTCTTTTGCACCTTTTTGGGAAGAAGCGTTGCTAGATGGATTTACAACGGAATCAAAGTATCTTGTTTCGTAATACTTATATCCGGTATAAATGCCTTCTTGATAGACGGTATAGGCAGAAGCTCTTAAATTATCTGCGCTAATAGCAGTCCATCCATCTCTGTTATTTGTGATATGGTCTTCTTCTTTTGTAGCAATGGCATCTAAATTTGCATAAGAGAAGATACCCCAGTTTTGTGCAGCTGGAGAAACAGAGATATCTGCAGCATACGTATCTGGTAATTTGCCAGATGGATTGATCTTTCCGGAAAGAATTTGTGGGACCGCTGTCATGCCATAAGTGCCAGTTGTGCCAATCCAAAGGATAGCGTCAATGCCATCATCTTTCTTGAGTTCATCAATTTCCATTGGGGAATTGGAGTTAATTAAGACAATGGTCTTGTCGCCTTTTTCCTTGGCCATCTTAATCATCTCGCGTTCTCTATTGGATAAACCGAGAGGATCTTTTGCGCCTTCGTTATTCTCTCCTACGCCAGTTCCTTTTAAGCCATCTACTCCAGGGAGATAGTCACGGCCTTCGGAATTGACTCTTCCAAGAACGACAATCGAAGTCTTGTAATCGCCGAAATCTTGAGTGGTAATGCCTGCTTTTCTAGCTTCCAATTCACTTAATCCGACTTCGTTGATGTCGAATCTGTACTTGTCTTTGTCGGATTCGTTAATCATTCCGAAACCACCGGAAATCTTAGAAACATCACGATAGCAGTCTTCGCCATTTTTGTTTTTATCAACCTTATAGGCATCCGCCATATCTGGGTTGATTTCAAAGTTTTCTTTTGCTAAAGCACTCTTAAGATCCACTGCTTCATAACCAGCCACGCTTGGTTTTTGAGCACCGGAACCCATTTGTCCACCAAGGACACTTGAATAAGCGGCCTTACCAACGAGAGTCACTTTATGTTCAGAACTCTTTAATGGAAGAGCGTTGTTTTTGTTCTTCAAAAGAACAGCGCCTTCTCCTGTGACTTTTTCGCCATAGGCTTTATCCGCTTTTGCAAGCTCTTCAGCCGTTTTGTAAGAGGATTTGAAATTGTACTTATCCTCGCTTCCTGCACCTTCGACTTTTACAATTTTCGTTGATGTGGTGTGGAAGAAATCGTCCATGTAGCTTCTGTATTCATGGGCAATAAGTTGCGCTATGGTTGATAGAGCAAGTAATGCACCCGATACGCCCGCTAATCCACGGAACAAGTTTTTCTTACTTTTTTTCATGTTTCCCTCCATTCATTAGGAATTTTCTTTGGGAATCTCTTTCTCTTAGTGACACTTACCCAATTCATGCCCTCTTCTTTTTGGCTTTTCATGGCTAATAAGTCAAAAACAAGATTCAAGAGATGTAAGCGTTTTCAATTATAATTAAAGCGCTTTCTTTTAAATGGTTTTGTCCTATTTTGCATTTTTTTGAACTCATTTGGAAAGAAATCGGTTTCTTCGTTCGGAGATAGATTTTTATTTGGCTTTTATTAACAAAAATAGGCTTTTTTCGTTTATAATTCTAAAAAATTGGTGATTTAAATATGATTCAGTTTTTCTATGATTACGGCCTCATTCTTGAATTATTTCCCGCTTTGTTTCTTTTTACAATCGGCTTAAAAAAGAAGAAATATTATCCCTTAAGATATCTTTTGTTATTTGGAGTGATAGTTCTTTTCTGCTTTATTCGTTCTCTTTTGCCTAAGGATAATATTTATTTAAAGATTCTCTCTTATTTCCTTTTATATACTTGTTGTTTCTTTGTGAATTATTTTATTTTTGATGCACGTTTTATTGTTGTTCTTTATTGCACGATAAGCGGCCTTATCGCTCAGCATGTGGGATATGTTTTTTCAGATTTTATTCGTGGTTTGCTTTCCCCTTATATGCCAGAGGCTGCCGCAAATATTATTTACGCTCTTTTTGTCGCACTTATTTATATTAGCTTATTTTTGCTTTTTTCCTTTCGCCAAGATCCAAGGGACTTCATCAAACTCCAAAAAGGACCGGTTATTAGCTCCACTATTATCATTTTCATAACCTGCATCGTAGTTTTGCAATTCTATGAGTTCTATAAAAGTCAGGTTATATTGCCTTTTCAAATCATCTTTGTTGTTTTGGATTTAACGTGCTGCATATCCATCTATATTATGCAAAAAGTCTCTTATCTTTCTGCGCGTAACACGATTGAAACAGAACTCGTAAAAAGCAGGCTTAGTCAATACGAATCCTTGCAAAACGTTATTGAGGTTATGAATATCCGTATTCATGATTTAAAACACCAGATCAAAGAAATTGAAAGAAATCCTGACATTTCCCCAGAAATCACGAAACAACTTAAAGAGTCCATCGCCAAATACAAAAGTTTTGCTCGATGCGGTAACGACGTTATTGACACAATCCTCACGGAAAAGAACATTGCTTTCGAAAAAGAAGACATTAAATTCACTTATCATCTAAACGGATTACTTTTTAGCCATTTTGCAACGCAAGATATCAATTCCATCTTCGGAAATGCTCTTGATAACGCTGTCGAATATCTTATGCTTTTGCCTAAAGAGGAACGTTTTTTAACCATTCGCTCTTATGAGGTGGGTTCGTTAGCGAAAGTCTCCTTTGAAAATTCCTTTAAGGGAGAGCCATCTTTTAATAAAGAAGGTTTAATTAACACCACTAAAAATAACGCCATGTTTCATGGCTTCGGTCTAAAATCGATTCGTTCTACGATCAATAAATATGGCGGGAGCATGACAATAACGGTAGAAGAAGGTACTTTTAAACTTCAATTACTTTTCCCAAAACCAAATTTAGAAGAAAAGGAGGGAGAAAAATGAAAATCGCTGTTGTTGAAGACAATGAAGAATACGCAATGACTTTAGGAGAATACGTTCAAAAATATTCATCCGAAAACAATTTGGATATTGCCGTAGTATATTTTCCGAATGGAGAACGTTTCCTTGAGGAATATAAATCGGATTTCGACATCATCTTTATGGATATCGAAATGCCTATGATGGATGGAATCACCTCTTCTAGCAAGGTAAGGGAAATGGATTCGGAATGCATTATCATTTTCGTCTCTAATTTCATGAAATACGCGATCAAAGGATATTCTGTAAACGCCTTAGATTTCTTAACAAAGCCATTGGATTACAACATTTTTAAAAACACCATGGCTAAAGCCATCCATCGTTTGAATATGAAACACCACCAATCCCTTACCCTTCAAAATGGTGGAGAAACATATCGCCTTGATATCAACGAAATCGTCTATATCGAAGTCTATAAGCATCGTGTCATTTACCATACGACTACGGCAGAATATGACGTCCGTGGTTCTTTGCAAGAAAGTGAGAAACAGCTTCCTCCTGACCAATTCATTCGTTGCAATTCCGGCACCATCGTGAATCTGAAATACGTGACAGGCATTGGAAAAGATAGCTTAATCGTTCTGAAACAAGAATTATCTATATCGAGGTCGAAAAAGAAAGACGTCCTAAACGCTTTAACGCGCTATATCGGTTAATCACTACACGTCCCCCTTATTTTTGCTTATTCCCAACGTATTTTAGCCATTCTTGGTTATCGATGTTCCATTGAATGGTTGATAAAAGGCTTTCTTCAAAATTCGTTTCATTTTGCCAATGAAGTTCTTTTTGAATCTTGCTTACATCCATCGAATATCTTCGATCATGACCTGCACGATCCTTTGTGTATTGAATAAGGGATTCCGGTTTTTGAAGTGCCTTCAATATCTTTTTCACCATTTCGATATTTTGAATTTCATTTTTCCCAGCGATGTTATAAATTTGGCCTGCTCTTCCTTTACGAACGATCAAATCAATCGCCCTGTTATGCTCTTTAACATCTAGCCAGTCACGAAGGTTTAACCCATTTCCATATATCCACACGGGTTCATTATTTAACGCTCTTTCGATAACCAAAGGGATAAGTTTCTCTGGATATTGGTAAGGACCGTAGTTATTTGAGCATCTTGAAATGCTTACGGGTAAGTTATAAGTCCTTGCATATGCTAAAACGAGCAAATCTGCAGCCGCTTTTGAAGCGGAATAAGGGCTTGAAGGATGAAGAGAAGAATCTTCAGCAAAGGTAGAGATGTCTCCTTCTAAAGGAAGGTCTCCATAAACTTCATCCGTGGAAACTTGATGGAATCTTTTAATGCCATATTTTCTCGCTGCATTTAACAATACCTCAACGCCTAAGAGATTGCTTCGAAGGAAAATATCAGGGTCATCGATGGATCGATCCACATGGCTTTCCGCAGCGAAATTAATCACACAATCGAATTTTTCTTCTTCAAAAAGAGTATTAACTACTTCTTTATCACAGATATTTCCTTTTACAAAACGGAAATTGTCTAAGCCCATAATCGGCTCCAGTTTTTTTGTATCTCCAGCGTATGTTAAAGCGTCTAGACATATCCATCTATCCAAAGGATATTTCTTCACCATCGTAAGAAGGAAATTTCCTCCAATAAAGCCTGCTCCACCTGTGATTAAGAAATTCGACATATGTATCTCCAATACTCATTATATAGGCAAATGGGAATTTTAACCCCTTTGAAATGCCCTTAAGAATAAAAAATGACCATAAGCAAAATGCAAATGGTCAAAGTTTTCTCTTAAAGAAACTCAATAATCGTTTGAATCGGAGTCATCATCCCCATAAAAGAAATCGAAATTACGTGGGTCTGTAGGATCGCATGGATCGTAATTATATTGTTTGTCGGGCGCATCTTCGGAATAGTTTTTTCCAAAAAGGATAGAAACAAGAAGAGAAGAAGTCGTGTCGTCTTTTTTAGGGTCAGGGTCAAGGAAATCAAATTTGTTTTCTTTTTTCATATTTGTTGCTCCTCATTTATTCTAGCAAATCCTCTGGAAAAAAATTATTGGAACTTCATCGGATTGGAAAATGCATATATGGGTGAGCTCTTTTTATCCTATAAGGCATTCATCAGTTTAGATTATCTCTAAAAGATGTTTAACATCTCAACGTTTTATGAGTTTACCATCTTGAAGTCTGCTTTCTTCGGCTGCAATGGCCATCAAGTGAGATTCAAGGGAGTTTTCTAGCGCCGTGCTCGCTTCTTTTTTGCCTGTGACGACATCGTATAAGGCATTTACTAATCCAGCGTCTCCTCCTCCATGTCCTCCACTGACATCAGGAAGAGCATTAAAAGGTATGGTTTCGGTTGGTTTGTCATAGACTTTTAAAACCAAGCATTGTTTTTCTTCGTTCAAATCCAATTCACCATATGTGCCATGGAAACGGTAGATACGTCCCGCATCTCCCGTAAAAGCAGTCATGCATAAGTTAGCAATAACGCCATTTTCAAAAAGAATGTTCGTTTCTTGATGATCAACCACATCGTTATCGCAAGCGAATACGCAACGACCATAAGGGCCATTTTCATAAGCTTTTCGAATTTCTTCTTCGGTAAGCACTTCATCCGTGCAAATAACGTTCATTGGCCACATTGTCTTAGGACGTCCCCATCTTATCCACCAATCAACATAGATCTTTTCGGCGCTATATGGGCAAGTATGTAAATAAGGGCAATCCTTACAATGGTCAGCCGCACCTTTTGGTTGATTCTCTTTCTTAAAGAAGCTAAGGCTCCCTATCGAGGAAACAGTCTTGAACTTTGATTTGGCATAGAACTGAAGCAAATCCATATCATGGCAGCATTTAGCCATAATCATCGGTGAAGTGTCTTCGCTTCTTCTCCAGTTCCCACGTACATAGCTATGGGCTTGATGCCAAAAAGCGACTTGTTCAATCGCTTGAATATCCGTTAATTTTCCAATCTTGCCTTCATCGATGATCTTAGAAGCGGCTAAGAAAGCTTGTGCATAACGAAGAACATGGCAAACAACGACCTTGCCTCCGTGTTGTTTTTGCGCAGCAAGCAGTTTTTCGCATTCTTCCTTAGAATCCGTAATCGGTTTTTCTAAAAGAACATCGTAGCCAGCCTTTAAAGCGGCGATACAATGACGCACGTGGTCTTTATCTTGCGTTGCAACAATGCAAATATCCGCACGTTTTTTTAGCAAAGAAATCCTTTTCATCAAGAAAAAGGTTATCATCGCTAATCTTAAAACGTTCTTTAACCGCATCGAGCTTTACTTGTCTTTTGTCACAGACGGAAACAATTTTGAAACGAGGGTCCTCGTTCATTATTTTTCCATAAGAATCAGCTCCACGTGAACCTGCGCCAATAATCGCTACAGTTAACACTTTTTCGTTTTTATCCATGCTTATTCATTTCCTCCACCCGCAATCAATGTGGGTTTGAATACAGCACTATACTATCTTTGTTTTTCTTAAAAACACATCTCTTTCTATCTTTATTTTTAATGTTATTAGATAAAAGAACCAGGATGTCTTGTTGAAGAGAAGGTTGAATAGCTTCTTGTTGCTATTCTTTAACGGTTGACGTTGAACTCGCGTTTTACATCTTTCTAAACGTCGCTCTCCAAATCGCAAACCATAGCGTTCCGTTTCTTTCACAAATAAAATTTCTTTTCTCAAAAAAACAGAATAAGTTCCTCTTCAAATCAGCTATGTCTACTGTAATCGACAAGAATATAGTATTTTTGTCTATTATAATCGACAAGAATCTAGATTATGTTGAGGAAAATGGCACAAACACAAAGCGTAATGTATCTCTAGGAAATGGTTACTCACAATCCTTGCAGGGAAAGGTCCGTGAACAGAAACGGGTTCTAGAAATTCCTTGTCAGACGTGAACATCTAAGCGGATGATAAGCGAAAAGGGTCGTCGACATCGTCCTTTTCCCGAGATGCCACTCCCTTTATCCATCGCATGGCTACAAGTGATTGAATGCAAAGAGCGAGCTCTTTTTTAGGTTCTTCATGAGCAAGAAACGCGCCAAGAGTTTTCGGTACTCTCGGTCTTTCTTCTTCGTAGGCTTTTTCCTTTCTTTTTTGGAGATTCTTTTGTCTCAATTTGCACATTTTTATGTATTTATCATTTGATTTACTATATACTTAATGCATAAATCTGTGCGGAAGCACAAGATTATGCACTAACGAGATGAAAACTATGTATATTGCGAGGAATTCTTATTTAGACAAATTGAAAAACTCTATTGGCAATGGGATGATCAAGATCGTCACTGGGCCAAGGAGATGTGGAAAATCATTTCTTTTGTTCCATATCTTCAAGGATTACCTCCTTTCCACCGGCGTAAAGGGTGATCACATCATCGAGTTGTCCCTAGACGACGTGAAGAACGTCAAATACCGAAACCCGATTGATTTGGCTTCTTATTTCAATGACAGAGTCAAAGACAACGCCCAATACTATTTTCTCATCGACGAAATTCAGTTCTGTGAGAGCGTGGACAACCCCGCTTTCGCCGGTTATAAAACCGATGATGGGAAAACCCCTAAGATTACCTTTTATGATGTCCTAAACGGCTTTTTAGGAATCAAAAACGTCGAGGTTTTCGTGACTGGGAGTAATTCCCATATGCTCTCAAGTGATATTGCTACTGAATTCCGCGGAAGGGGTTGGCAAATAAGGATACGCCCTCTCACCTTCAAAGAATTCAAGGAAGTAAACGTTCAGAGAAATCTGGACAATTTGACTTTATGGAAGCAGTACTATCTTTACGGTGGTCTTCCGCAGGTCTCTTTGCTTCCAGATGAACCTTCGAAGAGGGAATACCTACGACAAGTATTTGAAAACACATACATCAATGATCTAATCGAGCGTTATTCGCTTAGAAACGATTCCGCAATCAGAGACCTGGTCAAGGTGATGGCCACAAACGTAGGCTCTATCGTCAACCCGACCAAAATCGCCAATACCTTCAAGTCGGAGATGAAATCATCGATTCAGCCCGTGACTGTCTCAAAATACATCGAGCACATGGAGGATTCCTTCTTACTGAATTCGGCTTGTAAGTATGATCTGACGGGCCGTAAGTTCATCGGGGCATCCTACAAATACTATTTCGAGGACATGGGTCTTAGATACGCTGCATCCTCTTTTGTCGGGAAGGATCAGGAGCCCCATTACATGGAGAATGTCATTTACAACGAGTTGATTTATCGCGGTTACAACGTCTCCGTTGGCACCGTCGCTACTTTTGACCATTCCGATGGGAAGACTCAAAGAGTCAATCTCGAAGTGGATTTCATCGCAGAGAAATTTGACAAAACAATATACATACAATCCGCCCTATATATTCCAGACGATGAGAAGATGAAACAAGAATTAAGACCGCTCAAAAAAATAAACAATTCCTTCAAAAAAGTGCTAATCACAAAATATGAAGGGGACGGTTCTTATGATGAGGACGGCATCCTCCACTTAAATCTCTTTGATTTCCTATTTGACGAGAAGCTTTTGGATTAGTTTTGCTTAAATTCACATTCCTAGGTTTCTTCACCTGGGTTTTTCATAGAAAAACATTTTTATTTCCTTAAAACATATAGTTAATGCATAAATCTGTGCGGAAGCACAACTTTTTGCAGTAAGCTCCCTACTCCAGTTCTAAAACCCTTCTTCGATTCTATTCTCCCTTCTCGAAGTGAGCATCGTCAATTTCTCGTTAGGCAAAAGAAAAGCTCCATGAGCAAAAAAAGAGCGACTCTTCGCCTGCATCTCGTCCTAGAAGAGGGTTTATATGCCCTTGAGCGCGATATCTGGAGTTTCTTTTTCCTGATGTTATTTTGCTTTTGCAGCGCATTTTATGTTCACTGCATTGCGTTTGAATGGCATTGCATATATTAGATACAGAAAGAAGGTGATATTATGGCAACAACAAATTTCAGTGTCAGATTGGACAGCGACTTGAAGAAGCGTTCTGAGGCGATTTATGGCGAGCTTGGAATCAACCTAACTACGGCCATCAACGTTTTCCTTCGTAAATCATTGAAAGCCGGTGGATTCCCCTTCGACGTAAGAATCGATGAGCCAAACAGAGAAACCACGCTCGCTTTGCTCGAGGCGGATAAATTGTCCAAAGACCCCAATGTCAAAGGCCTAGACGTTGAGGATGCCTTGAGGGAGCTTAAGAAATGAGCAGGCTTAAAGTTGTTTGCACATCTCAGTTCAAGAAAGACTACAAGGCGGCCATGAAAAGCCATCTTGACATGGACTTGCTCGGCGGAATTATCAAAAGCCTGTCCGAGGAAACAGAGTTAGATTCCAAATACAAAGATCACCCTTTGTCCGGGAATTGTTTTCCTCCATAAGATTTATCTAAAACTTCGATTACTTCACATTTATCGAGAAAAGTCTGTAATCTAAAATTGTATAGATTACCAAGTTATTTTATGAAGATATTTTCAAATTAAGATATAAAAGTATTCCTCACGACATGTGTGCATTTTACTATGCTTTTGCTTTAATTAATGATTTGGAAATGATTTTCGTAATCGTTTCCTTCATGTTATGACCTTGTTGAGACAAAAAAAGAGCATTGATGGAACCCATAGATAACGTGTGTGCTTTATTGAAATTTGAAGTAAACAAACGAATACTTACAAAACACTTAACAGAACTTCTTCCTTGGTTTGCTTTTAAAGCGACTAAAATGTCGAAATATAAAACGAGTGAAGCTATCAATCAAATTATGATAAAGCTCTTCGACGCACCAAAGACACAAACTTATTATGAACGTTTTAACTCCAAACGCAAAAATTTCAAAACAAGTGCCATAAAACTATCACGACACTGCACCATTAGTCGCATTAGTCGGTATTTTTTAAAAGATAAGGTTTTATACTCTCATTACACTAAAGGTTTTATGTTGCCACATGTCTTTACAATAATTTGTTCTCAATTAAATCTGACATAATTTATAAACTATTTAAATAATGAAATTCATTCCATCTCAGCATCGTTTTCTTTGCGAGATGATACCATTGTGCATGGGCATCTCCATAACGCCATCGGATGGGATTTTATATTTTCAATTGTAGTTTCGTCATCGAAAAGCAACTCCGGTCTGTAGTTCTTGTTTTTGAATTCTTCTATGAATTTTCTCTCGCCTTCATTTATCGATATCAAAGTTTTCAGGTAGCTGATGACGTTGGCTTTCGCATCATCCAAATTGAATTTGTCGTTTTTAGCCAAGACCGGTTTGAGCTGGGTTTTGAATTTCGCGAAATTTATGCTTTCAATGTTCTCAAACGAAATATCATCTATGTCCTGCTCTCCACCAACCATGTTGTAAAAAATCAGGCATTTCCTCAATAGATTGCTGTCTTCGATGATATTGCTATTGATCATAGCGTTCACGTCATACAAATCCCTTGGAGCGGCACGTGAAAGGAGAGCGTTTATTTTGCTCGCGTAGAGCTCGATGTCGTTCAACGCAAGAATATCGAATCCTTCAATGACACCCTTTCCTTTGATTCTCTTGTATTCCAAAGGCAAAACATGGCATCTATCCATGAAGTTGATTTCCACCTTGATGCTGTCTCTGTTGCTGGCGTTGTTGATATAGGCGAACGAGAAGGAAAGCAGGGCGTAATGCTTTCTAGGTTCTGCATTCAAGGAATAGCCCTCCTGCCACATGTAATCAGCTAGCCTCTTGCTTATTTTGGTTTTTGCTTCCACTATCTCTTCTTTTGCCAGGTTGCTCGTGAAATCAAGGTCTATATCCACCGAAAGGCGGGGCAGCTCCACTGATGTCAGGTTGATTGCTGTCCCTCCCTTCAAGGCAAACTTGCCTCGGAAATATTGATCCGAATTCAAAAACCTCAATATCTCTGATAGTCTCAGCACCTTTTCTAGATTGTCCTTGATGAAATTCGTTTTTGAGGCTAACTCTGTCAAATACTGTTTTGTGTAATTCATCAATAACCTCCGTTAATGCGCGATTTGATGTTTTTGGGAACGATTAGGTTCCAGTCCTTGTTAAAGGTTACGCTTTTGAATTCGCCCTTCATGAGATAGTTCGTCTTGTCCGTCAAATGTAATTTGCATCGATTGAAGAAATTATCAGATAGATTCAATTGGTCATTATAACTCTCAAGCAAGTATCCTACCTTTTGGTATAAGAATGTTTTTCCACAATCATCTAAGATCTTGATTAATTTTTCCTCTTTCAAATATTTAATTTGCTCGAGAGCGTTGAGCACTTCTTCTATCCCGCCGGAGAAATCTATCTCGTCAATGCAGTCTACGATTGTTTTCTCAAGTGATGTAACCCTTACCCCCTCACTGATGACGTCATTCACGAACGCTACACTTTTAGAGCGCTTGTAAATGTACTCATTGTCACCGAAAATGAAATCGTTGAATTTCGTGAGGCTTCCGACCGTGATGTCATTAAAGACCTGATTCGCTATCCCATAGTATTCAAGAGCGGAATGAAAGCAAATGAAGGAAGTCTCCGAGATGCTGCTTGCAATCTCGAACTTGGTCGAATAAATATCGTTCGTCGAAGGATCGATTAAAGCATACAGGTTGTTTCGTATTTTCACATAGATATTTGATTTAAGCTTATTCGAAATCCAGTTCGAATACTGCTTATCGTCTTTGAATTGATTTATAACTTTTTCTTTCGTTATTATTTTCGGCAACAGTTCCATCTCACACCTCTTATATTACCAATTTTACACCAAATTACTTATATTAACAAGTGTTTTAGTCACATTATGGTAATGTTAATTGAAAACTAATGGCTGTTGGCAATATTAGAATTTTTGGAATGTAAAAGTCTTATTTCTTCGCCTGAGAGTTTTTTTGAATGAACTCTCCACTCAAACCGACGAAATGATAGAAAAGCCTCAGATTTGAGCATTTATCCGCCCTGTTTGATAATATATTCCCAAATTTAATTGTTGCCTGAGAGTATTTCTTAGAGTGGCAAGTGATTTTTGACCTAAAAACTCCTTTATTACCTAAGGAAAAATCCTACTTTAGGGGAGTGGAAGGGACTTGAATACCCAAAAGAGTTTTTTTGAGTCAGTCGCTTCTAATAGCCGCTAAAAAGAACGAAAAAACGATAACACCAGATTTTGCTCTTTCCAACGTAGCAACATACAAGCTCCAACCACAATTCCAAGCAACGGAGATGGCTTTCCATCCCTCGAGGGCTTCTTCGTTGAAACCGACAGATAAGCTCTTGGAGTCACTTCATTCGTATTTCATGTTTCTATTTATCATTTCTTTTCCAACAATTTCTTATGTTTTTCACGATAGGATCGAAGAGCTCCATCTTAAGCCTTTCTCTTTTGTAGATGGTGGACCTTTGGCAAACACCAAAGTCTATGTTCTTTATCTTTAAACGCTTTTTGGCATACCGTCTGTCACTTTTGCCGTTCTTGCCAATTTTAGTATTGGGATTGATTATGTGAATTCTCACACCATCGACTAACCATTCATTCCAAAGGGGAATAGAAAAAACCTCCTAATTATGAAACTAAGAGGTTAGATTCTCAATGATGGTGCCTGGCGCGAGAGTCGAACTCGCATGGATTTCTCCGAACGATTTTGAGTTTTGCTAGGATTTCCGAAGGAGAAGCAACTTATCGCGATACATGGATTGGAACTGCCAAATATCCCGATGATTGCTAGCCTTCGCCGAATCGGCTTTTGAGCCTTGAGGAAACGAGAAGAGCCTTTTTTTGTTTCGCGTTCCTTCCAAAAGAGTGGAAACGGCAAGTGGAGATGGATTTCCACTCTTTTTTCCAATTGTTCTTGGAAGCTTTGCGCGGAAACCAATTTCGCCTGGGAAGCGTGAGTGGAAACAGGAATCTAACCTCTTGTCTTCCCACCGATATTTTACCATATCTAGTCGTTTTTTTGATGGAGTTTCGTCCTTGCGATTTAGCTCTCGTCTTGGGGACTAGAATGGGCATGGTGTTGACCGATTTCGTACCTAAGGGGACGATGACCTCACGCTTATGCTTGCCTTGGCGGCGCTCGGCCTCATCCCCCTGTGGAATAAACTACCCCATTTACGCGAAGATCCTAAAAGAGAGGAAACAGAAATACGCGTTCGAGATTGTCGAGCTCGCGAAAGAGATATCCGAGAAAGAATAAAGAAAGTATGAACAAAAACGAAATTAGACGAAAAACAGGCGAATTATTTAAGAAGAAGCAAAAGCACTTAACTGATCTTTAATGGTCGTTTAAGGCGACTTTTACCGTCTTCAGCAAATCGCCTTTTTTGTGGTTTCCCCAAGGCGTGAGCGCATAAATCCTATACTCGATATCGTTGCTTTTAGCATAAAGGCTAAGTTCTTCGACGCCGCCGCTAATCGCGGAGGTGTCCGTAATGTAGCAATAGTACATCCAGTTCCCATGCAAATAGGAATCTTTGTCATCCTCAAGAGCCTTGCCGGATTCAACCTTGTTTTCCGCTGTACTATCGAGGACGGACGTCCTTAATATGCAAGCGCCGCCAAAATCCGAATAATATATCGTTGCAGAAACGTAATAGATGTCTTCGAAGTCATCAGCAATGCCGGTGATGGTTTCCGTGTGATACCTAACGTAATCATCGATGGAATCGAAGACACCTAAGCTTCTTTGAGACCCAGAAGTCTTTATGTCTTGCTGATCAACTTGTTTGTTATCTAATACCCTAATTTGAAAAGTGAAATCATTGTTTTCCTTGGAACAGAAATATCCTTTCTTGGCTAAAGAGGCTTCTATTTTTGGAAATTTTCCGTTGATGGAATTGATTATGTTGTTTCTAAGGACTTCCGCGGAATCCCCTCCTAAAATGCTGTATGCATCTTTCGTGGAAACGACGATATCATCCGCAGAAACCTTTTTATCCGAATAAATCGTAGATGCGATTTTTCCTCTTAAGAGTGAATAGAGACTGGTCTCCCCTTTCTTGAAATAGTCCTGATAGGATATATCGATTATGGTATCCGTATTAAAGTCCCTAACGATTTTGAATCTAAAGCTCTTCTTTTCGGAAACATTCCCTGAACTATCTTTCACCGTGAATGTGCCAGTGATTTCGTCGCCGGCATATAGAACATCGGACTTTTTCGTGAAGGAAACACCCTTTAGTATCGGCTTTTCGTCCTTGTCGATCACCCCGACGTTTCTATATTTGAAATTTTCACAAATTATGGATGTTAAATAATCATCAAGCGTGCCGGCTTTCGCTTGGTCGGCGTAATCGGAGTAGTTTATTTCGCGTTCGATATCTTCCGTGATAGGAGGGACGGTGTCCTTGATTTCGACGTAAACCGGGGTGAGCTGAGCATTCATTGTCGAATCGGCAACATAAATCCCATCTTTTCTCCGTCATGAGCGTCGTTTTGAGCCACAACAGCTGTTGGCTATCGAATACTTTTTTGAATAGGGCCTGTTCCTTTGACGTATTCAACCTTAGTGACGATCTTTTCATCTTCAGCGAAGGAAATGCGGTTCTTTTTAGCTGCATCGGCATCCAACGTCGCATAAAAAAACGTATGGGCGGACCTGCTGTTGTTAGAGTTCGTTCCAATGCCGAACAATTTCACGTCGATATCATCATCGGTGTAATCGGTTCCGGTGTAATTGAAGGCGAAAGCGCTGTTTTGGACGGCGCTGGCGTCGACAACCATATGGTAGGCGTTCTCGATATCCTCTTTTTTGCTTTCTGCTGCGTTCTCGTCTTTCAGATAGTTCATGCCGAAATTGGTGGGCAATACATGTAACTCCGTTTTGTCGTTGCCGCCACAGGCCGATAAAAACAATGAGCCCATTGATAGTGCGGCTGCCAGGGCAAATGTGCTGATCTTTTTCATTTTTGCTCCTTTGATTCGACTGTTGTGCTTTTGCAAAAGCGTCTCAACCTTGGCCGCTTATCGCTCCGCAAATTCTAAGGCAATACCGTATATTGAAATTTGGAGAGGTCCACAAACTCCAAAGGAGATGACGACGCGGCCGAATAAATGGCGCTTGGATCGCTCATTTCGCGGACCTCGTATTTCCCTTTGGCTATCAGTTTAACCCAGATTATCCTCGTGGCGTTGTTTTGGGCGAAATGAGCTTTGTCGTTTTTGTATCCGGTACCCTTCACCTCAAATGTATCATTCCCCAAATATCCGTCTAAATGGTTCTTATGGCTTATGGTAAAGCCGATTTTGTTAGCGGCGATGGATTCGCTCACTTGGGAGTCGAATTTGGGGTTGCCTTTGATTTTCAGGCTCGCTCTTGCGCCATAAAAACTGTCATAAGCGGCTAGATACTTATTGATGGACGCCAAATTGAGAGGGACGATGTGCTTCGCCATGAACGTTTTTCAATTTTTGAAAGCGATCGTTTCACGATAAGATCAAGATAGTCTATTGCTGCAAATGATTAGGCCATCTTGGCCATTTTGCTGTATGTTTCCTTAACCTGATTCCGGATATTTCTTGGAACGCCGTTTCCGACAAGCAATCCGTTGAATCCGCTGATATAGGACTTTAAGGGAACCATGATGGATTCTTTGAAACCTGAAATTATGTTCTTTGATCCCGAGAAAGCTGCTTTGTTCGTTTGGATGACGCTGTCGGCAATCGTGTTCCCCAATACGCACATAAGAGCTGCGACTAAATTATATGTTTTGAAGTTTATTGTCCCTTTGTGCTTGAGCATTTCGCCAACCGGGCCATACAACGGGCAAATAAGTTTCGCTGCTTCATCGATGGTCTCACTTTTACCATATGTGATGATTGTTTTAATTGCCAAAATGAAATTGCTGTTCGTCAAAACCAAAACGTTTTTTCTGCCGATGTCGATGACGTCGTTCGTTTTCTTCGCAAGCACCCTATTAATCAACATTGAATCGTTTTCGTTCTCTCGGCTTCCATTCAAGGCTCGGGATACCATGTCATTCTCCCCATCGGCCATCCCACCATGCAAAATGCATTTTAGAACGAAAATCGAGTAATCCGCATCGGTGAGTGCGAGCCCCATATTGAGTCTGAGGGCGTTGTTCATCTCAAGGTAATTTCCTCTTTGCTCGATTTCTTCTAATTGTTTCTTTAGTGTTTCCTCCATGTTTTTCCTCCGTTTTTAGATAAATCATTTTATTTAGAATCTACTGGAATTTTACCCCCCCCCGCAAAAATCAAGATTTAAACGAAAAAGGTGGCTATCTAACATTTTTTCGCAAAATGCGAAATATTTCGGTTGTTGTATTTGAGATGTTTTCAAAAAACAGGACTCCTTGTTAAGAAATCCTGCTTTGCTTGGCTTATTTTTGCATCTCTTTCTGATTCGAGACGACGTTCCCCATCTCGTCGTCCTTCGTCTTGTCGGAGAAGTAGTCGCCGAACTTCGTGATGGTCGATCTGTGCTGGGCGTCGTCGAAATGTGCGTAGATGCCTTCGGTCGTCGTGATCGTGGAATGCCCCAGGAACTTCTGGATGTCCTCCATCGGGACGCCAGTGTGCCTGAGCATGGTCGCCCAGGTATGCCTTAGATCATGGAAACGTATCACCCTGAGCTTGAATGAATCTTTTTCTTCTTCAATTTTTTACAATGAGCGCCATACATTCTTGCCGCATTTTCACAGCAATATTTCCTCAAGGTAATTGAAAACTTCGTTAATTTACAGGAACATTTGTGAAAGTTTAGAACATACTTTAAATTAGCAGTAATGTAATCAACTTTCAAAACTTTAAAAAAATTACAGTTTCGAAAGTCTATGGTAAAATATAAGCGCAAGGAAGGAGAAGAAATCCGTGAAAATTCTTGAACGCACTACATATCTCGATAGATTGATGAGGCTCAAAGGTACTCCAGACATCAAAATCATAACAGGGCTACGGAGATCCGGAAAGTCGGAATTACTACGCCAATACATCGAAAAGGTGAAAAGTTCGAACACAATGGTTAACATCATCTATATAGATTATGCGGACTTAGCCTTCGAAGAATTGAGAAACTACAAAAAGCTTTATGAGTATGTCGAAGCCCATTATATAAACGGCATGGACAACATGCTTTTTGTGGACGAAGTGCAGATGTGCGACAAGTTTGAGCTTGCCATCAACAGTTTTCACAACAGCAGAAAATATGACATATACATCACAGGCTCAAACGCTTTTTTACTGAGCTCAGATCTTTCCACTTTGTTCACGGGGCGATATATCGAAATGCCCGTTTTCCCATTCAGTCTTTCCGAGTTCTGTGCTTATTTTGGAAAAAGTGACAAAGATTCCTCTCTTTTGGAAAAATATCTAAGAGAAGGAGGCCTCTCTGGATCCTATCTATACGCAGAACCTTCCGATAAAACGGCATACATCAAGGACGTGTTCAACACGCTTATCAAGAGGGACCTGATTGAAAAATATCATATCCTCGAAGAATCTAGAATGGACTCTTTGGTGGATTTCTTAATGGACAACATCTCAAATCTGACTTCTCCAAACAAAATCAGTGAATTTTTAGAGAAAAATGACAAAATGGCGAACCACGTCACCATAGGAAATTACTTAAAATACCTTTGCAGTGCATTTCTGTTTTATCGCGTTCGCAGATATGACCTAAAAGGAAAAAAGTATTTAGAAACGATTGAAAAGTACTATTTGAGTGATTTATCTTTCCGATACGCTCTCCTCGGCTCGAGAAACTTGGATTATGGAAGAGCATACGAAAACATGGTTGCAATCGAGCTCATGAGGCGCGGATACGAGATTTACGTTGGAAAACTTTACCAAAAAGAAATTGATTTCGTGGTCATAAAGCAAAATGAAAAAATCTACATTCAGGTATCGGACGATATTTCTTTGGCAGAAACCTTGCAACGCGAATTGACACCTTTGAAGCTGATTAAGGATTCTTACCCAAAACTTTTGATTGCTAACACGAAACATGAAACTTACGACATCGAGGGAATCAAGGTTTGTGATTTAACCAAATGGCTATTAGCCAAGGAAAGTTGAATTCGGTTACTCTTTGAAAGCGACCATATAATATGTCCGATATCTTTCATTCTTGGAGAAATGGGGCTCAACTGAACTTGAAATTTTCATATTCCTTATTGTCGCCAAAATCAAGCCGCGCCCTGACGATTTTGAACTTTTGAAATGAACCTTAACCAATTGCGTTACATTTATTCAACCAATTCAAGCGATTATTCCAGAACTCTCTTTTATCTCTTCGATAGCCTGTTTTTTTACACTTTTGCAATATCGCCATTCCATTTGTGTTGCAAACACTTCTCTGATTAAAAAAAGTCGTTAGGTTCAATTGTAAAGAAGCAAAGCGCCGTTCGTTTTCAAAACTTTAAAAAATTGCAATTTTGAAAGTGGAAAATGGGACAGAACTGAGGAAACGTTTCCATATAAAACAATATTTTTTCAAACAATAGGACTATGCTGAAACTCTTTGAACCTTCTTTTTTCCGTTTCTCCTTTGTCTTCATAGTAATTTCCAAACAAGACTGAAATGCTATCAATAAAGTGGACATGGACAGGACGCCCATAGCCACCTTATTATTTGAACGTCCTCATGGCCCAGTCGACTTTGTATCTCATCCCGTCGCTTTACAGATTTGCCAAATCTCATTTAACACTTTTGCGATGTTCAGCTTAAGAATCGGGCTAAATTGAACTACACAAGGCTTGAAACAAAAGGTTTCATAAAATGAGCAAAGCGCCGTTTTTCCTCGCTAGCAATAGCGGTATCGGCAACAATTTGAATGGAAACTAAACTGCCACTAAAGCCCTATTGTGTCGAGGAAAAAGAAAAATCCCTTGATTAAAATAATAGAAAGTTGAGCGGAGAATCGCTTTTTTAATGCCGTTTTAGAATGATCTCTTTTTATCGAAGATAGAAATGGGCAAACAAAAAGCCCCATATCATCATATGGGACAAATGCAAGCTGTTTGGTGCCTGGCGCGAGAGTCGAACTCGCATGGATTTCTCCGAACGATTTTGAGTCGTTTGCGTCTACCATTCCGCCAGCTAGGCACGGGAAGTATTATATATAATCATGACGCCCTTTTCAAAACAAATATCATAGCTAATACGCTTCATGAGAAAGATTTATGAAAATTGGCATCCTTTTGATGATTTTTTCTCTCTTTAAGAGATAGAGCCCGACGCATTTTTCATACGTCGGGCTTACCTAAATTAAGCAGCAAGAAAAACCTTATAAGCTAGATACGCTTCAAAGACATCAGCCTTGGAGACAATTTCCATAGGAGAATGCATCGAAAGAACAGGCACGCCTGCATCAAGAACGTACATGTTATAGTTCCCTAAGATATAAGCGATAGTTCCTCCGCCACCTTGATCGACTTTGCCAATTTCAGAGGTTTGATAATGGATATTGTTCTTATCCATAGCGTTTCTGACGAAAGAAAGGAATTCTGGCATGGCATCGTTGCAACCACTCTTTCCTCTAGCTCCCGTGTATTTATTGAAAACCACGCCTTTAGAAAAATAGCAGGAATTATTAGGTTCGTTAGCACCGGAATATAAAGGATCCACCGCACAAGAGACATCACTTGATAACATCTTGCTAGCACTCATGGCATGACGAAGAGCCAAATAGGAATCCTTACCTTCTTTTGCAAGCATTTCCATAACGACATCTTCAAACCACAAGGATTGGGCACCTGTGGCACCAATGGAGCCCACTTCTTCTTTATCTACTAAAACAACAACGGAAGTGTATTCTTCTTTCTTAGAGTCAAGTACTGCACGAAGAGAAGTATAAGCACATACCTTATCATCATGTCCATATCCGGCAATCATGCTACGATCAAGGCCATAATCTCTTGCCTCTCCAGCTGGCACAGCGTGGAGTTCGCTCGAAAGGAAATCCTCTTCTTCCATGCCATATTTTTTCTTTAAGAGATGGAGAATGTAGTCCTTGACCTTTCCGTTTTCATCTTTTTCAAGTGGGATATTTCCAATCGTGATGTCTAATTTTTCTCCTTCAATGACCTCGGAAGCTTTTTTCGACATTTGATCTGCTGAAAGATGGATAAGCAAATCCGTTATTCCTAAAACAGGGTCGGAAGGATCTTCACCAATAGAAACTTCAAAAGAAGTTCCGTCTTTCTTGTAGACTATTCCGTGCAAAGCAAGAGGGATGGTGACGTATTGATATTTCTTTATCCCACCATAGTAATGTGTCTCAAAGAAAGCGAATCCGCCTTTTTCATAGAGAGGATTTTGCTTGATATCTAGGCGTGGGGAATCAATATGCGCGCCTAAAATTCTCATTCCTTCTTCAAGAGATTTCTCACCGATTACAGCCGCCAAGAAATTCTTATTCTTATTGGTCGTATAGACCTTATCCCCAGGATGAAGTTCCTTACATTCTTCTAATGGGCGGAAACCTTTTTCTTTCGCAAGACGAATTGCTTCTTTTGTAGCCATTCTCTCTGTTTTTGCTTCATCAAGGAAATCCATATAATCCTTAGAGAAAGAAAAGATTTCTGCTTTTTTCTCTTCCTTAGCGTCTACCCATATATTTTTAGCGTACATACGTATCCTCCTTATTTATAAGTAACATCAATAAGCATATCCTTAATTTATAAAATAGACCAGTTATCGATTGTTCGAAATGAAATCAAAGACTTTTATAGTCTTTAGGAATAGTGAGCGATTTGTCCTTTGGTGGATTAGTCTACTTTTAGTCTACTTTTTAGTCTACTTTTGGCCATTCGAAAGAAAGTTTTCTTAGAACATCTACGCATAAACATCAGTTGTCATCGAATGTTTATGTCTAAAGTAGACCAAAGTGGTCCTTTAAGGTGATTAGTCTACTTTTTAAGTACCTTAAGACTCTAATTTATACCAAACGAGAATGAAGATAAGACCAAGGAGAAGGAAAGCTCCTCCCACGATTAAAAGCTCATAATGGAACGGTTTCCTTTTAGCTTTCTTTATTGCAACATAATCCGCATATGTCGGAGGAAGGTTACTTTTTTCTGGATGGATACGGAAGGTAAAAGAGAAAAGTTTACGCACACTATAGACAATTAAGTCAAAAGCGCCTTTTTCTGATACCCAAACCAAAAGCCAAAAAAGGATAGGAAGCAAACCGCCCAAGGAGAAAGAATCAGATAGCATTCTGTATCTGTTTTTCTCCCAGGTAAGTTCAAAAGGACCGTAAAGTTCCAAAAAGAAAACCGTTAAGAAGATTGCAAGGGCAAAGGTAAAAGAGAGGGAGGCTCTAACGATAATCCCTTTCAGACTTTTTCTTTCTTCTCTTTTTTCCTTCGTGTTTTCTTCCATATTTACTTATTATTCACTATTTGCTTATATTTAGCCAATTCTTTGCTGTCACATAAGACAAAGTGGCCTTTTTCCACTTCTTGAAGAGTGGGTTTCTCTTCCCCATACTGATGGTCTCTTTCAGGGACATAATTGATTCTCTTACGATGTTTCTCATAATGAGGATCAGGTAGAGGAATTGCACTCAAAAGAGATTTTGTGTAAGGGTGGAGAGGATGAAGGAAAAGAGCATCGCTTGGAGCAATTTCCACCAGTCTTCCAAAATACATAACGGCGATTCTATCGCAGAAATACTTAACGACGCTCAAATCATGAGCGACAAAGAGAATGGATAAATCCAATTCGTTCTTCAAATCGTTAAGAAGATTAATAACTTGTGCTTGAATAGAAACGTCTAGAGCACTTACTGGCTCATCGCAAATAAGCAAATCCGGTTCCATAATCAAGGCTCTAGCAATACCAATACGTTGTCTTTGGCCACCAGAGAATTCATGAGGGTAACGTTCCATCATTTCCGGTTGAAGTCCAACGCGAATTAAAGCGTTTGAGACCTTTTCATCAATGACCTTTTTATCGTAAACACCTTGGATACGTAACCCCTCTGCGATAATATCACGAACCGTCATACGTGGGTCAAGGGAAGCAATAGGATCTTGGAAGATCGTTTGCATTTTACTGGTGATTTTTGTGTTTTTGGCAATGAGTAAGCTTTCAAGATACTTCAGGTATTCCTTAGAATAAGCAAGGAGTTTTGCCTTATTCTCTTTGAGCTTAGCAAGTCTTTCCTGATGCTCTTTCTTTGCTTTAATCGTTGCTTCTTTAGCAAAAGGCGCGTTGCAATGCCTATTGTCATAATGAGCTTTCCTAATTTCTGCTCTTTGTGTCTTGCAAATGCCGGCTAGTTCTTCTTTTAAAGCATTTATTTGATCATCGTATTTCTTTGAAATCTTAGCCTTTTCCGCTTCCAAGGTGCTATCTTCAGGAACATTGACAAACTGCAAAGTATCCTTCTTTTCTTCACGAAGCTTTTTCATGGCTTCTTTATAGCGAATGCTTTTCCATTTGATTTCTTTTTCGTTCCATCTTGTTCCTGCAGAGATTCTCGTTCCTTCAAAGTAAATCGAGCCACTCGTGATGTCGTAAAGTTTAATGATGCTTCTTCCGGTTGTAGTTTTGCCACATCCAGATTCGCCAACAAGGCCTAAAACCTCCCCTTTATGAATATCAAAGGAGACGTCGTGAACGGCTTTATTGTATTTGAAATCGCCTGAGCCAAATTTGAAATACTGCTTCAAATGTCTGACAGACAAAATCACAGGCGCATCGGGAGAAACTGGTTCTTTTTCTTGTAGTTTGACGATATTTTCATTCTCATCAACAGCCACGATATCAGAACTATTTTTCTTTTTCCTTGCCATTTTTCTTTTCCTCCTTTTCTCTTTGGGCGTTTAATTTTGCAAAACGTTTGATACGATCACTCACTCCTTTTGGTGGGTTCACCTTTGGAGCGCGTGGATCAAGAAGCCAGCTTGCGGCTTTATGGGTTGGGCTTATATCGAAGAATGGCGGTTCTTCTTCGAAATCAATTTGCATCGCGTATTTATTTCTCGCCGCGAAAGCGTCTCCTTTTGGTGGGAGAATCATATTTGGTGGGGTTCCTGGAATGGAGTCTAAGCGGTCTTTGGTTTCCAAATCAGGCATGGAGGAAAGTAAGGCCCAGGTATATGGATGAGCTGGATGGTAGAAAATATCGTCCGCTGTTCCTTTTTCCACGATTTTACCAGCATACATAATGGCAATATCGTCCGCCATATTCGCCACAACGCCAAGGTTATGGGTAATGAAGATGACAGAAAGGTGTCTCTTTTCCTTTAATTCATTAATCATGTTAAGGATTTGGGCTTGGATGGTTACGTCAAGAGCCGTCGTTGGCTCATCGCAAATAAGAATCTCAGGGTCACTAGAAAGAGCGATGGCAATGACGATACGTTGTCTCATACCTCCAGAGAATTCGAACGGATATTGCTTGATTCTCTTTTCAGGATCTTTGATACCCACTTCGCCTAAAAGTTCGATTGCTTTTTCCTTTAACTGCTTCTTGGAAATTTTTAATAAAGCTTCTTTTGAGGAATGAACATAAGATTCAAGAAGTTTCTTAGCCTTTTCATTCACGTCTACCTCTTTCGTGATGTAATCCTCCTCTAAATGTTTAAGGAAAGACTCCACGTAAGCTTTCGCTCTTGCTTGAACCGCTTCTTTTGAAATATCGATTTCCGAGGCCCAGGCTCTTTCTTTGACGGAATTCGTATCAAGATGTTTTTCTTTCTTTTTCGCTTCTTCTTTTTCTCTAGCTAAAGATTTTTTGTATTCGCTCAAATAGTATTCAAGCGCAATAACGAAAGTGAAAACCAAGTCGTCTTTTTTATCATCTAAGTGATTTTCAACGGGTTTGACTAGGCTTTCTATTTCATGTAGTTCCTTATGGAGTAAAGGGAAAGATGAAGCTTCCTTAAAGATGTCTGTCTTCTCTAATAAAGAAGATAGTTTCTCTTTTAATTTGACAGCCGCCTCTTTGATAGAGGATTCGTTATGGGCTACTGCTTTAGTTGCTGCATCAAGAAGAAGAGAAGAATCCACTTCCTCTCCTTTTCTTACCTTAAGCACGCTTTCTTTGACGCTTGGATCGTATTTCAGAAGAGTCTTCTCAAGGAGGGCAGCACGTTTCTTATTTTCCTTAATCGTGCTCTTCTTTTTTAACATCATCGCTTCGGTGATTTGTTTTCCGACTTTCATAATCGGGTTTAAAGAGGACATAGGATCTTGGAAAATCATCGCGATTTTAGAGCCTCTGATTTTGGTTAATTCTTCCTCTTTCAAACGAAGAATATCTCTTCCATCGTAAAGGATTTCTCCTTCTTCGATAATCTTATTTGGAGCAAGAATACCCATTATCGCTCTAGATGTTTGGCTTTTCCCTGAACCGGATTCGCCTACAATGGCTAAGGTTCTTCCACGATACAAATCAAAAGAAACGCCACGTACGGCTTTTACTGTGCCATTATTCGTCCAAAAACTAACACGAAGGTTTTTGACCGATAAAATTTTGTTTTCTTCATTGATATTAGACATTGTCGGAACCTCTCAATTGTGGGTTAAAGGCATCTCTTAAGCCATTGCCAAACATGTTGAAGCAAATCATCAAAAGGGAGATGAATAAAGCTGGCCAAAGGATGTTATTAGGATAAGTCGTGTAGGAATTTTGACCTTGCGAGAGCATTGTGCCAATCGAAGTAGAACCGATAGCATCGAAATTAATGATTCCTAAGTAAGATAAGCTTGATTCACTAAAGATAACGCCAGGAATCATCAAAACAGACGAGGTAACAATTGTTCCGATGGAATTTGGAAGAATGTGTTTGAAGATTAATCTTGCATCAGAAGCACCTAAGGTTCTACTCGCTAAGACGTATTCTTGTTTCTTATAGCGATAGAATTGCATACGCACCGTCGATGCTGTTCCAAGCCATCCTGTAAGAACAAAGGCAATAAAGAGCATTCCAACGATGGATATTGAGAAATAAACGCCATTGTAGTTCTTTAAAAGGGCGATAACGACCATGAAAGGAACTTCGGCGAGGATCTCAGAGATTCTTTCCATGATGATATCCGTCGTTCCTCCATAGAATCCTTCGATTGCTCCATAGATTAAACCAATAATCAAGTTAATGGCGGAAACACCAAAAGCAAAAAGAAGAGAGAAACGTCCACCAACAGATAATCTTGTAAGGATATCTCTGCCAGCAGAATCACTTCCTAAGCCGAACTTTGCATAATGCCCATTCAGGAAGTAATAGTAATTGTCATAATTCATTCTAACGTTATAAACGCTATTAGAAAGACCGGTTGCTTCATAATAAACGTATTCCCCTCCAGCATTTTTCTTCCAGGCATATTGAAGTTCGCCATCTTTTAAGATAGGAAGCTTATTACGTCCGTAGAATCGATAATCATAATTCGCATTATTTCTAATGACGTTTTCGATAATCGTTTCATTTTGTTTCTCTTCTTCAATCCAAGAAGTGTCGATTAACGGTAAAAGAATTTTATGGCCTTCGTCTGTTTTGGCATCATATTCGAGGACCTCATCTAGTTTTTCTTTCGTTAAAGTGTGGTTAACGGCACCGATGACATAGGTATCGTATCGAACGTCATATTTGGTCGTAAATCCAGAGAAATCATCGCCTGTTTTGTAAGTTGAATAGACTTCTTTAACACGTCCTGCACGTTTATAAAGGTAATATTCTGCTTCCGAAACAGTCCTTTTTTCAGAGCCATCCCAGAAACCACCAGCATCAGAGAAAGCCTTTGGAAGACAGTTTGTGTAATAGGAATCCGCTTCTGTAGCGGTATAGCCAGTGCAGAAAGGCGTAATGATGGAGAAAAGAATCATGAACATTAAGATAGCGGCTGCGACAATCGAACCTTTGTTTCTCGAAAAACGGTACATTGCATCCGCGAAGAAGCCAATACGCTTCGTCTCCATTTTGCTATCAACAAGTTTTTTATCTTGTTGGACAAAGCTAAAGCGTGGGTCTTGTATTTTCTTTTCCATAATTATTTCGCCCCCATTCTGATACGTGGATCAACCCATCCGTAGGAGAGATCGATGATCAAAGCTGCGGCAAGGCCGATTCCAACATAGAACATGCTTAAGAACATAAAGAAGTTGTAGTCTTGGTTGTTGATCGAAGAAAGATAGAGTGAGCCAACACCAGGAACGGCAAAGAAATTTTCAATAATAAGTGAGCCACTTAAACAAGAAATAAATTCGCCAAGAATCATTGGGAAGATTGGAACCATGGCGTTTCTTAAAGCATGTCTCCAAGTGGCTTGACCTCTTGTTAAGCCTTTTGCTCTTGCTAAAACCATGAATTCACTTGTTAACACTTCCGTAAGTTCGGCACGGGTGTAACGTGTTAAGCCAGCAACCGTTCCAATAATCAAGCAAAGCATGGCTGGAAAATACGAATGAAAGAAAACGGGGTTCCAAAAATCGTATCCCGAATTAACGACAAGCGGGAACCATTTTAATTTGGCACAGAAAATATATTGAATAAGGAAACAATAAACGTAGCTTGGAACAGAAATAAAAAGCATGACCAAAACGGAAATAAGCTGATCTTGCCATTTATTTTTCTTTAAAGCGGCAATAATGCCCAAGAGAATACCAATAGGTATGGCAATAAGTGAGCTCCAAATATTGAGATAGATGGTGCTAGGAAGTTTTTCATTAAGAACGGAAAGGACATCTTTTCCGTCATAAATAGTGAAGCCAATTCCGAAATCACCTTGGAAGACATGCTTTATATAAAGCACATATTGCACGATGATTGGCTTGTTATAGCCAAGCGCTTCACGCCAAGCGTTGATGGAAATACAAGTTTGATCGTTTGATTTACATGGCGTTACTGGTAATAAACGTATCAAGACGAAACACATCGTCATGATGATTAAGAACGTCAATAACATCAACCCGATTCTTTTAAGAACGTAACGTAACATAAAGGAACCCCCCGTGTTATCTAAATTTTAAGATGTTTCTAGCTGTTTTTAAACACCCTCCCATAAAACCAGGAAAAGGGTGGAAATCCACCCTTCCCCGTTTATAGAAGACGACTGTTTTATTTGTTGTAATCGATGAAGCCGTCTTTACCAAGATTGGCATTTACCCATTGAGACCATTCTGCATCAGTCTTTGTGAGCTTGAGCTTTCTAATGCCACCGAAACCAACGATTTGAACGTATTCATCGGTTCCTTCACTAACACGATAGCTATCCAAGCTAACAGATTGACGAGCGCCCCAGGAGATGAAGTTATAGGTGCCAACGATATAGGATTCACAAGCGCTTAAGATGTTCAAACGTGTCGTTGCATCGCTTAAAGCGGAAGAATATTTGCCTGTTGTAAGCTCATAAGTCCAGTTGCCTTTTTGTGTTCCTGAACCATCTCCGCCGAGGGTCATTCCGACAACGTCATCACTCTTTGCTAAGCCATCTTTCTTGTCAGACCATTCACCAGTCTTGAGGTTGATTTCAAGATAGTCTTGGTAGATGTTGTAGGTTTCATACATCTTAGAGGATGTGGTGTAACAATCTAAGATGCCGAATGGGTCGAATTGTGCGCCGCCCCAAGTAGAAATACCAAAGTCGCAAGTGCCATTTCTAATATGGTCGGAATAATCAGAACCAGTGATCTTCACTTCGATATCTAATTTTCCTTCAAGCTTGGTGCCTTTGACAAGTTCTTTATAGGCATTGATAACCCAGTTAACCATATCATTCCAACCTTCGTTATAGCTTTCCCAAACGAGGTGGACTTTTTGACCTTCTTCGTAGTGGCCTTCTTTGGCTGATGCAGCCTCTTCCGCCACCGCTTCATCAATCAATTTTCTTGCTTCGGCTAAATCGTATCCGTAGTAGTTTGGTTTGCCGTCGGAATCAGTTCCGAAGTTATCGGTGACGACTTTCTTTCCTTGTTCGGTATCACGATAGGCAACACCCGTATCAGGATCTGAAACGTACATGAAGTTAATCGGCACGTCGAATCCACGCCAGCCAGCTGTTTGTGTTTGGCAAAGTGTCTTTCTATCAAGTCCTAAGGAGAGGGCTTTACGGAATTTTTGGTTAGAAAGAATAGTGTGGTTGCCCTTTGTATCGCTCTTTTGAGCCGCTAATAAAGTTTCATAGACAGAGTTGACGCTTAATTTTGTGGTGTAGGAAAGAGGGGTATATAACAATCTGGAGGAAGACCCTAAGATGTCTAAGTCCGATCCTCTTAATGCATAGGAGTCGATTTTTCCTGTGCGGAAGAGAGAAAGCAAGGTGTCTTCGTTTTGGACAATTTGAACTTCAATATTATCGACTTGGTATTCATCTTCATGCTTACCATCACTATAGCCATACCACTTTTCATTTCTTTCGAAGTTGATTTGTTTATCCGCTTGGAAGGATGCAAGTTTATAAGGACCATAGGCAACATAGGTTTCTTTGGAAGTGCCGTATGTTGTTGTGTATAAGCCTGAATCAGCGACAGGTTTTCTTAAGCTTTCCCATAGATCTTGTTTCACAATCCAGTTAGAAGAGAAGAACAATTTGGCATCAAAACTGCTGACAGGCGATTTGAAGAAGAGATTGAAGGTGAAATCATCCACTTTTTGAATGCCAACATTCGCGAAATCGTATTCCTCATATTTGTAATAACGGGAGCACCATGTTGCCATGGAATAGGTTTCGGCTTGGTCAACATTTCCTTCAAGGAAGTTGTTTGTCAATGAGCCTGCAGGAAGTCCGAAGGCACCTTTGCAGATAGCGTCTGCGACCGCAAAGACTTTCTTACAAAGTTCAGCGTTGTTATCAAGTCTGACAATTTTAGGGTCAGAGCTTGTACCAAAGGTGTCAGTATCTCCAAGAAGAGCTTCGGCGGCCTTTGAGGCATCTCCAGCAAGATAACCGCATAAGCTAGCAAAGCTCATCGATGCCCACCAATTATTGACAGTATAAGCATTGAAATACCATCCTTCTTTAATTGGAGTGCCTGCATGGGCAAGACCATCTCCATCGATGTATGGATCAAGAAGCGTTTGACCACTTTGGAGATAATGAAGTCCTCCAGCAATTGCTTGAGTTCCGTTTGCAAAATCACCAGCACGGAAGTTTTGCATCTGTGGATCGAGAAGATCTTTCAAAGAGTTGATATACGTATCCGCGTTAATTTGAGTTCCATCTTCAAATTTCGCTGCTTGGTTCAACTTAACTTGCCATTTTTGGCCTGAGGTGAAAAGCTTTTCTCCATTCAAATTCATGTCATACTTGGTCGTTTCTTCTTTTGTTAAGGTTGATGTGACGTCGGTTGGAATTTCCGCCGCCATTTCTGGGACTGCTTCATAACCGTTTTTCTCGTCATTCAACACATAATCGATTAAACCGAGTTCCGTGTATCCTTTAACAAGGCTGTCTTCATTTGACTCCCATGTTGCTGGGGCCCATCTTTCTGGGGAACCAGATGTTGCATCGTGCAGGGTGTAGGTGCCCTTCTCACTTGGGGAACCAGATGAGGAGCTAGGTGTCGTTACGCAACCCGCTAAGCCAACGATACCGACGATCGCCGCTAAGCTGAGTGGTAGAGCAAGTTTTTTGTTTTTCATAAAAATCCTCCTAGTTCTTTTGAACTTGTGGCGTTATTTTTTCGTAAAATGGCAAGTTGTCAACAATTATTTTCGTTTTTTGCTATTTTTTTAAAATCTAGCATCTATCGGCACTTTCAAGAATTTCATTTCTTTCGTATCCCATTTTTTTGAAGAAAAATTACTTATAATCTTACTTTTTGGTTAAAAACTGCTTTTCGTTTTTTGGGTCATTTTCAATAAAAATCAACCTTGTAGAAAAAATGACGTCGTCCCATGTTAAAAACGAGGCTTTTTAGTTTTGTTTGATAGATAAAATCGTTCTTTAAAATGCAATATTTATGATTTTTTCCTTGCGTTTGTTTCTTGGCTATCAGAGTCAGATTCATGAATTGAAAGCAGGTTATCTATTTTTGATAAACAATAGTGAGATATTTGTTGCCGAAAGGATTTCTTTTTATGAATAAAGAAAAATATATTGTCCCAAAACAGCTGTTCTTAGCCTCCCTCATCATGGCAATCGTTGTGTATTCGATTAGCTTGATTCTCAACATCATTTCACTTGTTGTTGCCGCCGATTCCTTTACCTTTTCTCGTTATTGGTATCTCTATTTAACTATTGTTTTAGGTATCTTCCTTGCACTCGGGTTCATCGTGTATAGTGCCTGGGTTCTTGCTTTCACAAAAGATAAGAGCAATGGTGGTCAAAGCTTAATAAAATTTCTTAGCGTGTATGTCTTGGCTTCAGCGACCTATTCTTTTCTTTCTTCCGTCTTTGCTGCAATCAACCTCTATACTAGCACTGCAATTGTTACTTTAGTTTTGTCTATTCTTCAACTCGCTGTTGGCATAGTATGTGTCCTTCTAACCAAAAAATCGCCTAAGGTCGCAAGAATCGTTTTGATTGTTGAATTTTCTCTCTTTGCTCTTTCGGAATTGTTGAACATCATTTTTTACATTATCGCTTCCAATTTCCTCAGCATGGCCACGTCTATGGTGGTTTTAGCTTTTGAAATCGTCGTTTTAATTGCCCTTATCTTAATGAAAATTGAAGTCGAAAATGACGAAGAAGCAGAATCCACTCCATTAGGGAAAAATGAAGCAAAAGAATCATTGCCAAAGCAAGAAATAAGCCAAGAAGAAAGACTCACTCTTCTTTTAAAATATAAGAGCCTCTTAGACAATGGCGTCATTACACAAGAAGAATTTGACGCTAAGAAAAAAGAACTTCTCTAGTCTAAATTGATATAGGTTTTTCATTCATAACACGTCCTCAGGGCGTGTTTTCTTTTTCTTAGAAAAAGGGTTAATCCTTCCTTATTTAAAAAATACTAAGTGAATATGGTGAATAAACATTGAAACTTTTTTCTTTTAAGGGATAATGCTAGCATGCGAAATTTGGAGGAAAAAATGAAAAACAGTAACAAATGGAAAAAAGCTTTGCTAACCTTGTCCGCTTTATCCTTATTGGCTTCTTGCCAAGAGCAGACAGTTCCGAGTTCGTCCGTTTCTTCTCCTTCTTCAGAAGATATCGTTTCTTCGAAGGATGAGATGGCAGATTACAAAGCTCTTCAAACCATGTTAAGAAATTTATCTGATGGCGTAAGTCTTGAGTCATTAGTTACCACGACTGCGACCTTCGGAGAAGGAAACTCAAAACAATCTCAGTATTATCGTTTCTATCTTGACGTACAAAACACCAAAAACGAATATGCTTATCAACAATATGAGGGCGTAGATTCCGCGAGCGGAACCCCTAATAAAGACACTTTGGAAGCCAGTGGCGATTTGACGAAAAACACGATGGGATATGTCTGTCAGAAATATCTTCTCGTTAACAACGAAGTCTTTCTTTACCCTGTCACTCAAGAAACCGTCCAAGGAAGAAGTTACGTTAACTGGGCAGATTCCGGTTTAGCCAATATCTTCTCTCAACTAAATTCAACAATGTTTGAGAAAAAAGATAAAGACACCTACACCTTAAAAAGTGATGTTTCAATCGATTTCAGAAGAAAAATCTCAGGCAACTTCTATGGTGCAAATACTTTACCAGCCGCCGCTAAATTCGATTTGAAGGTCAAAGATGGGCAAATCTACGCTTACACTCTCTCCACGGAAGTTCAACAACGTCATGATTCGAACTATCAAACCTCATACACTCTTCAATATGAATTTTCTGGAACAGTGCTAGCTTATGGCAAAGCCAACGAAGAAGTCACAAAAAACTTCCATAATCCTGTTAAAGGGAAAGAAGATGCGACTTTCCAAAAGGCTTTTGAAAAATTACAAAACCATAATTACACAGAGACTTCAACCACTTATCGTTTATCTAATTTAAGTTGGAACGATAAAGGAAGTTTCTCTTCAAAGAATAAAGCCCTTTATCAAGAGAACACTCTTCTAAAACAAACCTTAAATAATAAGGATCAAGTTCAATCAGAAGACGCTTACTATCTTACAAAGGATAATAACCTTCAAAATATCATCAAAATTAGTGATAAGGGTTATTTTAACCAAGGTCTTGCCCTAGGGTATAGCAATGGACAAAATCCATTCCCTCAATTTGATATTTCCTCTCTTTTCTTTAAAAAGGAAGAGGAAGGTTTATATTCCTTCACCTATGGAGATACTCATTGTGATATCTTCAATTCTGCGAATTTCACGGACGTTACCACCGCTCTTATATATTTTGCTAAGGTAGATCTTCGTGATGAAAATAAGATTACAGTCAGCATGCTTTATGCGGTTTCTTCTAGCGATGCCGTCGTCTATTACAAGCTCGTTACGGAATATAGCAATATCGGTTCCACATTAAGTGGCATTGATATTTCGAAAGTGAAAGATGGCGACAATCTTACTTGGAATGATTATTTCAAAGATGATGCCGATTTAGAAAAAGCGAAAGCAATTCTTGGTGAAGAACGTTTCAACTCTTTACCAGTCATTGGAGGCATCTACAATAAAGTTAACTTATTTGTGGATGAAGCAAGCAAACAAATTCAGTTCCAATACGCTTTCGGTGCTCTTTCCCAATTTGACTTTGATGGAGACTCAAGTTTATCCGCTTATGAGCAAACCGTTATGTATGCCCAAGTGGATTCCATTCTTAGACCATATAGCCAGAAGCTAGATAAGACATTATGGCCAGATCTTAAAGCAGGATTAGTTGGCAATAAATATTGCGCAGAACTCTCCAGCGTTCAAAATTATGAAGAAGATGGCATAAGCAAGCGTTTAACATTAGACGTCTACTTCACCTATGATTCCAACGCCGTAAATAGCTATCTCGTTATCGACGTCAAATACGACGAAATGGTTACTCTCACCTTCGATTATAACTACGAAGGAGCGGAAAATACCGTTCAAACCGTTACAAAAGGAAGCAAGGTCACCTTCCCTTCCGCAAGAAGAAAAGGCTACCGCTTCCTTGGATGGTTTAAAGATCCAGAAGGTAACGAAGAAGCCGATGAAGGCGATCCAATCAATTCCAACACCACTTACTATGCCAAATGGCAAGCATACGAACAATAAAGGACATGTATATGAAAAAGAAAATCATTTGTTTATTAGCCCTCACTCCACTTGTTTTAGCTGGATGTGACAAACCTTCTAATGGAAGCGAAGAATCCTCCGCTTCTTCTAACCGTACCGGAGATTTTGTCTCTTCGGTAAATCCTGTTGACCCAAAGCCTGATGAAAGCGAATCTCCAATTGATCCAAAACCAGGAAATTATGATGAATTAACCGAAGCTTATTTCAACGAATTAAAAGCTGGTGGCGTTACCATCAAAGGTACTATCACTTGGGATTTCTCCGCTGAAGTTACCGATAGCACAACTGGCGGAACCTATAGCGCAGATGAGAAAATTATCGTTGATCGTTTTGCCGGTCAAGCTTCTAGCACTTTAAAGAGCGAGATCCGTGCTAAATCCACCCCTGATACGGATCCAGCTGATGATGGCTACAATTTCCGTGTCTTTAAGAATGCAAAAGGCAATTTAACCCGTCTTTATGTTGGTGCAGACAATAAGGTTCATGAAGTTCCATATATGAGTACCGACCATGATGAAGATGGATATGAAATTCAAGTTCCAACCGCTTATGATACGTATTTCTCTAATCCATTCACCCAAATTAAATGGAATGAAATCCGTAAAAATAGCGACGGAACCTACACTGTAAATTCTGATGACTTCCTTGTTTCCGCTCTTTTCTTTGGGCAATCCTTTGAAGCGGAAAGAAATTCCATTATCCTTTCTGTCAAAGACAATGTCATCCATGCTGATTTGAAAACTCAAAGAATGCAATATGAGTATGACACTTCCGTCTATAACTGGCTTACTGGAAGCTTAGATATCCAATTAGCAAGCAAAACAGACATCGATAAGCCTCAAGCCTATGAAGAAGTTGCAGAAAATCTTCCTTTAAAGAACGCTTTCGAAGAACTCGCTAACGCCTTAAAAGATGGCGGCAAGGGTTTCGACTATAACTACTTAGAGGAGTTAAATGGCGAAACTTATAACAAAGACATCACCTATATGACTCCAGAAGGATTCGTGACCGAATTCTCTAACACAGGCAAAGTGCCTTCCGGAATTGCCAAATACGATGACGGAAAGAATTATTTCTTCGAATTTAGAAATAACAAAGTGAGAAAGTCTGGAACCTGCGATACCTTACACCTTCCTGATTATAGTGAAAACGCTCTTTCCGCTTATGTCTTTGAAAAAGAAGATGAAAACGTTTATGTCGCAAAAACGAGAGCCCTTGCTCAATTGGCTTCCGAAACCATCTTTGACTATTACCATAAGGACAACATTTATGGTAGATGGGCTAGCGATTATGTAGGATATGAAGGCACTACTTCTTTAAGAATCACCTTAGCTAACGGCCATGTTTCCACCATCGATTATAACTATGAGGTTGGTGGAAAATTGATTAATGGTTCTTGCAAAGTCACAAACATCAATAACACCTTCTTAGGCTATGAATTTAAGACCAAACAACTTGGACCAGTGAAACCGGGATATGAGCATTTCATGGGCGATTTCTTCTCCTATGACTATGGCAGCATCGGAAGAGCAGAAGACATCCCTCAATATGCCCTTCGTGTTTATGGTGATGGAAAATATTGGTGCTACAAACATGAAGAAGGCAAGGATGATCCAAAAGAGCCAAAGACCTTCCCACAAGGGAAATTAGAAGGAGATACTTTCACTTTCACCTTACCAGATGGAATGAGTGTCTCTATCAAATACTATGAAGGCGTTAATGATTTCGATTTAGGCTACACCGATAAGCAAGGCAATCCAACCACAACCCAACGTACCGACACTCGTTATGGAGAAACAAGCGGACGTGAACACATCTTCACCTTTAACTTAAATCCATATTCCGAATGGAATAGCGATTCCGGTCTTTTAAAAACAAATACGGGAGCTGATGCAGAATGAAAAAGAGAAACTTATTTCTTCTTTCTGTCGCAAGCTTACTTACTTTAGCAAGCTGCGATAACAGCAATGAAAGTTCTAGTGAATCTTCCTTAGAAACACCATCATCTGAAGTTGTAAAAGCAAGTCATAGCATCTCTAATAACCTTCCGAAGAGCATTCAAATCAATGTTCCTTCGGAAGCAAAAGAGGGAGATACCGTTACTCTTACTCTAACTTATGACGAGAACACAATTCTCGTAACGAAAGTCTTAGCAAATAACGTGGAATGTTCTTCTTTAGGCAATAAGAAATACTCTTTTACCATGCCTAATGAAAACGTGACCATCAGCGTTGAAAGCGAAGCAAAAGCAAGCAAATACGCTATTACTAATGGCAATGCCGAACATGTAGAAATCACTGATGCCCCTTCTTCAGAAGAAGAAGGAAAGACCGTCACCTTCGGATATAAAGTGAAGCCTGGCTATGTTTTCAAAGACGTCCAGGTTACTTCGAATGGAACAACACTTGAAATCACCGATAACAAAGATGGAACGTATAGTTTCCTTATGCCGAAAGGTGACGTCATTATCACAATCAATACAAAAAACCGTTTGTATAAAATCAATAAAGACGAGGACACTTCTTCTTTTATTAGCTTAATCGAATGTAACTACACCTTAGATTATGTCATTGAGGAAGGAGCCACTTCTCCAACCGACGAAAACATTTGGAGTCATGATTCGAAAGCGGAATACTCTCGTTTAGTGACCGTTACTTTAACAAGCAGGGATTCTTTAAAACCATCTGGAATTATCATTCCTGAAATGGATAATAAAGAAATTGCCTTAGAAGAAGGAAAGAACACTCTTTCTTTCGTGATGCCAAGCAAAGACATCACCATTAAGGTTAAAACAATCGCGAATACTCACCCGGTGAAATTCACCAACTCCGAGCACTTAACTCTTTCCTTATTTAAAAAGGAAGGAAATACCTATACAGAAGTCAATGGTGTTCTTTCTGGTGAAAAAAATTATTTGAAAGTAACGGCAAGCGAAGCTTCCTTTAAGGTTGCAAGCTTAACCTACACCTATACTCCAGCAACTTATGGAAAAGACGAGACTGTTACCCTTACTGACACGAATCTTGTCGATGGATACTACGAAATAACAATTCCTGAGATAAAAGACTCCACTTCTATTTCCTTTGTTGTAACTGAAAAAGAAGGTGGCAAATTCGCTAACTATTCCTTTATTGGTTCTTATTTTGGATCCGTCATAGAAAAAGGAAACGCCGAGGAAATTCAATGGCCTGCTTTCTGTGCCATAAGCATTGATGATTCTGGCTATTTCATGTTGAATTCAAAAGCCTATCAAGTTGAAACCGCCTCTGACACCAAAAAAGGAATGATGACCATCAAAGATGAAGACGGCAAATCATTTGCTATGTATTTTGATGGAAGTAACTTATTAGCAGCTTCTCCTTTTACATCTAGTAACGTCATAGGCACTAGCTTCTATTTTGCTCATCGTAAAAGCGAAGACACTCCAAACTATGTCCGTGATATGTATCGTGGATATGTCGATCAAGTGGAGCTTTCTTCTAAAGATTCTCTCACTGCTTTCCAATTGGTGAAGAAAGGCGAAGCAGATGATTTTAGCGATGCAAGCATCATCACTCGCTTTGTCGTAGATACAAGAAACGATTATTTCGTTCTTGGAAATAACATTGAATTCGTTCTCACCGAAGGGAAAGACGCTATTGATTTTGCCAAAGCTTACCAATCCTATAACATTCTCGTTGATGGGCAACTTAAATACGCCTTGAAACAAACTGACAAATATAGTCCTAGACGTGCCTTATTGGACGAATACTATGGCGAATATAAAGTTTCAAGTGATGCCAAAACAACCTTGATCTTAGATGGTGAAGGTAACGCAACCTACAATGGTGTAACCGGGTATACCTATACCGTAAATGGAGCCACCCTTACCCTTTCTGGGAATGGCAAAAAGGTTACTTTAACGATTAATGTTACGAATAAGACCTACGTCTTCGTCAAAGAAGAAACTTTGGAAAATCCTGTTTTAGGAACAAAGTGGTCCGATAATGGCAAAGTCAGTTTTACGGATAGTTACGATGGGTATAACTCATGCGTCATTTCCTTGGAATTCGCCACTTCTTCTAAATGCCATTTATCCTGGATAGACGAGTATTATGATGGTGGTTTTGGTGACGGAGAAGAATACACCATTGTCGAAGAAGGCGATTACTCTTATACTGCAGCCGGCAATTCCATCAAGATCAGTGCAACTCGTTCTAACAACCCTGTTAGCATTGAATTGTCTTTATCTAGCGATGGAAGCAAGCTTGTTTTCGAAAATGAGCCTAGTGGTGAAGCCGTAAAAGGCCAAGCATTAACAAAAGTAAAATAAAGTTTTCTTATTCTCTTTCAAGCCTCCCGCTAAAGGAGGCTTTTCTTTATGGAGATGACAAAGGAAAACGCATACATGTATCCATTAAATGAAACTTTAATCTCCGGAAATGAAATAAACTTTTTATCTCATTTATAAACCATCATTTAGGTAACATTTTATTACGATATTACCTATTTTTTATCTTTGAACAACATTTATAGAAAACTTTTTAAATATAGGAAAACGCACACACGTCTCCCTTATTTTCTTAGATTCGTTTAGATTGCTTCAAAAGTATACGTTTTATTTGTATAGCTAGAAGAACTGGTTTGAAGTTTTCCTGTCAAATAGAGGCTGCTTACATCCAATGTTAGAGAGGTAAGAGAATTTGCTTCTAAGATAATCTTTCTTTCAGAAACACCATTTCACTTATGGCGAATATTACTTTTGTTCCTGTCTCAGAATAAAGCAAAAAAGAGCATAAAAAGTGGCTAAAACGGTCACTCTTTTTCAATAATCGGTGAATATGTAAAATTTTATTGAATTTTTTTCCAATAGACAATAATGTAAGTTCATTGTTGCTTAGGAAACCTATCGTTTGTATGGACCCGAGCAAAGAAAGGGAGAATACATATAACTATGAAAAAGGCGTATTTATCAATTGCCTCATTGCTAGCATGCATTACGCTCGCTTCTTGTAATTCAGGTGAAGTTACTTCGAGTAATTCCACTACACCTAGTGAAAGCACAACTACATCTAGTGAAAACACAACATCATCTAGTGTGGCAGATGTGTTTACTTACAAGCTTGAGCTTGAAGCTCCAAGCGTCACAACTTATGAAGTTGGAGACGTTTTTGATTTTGCAAGCATTGTCGTAAAAGAGCAAACATTCAAAAACGGAACGGCTGAAGGAAGTGCAAAAACGCTTGTTAGAAGCGAATTCGTTGTGAAAGTAAATGGGCAAGTCATTGAGGGGAACTTCACTTTTGCTAATGCAGGCGAGGTTGAATTCCTTGTCGCTAGCGCTGCTCATTCCGAAGCGACTGCAACCTTCAAATTAACTGCAGTTCAGCATTACACCCTCACAAATGGCTCTGCTGATAAAGTTGTTTTAACCAATTTGCCAGAAAAAGCCTTACCAGGAGAAAGCATTACTTTTGGCGTCACTCTTTTACCTGGCTATTATCTTGAGAATAGCGTTAAAGTTTTAAATGATGCTGGAGAGGAAATCGAAAGCCATGACAATGGTGATTACACTTATACCTTCACCATGCCAGCAGGAAACGTTACCATCACAATCAATACCGGCATCACTGATTTCACCATTTCGAAAGATCAAGAATTGATTGGTGATATTCTTGTGGAGGATAGCGAAGATACAACCGATACCTTCTCCGCTGTTCCTGGAACAAAATTAAAATTCCAAGCACAGGAAACCATAGACACCTCTTTCACCGCTATTTATGTCGACGGTGTGGTCGTTACAAAGGGAGAAGACGATTATTATCACTTCGTTATGCCTCATCACCCTGTCGTGATTTCTGCTGAAAGGGTTGCAAGAGAATATAGCATTAGCGCAAACACTTCTTCGCTTACCTTAAGCACATTAAAGATGTACACCAATGCTGAGACGAAGGCGGAAGTTACCAATGCCCACAAGGGACAAACAGTTTATCTTGAATTTGCTACTGATAAGGCACACGTCAAATACTTCATTACCGTCAAGACGAGTGACGATGATTCTTTGGAAGTTACCCCATCCACCTCTGACAATGTATTTACATTTGTGATGGTTTCTTCGAATATTACCATCGAAATACAAGAAGAAGATTATTCCAAATACTATGGATATTATGTAACCGACAAAGCTTGGAAATTCACTCAGTTTGGTTCATATAGCAGCGCAACGGAAGACACTTTAAACTATACAAACTTAGAAAAATCTCTTGCTTTTGAAAGCAATGGTTCTGGCACTTGGGATGAACACTCCTTCACTTGGACACAAGAAGCAAACGCAACCAGTGGAGCCGTAGCCGCTTCATTAAAGGCTTCTTGGGGTGACAGTTACGAAAAAACGTTCTACTATACTGAGAACCTCGTGGTCATGAATCCAAGCACCTATAGCAGCAGCAGCTGGTATCAAGTTGGTGTTGGAACTTGGAATGCCAATACTACAATCCACGCTCTTGCCTTGGACGATGCGGGAACTCGTCTTTTCTACACAGTAGATGAAAATGATGCGATCAAAGAAAGCATCGTCATCAACAATTCCACCGTGACCGTGAACCCAACGATTTACAAGGATGATAGCAAGACGACTTTAGCAAAAGGATCCGAACTCAGCTTAACATCTACTTTCTATATTTCTCTTTCTGCGGATTCCGGCTTTGGTATCTCGAATGGAAAGGTGATAAAAGCCTATTCCTTAGGCGTTGGAGAAGGCTCTTCTGAGCAAATTACTGTCGTTTATAAGAATGCAAGCGGACAAACCATTACCGAAGCCAAAAATGGCGAGACCGTCACCGTTTGCTTCACCTTAAATGAAGAGGCGATTGCTGCAGGATTATCTATTGATACTCCAACCATCACTGTTGATGATCGTTGGCTCAAAGCCACTCTCACTCCAGTCGAAGGTGAAGAAAACACTTATACGTTTGTTATGCCAGCCGCTAAGGTTACCGTCAAAGTGTTAACCTTCAATCCAAATGTATATCAAGGCTATGCTGCGTTAGGAAAATACGCCGGTTTCGAACTTTATGGCACGACCACAAAAGACGTAACCAATTACTCCTCGGCCTATGGCAAATTCACGAGAGAAATCACCAAAGCTGGAAAATTCGCTGACCCAACAAGCAAAACAAGTCCAGGAAATGTCAAAGAATTAACCAATTCTACAAAAGGAACATTCGTTGTAAGCGATGACTCTGATATAAGCCGCTTCAACAAAAAATGGTTCTTTGGCAATGGAACAATTGCTACATTCTGGAGTGATAGCGCAACCACCCAAAATTTAAAGGATACTTATGTCGCTGTTCGTGTTCCTGATGATTTCGATCCAAGCACTTTGACCACTAAGATCCATTGGATGAATAATGGCAACTCTTGGGCGTTGGAATTCTATGTGTCGAACGTTTTAGCAGGTGGTATTTTCGCTACCAACAACACCTTCTATTGCGGTGCCACATTTGAAATGACTGGCGAATCAACACGTATCGGCCAAGGCGCCACTTATACCGTTAAGCTTGATGGCCAAGCAATATTCACTGTTGCAAACGAGACTGTCACAGCTGCTGAATAAGGAGGAAAACGACAATGAAAAAATCTTCTAAATTATTATTAGTCTTAAGTCTTCTTGGCTTAGGAAGCGGTGTTTTAGCCTCTTGTGGAACAGGTGCAAATAACGCCATCCCTGCTGGTAAAGTAAACGAAGGTGCAGAAACAAACGCATCATACAACATCATCAACGCTTCTAGCGAGGCCGCCTATTTAGACGGTCTCCCAGAAAAAGGCGTTGCCCATCAAAGTTACTCTTTCCGTGTCTCTTTGAAGCCTGGTTATCACTTTAACGACAAAATCATGATTACTTCTGGTGAAGCAACCGTTTCTTATACCTTTAAGGATTCTTACTACACCTTTGAGATGCCTGAAGCGGAAGTCGCCATTACTGTCGATGTCGGAAAAACCGATTTCACCATCAAGAGCGCTTCTTACTTTGTCTCTAATGTCTATTTAGATCAAGAAGGCGAAGAAAACGTCATTGCTCGTTCCGCTCTTCCTGGAACAGCCTTGAAATTTGAAGCACATGCTGATGAGGACTTCGAATTCACCACTATCACGATGAATGGAAAGGCTCTCGAAGAGGGTGCTGATGGTTTCTATCATTTCAGTATGCCAACACGTCCAGCCATCATTTCTTCAGACAAGGTGGCCGTTAAGTACAATGTCACAATGACAAGTGAATTGGCTTTATCCACCGCTACAATCTATACGAATACGGAAACAAAAGCCGCTATCACCCAAGCCGTGAAAGGTGAAAAGGTTTATATTGCTTTCACTCCAAAAGCAGAAGACGCAAGTGTGAAATACGAAGTCAGCGTCAAAACACTTGTTGACGAGGGAGAAACATCAAAAGAACTCACCATTACCAAAGAAGAAGGTGCTGAGAATACATTCTCCTTCAGTATGGTTTCAAAGAACGTTGAAATCAGCGTTAAAGAAACTGACCTGTCTCTTTATAAGAAGAGCGCTCTTATCAACAAAGCATGGAAGGGTGTTGACTTATCTAGAGAAGGCGAATTTGGAAGCAAATCCTATAGTGAATTAAATACTCCTCTTGTTTCTTTTGCCGAAGACGGTACCGGAAGCATGAAGAACTATAGCAGTGAAGAAGCTATTACATGGGAGCCTACAACCACACATGGTGCGCGTGTTACAAGCAGCAAAAAGGTTGTCTCAGAAGCAATTGCAACCGAGCATATCTTGGCTTTGCAATACCCACTTACCTATAAAGCCCCATCCTGGGAAGATACCAACTATTACATTGCTGATGATACTTACGACCTCCACTATTTCACCTTCAATTCTGTTAATCACGACCGTTTGGTTTGGGTGGAAGACGCCAATCACAATATCGTCGAAAACATCTTTATCCATGATAATGCCTATAGAACTGGCGTTACCATCAAGAAAGCGGATGGAAGCCTTGCTTTAGGCACAGATGTTACCGAGAGTTCTCATTTTGTTATCTATGATGGAGAAACCAAACTTATCGATATCGCAGCTGGCAAAATCGCGGTAGAAAACACCATCACAGTTGAATCAACTCAATACGTCAATTGCGAAGTGAAAAACGCTGCCGGAGAAGCCATTACTTCCAGTATCAATGGTGCAACCGTTACCATTCACGTCTCTTTGGCAGAAGACGCGCCTGAAAATCTTGGAATCAGAAAACCTGTTGTCAAAGATTCGAGCGATTATAATGTCCAAGTCATTAAGGTTGACGATCAAACCTACACCTTCGTGATGCCAGAAAAAGCCGTCACCATCACCAATTCAACGATAGATTTTAGTGCTTATAAAGGCTATGCTGCTTTAGGAAGCTACGTTTCCTATAACTTCTATAGTAGCAAAGGCAGCGATCAAGATTTCTCTACTAACAAACCAAGCATCGTTAGATGGGATTTCAATGCCGCTGGTGAAGCAACAAAAGATTCTACAAAATACACCATCTCTTCTTTGGAAAATACCCCTGAAGGCGATATGGTATTAAGCAACGTTAACGCATCTGGTGAAACACAAACAACAACCATTAAGTACAGCAATGGCCTTATGGTCACACCTTTCTCCTTCGGTGGCACAAATTGGGGCGATGTTTACATCGGAATCCGTCTTCCTGCTGGGAAAGTCGAAGAGGATGTTAAGGTCCAAGCTCATTACATTGCAGCCGATTGGTCTTCAAGCATCTGGGCCGTCTCCTTCTTAGTGAGCAATGAATTGTTCGGTTCTATCTTCTGCTATAAAGGCGAAATCTTTATGGGCGTTACCTTCACTTATGAAGAAGGTAGCACTCGTATTGGAGAAGACTCTTCCTACCACGTCGTTAAGAATGGCGTCACTCTCTTCGACGTTGTAAATGGAACTACTACCGACAAAAGAGTAACGGAATAAACTTCCAACAAAAAAGCTTGTCTCAACAGAAACGAGGCAAGCTTTTTCTTTTGCGTTAATAAGGATTTTTAAATGATGTTGAATTTGTCGATGGTAACCTGGACGAAATCACCATCATCAGAGGAAATTCTCTCTCCTTTAAATTCACTCTTAGGTCCATGGACAAAACGAGCTTCATAAGTATCTGTATAGTTTTTGCCAGTTGTTTCAAACTTCGTATAGACAAGAGCATAATTTTCTATCTCAAAAGTGAAACGATCAATGTATTCTGTAAGGCCACTGTTGGAATGAATCTGCCCCATTAAGGAAAGAGTCGTGCCCTTTTTCTCACCAGAAACGGTGATTTTAATCGTTTTGCTTGATGAAGCGTTATTTCCTAAATCGTAAGTCGAGAAATCGCTTAATATATCGGCAATTTCCGACCAACGTAAAGGATTTGCGTCTAAATAAGAATGGGTGGATTGGAATTCGGATTTCGAAGCAAACGCAAGACAAGAAGTAATGTATTTATCGAATTGGCCAATACGCAAAACCCCTTGGGCATCCTTTGTGTCCACCACTTCGGTAAAGATACGGAAATTCGCAGGCTTCTCATTTTTAGGAAGGCCGTTTTTATCTATCTTTTGGATTGTTCCGACATTATCAAGAATGTTATTGGAATAGCTAATGGCTTTGCCAGAGAAGATCGCATCCCCAAAATCCGCACCGCTTGAGTCAGCAGCAAAATCAAAAGCGTCATGATAAAGCATCGAATAGTTCATTTGACGAATATCACGGGCATACGCATTGATTTTACGGATGATATCTAAAGTCGTTGTGTCAGGGAGTTTTCCATCTGAAACACTAGAAAGGTCAACCGGTTCTATAGGAGCGTCATGGATAGCGTTCTTATCCGGAATATCTTGGAAGGTATATCGCTCGCCATTAAATTTTTCTTTCTCGCCGAAACGAATGTTATAGAGAGTCCAAACACGAAGAGCGTCCGTTTCCGTCTCAAGATCCCCTTTTAGGGTGTTTAAAAGGCTTCTTTCTTTGTAAACAATCTTTTCAAAAGAGGAAGTTTGAGGGTTGAAGACAACCTCAAAATCAAGGATAAAAGGTTTATAAGTTTGGTCTCCCTCATATTGAGCTTCAAGAGTATAAATTTCCTTTCCATCCTCGAGCTGAATCTCAACGATTGGTTCAAGATAGCCATCCTCCTGACTGAAATAATTTGTTGGATCAAGGAAAGCGTTAGCGGCAGAAACAACAATATCAAGATAGTTAAAATAGGAAGAGAGATTGTTGAAATAGTCCATTTCATAGCAATTCACGAAGGATTTGCGGGGATCTTTCTCACAAACGAGATAATCATAGAGATAATCATTCTTATCCGTGAAAATCTGCCCTTTAGCAGATAAGCCATCTTTCTTAACTGGGTTTTCCACTCCAACAAGAGCGTCAACGTCTAATTCATCCGTAATGATGTCTTCATAGACTTTAAAAGAATGATAGGCTTCATAATTCACATACGCTTTTTGAACGTCTCCTGTGAAGATATATTTCGCGTTGTAATAGGATCTCCAATCAAAAGAACGATCGATAAAGTTAAAAGAAGTGATTTTATTCACATCGAGTTTCGAAAGTCTTTTGGAGATAAGCTCCGCGGAGGGCGTTAAATCTTCTGAAGTAACGGAAGAAGATGGAGTCTCTTTTCCTTTACAAGAAATTAACAAACAAATTGGAAGTAAAGCTAATGCAATTTTCTTCATTTTCATATACATGTCCCCCTTATTTTGCCTCAAAAGTATACAGAGAGAGTGTCTCTTCTCCCGTAGAATAATCCACTTCGGAATAATTATTTTTAGGATCAACCTCGAGCAATTTTACTTGGAAAGAGTTCTCATCAATAATGGAGTAGGCTTCATTAATTTTGATAACAGGAGCGTATGAACCGCAATATTCATCATAATCACTCGTTTCAAAAGAAAGGAATTTGATGGTCTTTTTTGCCTCATCAATTTGAAGCTTGCAAGTGATTATCGTCTTTCCGAAATCAGTTTCCACGACGAATTCGGCTTGAGTGGCGCTTTTAATTTTTAAAGAGTGGGTTTCTTCGATGGTTTGACAAGTATAGGTTTTGCTCATCATCTTTTCGAGCAAGCTCGTTCCAGCCTCCGCTTTTTTGTTAATATGAACAAGAATCGTTTTCTTGATGCTTCCGGCTTGGAAAGTGAGGGTAACGTCCCCTTCTTTTAAGGCTGTAAGGGTGAATGTTCCATCCGAATTCTTCGTTAAAGTGGCAAATTCATTGGAAGAGAGGCTTCCAATAACATCCTTTGAGGCGTTATTAGGAAGAATTTCAAAAGAGAATGTCGCTTTATCCGTTTCCTTCATTTCATAGGTGTCCCCCACTTCTTTAGAGTTTAGAAGAACTTTAAGAGAAGAAGGTAAAGTTTCACCAACCGTTACCACAAGGGTCTTTTCCACTTTGTTAAGGGTGGAGAAGATTGTTAAGGTGACCGTCCCCGCTTTCTTAAAGACGATACTTCTACCATCATTTGAAATGGTCCCCATGGATTTGTCCGAAAGTTTGCTGATGGTTAAAGCGTCAATCTCACTTGAAGCAATCTTTGGAGATGGGTTTAAGGCATCAAGATAGTAGGTCGTATTCGTAAGATAAGAAGTAGGTTGTTTCGAATTTTTATCAATAAGAACAGGCGTATAATCTGTGAAATAAAGATTTTTCGGTTCATAATCATTCGCTTGATGTGTGTGATAATCCCCAAAAGCCTGTGAAAATTGAATTTTATAAGAACGTATGACTTTAGGATTTGCGCTTAAAGTTTCGTTGTTGAAGTCAAAAGATTGTTATCATATTGCTTTGAAGAAACGCTTAAGGAAGTAATGATTCCTTCATCATTAAACGTATATTCTCCGTGGTTAAAGAAGACTTTTCCGTTGATTTGGCTAGATGGCCTTTGATCGATGAAATAAGTGTCTATTTGAATCGTGTTTCCTTTTTCCACGATAACATCGTTTTTTAGGTTTCCCATACCGAAATAAATCGGGATAGAACCAATAGTGAAGCCTCCATTTGTTCCAAAAGAGCTTTCATATTGGCCTCTCATATGGAATAAGGCAAGCTCAGAAAGGCCGTAATGGGAATTCATATTGAATAGGGTAGATTCCTTAATCGCATCTCCACGGGAAATTTCTCCTCCCTTTACGGTTTCTTTTCCAATGTTCCTCTTTAAAGGATGGGAAATATGGGTTCCATCCTCTTTGACCATGTATTCGTAATAATAATCAGCATCCATTCCTTTGAAGGTTTTGAATTTGAAAGAATCGTTGCTAATGCCTTTTTCCGAATAATCGGTATCCCCTAACATGTAGTAATCCGAGCCGTTTTCATAAACGTCATAGGACGTATTCTGTTTCTTGACGAGATGGTTCTCGTAATTGATGTCTACCGTGTCAAATTCAAAGGAAATATCGTAATGATTGACATATTTATCGCTTTCTTTGGTGGAAGATTCCTTGAGTTTTTTAATAACTTCTTCCATATCTTTTTCCCCAGGATTCACGATCTTAAGTTGGAAGGTTTTCTTAACCATGCTGCCTTTAGCCATTAATGTTAAGGTCAAAGAATCCGTGCGAACCAATGCTGTTAAAGTATTGGTTTTGCTATCAAATGAGCAGAAGTCAGGCAAGCTAAAGGTCGCTTCTAATTCCTTTGCTTCACCCGTAAAAACAACATTTAAAGGATAGCTTTCTCCCTTGATAAGTTTATAGAAAGTGTTGCTTGTTGATTGCACCACTTCAACATTTTCAGGAAAGGAAACTTCAAATTGTACGGTTTCGCTCTTTTCTACAGTAATAACAATTTCGGCTTTTTTCGTTGCATCATCATCACTAATGGCTTGAATAGTCGCACTGCCTTCTTTTCTAGCCGTAATTTTTCCATTGAAATCAACGGAAACAACACTATTGTCAGAAGAAACAAAATTTAAAATGCTGTTTGTGGCATTGGAAGGCAAAACGCTGGCTTCTAATTGAAGAACTTCTCCCACTTTAAGCGTGGTTTTACTCGCGGATAACTCTACTTTTGTAACATGAATATCTGTATCTTCAGTGCTAGAAACGGGGTTATTTGAAGAAGCCTCAACACTGCTTGTTGAAGAATGATTATTGCTATCACAAGAAGCAAGCAAAAAAGCCCCACTAAGCATTAATAAAACAAATGTTTTTTTCATAGAAAACCTCCGATCACAATAGTTTAGCACATTCGTTATTTTGCTTCTTCTACAAAAGAAAACCCCATCTACAAGGGATGGGGTGCAAAGAAGGGACAAATTTGTTTTCTTTAGAAATCAACTTCCGTGTCGTAGTAGCAACACTTGAGAAGTTTTTCCATTTCTTCTTGCGATGGTTGACGTGGGTTGGAACCAGTGCAAGCATCAGCAATCGCGTTTTTGGCGATTTCTGGGAGTCTCTCTAAGAAGACTTCTTCAGGAACAAAGCCTTGTTCGGTTGGATAAGAATCAGAACCATAATTTTTGATGCAATGTGGGATATGAAGTTCATCATTCATATTGCGAAGCATAGCAATCAAATTGGCGATCTTTTCATCATCCGTGTTTCCGCCAAGATGGATAAAGTCAGCAATATATGCATATCTCTTCTTAGCAACAGGGTCTTTGGCGTTGAAAGCGATGACTTTTGGTAAATACATAGCATTGGCGGCACCATGGATAATGTGTGCGCCATAATCGGCAAATGCAGCTCCTGTCTTGTGTGCCATAGAGTGAACAATGCCAAGTAAGGCGTTAGAAAAAGCCATGCCTGCTAAACATTGAGCATTGTGCATATTATCACGAGCTTTCATGTCATCGTTATAAGATGGGATTAGATCAGCTTTAATCATTTCAATAGCATGAAGGGCTAAAGGATCGGTGTAATCGCAATGAGCGGTAGAAACATAGGCTTCAATAGCATGTGTCATTGCATCCATGCCAGTATGGGCAACGAGTTTATGTGGCATAGTGTGTGCCAATTCAGGATCGACGATTGCGACATCAGGAGTGATTTCAAAATCAGCGATTGGATATTTAATACCATTCTTGTAATCAGTAATGATAGAGAAAGCAGTCACTTCAGTTGCGGTTCCAGAAGTCGAAGAAACAGCGCAGAAATGGGCTTTTGTTCTTAATTTTGGAAGTCCGAATACTTTGCACATATCAGCAAAAGTCGTTTCTGGATATTCATATTTAATCCACATAGCTTTGGCAGCATCAATTGGAGAACCACCACCAATGGCAACAATCCAGTCTGGTTGGAATTCAAGCATCTTTTGAGCGCCGTTCATAACGGTTTCAACAGATGGATCGGATTCAATTCCTTCGATTAAGGCAACTTCCATGCCAGCTTCTTTTAAATAATTAATTGCGCGATCAAGGAAGCCAAATCTTTTCATGCTTCCACCACCAACGCAAATGATGGCACGTTTTCCTTCTAATTTTTTAAGAGCTTCTAATGAGCCGGCACCATGGTAGACGTCTCTAGGCAAAGTAAATCTAAACATTATAAAACCTCCATTTACTTCGAAAAAAATTATGAATTATTTGACAATCGGTTTCAAGATACCGGTAGTTTTTTATCGTTTTATCGTTATGAAAAACAAATAAAGCAAAAAGATTTCTAGTTTGGTTCGTTAGATAAACCTATCTTAATAAATCCTTATATATATTAGAACCACAAAGCTCTATGAGATCTGAAATACATTTTTCATTTTCAAAACGGCAAGAATCAAAAATCCAAACTCGAATATATGCGACAATGCTTTGAATTAATGACGATTCTAAAAATTCAACATTAGAGACCAGACGATTTCTCTTTTTTGCTGGAAGTGGAATAAGAAAGTCTTTCCCAAAGTCCTCTACTTTTTGGTTGAACCGAAAGGTTGATGCATTAAGAACAGCTTTTGCAAGTTTTTTATTGTCCTTTAAAAAATTAAGACAAGTGTCAAAAAATGCAAAACGAGAATGATTCGTATCCAACTCATTGATTTTTACCGTTAAACCGGAAAGTAGTTCATCCTCTAATGCAGATACTAAAAGATCTAAAGATTGGTAATGAAGATAAAAGGTTGATTTGTTTATGTCGGCTTCCAAGACAAGATCTTCAATTTGAAGCTCCTCTGCATTCCTTTCATTCAAGAGCGAAATCATAGATTTTTGAATAATCGCTTCAGTTTTAATGAATCTTCTGTCTTTTGTTCTCATACTGCCAAAAGTATAGTATATTCCTACTCTTTTTTCTAGACTTTATTCTATTAATAGACGAATGTCCACTTCTTTATATAGATAAAATGGGTATTTTTGATACATTTTTTCTTTTTGTTTATTTCATCCATTTTTTATTTAGCATTGAATTAAAGCTCTCTGGCCAGCCTTGTTTAACACCATTGATTTCCGATTTATTTTTTATCAGCCGTTGCTTCGGCTTCTTTTATTTGGCGTTTTAATCCTTTATTTTAAATTCTAATTAATAGTCAATCCATTCATTGGTCGAAAAAATAAAAAATGCCGTCAATTTAATGACGACATTTAATCTAATTTGGCGCGATCGAGGGGATTTGAACTCCTAACCCCAAGCTTCGGGGGCTTGTGCTCTATCCAGTTGAGCTACGACCGCAGCATTCTTTTATTGGTGCACTGGATGGGACTTGAACCCACACCTGTTTCCAGACTGGCTTCTGAGACCAGAGCGTATACCATTTCGCCACCAGTGCATGTTTTATAAATATACTATCGTTCCTCTTCCTTGTCGACGTTTGTTTCAGCTAGGAAAATGAAGACTTTATCCCATATTTCCTTATTAGGATTAGTAGCTCTTAAAAGGTCCATTTCAACGTCCTTTGTTGACTTTAATGAAGTAATTCCTTCCTTCATAATTTTTTGAACACACTCCTCAGCATCCTTGCTTTTGTAGACGGAATGGCCACGATTAGGAATATATAAGAATTGGAAACGTTTATTTTCTTTAAACAAAGCGTATAAAGGTTCGTAACCTTCCCTAGGTGTGACGTCTTTATCTTTATCGCCTTGGATATAAAGCACTTTGGCCGTAGAGTTTTGAAGGATTTGATAGGTCTTCTGAGCACCTTCTTTGCCAGTAAAACACTTCAAATTAAGCCATATGGATGGTTTAAAAATATGGCACCATTTAGGAAGTTTCTCGGAAACAATGCGCAATGGATCATTGAAACCAGCTATATCTACTATCTTTTCGATTTTATATTCAGGTTTGGCCGACATTGCTGCTCCATAACCACCCCAAGAATGGCCCACACTATATCTTTTTAATCCTTTTGAATCCGAATCTTCTTCTAAATATTTAAAGAAATGTTCCTGGTCAATAACGGTATGTTCTAAAGAAATAATTTTATTTCCTTCGCTTTCCATGCAGCCCGTATTGTCATAAGCGTAGACTAAATAGCCTTCGTTAGCTAATTGGCAAATGCTTCTAACATAAGAAGCTCTTCCATCGCCAAGGCCATGGAAAAAGACAACTAGGGCTTTGGGTTTGACGCCTTTTTTAAAATATTTTGAGCCATAAAGAATATGATGTTTATCCGTTTCAAAAGAAAATCTTTTCTCCTCAATTCCAAAGTCTTTTGCTCGAGCATAAGGCAAGCTAGGAGCTCCATCAAAACGACGGCCGTAAATGGCCTTTATTGCATGGCGAAATAAGAGAAACGAAATCATTTTCTTCGTCCTTTAAGAAATTCCGTTAGAGCTTTTAAATATTTATGGTTTGCAAGGGCGACAATCGCCAATGCCATCTTATCGTTAAAACCGCCCATACATCCACAACGAATTGGCATGTTTAAAAAACTATTCAGTTGTTTTTCCATTTCGATTTCATCACGATAATAGGAGGAGAACTGTTTTTTATACATCTTGATACACTTTTTGCCTATCTTCGTATCCGAAATATCTTGGAATGTGGAATTTAGGTTCTTCTTTTCTGTCTTATTTGGAAGATCGTTTACATAATCTCTTCCAAGAATGTAGGCAAATTCGTCGTCCACTAAAGAGAATGGGCGTTTTGTTGAAACGGAATAATAATTAGGAAGTTTGAAGTTTTCGGAAACGCCTTTATAAGGGCTACTCACATGAATTTTCATTGAGCATCTTATATCTTCGGATGAAGCGCCAATTTCAATTAAATAATCACCGTCTTCAACGATGAATTGTTTTCTTTCTCGAGACCATATTGCAAAATCATCATAAGAAAGGCTCATCTTTATTGTCTTAAAGGCCCATGCTTTAATAAAAGTCTTGTTAAACGCTTTAAGAACACGTTTCTCACGATATAAAGAGGAATCTAATGCAGAAATATAGACTTGAACGGTTTCTTCGCCATTTCTTCCACCCATGTTCATCACATTTAAGGAAATAGAAACCTTCTTTCCTTCACTTAATTCCGTTGTTGAAAGAGCCATATCGGAATATTTATAGTTCGTGTAAGAAATGCCATAGCCGAAAGGAAATTGAACCTTCTTACCAGCAGTTAGATAATAACGGTACCCAACGAAAATACTTTCTTTATATAAAGAAAAATCGTTATTGCCTGGATAGAATGTACTAGAAGGAACATCTAGATAACGGATTGGCCAAGTTTCAGCCAATTTCCCTGAAGGATTTGTTAACCCAAGAAGAATATTCGAAAGAGCCTCCGATCCGCCTTCGCCATACAAGTAAGTAATAAGCAAAGCCCCCGCTTTGGAAATAGAAGAAAGTTCTACAGGGGAACCGCTACAAAGAACGACAATCACATTGTTATTTAAAGCAGTGATATTCTCAAACAAACGATATTGTTCATTTGGGAGACGCATTGTTTCTTTATCGTATCCTTCACTTTCATAAGATTCAGGAACGCCTAGAAACAGAATGACTTTCTTATGGGTTGAAGCTAAATCGCAAGCGTCAAAATTCATTGCCGTTTCCGTATCTTCAGTAACTTTGCTAAGCGCATAGCCAGGTTCGTAAGGAACAGGGTGTTCCCTCCCCTTGTTAATAACATCTAGGAAGGAAAGAGAATGCATTTCTTCAACATGCGAAGAACCGCCCGCTTGAATGCGAGGAGTTTCAGCAAAAGAGCCAATTACGCATACATCATCGTAATTATGCAGAGGCAAAATCCCATCATTTTGAGTTAAAACAATGGACTTTTCAGCCATTTTAACCGCTAATTGATGATTCTTTTCATAATCCGCCTTCTCACCCATTTGCGTTTTGGAACAACGCTCCGTTAAATGAACGATTCTAGCGGCAGAGTCTCTAACATCCTTAATCCCTAACTGTCCGCGCTTAATGGCTTTGAAAAGAACTTTGTTACGGTCTTTGCCATTAAAACATGGCATTTCTAAATCAAGCCCATTCTTATGAGATTCAATCACCTTTTCAACGGCGCCCCAATCGGATACAACAACGCCATCATATTGCCATTCGCCTTTTAATACATCCTTAAGCAAATAGGAATTGGCACAGGCGTATTCGCCATTAATGCGGTTATAAGAAGCCATGATCATCCATGGATTCGCTTCTTTAATGGCGATTTCAAAAGGTTTAAGATAAAGCTCATGCAAGGCTCTATCGTCAACTTCGGCCGTATAGGTAAAACGTCTTGTTTCCTGATTATTCAAGGCGAAATGTTTTAAACACGTGCCAACGCCGTTTTCTTGTGTGCCTTTAATGAAAGAGGCAGCCATCTTGCCGGATAAAATAGGATCTTCGCTAAGATATTCGAAATTACGCCCGCCAAGAGGGTTTCTTTTAATATTTACACCAGGAGCAAGAATCACATTTGTATGATGAGCCTTGCACTCGTTAGCAATCGCCGCACCAAACTCTTCCATTAAAGAAGGATCCCAAGAGCAGGCGTTTAAAGCCGCGGAAGGAAAGCAGGTTGCCTTATAAGTGTTATTGCTAACCCCTTTTTTATCTTCTGGTATTTCCCCTATGGATAAAGGCCTCCTTAAACCAGCCGGGCCATCATTCATTGTGATAGAGGGAACTTGGTATTTCAAAAGAGCGTGCGAATCCCAATTCCCGTTTCCGGAAAGGAGAACGAGCCTTTTCTTAAGGGGAATGTTAACGAGAAGATTGTCGTTTTGACTTTTTTCCATATAAAGTGCCTCTTGAAATATCTAAGATATTTTACGTTCTTTCTAGATCCTTTTAAAACCCTAAATCATTCGCATTAGCAAAGGGATTTCAAAAATAAAGGGAATTTACTAGGGATAATTGATTAATCGTGACGTGTTTTATCTTCAAAACATTCACAAAAACGGGCGGCAAAAGACTCTTCCTCTAAAGCGGGTTCAAGGTGAGCAAGAGAGCCAATCTTATTCGCACGGAAAGAAACAATCCCCTTTCTTCTTTCCTCGGAAACAAATTCCGTTAAGGAAGAGGGAAGAAGGACGCTATTCTGCCATAAAGAATAAGGTGAGCAATTCATAAGATGAGAAAAAAGGACACTAGCCACGCCAAAATGGCAAAAGAAGGCAACCACATCATGGTTTGATTCTTTCGTTACGTAATGAAAGCCATCACGCAGATAACCGTGTTTGGCTAAAACCATATCGAATTGTTCGATGACGTTTTTATATTCCTCTTTAACGGTTGCGCCTTCTTCATTTAAAAGAGGTGCTTCCATCCATTTCTCGGTGTAAAGAATCTTCTCTTCTTCAACAACGCTAGGAAGAAGATCCCAACAATTTGCCTTTTTGTTATTTTTGTCTTCTCTTCTTAATTTTCCAGTGAATTCAACTAGCCAAGGGCAGTATTGAACAAAAGAATTCGGATAATAGGTTTGAGAGGCCTCAAAAGTCTTTTTTGCCCTTCCTAAAAGAGAAACATAAAAAGAAGAAATCTCAGGATAATGTCTATGAAGATACTCTCCTAAAAGTCTTGCTTCTCGGAAACCTTTTTCCGTTAAGGAATCCAAAGCGTAATCTGGTTCAGCGTGACGAATAATTAGAATTTTCATGTTTTCTCTCTACTTGCATCGCCTTTTAAGTTTTTATTAAAGGCCAACAACATAATAAGCCCCAAAGAAAAATGCTCCAATATGAAAAGAAAGTACTTAGGCTTTATCCTTAGGCAAATAACGATATGCGATTTCCCAAAAAAGAGGATCAGAGACAAAAACGCGTTCTGTTTCTCCTGAAGCATTCCTTATTTCCGCATAGGCTAAAGTTGCGTCCGTTATTAATTGAGTTGGCTTGTTTGAAGATTTCGTAGCGATTTCTATTAAAGTTTGAAGATCTTTTTCTTCATAAGGAATCCTCATTCTTTTTTCAATTTTTTCTCTCGTGATATTTTTTAAAATGAAATTCAGTTTTCCCTCTTCAAAAACCAAATATTCATCGTAAAAGTCCCCTGCTTTTAATCCTCTAGGCATTGAAAAAGAAATAAAAAGAAAAGATTTCATAGTTCTTTCTCCGTTGGAACTTCTTTGACTTGGCATCTTAAAATAGAAAGTAAGTAAAGCGAGATATCCGTTGGCTTAACATGGAATATCTCTTGGATGTTTCTTTGATAAGCATGAAGTTGGTTAGCGTATTCAGGATCATCAATATCGCTCGTTTTGTAATCGACAATATAGATGTGCCCATTCTTAATGAAAAGCAAATCAATAAATCCAGTCGTTTGATAGAAACGATCAAAGTAACCGTATTCTTGATAAAGCTCATCCGAAGATAAAACCTCTTGCATCAAAGGTAACTGAATCAGTTTTTCAATGAGCGCTTTATCTTTAGGTTCTTTGATATAAGAAAGATCGGGATGGGAGAAATCGAAGAGTTCTAAAAGACGGTGCAGATAGGTTCCACGAGCTAGGCTTTCTTTTAATTCTTCATCCTCTAATACCAAAGAAGAGTTTTTTGAAGCACGTTGTTTTTCTCTTAAAGCAAAAACAATTTCTTCATCATTCAATCTTTTTCCTTCTGGCTTATCTAAAGAAGGGAGAGAGATATCTTTATCTTTATCGCTTACCACAAGTTCTTTCTTTTCGATACGATCAAGAAATTCATCCGTTCGATAAGAAAGAGAGGAAAAGGAATCAACATTTCCAAACACTTTAGCAAAAATAGGAGCAAAGGTTAAAGCAATGCCTTTCTTCGTTTTCAACGTTTTGAAATATTTGCTGTTTTGTTTAGATAAGGCTTCCCCGAATTCCTTTAGGAGATCAACAAGCTCATCACGGGTATAATGTTGATACATCGTTTCGTCCTCTTTTTGAGGTTTCTGGTAATCGTTTTCCTCTTCATCGTTGTCGGATGAATCCGTATCGTCTTCATCTTCTTCCAGTGAAGTTTCATCGTTTTTGTTATTTTCAAAGAAAGAGAGATATTCCTCAAAGCTTTTCACTCCGATGTTGGTGTGATAGGCGTCATATAAACGGGCGAGGTCGTTTAAATCTTGGGCTTGCGTTTTAAAAGAAGAAAGATAGTAATCGAAAATCGTTTGTTTGATGGAATCAATGGCTCTCTCTAAAGCGTTCCTAATACCATCTAAATAATATTTTTGAGTCAAATATTGATACAGGTCTCCCCTATCTTTCAATAAAGATGGATCCAAAGGCATATGTATTTTCTTTGTAGCGTCTAATAGTTCGTGATAAAGATTATATTGTTCTTCTTTAATCGCATGTTTAGAAAGTAATTCTTTTAAATACTCTTCATTCAACTTGTAATAGTGAGGACAATAATCAAGCATGCCGTAGAGTGTCTCATAGTTTTTATCCGCTTCCTCATCTTTATAATCGTCTCCAACAATGAAAATGGTGTTTTCCGCTCGAGTTAAGGCGACATAGAAAAGACGTACGTGTTCGTCCCTATCGGTTCCATTAGAACTTGGAGTATTCTTAGCGACCAAATATGGAATAGAGTAAATGGTTTCTTCTTTCTTATCTAAAGGCAAATCCGCATTCGGGAGAAGAATTCCATAATCCTCGCTAAAGAGATAATCGGGTTTACTTAAATTACTCCCTGCAGACATTTCATTGAAAGAACATGGCATATAAACAATTTTTCTTTCAAGACCTTTCGAAGCGTGAATAGTCATCATATCCACTGCATCTTGTGCCTGAAAAATGCTAGATGAATCTAAATCCAAGTCATATTTGTTGATGTTATTTAAAAGAAGAACGAAATCATCCAAGCCTTCTCCAGCTTGTTCACTTGCCAAAATAAGCTGGTGGATGGATTCTATTTTAGAAATAACATCATCCACATTACCGATCAAGTAAAGTTTATCTATCACATGGAAAGTATTCAGAAGGTCTAAGAAAATATCATTAAAAGACTTGTCTTTATTACGTTCCACAAAATCGCTTAAATCCTGCCAAAGAGGATCTTTTTTGATGAAAAGAAGGTCGTCTTGCTTTTCTTTATCTTTGTAGGAAATGAGTTCGTAAAGTTTTTCATCCGTGTAGGAATAGGCATAGCTCCGAGCGATAGAAACAAAAAGATGTTTGATTTCATTTACGTCGTTGCTCTTATGAAAAAGAAGAGCAATCATTTTAACGAGAGATTGCAAAAGAATGATGGCATCAACATCCTTAAGATCACTAGAAATAACGTTATTTAAAGGAATTCCTGCTTGATTAAAAAGTTTTTGGTAGAGGGCAAAGCCACTTTTCTTACGCATAAGGATGGCAAAGTCTTGATATTTGCAAGGGCGAACCTTTTCTTTCCCTTCACGATCGTAAACCTTGTATCCTTTTTTTACTTTCTTTTGAATGTCTTCAATAATTGCCGTTGCTTCCCATAATTTGTAATAGGCGTTTTTTGGTCCTTTTTCAGCCGTCCAATCATCCTTGTTTTCACTCTTAGAAACGATACGGTATACGCCAAAATTGTCATAAGGCTCCGAATAAAGATTAACCTCTTTATCGTATTGAAGCTGTTCCATTTCATCTTTATAGGTAATAGAACCGTGGTCTAGAGTCATGTAATTGTCAAAAATGTAGTTGATATCATGAAGAAGACCTGCTCCTGAACGATAATTCTTATTCATAGCAATTACTTCATGCTCAGCGTTTTTATTTTTGTATTTCTCTTGTCTAGCCCTAAATAAAGCAACATTCGAATTACGGAACGCATAAATAGATTGTTTAGCGTCGCCTACACAAAATAAGTGAGAACGTTCACCTTTTTGATTTATTTTCATAAGGGAGTCTAGGAAGGCTTCTTGAAGATCGTTTGTATCCTGATACTCATCTACCATGATGTACTTAAAACGTTGACGGACTTCTTCTGCTATATCGGAATAATTTTCATCGGTTAATAAAGATAAAGCTAAAGCAGATACATCCGAAAAGGTGAAGAAATTCTTTTCTTTTTTGTATTTCCATAGACGTTCATCAAGTTTATTAACGATCTCGATTAATAGCTTTGTATCTGGAGCAAGGGAAAGGAAGAATTTCCACTCTTCATCTAAGTCTTTATGAACGGAAAGAACATCCGAAAGATATGGGAGGTTCTGTTTATTTGAAGAGACAAACAAAAATTTCATCTCCTTAAAGATGTCATCCTTGTTTTCAGAGGATAAAAGTTCCTCATTTTTAAGGAGTTTATGAACATCTTTAAGAAAATCTTTTGGAGATTCATCTAAGAGAGGCAAAAGGCCTTTTTTGTAAAGGTTTTCGGCTGCCTTATTTTCTGAAAAATCGAGTTTTCTAACATCCCATTGAAAATTCGTTTCCGTTTGAAAGAATGTATCTAAACGTTGGAGATAATTTCTAGGGTCCTCAAGAAGATGAGAGTCGATGTTCTCCACTTCGGTAAAGTTTGGATAGGATAAACGAAGATAACATTCATAGATGGTTTGAATAATTTGTTTTTTGGCTTTTTCGACAAAAGAAGCGACACATGTATCAAAAAACTCACGCGAAAGGAATTTTTGCTCATAATTGGAAAAAAATTCTTTTTTCTTTGAAGGGATGAGTTTCCCAAGCTCATTATCAAGCAAAAGGGCGTTCGTTTTTAACCAGGAATCATCCTTCATTTCATGCTTATTTAAAATTTGTATAACGCGTTCTCTTTGAATAGGATCGGCGTAATACTCATTCAGAATTTCGTCCAAGAATTGATTCCGTTTTGCTTCAATAACGGAGGCGTCCGCTACGACGATACGGTCGGATAAGCCTAAACGTGGGGCGTATTTCTTCACAAGGTAGGAGGAAAAAGAATCAAATGTTTGAATATGGGCAGAATACATTTCATTGACACGGGGGTAGGCTCCTTTTAGATCTTTGATGATTCTGCTTTTCATTTCATGGGCAGCATTATCCGTAAAGGTTAAGATCAAAAGCTCAGATGGCTCAATTTGTCCACTTGTTAGAAGATTAAAAACACGGCGGGAAAGAGTTTTTGTTTTACCACTTCCAGCGCCAGCGGAAATCAATATGTCTTCATTCATTGGGGCTTCAATAGCCGCAGTTTGTTCATCGTTGAATGACATGTTAATTCATCTCCTTTTTTTCTTTAGGAAAGTGTTGATTGGTTTCTTTTAAATAACTCTTAAAGTCCTTTGAATCGTGATAGCAAACGTCTTTATATAAGCAATTTTTGCAAGAACTGTTCTTTGGGTTCGTCCCTTTAAGTGAACCATTTGGTGAAGGGAGAATAGGGAATTTGCAACTCTTGATGTTTTCAATCGTCTGAACCATGCTTTGGACGGCATCGTTTACAAGCATGTGCAAATTATAAAGAGGGAAGTCTTTCTTTTTCTTATTTTCTTGGCTAAGCATGAAATTATCATGGCAATCTTTTTCCTCATTGATAAAAAGTTTCCCTTTGGAAAGATAAGTTCCACCATGTGCTATAAATTTATCTTTGTCTAAATCCACACTAGTGACATCAAAAGAAGTGTAATAGTCTTTGCTATCTAAAAAGAGACCACGTAGTTTTGTTTTTGCTAAGACGCCTTCTTCAGTAAGAAGGGGAGACGAATCATCCTTAAAGAAGGTCTTAGCTGAAGAAGCGTAGACATGTTGGATACCAAAGCCACCAAATTGGCTTTCTTCTAAGAAGGCTTTAAAAGACGCGTTGTTCTTTTCTTCTAAGTTAACGTTTTTTAACGCGTAATAATAAAGAGGGAGTTGAACGGAAGAACCTAAGAAAACATTCTCCGGAATAAAGGATTCTTTCCCTGACTTATAATCGATAATCGTATAGTAAGTTTTTCCTTTATATTCCGTAAGGACCAATTTATCAATTTTGCCTTTAAATGCATAATGGGTCCCCTCTTTTCCTTCTAAAGTGAAAGAAACACCAAGTTCAGAGTCGTTTTTAATTTCATGAAGATGCATCGATTCGTTATGACTTCTAAGGATAGGTATGATACGTTTTAAACGATGCTCAAGAATGGATAAGCAAACATCTTCATAAGGGCCATACGGATAGGAATCTTTCTCACAAGACTTTTTATAGATTTCTTTTGCTCTAGCCCATTCTTTTTCGAAATCATATTCCTTATGGAAAAGACGTTCGCAAAGAGCATGGATCAACGTGCCATTATAACGATTGTGAGGATCATCATCTTTTAAAGGAAGAACCTTCTTTAGATAGTAAGCAAAGGGGCAACGGATATAGCTTTCTAAATCCGTTAAATAGTAAGACTTATCTTTTGGAAGAATATCCCCTTTCATTCCTTTGAAAGAATGATCATAGCTTCGAATATCGCCATATCTTTTGTAATAGAAAGACTTATCCAATTGATTCGTAAGATAAAGTTTTTCCGCCAAAGATGTGTAACATCCTTCTTCATCATTCTTATAAAGTTGGATTTTCTTTCCCCAATTCAGTTCTTCAACAAATTCGGAGTCAAAAAGTTTTTCATTTAAATGTTGGCGAACGCGAGATAAAAGAGCGACGTTATTGTATTTAAGATAATTGAGTTTTAAACGAGCATCCATGGCCGTTTTAACAAAAGAAGTATTTACACCAAGTTTTAGCAATTCTTGATCCGGAAGAGCGTCCTTATCACTTTCGATGTGATAAAAAACGTCATGCTTAAAGTTCGTCACATAATATTCTGATTCAGGATCCAAGTAGAAAGAGGTCGTTGTTAAAAAGCCTCCTTCTGTTTCTTCTTGTTTCAAACATGTGTCTGAAAGAATTTCTAAAAGATTAGAACAAGCAAAAGAGAACGATTTTAATTTGTCTAAGCGATATTTTTGAATAAGAGACTTCAAAGAAAAAAGAGATGGGTCTTCTACTTCTTCATCGCTAAAAGAGAAATCCTTGCTTTCATAGATTTGTTTTACTTTCTGATTTACCTTTGGGAAGGAAAGCAGGTTTCTTTTAAAAAGAACGGATACTGGCAAACGGAAAAGTTTACAACAAAAATTCATGTAGAAACGATCCGCTTCATCACTATAAACAACTTGGATTTTATCTTTTCTTTCTGGATGAGAAAGAATTTCATCACGAATATGAGAATAAAGATAAATGTACTGAGTAAATTTATTAGGAAAATAAATAATATTTGGAGAAGTAAAATGATTGTTCAGAGGAATGTCTAAATCCGAAAAAGAGATATCTATATTATCCAAAGAAATATCATATCGTTTGGCAAAAGAATGAAGTTCATAATCATCTTCCATTTCTAGGAAAAGGAGATGGTTTCTCTTTAATTCAGTCAAACCATATTCATCAAAAGACAAAAGTTCGGAAGGAATCTTCTCATAAAGTTTCTTTACCTTCGAGTTTTTCGATAAATCTCCGACCTGAATAATATGAAGGAATTTCTTGGCTAAAGAATAATCGATACCTTGTTCTTCATCTATTAAATAAGGAATAGGATCTTCCTTAAAAGAAAAAGAAAGCAAACTAAAAAAGTCACGTTTTTCAATGAATTTTAAAGAAAGATTCGGGTGGGCGTTTTTAAAAGAGAAAAGCAAAGGAAAATATTCTTTCCTAGTGACGATAAGATATCGTTCTTTCTCCTTTAGAATCATGTTCCTCCCCCTATGAAATTCTTACAAGGAAATTATAACTTTTTCACAAGGTGAGGTTAATGAGAAAGAAAGCTTATTTTTTCTTCTTAGGGGTTTTCCTTTTCGCTTTTTTGCGAGCGAGAGCAAAAGCCTCTTCGACAAGACGCTCTTCTTCCTTCTTTTTTCTTAAGGCAAGAAGTTCTTCTTTGGCTTTCTTTTCTTCAAGGAGTAAGGCAGAACGAATCTCCGCTAAAAGGCTTTTATCCTTTAATAGAAGAGTGCCTTCGCCCTTAAAGGAATCGAAAGAGAAGAAATGCTGCTTCTCATCTTCCCCTTTTCCAATTAGATAACGACCATCGAGATTAACGGAAACGATAGTTCCATTTTCAGTTGACGAACATTTAGCTTTTTTCCAAATGTATTCTTTCCCTTCTAGTTGTTGGAAATCCATTCTATCTTCACCTCTTTTCCATCTTATTTTATCACTTAAACCAATTTTTTAAATTGAATTGACTATTATGAAAAGGAGATTGTAAAGAAAAGAAAATCCTTTCTTTCTATTTCTTCTAATAGAAGAAGATTTGAAATCTTGTGATAAAAAGGTATCTTTTCTTTTCGGATAAAGCAACTTTCTCATTCGTTTTGAAAATGATTTTCAAAACCAAAGTGATGAGGAGTTTACAAAGCCATTACGGAAACGTTTCAAAAATGATTTATATAGTAAAAGCTTTTTATCCCACAAAACGATCTCCAATTTAGGATGAATAATATTGTTTAGTTTTTGCTATCTATACTATATAGAGAAGTTAAAAATAAAGGTTTCTTACAAAGCGAACGGTAATTTTATCCTCACTTTGATAGGAGACAAAGAAATTGTATTCGAGTTCGCTTCCGTCATTGAAAAGGCTCTTCTTAGGAAAACAAGTCTCCATCTTGCTTATAGAGAAACCGTTGTTTTGGCAACCATATTCCGTTAGTCCCATAAGGACATCAGAGGATCCTAAATTCTTGCAAGTCTTTGAACGAGTTGTCGTTTGAAAAAGCGTTCCATCACCCGAGGCTGGTATCAATGTTGTTTCTTTAAAAGAACTATTGTTTACAAGTCGATGATTCTTCACCTCGGCGGATTGTGCGTTCGTATTACTGCTAGTTTGATAGGCGTAGTCAGTAACGATTTGATTATTTTCATCCACTTCTAACGTGTTTAATATATCGTCAGTATAACTGCATTTTTCTTTCGTTAATCTTCCAGTCAATTTATCATAGGTTGAACCGACATTATTAAATAGCCTCTCATCAATATGGGTAATTTGTAGGCCTCGATAGGAATAAGTTCCTCCTGTGCCATATCCATAGGCAAGTTTCCATTCTGGATATCCTTCAGAATCTTGTTCATTTAGACCCGTAGGGGTGTAATAGGAAAGCATAAGGTATTCATCAAATGGCGTTCCATTCCATGGATCGAAAGTGGCATCGCGAAGAAGAATGCAATCTCCAGATGAAGGGAAAGAATTCAAAGTGATCTCAAAATCATCTAATTTTCCATCTATCACCAGAGGATTAACCCAACCTAAAAGATATTTCGAATAGGCAGAATGGTCACCTATATTCAGTTCCATAATATCCGCTCCACCCATAGGATAAGAGTTTTGGTTATAGTCATAGTAATCATTTAAGCCAAGCATATGTCCTGTTTCGTGGACTAGGGTATGCGTATCAATGTTCGGGGAATAGTATCCATTCATTAATTGAGTAATATTGCTCCAAAAATAACGTCTTGGTTGGGGTTTGGAAACATCTTCTTTAGTAGACGTGTTACAAGCTGTGAAATTCCACCAGATCGTTGACCCCTTCCCGGTTCCGGAATAATAATTTCTCGAAGATTTATAAATGATTTCTATGCCGTCTAAAAAGCCGTCTTTGTCGGAATCGTATAAAGTCCTATCCCAATCCGTATGCGTGCTAAAAACGCTTTCTACGGCTTCTTGCATGACTTTTGCAGAAACAGTTGGGTTACCATTATACGCTTGTTGAATTCCTGCCTCCGTATAACTTGAACGATAAGTTTCTGTTACTTCCCCACAAATTTTCAATTTTCCATAAGAGGAAGTTTCATAATACGAAGATAATGATTCCCATCCTGTCTCGCTTTTTTCTCCAAAATAGCCTTTTTGAATGGCTTGGAGTTCATTTTCGTTAAACGATGGTCCATCTGAAAAGGTCAAAGGAATCACAAGAAGATGAACCTCACCAGTAGAAGGCATTTTCCCTCTCCCTAAAGCTCCGGCATTAGGGACGTTTTGCAAAGCGTACTTTTGTCGTTCTTCGTCACTTACTTTGTAGTACCCGTTTTTATCTTTGGCGGTAGTTGGCTCCCCTTTAACGACCTCAAAACTTTTTTCAAAAGAAAAACCGTTCTTCCTCGCTTTAAAGATGTAGTTTCCTTCCTCTAACAGAAGATCATAAAGAGAGAAGTTTTTATCATCTTTATCTAAGCTAGTCCAAGCCAAAGAGTTTAGTGGGATTTCCTCTCCATTTAAATAAATCGTCGGAGAAACTCCTTGAATGAAGTTTTGTCCGAGAGTAATTTTTCTTGAAGCATAGGAAAAATAAAGGCCTTCTTGAGGAATGATTTCCACTTCACTAGAGGAAGAGAAGGAAGAATCCTCAAGAGATTCATTGCCATTTCCAAAGCAAGAACAAAGAAAGGGCAGGATAAGAAGACAAGTTTTGATAAAACGTTTTTTTGAATACATAAAAAGGGTTCCTAAGAACCCGTTAATGATACCCAATAAATAAGGATAATCAAGCAAAAATAGGCAAGGCCATGGATAGTTTGATAAGAACAAAGAGCAAAGGAATGCCGATTAAAGAAAGAATCGTTGAAAGGAAAATAGCATCGGAGGCAACATACGCTTCCTTATTCGCGTTCACGCAATAAACACCAACAACCGCACCAACTGGAGCAGCATTGCCAATAACCATTGCCGCTAATTGAAGTTCGCTAAAGTGCATTATTCCAGACCATTGAATCAACAAACAAATTCCCAAGATGCAAATTGGAAAAACAACAGCTCTAAGAGAAGAAATAAACCAAGCCAATCCGTTTTTAATTGTGTCTAAGAACTTCGATTCTCCAAGCGTAACGCCAATAGTGAGCATGCATAATGGGGTAGCCATGTTATTACCAAATTGGAAAATCTTATATAAAGCAGGGAGGGTCTTATCAATTCTTAAAAAACCATAATATGTATTCGCTACGTTAACTTGCCAGGTAAGGTTTTGTGTAGCCCAAATAATCAGACCAAGAAACATACAAATCATGATTGGATTCACGAAAACGTCTTTCATGGTCTTTCCGAAATTTTCTTTAGTGATTTTCTCGCCGGTGATAGTGACATAAGAATATAGGTAGGTGAATAAGCGAAAGGCAATAGACATTAAAGAAGTTGGAATTAAGATCCCGCTTTCAGATCCATAGGTCGCAGCCAAAATTGGCATAGAAAAGAAAGTCAATTGGCCAATTGCACCTAAAATCGCATAGATTTTTCTCTTGTTCCTATCAAATTTAATAAAGATGAGGTTCCCTATTGCAAGGAAAAGCACGTAGAAGACAAGGTCAAAAACAAGAATCAAGAGATTTGCAACAAACTCATCCGCATTGAAATCTGACATAAAAGCGCAAAAAGCCATGCATGGGATTGCTACTTTCATGACAACAACATTCAAAATTCCTCTTCCATGTTCATTAATGAAATTAAGTCTTCTTAGTAAAAAGCCCAAAAGAATAAAGGCAATTGACGCGATTATCGCGCCTAAGAAGTTCTGATCGCTTACAACCGAGAGGATAATATCCATAAAAAGCCTCCAAAAACGGTTGAAATTATAGCACCAAATATTTTTATTTCTTCATAATAAATAACAAAGTAATCGTAAATTTAGAATTTTTAATTTCAATATCCATTGTCCCATGATATTTATTCGCTAACATACGTATGGATTTAAGACCGTATCCATGGTGAAGGTAGTCTGCATTTTTAGATTTAGGAAGACCGTCCTGCATCTCTATTTTTCCTTCGTAATAATTGCTTTCTGAGATAGAAACCATATTGCCGACCGACTTGATTTTTAAGTTGATAATACGCTCATCTTTATCAAGATTTTTAACTGCTTCAATCGCATTATCTACGATATTGCCAAACAAAGAATAAATATCCTCTTCACTCATGAAATTAATTAAGTCTCCATTTGCAATGCAGGAAAAATTAATTCCGTATTTAGAACAAGTAAGCGACTTCTCCGAAAGAATAACGTTCAAGGTATTATTTGATGTCTTGATGGAGGAATCATAAATCCGAATCAATTTGTTAACCTCGTTGATTGCTTCATCGTTGATCTTCTCTTTCTTTCCTAATTCCCTAATTTGATGTCTGAAATCATGGCACTTGATATTAATCATATCGATTGTTTCTTTTGATATCATGTATTGTTTCTTTTCTTCTTTACGTAATTCTTGAATAATATCGAATTCTCTACGTAAGTTGCTTCGATAATACATTTCAAAAATAAAGAGCATCCCCAAAATACAAGCTAAAGCATTTATAAGAGCAATAGTCCCTAAATATATTCTTTCAAAATGAATATTCGAGTAATAGGAAATCGCACTATTCGCAACAATATCAATAATGATAAAAAGGAAACCGATGATCAACACCTTAAAACCGTCCGAGTTTTTAAAGGAATATTCTTTTTCCATTCTTCTGGCGAAGGCGATATAAATCAACCAATAGACATTTACAAAGCAAACAATATAAATCGTTACATCTAACGGTCCATTGAAAAGTTTCAGAGTGTTGTAATCATACATTCCACCCATGTTTTCATCGCCAGCCACAAAGAAGTTTTGAAAGGCAGAATAGAGTTCATAGGCAATATGCTCTGTCGTATATCCGCAAATCAAGCAAAAAAGAATCATTTTCCAATCAGATTTGAAAAGTAACAAAGCCATAAAAAACGTATAGGCAAAGAAAAGGAAAAACATCATCATGGAATAGAAAGCATTGCTAGTCGGAATAGGGAAAATAAAAGCAAAAACAAAACAAGAAAGAACGAAGAGAGGCGCTTTATAAGCAAAACCGTCTTTCCTTTGGAGCTTATAAGCGAAAATCGTCTCGCCAAGAAGAAGTTCGGCCATAAAGATGAGACGATAAAAGAATAAAGAGTTGATTGGGTATAATTGGGTGATCATTTTCCTAAAAATAAGCTGAGTTCCTTTAAAAACTGTTTCTTTCTCGGATGAGAAATTTGCAATTCATTTCCCATTACCGTAACCGTGTATCCATCCACTCTTTCAACATATTCCAAATTCACCAAAAAACATGAGTTACACATGGAAAAATGAAAATTTTCCAGTTCTGTTTGAACGGTCTTTAAAGCGCCATACGCTTTGTATTCACCAGTTTTTGTATGGTAGATCAAAGAATGGGAAACCGTCTCAATGTAATAGATGTCGTTAATCAAAACAACAATTTTCTTTCCATCCGTTTGAATAAGGACTTTCTCTTTGTGCTTGCTATTTATATCATTCGAAAGAGAAGATATTCTTGCTTTGAAATCAAAATAAGAAATTGGTTTAACAATATAATCAACCGCATTAACTTTATAGCCTTCAATCGCATACTGAGCAAGGTTAGTCATAAAAACAAGAATGACATCCGTATCAATTTTCCGAAGCTTTTCACTAACTGTTATCCCATTATCTTTACTCGATAATTCAATATCCATTAGAACGAGGTCATACATACCGTAATGAAAATCAAAAAGGAACTTGTCTCCATCTGAGAAAAAAGACAAAAGATAAAGCGTTCCAATTTCTTTTTCTAATTTTTCGAAATAGGAACGGAGTTTCTCTCTTTCTTTCATTTCGTCTTCAACAATTGCGACTTTTATCATATTTATATTTTACCATTTAACTTAAAAAGAAAATAATTCTGCCTACAAAGGAGTGCAGAATAGATAGGTTGGAGGGCCTTAAATAGACCCTCCAGCATCTTTTATTTTTCTTTTGTTTTTTCTTCATCCTCCAAATCTTTGTGATGGAGAATGATGAGAGCCGAAGGATAAGTGAAGCCAACAGCAACAAGACCAAAAAGAGGAACGAGAATGTTTCCATATCGAATTCCCCAAACGCCTTGGGTGAAACCTAATTCAGAATTCAGCTTGTCCAAACCTACAATAAGGATAGAACACGCAAGAATGATAGAACCAGCAAGGACTAGAAGAAGAGATGTAACAGCGAGAATAGTCGTGATAAGTGGCGTTGATTTGTTCATGAAATGAAGAACGGTGAGCACCAAAGAGCAAGCCGCCCCTAAAATGAGAAGGATGAAGCCAAACATTAACAATGGGGAGAATGGAGTTCTTCCATCCCCCATCATCATTTTGATAATAGACATATCTGGACGATCATTTTCAAAATACGCAGGAAGGGCAGTGAAGGATATTGCCAATACGCCAAGAAGAGTAGCCACGGCTTGAGAAATTCCCAAACGAATGTTTTCATTTAATTTTTTCATATGAATTAATCCTTCTTTCTTTTCTTAAACCATGTCAAATAAATAGCTAGTCCACCCCAAACAACAAATCCTGTAGCGAGTACGGCGTCGATAGTGTAGAGCAATGGTCTCCACCATGTTCCTGAGGTATCTTCACGTCTTTGACCGACCGTTTGATTCAAATCAATACCAGTAAATTTCTCTGTGCGGTCAATCGTATCTATATAGGTATATAAGATATTATGTGCTGATTTTTGAAGAGCGATGACAGTTGTTGCGCTTGGGTTTTTATAATCTTGAATTAAAGCGTTAGGATCGCCTCCAGGAAGCAAGGCAAGATCATTTCCTGCACGGATTCCTTCATCAAGATCGTTTACGTTACCAGATTGATAGTAATCCGTAATAGCCGATCCTCTAAAGCCCCATTCATCACGGAGTAAGGAAGTTAGAAGAGCATAGCTGCCAGTAGCTCTTGTTCCGCCAATACGATCAACAGAAACCATCATGGCGTTCGCTTTACCGACTTTCGTTGCTATTTCGCCTGGTTTTGCCCAAATTTCACGAAGAGCTTGTTCTTCCATCCAAATGAATTGACCATTTCTGCCTTCATCGGTGTCATTTCCAGCAAAATGTTTCATATAGGCGTAAACCCCGTTTTCTGTGCATCCTTTAACAGTTTGCGCAACAAATTCGCCACAAAGAAGTCCGTCTTCGGAGAAATATTCGAAGTTTCTTCCACCTAATGGTGAACGATGAACGTTACATCCAGGTGCATACCATCCTTGAATGTTAAGAGCTTTTCCCTCTTCACCGATAGCGTGCCCCCATTTATAGGCAATCTTCCAATCCCATGTTGAAGCAATGATATTTGCAGCAGGATATTTTGTAGCATGTCCGCTTTCACCTGTAGCAATGCTACTTGTAAATCCTGTTCCACCATCGGAATCAGTGCATTTTCCTTTGTTGATTTCAGGAATAGAGATGGTGCCAAAGCCACCTCTTGCACATAAAGTAGCAAGTTGTTCAATGCTTAATTGAGAGATAAGTTCATCCCATTTCGGATCGTCATAAGGAAGTCCTTTAACGTCATCGATTGTCCAGCTTGTATCTTTGGAATTGAATTTTGGCATGACATCGTTGTCGTTATTGATTGGATCATGAACCTTGAAAACCATGTCGAACATCTTTTGACTCATTGAACGAGTTGATGTTCTCTTCGGGAAGGTATTTTTAAAGTCATCTCTGGTAAGATAGCGAATCCCTTGGTTATAATCTGGATCCGCATCATTCCCATCAATCGACATCATATATAACGATTGAGGCTCGTAGCACTGAGATTCAGCACCTGAAATCGTATTCAAATATGTTGTGAAACGATTTTCGACTTTATGGCCTGTTACAGGATCGTTTTCGATTTTATAGCCTTCAGAAGGAATCTGATACTTATAAGACATTTCACGTCCATCTAAATCGTCTTTGACATTATGCGCATCAGTACGGAAGCTTAAGGAATAATTGCCTCCGTCAAGCTCATAGCCCATAAAGCCATTGTTGTTCTTGTCATAGGCGTCGTAACTTGCCATATCGCTGACATTGACTTGGAATTCAAGAGTTTGTCCTTGCCCAGGTTGAAGAAGGCTTGTTTTTTGAAAACCAATGAGATTTACCGATGATTTTTCGATTTCTCCTTTTTTGTAAGGGGCTGAATAATATAGCTCTACAACATCCTTGCCATCATATTCTCCAACGTTTTCTACCCACACTTTAAAATGAATAGAATCGTCCGCTTTAAGCGTTGTGGATTGGCTGATTTCTTTGCCGGATGAGTCTGTGACACTTTGAAGAAGCCAATTAAATTTCGTATAGCTTAAGCCATAACCGAATGGATATTGGACAACCGCGTCATAACCAGTTTTATTTAAACCATATTCATTGTAGGTAGAAGAATCCCAATATCCTTCAGCGTCTGCTGTTTCATACCACTTGTATCCGACATAAATACCTTCAGCATAATCTTTGTATCTTCCGCCTTTGCCTGTATATCCAATGGTTGCATCTGGACCAGAATTGACATAGGAAGGAGCACTGCTTAAATCATATGCAGCCGTGTCCGTCAAATGACCGCTTGGAATCACCTCACCCGTTAAGATTTGAGGGATAGCTGCAGCACCATAATACCCTGGATAACCTACATATAATGCCGCCCCAATTTTAGGATTGTTTAAGAACCCCATTTCCATTGGAGAAGAGGAATTCACTAAGACAATGACGTTATCGAAATACTTATATACTTCTTCAAACATCAATTCTTCACGTTGGGACAAGGCAAGATAGTTTCTTGAAGTGTCAGCAACACCGTTTTCGTTATAGTTGACCTTAGGAAGGTCGTCGCCCTCTGTCGCACGGCGTGAGAGAACGACAATTGCTACATCGGAGAATTCTTTTGCTTCTTGCATCACCTCTTCCGAATAGAAGGAGGCGTCTGGTTCATAATTTCGATAATAAGTTGAGTGTTGGTTTTGATCAGGAGAACCTTCGCGGTGATAAGAAAGGCTCGAGTATTTGCGAACTAATGTTTCGTTTAATTCGAAGCCATAATTTCTAAAGGCGTTATACAAAGACACTTTCGCATCTGCATATCCACCTTCTGAACTTCCGCCCCCTTGGTACATAAATCCTGCATCGCTTCCGCCCCAGCCAAAGATATTTGCTCTAAAGCTGTTATCGACCGGTTCAAGTGGCAAAACATTTTCATTTTTTAAGAGAACGTTGCCGTTTTGACAAATTTCTTCCGCTAAATCAGTCCCTAAAGTCAAGGCATCATTTACTTTATCTTTATCGTAATTATACGAATCTTTGCTAAGGAACAAATCAATTTGACCTTGGTACTTAAAAGCAATGGAGTTGCCTATAGCGAGAACGGAGGAAGCTAAGAAAATTGCCGAAAGAGTTACAATCGTAGTAGTTCTTTTCATATATTATCCTTTCTTAGATACAGGGAGGATTTCTCCTCCCCGTAGTGTGTTGATTCATTTATTTTGTAAAAGTAAATTTAAAGCAATCAAGATTTGGTCCACCCTTAAAGTTGATCTTGAAAGTATGGACACCAGCAGCCAATTTACCACATGTGACGGCGCAATCTTTCATATTGAAGAAATCATTTCCGTCAACTCTTCCAAGAGTGATATCGTCAAATGTCGCGTCTTTTCCATCGATTTGGAAAGATGAAACAAGATCGGAGACTTTAAGTGGCTCATATTTTGCTAATACGACAGTAACAACAAGATTCATCTCTTCTAATGTCTCAAAGGTGTATTGGAGATAGCCACTAGCAATGTGTCCGATGGATTTTCCACCTGAAGAGTGAGTGTTATCCTCAGCTTGAACACCAGCCGCATCACCCTTTAACGTGGACCAGTCGGCATCCTCCGCTTCCTTAACGATTGTTTTAGGCTCATTGACAGTGAAATCGACAACAGCCTTAACCTTTATCGCCAACGTAACTGTTTTGCCACCAAAACTAACAACAATAGAAGTATCTTCTAATGTCAATGCATCAGTTTTATCGATCGTATAATCAGTAACGGTTTCATGTGTTTTGTCTGAATAATAGGCCTCGACAACCATTCCTGTTTTGTCAAACTTTTCTCCAACGATATATTCCATTTTGGTTGGATTCGTTACGATTTTTAAAGATTCAAGGGTATGGCCCATTTCTTGTGTCCCATATTTGCTTGTATAGAATGAAACATAGTCAAGGTTTGGACGACCATTGATCATTTCGATGGTAATGTTGTGATCGCCTTTTGCTAATTCGCCGAGGTCAAAGACGGCTTCTTGCCAATTGTAATATTGGCTACTTGCAGAAGAAGACATGGTCGGATTATTGGATTTGATCACCTTGTTATCCACTTTGACGGTAACCATATCATCAAATTTCTGGTTATTGCATTCAGATGCAAAGATGGAGAATTTGACTTTAGAAGTCTCTCCGGTAAGGAAATCAAGCGAGAATTTACTTCCTTTCTTATATCTTTCAATGGACTTTCCACCACTGGCTTCGCCATTGTCGACAATATAGCTAGTGAAACCCGCTGCAGCCATATCTTCTCTAAATAGACATTGGCTGAAATCTAAGCTTTCGGCCTCTACTTTCTTTTCACCAAGGCCATCTATCTTAGCAAAATATTTCTTTCCAACTTGGATCGCAATATCAAGAGTCATACCTTCATATGTAACTGTGACTTTTGTATCATCCGCAGTTAAAACGGTTTTATCAATCGTGTAATCTGTTGGTTCGAGCACTTTCGTGGTTAAATCATCGAACGTGGCTTCAATTTGCATTCCGGTTGGATCAAAACTTTCACCTGCTGTGTATTGTAGCTTTTTAGGAGCGGTTTTTAGGGTTAGGCCAGTGCACTTCGTTTCGCCTGTTTCTTCACCATACTTAGTCACTTTGAAATCAAAATAGTCAATGTTTGGTCTTTGATTGATGGATTTGATTTTGAAGGTGTGATTTCCTTGAGCTAAGGCAACTTTACCAATTTTGAAGCTAATCCAATTCCAATAATCAGTTCCGCCATTGTATTTGAATTCGACATTATCGGCTTTAATGACTTTATCATCCACGCTAAATTCAAGTCCCGAATTAATATCATATCCAAGATTGGTGTCGCTCATTCTAGCTGTGATAAGCACCTCAAAGTCTTTATCGCTAGAAAGAGGGATTTCAAATATGGAGCCTGGATTGTATCCACAGATGTTTTGCCCATTGCTAGCGTTGTCCCCTTCTTCAATGAAGGTTCTACCTGCCGCAATAAAGTCTTCTCTTAACGCAGCTTTTGATGTATCAAGATGTTCTGCTTCTACACGAACCGTTTTGATGGAATCGACTACAACGGATGTCACTTTTTCTTTGACGGTAATTCCAATTTCTTGCTTAAATCCACCAAAGGAAATGGTTACTTTAACGTCTTCTTTTTTAAGAACGTCCTTATCAATATCCATTTCATCAACACTTAATTTTTTATTTGTTCCATCTTCATAATTAGCAAGAACGGACAAGCCAGAAAGGTCTAAGTGTTCACCTGCCCAGTATGTTTTCTTTTTGAACTCCTTTTCTATGACGATTCCTGTTAATTTAGATGTGCTGACGGACAATTTTAAGGTTGTGGAGAAAGTCTTATACATTACTTTGATTTTCGTATCCTTTATAGTCAATGCGTCATTCTTATCAAAAGTAATTTGAGACATATCCGCTTCTGCGGTTGTTCCATCATTTTTCTTAATGGATACAACCATGCCGGTTTTATCAAATTTTTCACCAACCAAGTAGGCTAGTTTAGCTGGTTTTGTTGTAATTTCGATGCCAACTTCATTGACTTCTTCAACGCTAATAACAATGGAAGTCTTCAAGCTTTGATAGGTTATGGTAACTAAAGTGTCTTTGGCAGTTAAAGGCTCCTTCTTATCGTAATCATAGTCTGTAACAACTTGTTTCGTGCTGTCGTTCATCATAGCGACAACCTTCATTCCGGTTGGATCAAATCTTTCACCAGCTACATACTTGGTTTTCGTTGGCAATTCTTCAATCGAAATTGAGGTTGCTCTTAAAACGAATTTAACGCTTATTTCAACATAAGCCGTTCTTCCTTTGTAAGTAATCTTAATTTTTTTATCACTGGCTTGAAGAGGAACTTTAGAATAGGAATAGTCACTTACTTCCTTTGTGCTTCCGTCGGACATGGTGGCAGTTACAACCATGCCAGTAGGATCAAAAATCTCTCCGCTTTCATAATTGAGCTTGGTCGGAAGTTTTGTGATCGCAATGCTTTTAACGGTTGCGTTAACTTGCGAAGATTGTTCGCTTTGCTTTCCGCCTTCTGGAGCGCAAGAAGAAAGAAGAGGGGCGGCCATTAACGCACTACTAAGTAACGTTAAGGCTACTTTTTTAAATCGTTTCATATTTTTGTACCTCCTAAATAGAAATGATTTTTTGACCTACCACCGCTTACTTTACATATAGCGTATGAATAGGCTCTTTCGGATTGTTTTTAGTCTAATGGAAGCGCTTCCAGAAAAATGCTATTTTACTTAAACTTGCATTTTTCCCACATAGATTTTCATTCAAGGTGAAGTAAGAAAAAGGATTTTCAAAACGTAAATATATTCCAATATATTTATAGAAAACGGGCTTAAAAGCAAATATGTTAACGCATTTTTTGCCTATATAATTAGGAAAAGAGAGGACTAAAAATGAATGTAAAATGGGGACTTCGCATTGTGCGACTAATATTGGCTTTTATAAGCACCGCCGCATTCTTTCTATCTTCTGGCTATGTTGAAGATTTCTATACAAGAGATCAAAATGAAATCGATTTAAAACTTCTTTATGAGAACGATGTCGATAAGGTAATTGTTGCTAGAAGTCTTTCTTCTCCTTTACTTCAAAAAGAACATCAGGTTATTGAAAAACATTTGGGCAAGGAGAATGTTACCAATACTTTTGGACACATAGATGATAATTTTTTGGATGTGAATAAGAACACGCCTACTCAAAACGATCATTTTAAGAACTTTGGTTTATTGGAAATTCCTCAAAATAATAACTATCTTAAACTTGTTCCTGACAAAAGATTAGAGAACGTAGCCTCATCTCTTCCTAAGAACGAGAATGAAATCGCTTTAACTTCTTATCAAGCAGATTGTTATATGAAATATGGGTATCGTGATAATGATAATCAAACAGTTAAACTAAATTCGCTGGAAGACTTAATTGGAAAGAAATTAGAAAGATTCACGATCATTGGCATATTCGAAAACCCGTCTTTTAAAGAAGGAGGCGTTTCAAAAGACTATATCGTTAAGAAATATGGCAAGGGAGAGACATATGTTGATGAGAATCTTCCTAACTACAATCCATTAGAAGGCTATTTCATTATTGGAAATAACGTTTATTCATCTTTCAACGAAACGAACGTGAAAAACGAATACATGGGTACCTCAGATGGGGTGTATATAACTCTTCCGAAAGACGAAAACGAATCTTTAAAACTACTGAACGAATTAAACAAGGAAAAACATATAAGTGATATCAGCTTCTATACCCCTTATTTAGGCATCTCTAGAAAAGGACAATACTTAATGGGTATAACCGATCCAATCACCGCTTTGATTTTCCCTCAATCTATACTTTTGAATAGATCGTTATCAATCGTTCTAATGGTTGCATTTGGCATACTGTCCCTCGTCTTTTATCCTCTTGGTATTCAAAAAGAAAGACAAAATTGGAGCCAAACAAAATCTTGGAAATATTATTTGTTTACATCCTTAATACTAACTGGTGGGAGTCTTCTTCTCTCTGGAGCTGGATTATGGATTATGTTCCATATCTTAAATGAACAGTTGGGTTGTCTCTTCTTTATGATTAACCCATGGTTTGTTCTCGCCTATATTGGGCAAGCGATTCTCTTATCTTTGGTTGGAGTTGGAATATCTCTTTTGATGGACAAGTTCAAAGAAAATGGAATCATTCATAAATCCATTTCTCATTAGGAAGAGCCTTCCATTTATTCACATGGAGACGATGCATTTCCTCAACAAGGAGCAACATCTTAATGCTCGTTGGCCCTTCGGGAAAGATATCGTAATATTCCCCTGCATAATAAAGAGATACATAACTCGTGTCTGTGGGCATTCCAAAGGTATTGATTTCCTCATAAGACATATGAAATGAGAATTCTTGGCCGTCTTTTTTGCCTTTATAGGAGACACCCGTATGATCGATTCGGAACTCTCCTTCGCCACAAAGAACACTCGTTTTTTTGTCTTTTAGAGGTTTATATGGATCGAGTTTTCCTAATTTAACGTGCTCTTCAAAAACGAAATTAGGGTCGTTTTTAATTTCTTTGACAACACATTGCCTTTCCCAATCAAACCAGTTCGAAATGTTTTTAGGAAGCTTCATGCCTTTTTTGAAAGGAGTTAAAGCATATGTGTCGTCTATTTGCACCCCTGCACCACAACGTTTGCAATAAAGTCTATCTTCCGAATCGTTCATAGCAAATTCTTCGCCGCAGGAAGGGCATTTGTAGCAAAGATAATGAAGGTCTTTAGCAATATGTCCTTGAGTTTCATAATGAATTTTCTTTTCTTCGTTCCAAAGATAATCGTCGTGGGTCAAAGTTTCATTTACCTTTTCCTCGATTTCGTTTGAAGATAGCCCTTCCAAGTCTTCTTTAGAGAACAATTTAAAGAGTTTAGCCTCAATTCTGCCTCTTCTTTCATCAAGGCAAGACTTGGTATTGGTTAAGAAGGCGCCAGCCGTTTTAAGACAATATACGGGGATCCTGTAGTGTTTTAAGTATTTTCCAGTCCCCGAAACAACCGGTTGGTTATGACCGGAAATGGAAGACATTCCCTCGGGGGAAAACGCCACAACTCCACCTTGTTTGGTAATTGAATCAATTCCACGCATGGAAGCCATATCAATAACAAAATTCTTCTTAGGGATTGCGTTAGCTATCTTTAGAATCAATTTTAAATGAGAACGGAAAAATTCATTATAGCCACAAACAAAATTCAATCTTTTTGGATAGGCTGCTTGAACATTCCAAACATAATCAATACGAGATTGGTGATTAAAGATTAAGAAACAAGGTCCTTTTTCATCATTAATGTCATCAATGATCTGATAATGGATGTTGTATTTTGGTGCCAGAACCTTATCAATGACGACCTTCTTTAAAACGAAATAAAGAAAACGATTCGGAATGTGATATTTCCGTGAAGTTAATTCTTCTTGCAAAGTTTTTTTCATAGGAAGGACCCTTATTGAGCTTAAACAACTTCATCTATTTTACTCAAAAACAGCCGATAATACAAAAAAACGGGCCAACAGACCCGTAAATTTCAATTGGTGGATCATGTCGGGATCGAACCGATGACCTCCTCCATGCCATGGAGGCGCTCTCCCAGCTGAGCTAATGACCCATTCGCACTCTTTCAAGCGCGTTAATAAGAATAATAAGGATTTTAACTTGTGTCAACAATTTATCGCTTGAATATGAGAAAAGGGCCCATTTCTGAGCCCTTAAATTACAAAACCTGATTATTTATCTTGTGGATTTTGTGTATTTTTGACTGGTTTGTCTTCTCGTGTATAACCTTCCTTGGTCAACATGTCATCAACGATCTTAACGGCACGGCGGAAGGAAAGGTCGGAACGAACCTTGAATTGAAGAGGCAAATCTTCATATTTCTTGGTTTCAGTACGTTCTACTGGGATTGGTGTATCTTTGTAATCATCTGGATTGGCGGCAAAATAGACTTTTAAGTGTTTGCCATTAATGGTGATGAAAACATATCTCTTACGATGAGCGGAGAAGCTATCGCCAGGAATAGAAAGACGGTTGCTTAAGCCGTAGGACTTAATATGGTCGCGTAAATCATAATATTTATGGCGTAAGTCAAAATCAGCATTCTTTAAACGGGTTTCAAAGGAAGCGCGACGTTTATTTCTTAAAGCGGCAAATGGATCATTTTCGCCTTCCGGGGCTTCAGCTTCAGCTTCAGTTTCCTCTTCCGCAGGTTCTTCGGCTACAGGTTCTTCTACAGCCTCTTCTACGACAGGGGCTTCTTCTTTTTGAGCATGGAAATCTTCAACATGTTTTTCTAAGGCTTTTGCAACAGTTTCATCTGCAACAGCCTTGGCGACTTTGTTAGAGACATCCTCAGCAACTTTATTGACATCTTCTTTAGTAAGAGTCTTAACCGCTGGTTTAGCAGCTTCGTAGTTTTCGATTTCTTCACGAACAATAACGCGAATTTGATCTTCGCTTAAAGCTTCTTCGCGAACGACTGGTTCTGCTTCAGCTTCTTTCTTTGCTTTGATTGCAGCTAAAGAGGCAATTACCATCAATAAAATACCGGCCAAATCAAGCAAGAAAGAGATAACAATAATCCACATTGCTCCAACTTCTGCATGGCCAGTTGCCATTAAACGATAGGCAAGGATGCCTAAGAAAGGAAGATAGGCAATTCCTAACGAAGCAGCAAACGCACAGTAAATAAGCTCAGGTTGTTTTTTGCGGATTAATTTTACGGTGCAAACGATAAACAAAACGAGAACAACGGCATCGACAAGTAAGACGCCAAATGACCATTTAGAGCTGAAATCGCCAATGAAGGCGTTACCGTAAATGGCAATGCTGGCAAGAAGGCCATACGGAAGTTTTCCACCACCAGCTGGAATCCAATCAGCTAATCCACCAACACCTACGATGATGCAAGCTAAGAAGAGGAGGACAGATGCAATGACGGTTGTCATTACAGGTCCCATTTTCTTTTTTTCTTTCATGTTTTTATTCTCCTACATGTATCCCCTATTTTTCTTCCCTCTTGCAAAAGAATGAGGGACGTGGAGTCATTTCTCGAGGAAAAGAAACGCCTCTACACCAGAAAAGTATTCTTTTGTGGGTAAAAAAATACCCTTCTGACAAGAAAAGAATAGAACCATGTAGTCACAATGTCAAATAAATACAACAGGTGTCGCCTCTTTTTTAAAAAATGTTTTTTATTGGCACAGGGGTCCGTTCTTTTTTCGAAGACTTATACATGTCTCGGGTCTTTTCGGTTTAAAAAGAAGAAAGCTATTAAGTTTTTTCGTTTATTGGCGCGCTCGAGGGGATTCGAACTCCTGACCTTTCCCTTAGGAGGGGAACGCTCTATCCAGCTGAGCTACGAGCGCAGTGAAATTATGTTACCACCAATAGGTACAGGCTTCTATTCCTTTATAAGAACCTTTTCAATTTTAGCGATGTAAAGATCGTGAAAATCTTTATGAGGATAGCAATCTGCTATGACACCTTGATTCAAGAAGCATTCTTCTTTCATCGTTTGTCTATACAGTTTGCGACATACAAAAACTAAACTTGCTTCATTTATGTAGGAATAATCCTCAAAAGAAACCGATGAGAAACCTACTTTCTGAATCTTATCTTCATCTTTACCACTATGAGTTCCAAGATAAGAGAGTTCTTTTTTATATTTTTTGTCAAAGAAACAAACTGTGAAATAATCCTCTTTATCAAGGAGGATCTTGCTAAAGCGTTGAGGCCTAACGTAAACGGTAATCACGGGCATTCCGGAAGAGTGGCCCCATAAAGAGCCAATTTGTCCCCAAGAGATCGTCATTGCGTTCACTTTATCCCCTTTCTTTCCAGTAACGAGTTCACCCCACGAATCGGAGAATAGGGTAACAGGATTGATTTTAAGGTCTTTATAAGAGATTTCTTTCATTTTCTTTCTCCTTCGTATAGATAACATCCTTTTTCATGAGAATGAATAATGCCAACGGCTTGTAAATAAGAATATATCACAGTTGGGCCTACGAATTTCATTCCTTGTTTTCGAAGGTCTTTAGATAACGAATCCGCTAAGGCGTTGGTTGTTTTCCCATATTCGTAAAAGATTTTCCCTTTCGTAAAAGAAAGAAGATATTCTTTAAAAGAACCGCGTTCCTTTTCGATTTGAAGGAAAATCTTGGCGTTTGAAATAGCAGCCAATATTTTCAAACGATTACGAACGATCCCTTGTTCATTGCATAGATGTATGACCTCTTTTTGAGAATATTGAGAAATGATATAGGGATTAAAATTAGAAAAAGCCTGACGAAAATTCTCTCTTTTATTCAAGATGCATTCCCAAGATAAACCCGCTTGAAATGATTCTAAAAGCAGCATTTCAAATAGATGCCCCTCTTCTAAATTTGTTTTTCCCCATTCCTCATCGTGATATTGAATATAAAGAGGATTGTTTGGATTACACCAGGAACATCTCTTTTTTATTTGTTCCATTCTGATTCTCTATCCTTTGTGCTCTTCATCGAAAACGTCTTGAGAGCCTTTATCGTTATCTAAGCATATCGTATCCACTTCCACAGGTTTACCACGAAATTGATATACGTCCTTGCTTATTTGTTTCAATTTTTCAATTTGTGTTGTATCTAGTTGCCTCAATGGAATGCAATAAGAATCCCCTTGAGGAGAAATCAAAATAGCCATATATTTCTTCATTTTAATTTGGAAGACCTGTTCTTTGCTTTCAAAGGTTTCACCCTTTCTCGTTCCGAGAAGATGGTAATCATAAATTTGTGAGTCCCCATTTTTATAAAAGAGGATTCTTAAATTTCCGGTGAAGCCCTTGTTCCCGCTTTTTTGAAAAAGAGCAGTGAAAGGTGAAATAAGAATTCCTAAAACACCTATAAGCATAAGAGGGGTTCCTATGCTGACTGTTTTTTCAGCAATGCTCAAGTAAATCCCGAGAGCGAACAAAGCTAGAGACATAAGAAGTCCAGAAAGGAAGAAAGAAAGTTTTTTTCTCATAGTGTCTTTCCAACGATCTTTATAGTCACAAGAGAATGAAATGGTTAAACATGGTTCCATGGATAAAGTATATCATGCAACGTTTTTCCTCTTAAAAGAAAAAGTGCCTTCAATGCTTAGCCCCATTCTCAAAAAACGGCTTTGATTATCTATTTTGATACAATGTTTGCATCCCAATTAAAAGTTACAGAGCCCAAATGAAAAGCTGTCAGAACATTATCCCTTAATCCGATAAATGACTGACAGCTTTTTTATTGCCTACTTATGATTTTCAGCCCTAATGATAAAATGCAGAATATTAATTATTCGACAAATTCATAGCTCGTATCAGTGACTTGCAATTTAGCTTCAACGACCTCTTGGTTTTCGATGATTTTGACTTTTACGAATTTTTGGCCGTCTTTTTCTTCGAATTTGAATTTGTAGTGCTTCTTATCCCCATCGCTCATGGTTTTGACTGAATATTCAGTTTCATTGTTTTCCTGTTCGAAATCGATTTTTACTTTTTCTACTAATTTGCCAGCGGCGTCATGTCTGGCATACGAATATTCATTTTCGTTTTCTTCACCATCGGTTTCGCTTTCGTGTTTGACAATTACTTTTTCTTTGGTTTCTTCATCAGTGATGACAAAGGAATACTCAACTTCTATCTCTCTTCCTTCTTTGGAGACTTCTTTATCGCCGTGCATCGTATAGGTCTTTTCACCTAAAATCACAACGCCATCCAAATCAGATGATACTTCTTCATCCTTTTCATCTTTCTCTTCAGTTTCAGGAGCAGCTAATGTTTCTTTATAGTAGAACTTATAATCCTCTCTGACTCCATCGATCTGATTTACAGTCAATGTGTAATATTTATCATAGGTGCCAAAATATTTATCGCCTTCAGGGATTGCCACTTCTTCAGATTTGATAACATCGTCTTTCAATAATTCATCTACTAAATCCAATTTGTCCAATACGGATTTTTTCTGTACATCAGTCAAAGCCTTACGACGTAAAGCCCCTGTGTAACCAGTATTTAACATACTGATACTTGATAATGCACTGTTTTGAGCCATGCTCTTAAAAGATTGCATCGGCTGAGTATCGGGGGTTTTATTCCGTGGATTACCACAGCCAATTAATGCGGCAGCACTGGATAATGCTAATAAAGTGAAAACTAATTTTTTTCATTTTTTTGTACCTCCGTGTCGTCTGTCTTTACACTTAATATACAATCAAGGTAATGGTTTTGTTGGATTTATTTGAAAAATGTTGAATATTTTAACTAACTGATGGGTTCATTCATTTATGAATGATTATGTTATTTTTCTAAAAGATTTGGATAATACCTTTCCAATAATGCAATTACCCTATTTCTTTCATCAACATCCGTTGTCGATTCTTTTAAACCTTTTAAATATAACGAGAATTCGTCTCTAAAAGGGAAATCATAAATAAAATCACATATTGCATGTACAAGGTGCCAATCTTCTTCCTGTATAGTACCGCTCATCGTTGGCAAAAAATACTTGTTTTCAATGAAACAACGTTTCAATTCCGGAATCAAATCATAAGCATTATTGCTTCCAGCATGACAATAGTCTTTTTGTTTTATTTCGTTAAGCAAATTACAGATTTGATCATAATCCCCCGATAAAAATGTTTCTTTAAGCCTTTTAAGCAAGTCTTCTATCAGTAATGCATAATAAGCTTTTTTTATATTAATTAATACTTTTTGTGTTTCTTTAGGATAAGCATTTAAAAAGAAAAATGTATCAATAACTCTTTCTTCAGAATTTAAGCATTTCACAGCTAGCTTATTTGTGATTTCGTCAACATCACACACAATGCTTTTAGTTTCTTCAAATTCAAAAATTGATAATATCCTTTTAAATTGCTTTTCGCTCATAATATCAATAGTATCAATATTACCGATTATTTTTTTAATTTCTTCAGTTCTATCTTTAGTGCTCAAATAAAACAAAGGGATATATGAATCATTAACTTCATCATGAATCTTCAATAGGTCTTCCAGAAAAGAAAAATCATCATATAAATACACAAAAGATAATGCCAAAAGCAACTCTTTTCTATCTATGCATCCCTTATCTAGAATCTTCCCAATATGCTTACTGCTACAATCAAATTGATAACACTTGTTTAATTTGTCAGATAAATTATCGTCCTTAAAATATGAATTGAAAAAATCATAAGAAAAATCAAAATCATTTTTTTGTCTCTTATAATCAGTTACTTGTAGTTCTTGATTTAATGAAGTGACAACCAGTGATACATACCATAGAAGAATATTGTTTTTAATTGAATAATGATTGTTGCCATCTAGAGACTCTAAATATTTTTTTATTTCAAAATAGAATAAAGCAGTTTTTGAAGCTGTTCTCAAATTATTATTAAACAATTCAATTGCTGTATTTTCTAAGTAAACGCCATCATTTCCAAAATACATTTTTATAATGTCTTTATTTGCTTTAGTTACTTTATAATACCTATCAAAAACTTTTTCCTTTAGTTCATCAAAATTTTTATTTTTAATCTTTGTTTCATCGCAAACACATACGATTTTCAAACCGGATAAATAAGTTTGATTAATATAGCCAAGTAGAGCACTGTAATCAAAATTTGAACTTACCCTTTCTATGTCATCCAAAATAATTATTATTCTTTTAGCGCTTTTTTGTTTTATTTTTATCTTTGGTTTTTGAATAATTTCATCAACCTTTCCAATCGCATATGAAACACTTGAAGACACTGCATCACCAGCATACGGTATTAATGAAAAGGCAGGACTTATTACACCGACTGCGTTTTTCACAACATTTGCAAACGGGTTTAATTTTGCAAACAATTCTGTATGCAACTCCGAAATAGAGTTGAGTCCGAATAATGACGAATAGATAATTTTGGTTTTTTTAGATTTGTCTTCTTCATTTTTATTATCTTCTTCAATTTTTTCCAAAAATCTATTTATTTGATAAGTTTTTCCAATTCCCCACGATCCATCGATTAGTATTCCGCGCTGGCTATTAGAAGAAAATTTTAATAATATATCATAAATTTTTTCTGCATCCATAATTATAACTCCTTTTTTAATCGATTAAGTTTCACCTACACTTTTAGGCCATACAAATTGAAATACCTCAATGTTATATTGAAGAAAGCCATCCTGCAATAATTAATCCAAATGAAAGGGAAGAGGCTCAAATCGAAAGAAAAATAAGATATGCCTCAAATTCAAGACTCAATAAATCATCCGTTTTAATCGGTAGAATTTTCTGTGCTGAGCGTGGATGTGCATTTGATCTAAAGACCTGCCATAGTAACGATAAATACAAAAAGTCACACGGCAACGCAATAATAATGTGATTATGCCGTTATTTGTTTCCACCTAATTGCTTTTGGCACATATTGTTCATATCGAAGGGGAATCGTTATGAACGACATGATCAGCAGCCACGTCGAATCGATAATCAAAAAGGCCCTGGAAGGCGGCATGACCACCAGGCATGCTGCAAGAAAGCTTGCAATCAGCAGGCAATACGTGAATAGGCTAAAGAAGCAATACCTGGCAAAGGGAATCAAGGCCTTTGACCACGGTAACAAAGGGAAAGGAAGGACGTGGAAGACCAATCCCGGCACCAAGGCAAAAACCATCGAGCTGTACAGCGGGAAGTATTCCGGGTTCAACTTTAGGCATTACCACGAGAAGCTTACCGAGGCCGAAGGCATCGGCGTCTCGAAAAAGCGAATTTTACATAGTAACTTTTATTCAGAAAAAACAACAACTTTGTCATTCTTCTCGAAATTGATTTTCCCACCCCAAGAAATTCCATACAAATATACGTTTTCTTCAAACTCTTTGGAATTAACATCGTCATAATAGCAAATGTAATAGCCAATACTGCCTTTCAAAGAATCTATTGAGCTAAAATCGAATGCGTTTACCACGCATCCCTCATAGTGCATGATAACTCCATCAACCGTATCTTCAATTATCTCGTATGTTAATGGATATTTTTCGTCATTAGGAAAATCATCGAGAATAATATAGTCGTTCCGAAGCTCATCGCCTACTTCATCTTCAATAACTCTATTAATAGCAAATTTCCCATAGCCCGGGTTACATTCCCATAGATTATTTCGCCAATCTTCAGCAAAACCTTTCCTAGCACCGATATATACTTCAAAGGTTGCATTTAAAGGTTGTTCATTTTTGGCCTTGAAAGCCAACCCGGCCTGACTTGTAGGATTAGATTGTCCATAATATTCATTAAATCCTACATCGATAAAAGTGGCATTTGGCTTACCGTTGTTACAGCTTACTAGTGCCATAACGCTAGTAAATAAGGTGAATAGTTTAGTTTTTCCGTATTTCATACCAAAAAACCTCCGTATTAAACAGATGTTTTTCCGTAATTTGTGATATAAAACTCATTTTCACTTGTACCTGTTTTTGTTCCGAACACTATATCATCAATTGATAATCTACCCTTATTTCGGCTTCCCGTTGCAGTAGAAGTACACTCAAATCTAAGACCATAGATACCATTTGTAAAATAGTGTGAGTATCGATTATGTCCTTGTTCTTTTGTTTTTAACTCTAATGATAACAAATCTTGTAATTTGCTCCAGTTGCCGCCAGCATCCTTAATAAATAATGCTGCCGTTCCATCTAGATTTTCACTACTGCTCCATAGGCCCACGCTATATAAAATTGAATATACAGGCCTATTAAAATTCATCTCTAAATAGGCATGACCCGCATTTTTGCGACGCGGAGATAAATTAACGTACGAATTTTCAATATATCCGCATCTTAATCTTTCAGTAGTTATCGTTAAACCATCTCTGGTAAATGTCGAAAAGCGAATATGGTTAGTATCTTCTTCTAACGAATCTATATCATATATCTCATTTGAGAAATAATACCTTCCTTCAAAACCCCATTCATTTGGTTTTACTTGCACCTTTCCAGAAGAAAATGAACTAGGTTTGGAAAAAGTGTTAATTTCCGAGTAATAATTTCCACTAGTATATGAATAAGTTTGTCTTGCAACAAAGTATACGCTAAAAGTAGAACCGTAAGCACCGTATATTTTATTCCAAATAGCGCTAGTTGGTTTATAAGTAACTGAATCACCAGAAGCAGAAATATTACTTACCTTTTCAATCAAATATCCAGAAGAGGTTTCGAAATATAAATCGAACTGATTAAATTTTAAATTATCGCTTCCAGAATCCGTAGACCAGGTAAAGGTTGGTAATTTGTCAAAATATTGATTGTTGGTTACGCTAATATTTCCATTAATAACATTATATTGTTCTAATAAAATTCCTAAATTATGTTTGTTATAACCGTCGTCATATAAATCCTGAATAAAATCGCTAAAAGTAACTGGCCTATTAGTGATAACAATATTCCAAAGAGTCATTTCTCCTAACGCAAATTTATCATTAACATCAGTTTTAGAATCGCATAATTTAAAGAGAAAACGTTGAATAGCTTGTTCATCTGCGTCGCCTCTGCCTGTACCATATGAATCCAATTCGTAATCGAAACCATTTGTCGACGTATACTTAGTATCTCCAACAGTATAAATAGACTTCAAATCATCAGTAAAATGCGATTGAACAACAGTAGACCAGTACGTAGGCCAACCTTCACCCCAAGAGAGTTTTTGACCTCTATCTTTAGCGACTGCTAATGAGTATCCAGATTTATATTGATCATCAATGTTATTGCCTGGAATATAGTGAGTTCCTCCGGGATTTGCACTTATACCTAAGACTTTTTGTACATGATGACCATACTCATGACCAAGCACATCCCACGATGCATAAGATTCAGGAGAAAAACTATGTTTAGGAGTTTCAGCACTAATATGTATAGTTCCATTGCCATCATAATAGGCGCCATCTGTACCGTCAGGATATTTAAGATTACAGTATTCTATAGAAACGCCACCATTTAATTCTTCAGCGTAGTCTGAAAAATTTTTAAGGCCTTGAAAAAGCATCATTGCTTTTCCCATGTCTCCATCTTTAGTTGGGGAGAACGTATAAGAAAATTCTCCACCGCTTCCAGAACTAAATTCGTAAGTTTTTTCATATGTCCCGCCATTATGCACCTTAACATTATCGCTTTCGGCGTAAACGTGAATCATTGGGATTCCGCCAAAAAGATGCCAAATATCGCCGTAATTTATTACATAGTAGCCACTACTATTGGTATAAGTTTCAGCACTCCACCAACTCATAGACATAGTAGCTTTAACTTTTGCCCCAATTAGTGGATGCGTATTGCCTTGTTCATCAGTCCATCTCAACGTGCCATATATAGTTCCACTGGCGCCTATATCGCAAGGAGCGATGCTTGCCCGATTAACAGACGTTGTGCTGTCTTCTTCGTTCTCATTGGCTAATTCATAATTCAATTCTTGACCTGCGTTTCTACAAGCAGTATCCAATGATATTGCAGATGAATAAATTATACCTGCAGAAGATTCAGCAAAATAAAGTGTGCATCTATCGATTAATTCACTATCTAAATAAAAATTAAGTATAACATTAGAGTTATCAATAAAATTAGTCAAAACGCAAGAAACTTCTCCTTCATTGTATTTAAAGTTAACGAGATTGACATCGCCTTCTTTACTGACATAATCAATAGGTACAGGTGAAGAAAACAAAAAACTTTCAGTCGTAGCATCAAATGATTTTTCGGAATCAATTACATTAATATCGTAGTTTTCCGTTGGCTGCTCAAATTGTGTTTTTTCAGCCTTTTCTCTAATTTGTTTTGAAGAAACGTTATAAGTATTTGAACTCAAATTTGTCAAAAATGAGCCAATTGTCAATGTAACCACTACAGGTAGTAATGACACTTTTATGAATTTGTTAAACATAGAACCGTCCCCATCTTGGTCTTATTATAGCTCTTTCCAAAAGCCATGGAATTTTTTGTAGATTTTACATATCATGTTTTTCGTAATCCAGCTTGTACCTAGTCAAAGTCGCATAAGCGATACTCATAGCAATCGTTCCATCTATTCTTTTAAGCCTTGAATTTAGCTTCAATGGTTGGATGTCGCCATTCACATTAGCTTTGGCTTATGTGTTTGCTAGGCGCCACTTGATGATTAGGTTGTTGTTATAATTCAAAGCTTGGTTTCTCAAATCCGCCTCAAGCCGCTTCATAGGTTCACTAAGTGTATAAACGCCCTGCCTTATCTTTTTCGTCTCAAAGCCCATGCCCTCCATTTCCTTGACCAAGTATTGCGAGTTCCAAAAATCATAATCAACCCATAAAGGGCGAATATCATATTTATCAATGATTGGCCTGAACCACAGCGTCACTAAACTAAAGTCGTTTTGATGGCCTTCGGTAAGCGTGATGTATCTTTTCTCTACCCAATTGTCGTAAGGAGCATTATCTTCTTGGTTTTTCTTAAGCACATCACTAGGCATAAAGAAATGCAATATCAAATTGTGATTATTCCGTTATTTGTTTCCGCCTAATTGTTTTTTGGTACGTATTGTTCATATCGAAGGGGAATCGTTATGAACAGCATGAGCAGCAACGTAAGCGTAAATTTTGTCCCGTTCGAACCGGTTCGGATGGAAACGGATTAGGATTTTATATTCCAGGGCAAAAGCTTTTCTAGTTCTTCTTCCTTTGGGTTTTCAGGAATCTCGGCTATCAGTTTTTCTAGGTAATCCCTTGCCTTGAGCCCATTGGCGATGGCCGTCTGTATGATTGAAAAGATCATCGCAGAGGACTCGGCACCGTTCTCGGTGTTTGAGAAAAGGAAGTTCTTCCTCGCGATCACGAAAGGCTTGATGCCCCTTTCCGCGGAGTTGTTGCTCAGCTCAAGATGCCCATCTTTTAATATGTTCAAAAACGATTGCTTCCTGTCCAGGATGTATTTGACGGCGGTCTCGAGCCTCGACTTCGGGCTTGGGCTCGCGCCCTCCAAGAGTTTGAATATTCCGTCCAGGCATTCTTTGAATGGGCCTCGGTTTCGAAGTTCCATCACCCTCGATGCGGTATACATCTTCTTGCGGTATTCACGCTCGATCCCGAACAGCTCATCGATTCCGTCGACTATCTTCTGCGATATGGAATCAGCCTTTTGATCGTCTGATAAAGTATCGAGTATATCAATGAAATTCCTTCTTGCGTGCGCCCAGCAATATGAGTTCTCGATATTCGGGAGGCTGTTGTACCCGGCATAGCAATCGCTTATCAGGTAGCCCGAATAGTCCTTGAGGAATTCCTGGGGAACCTTGGCGGAGCGGGAATCAGAGTATTTATAGATAAAAATGGGATTTTCATAGAGAGAGGTGTTGAAAAGCCATAGGTAGCATTTCGACTTGTCTTTGCTGAGTACCCTCAGCGTCGTCTCGTCCGCATGCAGGACCTTGACGCTCGTGGCCAGCAGTTTCCTGGCCAGGAAATCATACATCGGCCTGATTATCTCTGCGGTCCTCATCTGGTAGTTGCACAGCGTCTGTCTAGAGATGTTCAGCCCATCATCGTATAGATACTTGGACTGCCTGTAGAACGGAGTGCCAAGAACAAATTTGTTTGTCACTACTTCTGAAGCAAATGATGGGGTACAAAATGAATGAGGATATTTGTCGTCTTTAAGCTTCTGGTAAATCTTGCCCGTCTTTTTATCTTTGTACTTATTGGAGATCACCTTGATGATCCTCAGCCTTGCCGGCGTCGACTCGATCTTGAAGGTGATGTCCCCGCCGATCCTGATAAGCGACGGATTGTCCCTGATTTCGTCGGGATCCAGGGAAATCTCCTCGGTGAAGTTCTTTTCAAGGAAATCCCTGGCCATGATGTTTTCTGTATCACGCTTTTTGTATGATTTTTTGGATTGGTTGCATTCAGCTTCGTTAAATTTGTTTTGGGATATTTTGTTTATTTCCCTTCTCTTGCCGAATATGATCCTGTTCCTCTTCGCGAGCTGGAAGCTGTATTCCCCCAGCCTCCTGTTCTTCTCGCCAAGCTCCATCTGCATCGCTAAAAACTTTGCTTCGAGTTTTTCATTCTTCTTCAATAATTTAAGGTATAAATTATATAATTCTTCTTTCGATACCTCGTTGATCCCGACTGCCTTTTTCATGTTTGTATTATAGCAAAAAATTCCGAATAAATCGAGCTTTTCCGCATATTTAATACAAGTTTTTTCGCTATTTTTTTGATGGCTTCCCGGCGCTTTCCAGCCTCTTGAATTCAATCCCTTTTAGCAGCCAGTTTATCTGCGCCTTGTTGATTTCACAAGCCTCTGCAATACTATTTGGCCAGGGGAATCTGGTCTCATCGAGCGAGCGGATGTAAACCCAGACTCCCGTGGAATCTTTCTCATAGATCTTGATCAGCTCGTTCTTCCTGTTGCAGAAGAGGAAGAGCTCATGCAAACCGTCATCCGAATGGATCCTCCTTGCAAGCAGCGCCAGCGAATGCCTTCCCTTTCTTAGGTCGGTGCTTCCCGGAAAGAGATAGATATGGTCTATGGATTCTAGGTCAATCATCGCGGATGATCCTCATGACGGCGTCCAGCTTCGATATGTGGCAGATGATCGAGTAGCCATTCTTGAAGATCCTGATTGTCTCGTTTGTCGTCTGGATCATGGACATCTCGGTTGCCTCCCTCTTCATCGGGGCGGTTATGTCGACGTACTCTTCATCAACGCTCTCGACCCCGCTCACCTCCCAGTCTTTCTGGACCATGTGCCCGTACTTGCATATCCATCCCCAGAGGGTCGACCTCGCGATCTTGTAGTCGTCGCAGATGTCTTTGTTCGGGCGGCCGCTGAAGTATTGCTTCACCAGGTCTATCTTGAATTCTTCTAAATATTTGTTGCAAAACACGTTCGAACCTCCTGGCTAGATTATTCGGAAATCCGTTCAGGAAGTCGATTGTGGAAATCTTTTACGCTTACGCATTTATAAATAAATTTTTATATGAATTAATACTATAAAAAAGGCTTAATACTTTATTCGTATTAAACCTATTCATTCTATGTGGTCGGAACGAT